>JAJRQF010000028.1 GCA_024280375.1 Alphaproteobacteria bacterium | reverse complement strand
CGACTGGCAGCAAATTGTGGTGTTTGTCTCGCTTGCTTCCATGGTGCTTGGTGCATTTGCGGCAATTGGCCAGACCAATATCAAACGGCTGATGGCCTATTCTTCAATTGGCCATATGGGCTTTGCGCTGGTGGGGTTAGCTGCTGGCAATCAGGCTGGAATTACCGGCGTTGTACTTTACATGGTTATTTATATGGCCATGACCCTTGGGGCATTTGCCTGTATTTTGGCCATGCGCCGCAAGGATGGCATGGTTGAAAATATCAACGATCTTGCGGGGCTTTCCTCCAGCAATCCGGTTATGGCATTGTTTTTAACAGCTTTGATGTTCTCGCTTGCCGGTATTCCACCACTCGCCGGATTTTGGGCCAAGTGGTATGTATTTTTAGCGGCAATGGAGGCGCATTTATACATGCTTGCCATTGTTGGTGTGCTGGCCAGTGTGGTTGGTGCGTTCTACTATTTGCGGATAATTAAGATCATGTGGATGGACGAGCCTACGGGTTCATTCATGCCAATGGCGGGCGAATTGCGGTTGGTGCTTGGTGCCAGTGGGTTGTTTGTGATTTTCTACGTTCTGTTTGGTGGGACACTGCTCACCACGGCCGAAACTGCGGCGCGGAGCTTCTTCTGATAGGCGAAAAAATACGGGTTCCAGACCTGCCGGTAGATATCGGCAATGGATATTCTCATCTGGCATTTGATCAACTAGGCTCGACCAATTCAGAATGCATCCAAAGGGCGTTGGCGGGTGGTGATGGCAATCTGTGGATTACAGCAGTAACGCAAAATGCCGGGAAAGCCCGGCGCGGGCGAGAATGGGTATCAAATAAGGGTAACCTGTTTGCCTCACTATTGCTGGTGAATGATTTAGGGGTGCAGGATACTTCTACCTTACCCTTCGTCGCATCACTTGCGGTGGCTGCCGCAATTGAGAAATCTATTTCTGTTGAATTCAATAACCTGCCGGTCAAAATCAAATGGCCAAATGATGTGCTTTTTAATGAAAAGAAGATCAGCGGAATATTGCTTGAGGCGAGTATAACGCCAACTGGCAAGCGGGCAATGGTGATAGGATGTGGTATTAACTGTGCACATTCACCAAAAACTGCACTTTATCTGGCGACCTCTCTGCATGAAGAGGGCTATAAGGTTTCAGCGGACGCATTATTTTTGGCGCTCAGTGATGCGATGCATCACTATTTATCAATTTGGAATAATGGCGCCGGGTTTGCTGAAATCAGACGGCTCTGGCTCAATAAAGCCATCGGGATTGGTGAGATGATCACCGCCCGATTCGATAATTCCAGTAAAAGTGGTAAGTTCGTTGGAATAGACCAAAATGGTCGTTTGATTCTGGCTGATGAAGCCGGTGAAACGCTTATTTCAGCAGCAGACATATTCTTTGGCCCCGGCCAGAAAAACGGTAGTGAAAAACATGAAAAAACCTGAAAATGATCTCGTATTCGTACCGCTGGGCGGTGTCGGTGAAATCGGCATGAACCTGGCGATGTACGGCTATGGAAATCCGGCAAAGCGAAAATGGATTGTGGTTGATGTTGGTGTCACATTTCCCGGGCCGTCATTGCCCGGTGTTGACCTCATATTACCGGATATCCGGTTTTTGGAATCGGTTGTTGATGATCTTGAAGCGATCATTATCACCCATGCGCACGAAGACCATTATGGCGCCCTGTTGACGCTTTGGCCAAGATTGCGCGCGCCGGTTTTCTGTACGCCGTTTACCGCCGGAATGCTGGAAGCCAAGCGTTATTCTGAGCGTAATGCGCCAGATATTCCGCTGACCGTGTTCAAGGCGGGTGAGAAATTTGCCGCTGGTCCCTTTAAACTGGAAGCGATTAACGTCACTCACTCAATTCCGGAGCCTGTATCTTTAGCGATCAGCACGCCACTCGGGCGGCTCATTCATACGGGTGACTGGAAAATGGACCATGCGCCAACATTGGGCAATGAGACCGATGAAAAGCATTTCCGCCGTTTGGGCAAGGAAGGCGTTCTGGCGCTGATATGTGATTCCACAAATGCCATGCGCGATGGGGTGTCGCCTAGTGAGCAGGAGGTATCAGACAGCCTTGCCAACGTGATTGAAGAGTCCAAAGGACGGGTTCTTATCACAACATTTTCTTCCAATGTGGGCCGTATTCGCTCCATTGCCATGGCGGCGGAAAAAGCCGGACGGAAAGTGATGATATTTGGCCGTTCGATGTTGCGGGTATGTGATGTTGCGCGCGAACTTGGCTATCTTGATGGTATTGCGCCTTTTGTGAATGACGATGAATATGCCTCAATTCCGCGGGAAAGTCTGGTGGTTATTCTCACTGGCAGTCAGGGCGAATCACGTGCGGCACTTGCTAAACTTGCTCGAAGTGAGCACCACAAAGCCACTTTGGCAGCCGGTGACCGGGTTGTATTTTCCTCCAGAATTATACCGGGCAATGGTAAGTCAATCATTGAAATTCAAAATGCGCTGATTGAGCAGGGCGTCGAAATTATCACTGACCACGATGCGCTTGTGCATGTTTCTGGCCACCCCCGACGCAATGAATTGCGCCAGATGTATGATTGGGTGAAACCGACCATATCGGTTCCCGTGCACGGGGAGGCGGCGCATTTGAGCGCGCACGCCGCACTTGCGGCAGAAATTGGCATTGAAGATGTGGCGCCGGTTCGAAATGGCGATATGTTGCGGCTTGCGCCCGGTCCTGCCGAGGTGATTGATCAGGTGCCGCATGGACGGTATTTCAAAGATGGCAAAATGCTTGGCACCGAGGCAGAAATTGGCGTTGGGGAAAGGCGTGGATTGTCCTATGCGGGGCAGGTTTCGATGTCTGTTATCATTGACAAGCATGGAGATTTGATTGCAGATCCGGAAATTGAAACCTATGGCCTGCCGGAAATGGCTGATGATCAGGATACGATGGACGATTGCCTTTATGATGCAGCGGTTGGTGCGCTGGAGGGAATTCCGCGTAAAAGACGCAAGAATATTGGCAAAGTGCGTGAGGCTATCCGTCGCGCCGTGCGGGCCGAGGCCCGCCAGCTTTGGGGCAAAAAACCAGTGACAACCATATTTGTGGCAAGGGTGTAGATTATGATTGGGCGGCTCAATCATTTGGCCATTGCTGTGCCGGATTTAGCTGCTGCAACAGCTCTTTACCGGGATATTCTGGGCGGTAATGTTTCTCAACCCCAGCCATTGCCGGAACATGGTGTGACGGTGGTTTTTGTTGAACTGCCCAATACCAAGATTGAATTGCTGGAGCCATTAGGCGAGAATTCGTCGATCGCCAAATTTGTTGAAAACAATCCGGCTGGCGGAATGCATCATATCTGCTATGAAGTGGAAAATATCGTTGCCGCAAGAGATCGTTTGGTTGAGGCCGGTGCGCGGGTGTTGGGTGATGGAACACCAAAAACCGGCGCGCATGGAAAACCAGTATTGTTTCTGCATCCGAAAGATTTCTGCGGCACATTGGTTGAATTAGAGGAAGTATAATGTCTCTTGGAATTACCGCCTACGCCATATATTTTATTATTTGGTGGATTATGTTGTTCGTGATCCTGCCGTTTAGCGGGCAAACGCAAGATGAGGCTGGTGAAGTGGTATTGGGCACGGTTGCAAGCGCACCGGCCAAGCAGCGCATATTGAGGCTTATGGTAATCAACACACTGGCAAGTGCTGCTGTTTTTTGGGCATTTTGGTATGCGACAAACTATTTGGGCCTTGGCTTTGATAGTTTCGATTTTCTTGGGCCACAATCTTAGAGCGTTTCATCATTTGATTGAATCGCTCTGAACGTTTTCGCTCTCGGCCACTTGGTGCTTTTCTAATGGCTCAAGTTTTGCGCTTCGCGTTTGCTCAACGTGCAACTTGAGTGGCGCACCAGCCTTCGCGAGGGCCGTGCATAAGCACCGGGCCACTCTTCGCGGCCAGCTTGACTCTATGTAAATATGAAAGAGTTTAGTGATTGAATTTCAATGCTGGTTGAACACGTGTCGGCCCAAACAGGTTTTCAAATTGCTGATTGAGCACCATATCCAGATCGTCCATTGTGACAGGAAGCCCCAAATCCACCAGGCTGGTTACCCCGTGGCCCTTAATTCCGCAGGGAACAATGCCGCTATAATCATCCAATTCGGGTTCCACGTTGATTGATATTCCGTGGAAAGAAACCCAGCGCCGCACGCGAATTCCGATAGCGGCGATCTTGTCTTCACAGCAGCTGCCATCATTCAAAGGTGGTTTTTCGGGGCGTTGAACCCATACGCCAACCCGATCTTCACGCCGTTCTGCCTTGATGTTAAATTGTTCCAGCGATTGAATTGTCCATTCTTCAAGTGCAGCGACAAAGGCACGAATATCAGGATTGCGGCGTTTCAAATCAAGCATCACATAGGCAACACGTTGGCCCGGCCCGTGATAGGTATATTCGCCGCCACGCCCGGTTTTATAGACAGGAAAATTAAATCTATCGAGCAAATCTGCGGATTTTGCGCTCGTGCCTGCCGTATAAAGGGCAGGGTGCTCTACCAGCCAGACGCATTCATTTGCCTCGCCTTTAAAAATGGCATCAACGCGCTTTTCCATGAAATCGACAGCTCTCACATAGTCAACCAGCCCGGGTTGAACAATCCAATCTACCGGTGGATTATCATTCCTGGAATGGAGATTTTGTTGCAGGTTTTGGCGCGGTGTTCTCATGGGTTTGATATGGCAATAGAAACTATGATTGTCCAGCGTGAAAGAAACGCACTAATTTACTGTTTCGCCCTTGTGTGTGGGGCACATGTTTGCTAAATGCGCGCGACCAGTAATATATAGTGGCGATGCGGTCGTGGCGGAACTGGTAGACGCGCAGCGTTGAGGTCGCTGTGGGGTTAAACCCGTGGAAGTTCGAGTCTTCTCGACCGCACCATTTTCTCGCTCACGCTGTCGCCCTTCGGGCTGCGCTCCGCGGGGGCGGTCTATTGGCCCGGGCCACGTTTGTGGCCTTGGGAGAGTGTTCGAGGTTTCTCCGCCACGCTGCACCATTATCTGTCTCACGGCAAATTCGCATTTGCTCATGCCTGCGACGGCGCGGCCTTATCGACCGACCGCACTTGTGCCGTTTTGGTGCGCTGAGTTTCAATAATTTCCTATTGTGGATACCAGTAGCGGGCATCGGCATCATCTTTTTTGATAACAACAAAATTATTGGCGAAAACGCGGTAAGGTGCGCTCCATGAGCCATCGGGCCATTTAACCCGGACCTGGGCGCGTTCGGCAACGCCAAGCCCCACATGAACAAAGCCCAGACTGTCGGAACCATGACCACCACCGATGCTGATTTTGCGGGTGCGGTTCACATTGCCGGATTTGACCGAGATAAGCGCACCAATTGCATCGCGGTTCGGGCCATTCTGCTGCAATTCAATTTGCAACCAATTGCCCATCGGGCGTGGTTTGGATTTGGTTTTGCCGCCGGTATTTCTGAATATGCTGGCGGGTGCCTCGCGGTTTATGACAATCAGATCAAGCATCCCATCCATATTGAGATCAACGATCGTTGCGCCACGCCCTCGGGTTTTTAATGCAATACCGGCCAGCTTTCCGGCTTCAGCAAATGTGCCATCATGTTGGCCAAGCAACAGATTATCCGGGTCAAATTTGGTGAAATCAGGCATTTTTTCCACATTGCCCTTGGCGATAAAAAGATCAAGCAGGCCGTCATTGTTGAAATCGGCAAATTCGGAATGCCAGCCGGTCGACGGTTTTAAATCATTACCCGTATAGGGGCGGTGGGCAGTTGCGCCACGCTCCCATGCAATGTCGCGGTAGATCGGTTGACCATCTGCATCACTGTCGAGGCTTTGGATTTTTGTATCACCCATTGAGGTCAATGCATATTCCGGTTTTCCGTCATTGTTAAGATCAGCCTCGGCAATGCCCATGCCCCAGATGGTGAGCTTTTGCCAGCCATCGGCTCTGGAATATAGACGTGGCGGCTGGCCCGCATCCACATGCCAAAGTTGCTCCTCGCCACCACGATAATATTGCCGGTCATTGGAAATTCGCAAGGCTGGCGTGCCGGATTTATTCCAGTCGGTGAACATCATTGAAAGAGTGCAATAGCCCGGCGTCAGCAAGGTTTGATTGCTGTAGTCGGGGGATTTACCGCCAATGGGTCGGATCAGGATATTGTCATGGCAGGTGCCCCAGGGTGAACCGGGGGCGTCGCGGTCTATATAATTACCAAAGGCAAGTGTCGGGAACTTTTGGTCTTTTTCAAAACTGGCTGAAAAGGCGGTTGACCAGGCCTTGCCGCCATCAAAGGCCAACGTCTCATTAGCTTTGGTGAAAGAGCAATTTTCTCCGCCTTTGAGGATGATGTTTTTGCCGACCCGCAATAATATCAAGTCTTTATGGCCATCATTGTCTATATCGAGCGGATAGATGCCGGAGACCATTTTGGTTTCTTTTACACTCAGGCCAAGCGCTTTTTCTTCAAACTTTAGCGCGCCGCCGGTCGGGCTTTTATTGACAAACAATCGCGCCGGGTTGGCGCCACCGGCCATGACAATATCCGGGCGACGATCGCCATTGCAATCCATCGTCGCAACACCGCCACCGACAAAAAATTCCCATGGGCCGCCATAGGTGTGGTTTACACCGGCGGCAATTGCCTGTTCCACCATGACAGGAATATCTGAACCAGCCATTGTTGCGTTCTTTTGGGTGGTTTCAGCCAAAGTCGTTTGGGTTGGGATAAAGACTGAAGCAGCAAGAGCCAGTGCGATAATTGGTTTATTGAGCATGGTCATTTTTCAATCACCATTGTTTTCAAATAGGCGATGATATTTTGTTGTTCGGTCTTTGAAAGAGCGACATAAGAATCGCGGCTTTTGCGGGCTTCGCCGCCGTGGGCGCTGATCACCTCATTCAACGTGGTCATGTTGCCGCGATGGCCGTAGGGCGCGGTTGATCCAATGCCCCATAATTCGCTGGTCATGAAAACGCTGCGTTCAACAAACCGTTGGGAGAGTAGTTCATTGCCGAGGGCCGCAACTTCAGCATCGGCAATGACATGGCGTTTTAGATCGCCAAACAGCGGCACCATGATCTCACCCTTGGCATTTTTGGGCAGGCGTTTCGCCCAGTCAGTAAGCGCCAGATTATAAATCGCCGAATTTTCGTTTTCGCCTGTGCGTAAGGTGCCAGCTGCATCAAACGGGCCGGGATCAGCAAAATCTAGCGAGGTAAGTGGCAGTGCCTTTATATGGCAGCTCGAACAGCCAATGTTGGAGAACAGTTTTTCGCCTTGCTGGGCGGCATTTTGCCAATCTTTATCTTTGGGTGTTTTGATGGTCGGTGGTGCAAGTGTTGCCTGCCACGCCACAAGGGCGGAAAGATCACCGAGGGTAATTTCACCGGTTATCTTGTCCTCATCAAAATCAGCTTCGCCGGTCCAGCGCGGGCCAAATCGCTCAACCGATTGCATACCGTGGTGCTGGTTGAGTGCGTTGATGGTGAACTGGCGCAGCGAGGTCATTACACCTTTTTGGCTGAAGGGCCGGATTACCAGATCGGTATCAATTCCCTGAAGCTCTGAAAGATCGACCAATCCGTCGGGCAGGGCGCTGAGATAACCAAAGCTGACGCCTTTGGTGCGCAGTTCAATGCGAACTGTTTTTTTGCTCTTTCGGGCCTCTTGCAAAACCTGCTTGCGAGCAGCATGTAGATCGGCGCTCATCTCGCGGGCGAGCAGTTCTATTAATCCTGCGCCCATCAAATGATTGGTATTGCGTTCATTGGAAAACTGCGGGTCGGTTGATGAGCCACCCTGACCGGTAAACCCTTCCGACACAAATACATTGGTGGTGAAATTCCCGGCACCTCCTACCTTTGGCTCATTGTGACAACTGGCGCAGGAATTGGCATCTGTGCCAAAAATCCGATTGAAGGTTTGTGAGGGCAGGCGTTTGCGTTTGGTTGGGATGATCGCATGAGTGGCCATCGGCCGGCCGGCCCCATCGAGTGAGGTGAATTTTGCCGAAAACAAGCCTTCGCCAATAGCGATTAGTTGTTCAAGTTTTGATTTTGAAAGTGAGCCTGAAAAGTCTGCCTGTTTGGTGTGCTGGATGATTGCTTTTTCACTCCAGGCGTTTTCTTCGGCGTTCGCGGTGTTTGAAAACACAGATAATATCAGAGCGGATAATGCAATGGATTGGACAAGACTAGCCGACACTTTGGAGGCTCCTGTTTTTTTCCAATAATAGGCTGGGTCTGATATTTTCATCCACGACTTTGAGGGCGGTTATAGCGCAGCCGGTGGTGATTAACGGGGTTTCTTCAAGGTAATATCGAAATGAGGTGTCAATTGCGGGCAGATTAAACTGGCTGCTGCCAACTGCCTTGTTAATTGCGCCATCCATCAATGCGTGGGCTCTGGTGCCGGAGCCGATAAAGGCAACCGGGAAGGGGTCTATCAGGGCATAAAGGCTTGCAAGGCCTGCGCCAATTGCCTCGCCGGCTTCCTGATAGGCGGCCAGTGCGTCGCCGTCGTTCTCGCTGGCTTTTTGCAGCACCTGATCGAGCAATTCATATCGTATGTCATCATTGGGCGGGCTTTGGCCATCTTCGCATTTAGCGCGTCTAACGATGGCGTAATCGCCCGCATAGGCTTCAATACAGCCCCGTCTGCCGCAGCGGCACAAAGCACCATTGGGAATATGAACCATGTGGCCAAATTCTGAGGCCGAGGAATATTTGCCTTTCACCAATTGGCCGTTTTGGTAAAGCCCCATGCCAATGCCGTGGGAGAGCAGAATGGCGGCGAAATCTGAATGATAAATTTCCGGCTGGTTAAAGCGCAATGCGCAGGCAATCATGTTGCAATCGTTATGCACGCTTGCAGCCACACCAAACAGTTTTGCAAAATGCTCGGCGATCGGAACATTCTTTTCCCGGGTTATGGGCGACCACAATAGTTCTTTATCTGTCACATCGGTGGTGCCCTGCACGCCAACAGCAATATGCATCAATGGATGGGTGGTGACGTTAGCCATTGCCTTTTCAAACAGCGAGGAAAGAGCGGAAAGCAATTGATCGCCGGATAATTCGCGGGTGGGAATATTTGCGGTTTCTTCGGCAATCGAATTTCCCTGATAATCGCGGATTGAAACAGAAATCTTGTTTAATTGCAGGGCAATAACACCGATTGAGGCAAATTCCGGGTTAAAGGCGAGTACAACTCTTGGGCGGCCGCGCAGTGTGGGAGTTTGGTCGGTATCGGTGAGGCTGGTTAGAACATTTGCTGAGATTAGATCGGCAGTAATCGCGGTAACCGTTGCCGCACTTAACCCGGTTATCTGACTGATTTTGGTGCGTGACATCTGACCATCGGCGCGCAACGCGGCCAGAACTGTTGACCGGTTTTGCCGCCTGATGGTTTCCGGACGCACTATTTCTGTCATAAAACTCCCCTGTGATTCACCCACCTTGAGGTCTTTACAAGGCGGGCGCGTGAAAATCCAGAATTCAAGTTGACACATGATCTTTCCTGAGTCACTATTTATTTTGAGGCTCGAATTAAAGGCCTCTTGCGCAGTGGATTGATACGAAAAATCGACTGGATGTTATGAAATGTGCTTGGTGCACCGGGAGAGAGATCAATGAAAAAATTAAAAACCGTCCTTATGGGCGCAGTATTTGCCGCGTCAATTGCGGGCATTACCAGTGTTGCTGGCTTTACTGGCAGCGCGGTTGCGGCTGGTAAAACCATTGCTGTTTCATGGAAAATATTTCAGGAAGAGCGTTGGAAACGGGATGAAGCCGTTATCAAAAAAATTGTTGAAGCCAATGGCGATAAGTATATTTCTGCCGATGCGCAGGGGTCCGCTGCCAAGCAATTGACCGATGTGGAATCGCTCATTGCGCAAGGTGCTGATGTGCTGATGATTGTGCCTTTTGACTCTGAAGCCATTTTGCCAGCGGTTGAAAAAGCCTCAGCTGAGGGCATTCCGATGATTGCCTATGATGTGCAAATTGAGCATCCAGACTCGCTCTACATTACTTTCGACAATGTTGGTGTTGGCCGGTTGATGGCTGCTGAAATGTTGAAAGTTAAAGATTCCGGCAATTGCGCCTTCATCAAAGGTGATTCTGGCGACCCAAATGCCACATTCCTGTTTCAGGGCATTATGGAAGTCTTGAAGCCAAATATGGATGCGGGCAAAATCAAAAATGTGGGCGAGGCCTTCACCGATGGCTGGAAGCCTGAAAATGCCCAGCGTAATATGGAGCAAATGCTAACTGCCAATAACAACAAAATCGATGCTGTGATTTCTGAAAATGACGGTATGGCTGGTGGTGTTGTTGCGGCCCTTTCGGCGCAAGGCATGGCGGGTTCTGTACCCGTGACTGGCCAGGATGGTGATCTGGCGGCGATCAATCGTGTCGCGCTTGGAACCCAGCTTGTTTCAGTGTGGAAAGATTCCCGCGCGCTTGGCAAGATTGCCGCAGAAGCCGCAATCCTGCTGTCGCAAGGCAAATCAATGTCCGATGTGCCCGGCGTTGGGAAATTCTCTGGCGGCAAGCGCGGCGTTGAAGTTAATGCAATTTTGCTGAAACCAACTGCGATCACCAAAGACAATGTCTCTGTGGTGATTGATGCGGGCTGGATTGATAAAGCCACCGCATGTAAAGGCGTTAAAGCCGGCATGGTTGGTGGTTGCTAATTGCGTAACGCTAATAAATGAACCCATAATGGCCGCGTCGCACACTGTAACGCGGCCATTATTTTTACTGAAATTTAAAACTAATTGCGATCGCTCTTTTGTAAATCGGGAGCAAAAAAGGCGGGGGATATTTGATGTCCGATGAATTGCAGAAGCCGGACGAAGAGCCAGTTGATCATCAAGACAGTGCCTTGGTAAGGTTTTTGCGAGCCACTGAGGTTGATACGCGAATGCTTGGGATGATCGGCGCGCTGCTGCTGATATGGGTTGGCTTTCATTACTACGGACTAATATTCAATGATTTTGGTGCGTTTCTAACGCCGCGAAACCTGTGGAACCTTTCCGTTCAAACCTCTTCAATTGCGGTTATGGCGACCGGCATGGTGCTGGTGATCGTCACCCGTCATATCGATCTTTCCGCCGGTTCTCTGCTTGGGGTGACGGCGATGATTATGGGGGTTATTCAGGTATGGATATTGCCTAAATATCTTGGCCTTGACCACCCGATGATCTGGGTCATTACCGTTATTGTCGGCATCTTGTTTGGCGCAATGATTGGTGCCTTCCACGGCTTTTTGATTGCCTATCTAGGCATTCCGGCGTTCATTGTAACGCTCGGGGGGCTGCTCATATGGCGCGGTTCTGCGTGGTGGGTGGCGCGTGGTGAGACCATTGCGCCGGTGGACAGCACCTTCGCGTTAATCGGTGGCGGGCCTTACGGCACCATTGGTTCAACCGGTAGCTGGATATTTGGCATATTGGCCTGCATTGGTATTATCGCCCTGCTTATTTCCGGGCGCAGGCAGCGCATTCGATTTCGGTTTCCCTTGCGCCCGATGTGGGCAGAATGGCTGATTGGTGTTGTCGGCTCTGCGCTGGTGATCGGCACCGTTATGGTGATGAATGCCTATCCCTGGCCGAAGGGTATCATCAAGCGCCATCTGGCCGCTAATAATATGGAAATGCCCGAGGGCGGGCTGTTCATTTCTCACGGATTTGCAATCCCGGTACTGGTTGCGATTTCGGTTGGCATATTCATGACGTTCCTTACCACGCGCACCCGTTTTGGCCGCTATGTTTTTGCCATTGGTGGCAACCCGGAAGCAGCTGAACTTGCAGGCATTAATACCAAGCGCATGACCATGATGATCTTTGCCCTAATGGGGGCGCTGGTGGGCATTTCTGCGGTTATTGCCAGTGCGCGCCTAAATTCTGCCACCAATGCGTTGGGGCAGTTGGACGAGCTTTATGTGATCGCCGCTGCCGTTATTGGCGGCACATCATTTGCTGGCGGTATCGGCACCATATACGGGGCGATGTTGGGAGCGCTGGTGATGCAATCACTGCAATCGGGCATGGTGTTGGTGGGGTTTGATTCAGCGGTTCAGCAAATCGTTGTCGGTTGCGTGCTGGTTCTGGCCGTGTGGCTGGATACGCTTTATCGCAAGAAATCAGCATAGGGGGTGGATATTATGGTTGAGAATAATTCATCATCCGCTCCGCTGGTGGAAATGAGCGATATTTCAATTGCCTTTGGCGGCATCAAGGCGGTGGATCACGCCTGCGTTGATCTATTTCCGGGCGAGGTTGTGGGCCTTCTGGGCCATAATGGGGCCGGGAAATCGACCCTGATCAAGATTTTGTCGGGCGCCTATTTGCGCGATACGGGCGAGATTAAAGTGAATGGCCAAGTTGCGCAGATCACCAATCCGCGTGATGCAAAGGCCTACGGTATCGAGACGATATACCAAACTCTGGCGCTGGCGGATAATCTGGATGCGGCGGCCAATTTGTTTTTGGGCCGCGAGCTTCGCACACGTTGGGGCACGCTGGATGATTCTGCAATGGAGTCTGAAGCCCGCAAGGTCATGGGCCGTCTTAATCCGCGATTTGAGAAGTTCAAGGACCCGGTCAAGGCGCTTTCCGGCGGCCAGCGGCAATCGGTGGCGATTGCCCGCGCTATCCTGTTTAATGCGCGCATTCTGATTATGGATGAGCCGACCGCCGCACTTGGCCCGGAAGAGACGGCGCAGGTGGCCGAGTTGATTTTGCAACTGAAGAAAGACGGCATTGGCATTTTCCTGATCAGCCACGACATTGAAGATGTGTTTGAGCTGGCGGATCGGGTGATCGTTATGAAAAATGGCCAGATTGTTGGTGCTGCAAAAACCAGTGATGTGACCAAGGATGAAGTGCTGGGCATGATCATTGCGGGCAAATGCCCTGAAGCTGCAACGCCCGGTCCCGGTGCAATTAAGATATAAAGCCCTCAATTAAGGACGACGAACTCATGTATCTTGGCATTGATCTTGGAACCTCGGCGGTCAAAGTTTTATTGCTTGACGGGCAGCAGAATATTATCGACTCAGCCAGCTCTGCACTTGATGTTGAGCGCCCCCATCCGGGCTGGAGCGAGCAGGACCCGGCAAGCTGGATTGCCGCCAGCAGCAATGCGCTGCGTGAATTAAAGTCACTGCATAGCGAACAATTTGGCAAAGTCCGGGCGATTGGTCTTTCAGGCCAGATGCACGGGGCAACTCTGCTTGATGCGGGGGATAACGTCTTGCGCCCCTGCATGCTTTGGAATGATACGCGAAGTTTCAAAGAGGCGGCAGCGCTTGATGCAAGACCAGAATTTCGAGCGCTTACGGGGAACATTGTTTTTCCGGGTTTTACTGCGCCAAAACTCATCTGGGTGCAACAAAATGAGCCTGAAATATTTGCCAGGGTCGCAAAAGTGCTATTGCCGAAGGACTATCTGAGGTTTTGGCTGACGGGTGAATATTTGTCCGATCCTTCTGATGCATCAGGCACCAGCTGGTTTGATGTGGGCAAGCGCCAATGGTCATCTGAATTGCTTGAGCATTGTGAAATGAACCTTTCGCAAATGCCGGAAATTATTGAGGGTAACCAGGTTGCGGGCAGATTACGCGATGAGATTGCCGAAGAGTTTGGCCTGCCGAAGAATATTATTGTTGCTGCTGGTGGTGGTGATAACGCGGCATCTGCCATTGGCATGGGTATTGTTGATAAAGGCTCGGCGTTTCTGTCGCTTGGCACATCTGGCGTTTTGTTTGCTGCCAATGATGAATATCTGCCGAATGCGGCAAGTGCGGTCCATGCTTTTTGCCACGCGCTGCCGGATAAATGGCATCAGATGGGGGTGATCTTGTCGGCAACTGATGCGCTAAACTGGTATGCGCGGATTGCCGGGCAATCACCAAATGAATTGACGGCTGAACTTGGAAATTCGCTTGTAGCCCCCGGTGAGGTGATGTTTTTGCCCTATCTTTCCGGCGAACGCACACCACATAATGATGCTACAATTCGCGGTGCTTTTACCGGACTTTCCCATTTAGATGAGCGCAAGGATTTGACCCGAGCCGTGCTGGAAGGTGTGGGTTTCGCCTTTAGGGATTGCGTGCAGGCTTTGGCTGAAGCAGGCACCAAAATTGAGCGGGTAACTGCGATTGGTGGCGGTTCAAATTCGTCCTACTGGCTGAAAGCTATTTCGACCATTCTCAATATGCCGGTCGATTTGCCCGCTTCGGGTGATTATGGCGCGGCCTTTGGTGCGGCGCGTCTGGCGATTATGGCGGCGGATAATGTGCCCCCCGGCGAAATATGTCTACCGCCTGAAATTGAAGCAACGATTGAACCGGATCGGTCACTCCTGTCTGCCTTCGATGATGCGTATTTGAAATATAAATCTCTTTATCCAGCCCTGAAAGCATAGTGCGAGGAGCAAGCCCATGAGCAGCGGATTTTTTGGTGATGTGACGACCATCCCCTTTGAAGGGGAAGCGAGCGAAAACGCGCTTGCTTTCCGGTATTACAATCCTGATGAGATGGTTATGGGTAAGCGGATGGAGGATCACCTGCGCTTTGCTGTTTGCTATTGGCATTCGTTTTGCTGGCCCGGTAATGACCCGTTTGGCGGGCAGACATTTGAGCGCCCGTGGTTTGCCGATAAAATGGGCGACACGATGGACGCGGCCAAACTGAAAGCCGATGTGGCGTTTGAAATGATTGAGGCGCTTGGTGTGCCCTATTTTTGTTTTCACGATGCGGATGCGCGCCCGGAGGGTGAAAGTTTTGCTGAAAGCACTCGAAACCTAAATGAAATCGCCGATTATTTTGCCGAAAAAATGCAAGCGACCAGAGTAAAGCTGTTGTGGGGCACGGCCAATCTGTTTTCCCATCGTCGCTATATGGCGGGGGCTGCCACCAATCCTGATCCGGATGTTTTTTCATATGCGGCAGCGACGGTAAAATCCTGCATGGATGTGACCAAGCGTCTGGGTGGTGAAAACTATGTTTTGTGGGGCGGGCGTGAGGGTTATGAAACCCTGCTCAACACCGATATGGCGCGGGAAATGGACCAGATGGGCCGGTTTTTCAATCTGGTGGTTGATTATAAACACAAGATTGGTTTTGACGGGCAGATCTTGATTGAGCCAAAACCGCAGGAGCCGACCAAGCATCAATATGATTATGATGTGGCAACGGTCTATGGTTTTCTCAAACGCTATGGTCTGGAAAATGAGGTGAGGGTGAATATCGAGCAGGGCCACGCGATTTTGGCCGGTCATTCTTTCGAGCATGAAATTGCCACCGCCAATGCGCTGGGTATTTTTGGTTCGGTTGATATGAACCGCAATGATTATCAATCCGGCTGGGATACGGATCAGTTTCCCAATAATGTGCCGGAAATGGCGCTGGCCTATTATCATATTCTGCAAGGTGGCGGTTTTACCAGCGGTGGCACAAATTTTGATGCGAAGTTACGCCGACAATCAATTGAGCCGGATGATTTGCTAATCGCCCATGCGGGCGCGATGGATTGTTGTGCGCGCGGGCTAAAAGCGGCGGCAAAAATGATTGAAAGCGGTGCATTGTCTGGTCATGTTGATCAACGATATGCAGGCTGGGATAGCGAACGTGGCCAGCAGATTGTTGGCGGAAAGTTATCGCTTGCAGACCTTGCCGGCGATGTGGAAAAGCGTGCTTTGGACCCACAACCGAAATCCGGGCGGCAGGAATTTTTGGAAAATATCGTAAACCGGTTTGTTTGAATGCTGTAATCCTGTTAGGGCGGCATTATTGTGGACTGATTGCAGGATTAAATGATGAGTGTTCCAACAATTGATGATGTAATCTCGGCGCAAACCCGTCTTGCGGGTATAGCTTATAAAACGCCGTTGTTGCGCTCTCATATCTTCGACGAAATGCTTGGCGCACGCGTTTACCTTAAAGCTGAATGTTTACAACGCACTGGCAGTTTCAAATTTCGCGGCGGCTATAATTCAATTGCTGCACTTGGTGAGAAAGCCAAAAAGCATGGCGTAATTGCCTGTTCATCCGGCAATCATGCACAGGGGCTGGCCGAGGCCGGTCGTCTGCTTGGGGTCGATGTGACAATCGTTATGCCTGAGGATGCGCCAGCGATCAAACGGGCGCGAACCGAGCGTTCAGGTGCCAAGGTTGTAACCTATGATCGCGCTACCGGCGACCGCGATGCGATTACCAATAAGCTGGCTGAAGATACAGGTGCGATACTTGTTCATCCTTATAATTATGTACCGGTGATTGCAGGTCAGGGCACGGCCGGGCTTGAAATTGTTGAAGAATTAAAGGCGCAAAATATAGCGCCCGATATGGTTTTAACCCCTGCCGGTGGTGGTGGGTTGCTGTGCGGGCTTTATCTGGCAATTTCAAATGGTTTTCCAGATGTTCAAATTTACCCGGTCGAGCCGCAAGGCTTTGATGATTATGATCGTTCGCTCAGGGCTGGCAAACGTCTTGCCAATGGAAAAACCAGCGGGTCACTTTGTGATGCGATTATTACGCCGATGGCTGGCGAAATCAGCTTCTCAATTATCAATGGCAATATTCCGCATGGCTATGTGGTGAGCGATGATGAGGCACTTCAAGCGGTTGCCTTCGCCTTTAACGAACTTAAATGCGTGGTCGAACCGGGAGGAGCGGTGGCTCTGGCGGCCCTGCTTACCGGCAAAGTTGAATGCCGGGATAAAAATGTTGTCGTGATGTTATCGGGTGGGAATATCGACCCTGATGTGCTGCAAAAGGCGCTCGCGGATAATTTTTAACCCCATAATTTTGCCGTTGGCGGATACACCATTGCGCCTTCATAAATCAGACCGTTGGGGCAATCTTTTTCCAGCAGCAGCGGGCCATCGAGATCAACAAATTCGGCCCCTTGCGCCAATAGTTGTGCTGGAGCCATTGAAAGCGATGTGGACACCATGCAGCCGACCATCAGGCCAAAACCCAGTTCCCTTGCCTTGTCGCGCATCGCCAATGCCTCGCTCAACCCGCCGGTTTTATCGAGTTTAATATTGATCACATCATAAAGGCCGACAAGCCCCTCAAGGTCGCTGGTCACATGGGCGCTTTCATCGGCGCAAATTGGCACCGGATGGGGAATGTGCCGCAATATTTCATCCTTGCCAGCGGGCAGCGGTTGCTCGATCAGGGCAATGCCGGCATCGGCTGCAATCTTCAGATTTTCCTCGATGTTACTTTCGTTCCAGCCCTCATTGGCATCAAGAATAATGCTGGCTTGCGGGGCAGCATTTGCAATGGCGATGATTCGTTCTGCGTCTTCTTCGCCCCCGACTTTGACCTTCAACAATGGCCTTGCAGCTTTTTTGCAGGCGCTGGCCATTGCCGCAGGTGTGCCGATTGAAATCGTATAGGCGGTTTCAAGGGCTTTGGGAGATGTGCGGCAAATTTGCTTGGCAACACTGGTGTTCGATTGCTTGGCCTGCAAATCCCATAGGGCACAATCGACCGCATTACGAGCCGCGCCCGGCGGCAACAGCGATTGCAATTCTTTGCGGCCAGCACCGGTTAAAAGTGCGGGTTTTACGCTTTCCAACTGCTGCAATACGCTTTCAATGCTTTCGCCATAATGGGCGTAGGGCACACATTCGCCCCGGCCGATTGATTTTATGTTTTTTGCATTGGTGTTGGTAATTTCGCAGATAATTACCAATGCTTCTGTGCGACTGCCTCTGGAGATTGCAAATGTTCCATGAATTGGCCAGGATTGTTGAATAAAATTTATTGTTCTCATCTTGCTCTTATCTGTTTGAAAGGCTGACGTTACCAATGCTCTGTGTTAATAGGGCATGATCCTAAACCGTAACGCGGCCTCAATCTATAGAACGAAAAACGTATTCATGAATATTTCCATTGGCGAGGTTGATGAAGACATTGTTGCAGAACTGGCGATAAGCCGGGATGCAGGGAAGATCGCTATTGTGTTGGCCGGGACATGGACCGGGCCAAGCGTGCATCTGGTGGATCGGGAATTGAAGCAGCTGGAAAATGAGCCCGGCACATTGCCTGTATTTGTCGATTTGGGTGGGATTGTGCGGCTTGACACGGCGGGAGCATGGATAATTCATCGGCTTGTGGCCACGTGCAAGGCGCGCAATCAGCCTATTGATATTTCATCGGGCAATGATCGTCATCTGGAATTGCTGGCCGCCGTTGCTATCCCATTTAAGCCCTTACAGGCCCCCAAACCAGACAGCCTGTTTAATCGGGTTTTTTCTGGAGTTGGAAAAACCGTGTCCGGTTTTGGTACTGATTTTATTATGGCGGCCCATATAATTGGGGCATCTATCAGAGGTGCGCAGATGAAACCGGGTAAATCCGGTGGTATTCGCCCTGTGTCGATCATTCATCAAATGGATGTTATGGGCTTGCAGGCCGTGCCGATTATTGCACTGATGTCGTTTCTCATTGGTATTATCATTGCCCAGCAGGGGGCTTTGCAGCTGAAAGTGTTTGGCGCGGAAATTTTTGTGGTCAATCTGGTAGGCATTCTGCACCTTCGTGAAATTGGCGTATTGTTGACCGCCATTATGGTGGCGGGCCGCACTGGAAGTGCGATCACTGCTGAACTTGGTTCGATGAAAATGCGCGAGGAAATCGACGCGCTCACGGTTATGGGGCTTAACCCTGTTGGCGTTTTGATTTTTCCAAGAATCATGGCCTTGATCATCGTTTTACCGATGCTGACAATCGTCTCCGATTTGTTCGGCATGTTGGGGGCTATTGTTATTTCCTGGGTCTATGTGGATATAATGCCCTCATTGTTTATCGGAAATTTGCGCACCGCCATTGATTTTACCACCGTGTTTTCCGGCCTTATTAAAGCACCGTTTATGGCGCTGATCATCGGATTGGTAGCATCCATTGAAGGTATGAAAGTATCCGGTAGTGCGGAATCACTTGGCCGGCACACAACATCAGCGGTGGTGAAAGCGATATTTGTCGTTATTGTTGTTGATGGTCTTTTTGCGATATTCTATGGAGTGATAGATTATTGAGCGAGCGTTCAAAAGTGATGATCAAGATACGCGATCTTTCTGTTGGTTTTGGCAGTCATCTGGTGCTGGACAAGCTTGACCTTGATATTTACTCCGGTGAAATACTGGGTTTTGTCGGCGCTTCTGGTTCCGGTAAATCTGTATTGCTGCGCAGTATTCTTGATTTGAATCCCAAGCAGAAAGGGTCAATCGAAATTCTGGGTGTGGAATTTGCCGAATCTGATCCGAAAATCCGCAATATTATTGATCAGGAGCTCGGGGTGCTTTTTCAGCATGGTGCATTGTTCTCGTCTTTAAATGTGCTTGAAAACATTCAAATGCCGATGCGGGAATATTTGCATCTTGATCAAAGTTTGATGGATGAGCTGGCTATGTTGAAACTCAATCTAGTAGGATTGTCGGAGGAAGCAGCCACCAAATATCCGTCGGAATTATCTGGTGGCATGATCAAGCGGGCGGCACTTGCCCGTGCATTGGCGCTTGATCCGCAAATCTTGTTTCTGGATGAGCCAACATCGGGGCTCGATCCAATTGGTGCATCTGATTTTGATGAGTTAATCGCCAAACTTCGCGATACACTTGGTTTGACCGTATTTATGGTTACACATGATCTGGATAGTCTGTTTTCTGTTTGCGACCGTATTGCCGTATTGGGTGATCGGCATGTATTGGTTGAAGGGCCGTTGCAAACAATGCTGGAATTTGACGATCCTTGGGTGCAATCCTATTTTCGTGGGAAACGCGCCCGTTCGATTGTGGTTGCGTGAATATAGTCTATAATTAAGCAAGCCTAACAGGGAATTACATATTTCAATGGAAACCAAAGCCAATTATGTCACCGTTGGTGTGTTTACGCTGATAACTCTGGCGTTAGCGTTTGTATTTGTCGTTTGGCTCGGGCGATATAATGAACAGCGCACCTATGTCGATATGGATATTAAGATTGAAGGCTCGGTTACCGGATTGGTTAAAGGGTCCCAGGTCCTGTTTAACGGCATTCAGGTTGGCACAGTTCAAAGCCTGGCTATTGCCGCCAATGCGCCGCGATTCGTTATTGCCAAAGTGAAAATTGACGCGGAAACTCCAGTGCGCAGTGATACTAAAGCCAGTATTGGCATTCAGGGTTTTACTGGCGGGGCGTTTATTCAGCTTGAAGGTGGGTCACCTGATGCAAGCAACATATTGGGATTGGCCGATATGCCAGAGGGGACAGTGCCGTCAATTGATGCGGAACCGGCTGCCCTCAACGAACTTGTTGCCAAGGTGAATTCGATCGCTAATCGTACCGAAAAGGTGATGAGTACTGTCGAGTCCTTTTTGATTGAAAATCGCGAAAGTCTCAGCAAGACAATCTCCAATGCACAGGTGTTTTCAGACGCTTTGGCGAAGAATGCAGATGGGGTTGAAACCTTCCTTTCGGCAACTGCCGATATTGGCAAGACCATTGAGGCCCTGTCTGCAAAACTGGATGGGATGATTAAAGGAGCCGAAGATGTGGTCAAGGCGATTGATCCCGAAGCCGTTCGTAAAACGATCGCCAATCTCGAAGGGTTCTCCCAGACGTTGAATGCCTCGCGGGAAGATGTCTCAAAGGTCGTTGATAAAATTACCAGCGCTGCAGAACAATTGAATAAATTCTCGGATGGGTTGAACAAGACGCTTGGCAAAGTCGATGTTCTGGTCGCCAGCGTAAGTCCGGAAAAAATTGGCACGGCGATTGATGATTTAAGTTCAGCTGCAACCAGCGCCCGCAAAATTGTGGCGGATGTGGAAGCCAGTAACATCAAGGATACTTTGGAAAATATTTCGAAAATTTCTGAAGACGCAAAGAAAATTGTTGCAGCAGTCAAGCCTGAAAGGGTGGGTGAAATCGTTGATAATATTGGTAAAACTGTTGATAACGCTTCAACTCTGATTGCCGCAATTGATGCGGACAGGGTGAACTCGGCACTAAAGAACCTTGATCAGGCGGCTAGCCGTGCCAATGATGCGCTTGCCGCGCTGAAGCCGGATCAGGTGACAAGAATTGCCGATGGAATTGAAAAGACCATTTCAGATGCATCTGCATTTGTGGCCAAAATTGAAGTTGATAAAATCAATTCTGCCTTTGATGAGTTTGGCAAGGCGTCGGAGGAAACCAAGAAGCTGGTTTCTGCGGTTGATACGACCAAGCTTGCAAAACTGATTGATGATCTTGGCACAACAATTGAGGGGGCATCATCGGTAGTCTCTGCAATTGACGCCAGCCGGATTGCCAGTGTGGTTGATAATCTGGAAAAGACGGCGAAAGGTGCTTCGACCATTGTTGAGGATGTTTCCACGGTCACGGCCAAATTTCGTAATCGTGCTGATGATATCAATCAAATCATTACGGATGCTCAGGAACTTGCCAGTCGGTTGAACAAATCTTCGACCAAGGTGGATGGCATCTTGACTAAGCTCGATGGCATGTTAGGCGGCGGCAATGGCGAAGGCCTGATGGCCGATGCGCGCGCAACCCTGGCCGATTTTAGAAAGCTGGCGGTTAATCTTGATGCGCGGATTGCTGAAATATCCAAAGGGCTTACACGGTTTTCCAATCGAGGTTTGCGGGAAGCTGAAGTGTTGATCAAACAGGCTCGGCAATCCATCAACCGGATTGACCGGGTCATTGGTAATTTTGAGAGAAATCCCAAGGCGTTTATAGTTGGAACGCCGGGGATTAGGCAGGTGAGCGGAAGCAGGCCAAGACGGTAGCTATTTCGCCCGCAAAAGCATATAAGGCGAGTCGGGTAAGAATTTGAGTATTGAGTAAATGAGCGACGGTCATTTGAATAGATATTCTGGGGATTGTAATTTGTTACAGCGATTGCATCGTGCTGTATTTTGCATACGCAAAAGCACGAACCTGCCGCTTATTGGCGCTTGCGTGGTGGGGCTGTTTGCCGTCCAACTTTCCGGCTGCGCGTTGCTCAAGCCTGCTCCGCCTCCACCGGAAACCTATGATATTTCTGCGCCGCGAGATTTTTCCGGCTTGAAGGTCGGTACGAGAGCGCAAATTCTGGTTAAGGCGCCAACGTCGCTGAAGGCGCTCGACAGCCAAAACATCGTTGTTAAACCGGCACCTTCGATTATTACCTATTTAAAAGGTGCTCAATGGAGCGATGATCTGCCAAAAATGGTGCAGACCAAGCTGGTGGAAGCGTTTGAAAATACGGGTCGTTCCGGTGCTGTTGCCAAGCCTGGCGATGGGCTGGTAATTGATTATCAGATTTTAACCTCGATCAGGGCATTTGAAGTGGCGGTTAGCGGGGGGCAGAAGACCGCAGTCATCGAATTGTCCGTGCGGCTGTTGAGCGACCGTAGTGGCCGGGTGTTGAAATCTAACGTATTCAGCGCAACCGTAGCCTTCAGCGGCGGCAATAATGATGACTATGTGGGGGCGCTTGACCGGGCTTTTGACAAGGTCTCAAGAGACATTGTTGTCTGGGTTCTAAAACGCATCTAACTATTTTTGTTGAAATATGAGAGACTTTCCATGAAAAAAGGATCGGTTGACCGGGTTCGTTTGGCATTGTTGAAGGCCGGGCATGACGGTGAGATTTTTGAATTTCCGGAAGGTACGCGCACGGCCGTAGATGCGGCGAACGCTGCTGGCTGCGAAGTGTCACAAATTGTGAAGTCATTGATTTTCAAAGCGGACGACCAACCGGTTCTGGTGCTGACTTCCGGTTCCAACCGGGTTGATGAGCGCAAGATTGAACAATTACTGGGTAAGCCGCTTGAATCAGCCAAGGGGCGGTGGGTGAGGGAGGTTACCGGCTTTGCCATTGGTGGTGTATCTCCAATTGCGCAAAAATCACCTTGCAAGATTTTCGTAGATGAAGATTTGATGCAATTGCCAAAAATTTGGGCCGCTGCGGGTTCTCCGGCCCATGTGTTTTCAACCACGCCGGAGCAGTTGTTGGAAATGACCGGTGGTCAGATTGCCGATGTGAAAGTGGTCTAATAACCCAATTTAAATCGAAAAGCTGGTGCCACACCCGCAGGAAGCGGTGGCATTGGGATTTTTGATCTGGAATGACTGGCCCATCAGATCATCGACAAAATCGATTTCCGAGCCTTCCATATACATAACGGAAACCGAATCGATCAATACGGTTGCACCGCTGCGTTCGATAATCAGGTCATCATCATTTTGGGATGAAACAAGATCAAACTTGTAGGAAAATCCAGAGCAGCCGCCGCCTTCGACGGAAACCCGTAGGGCGTTCTTGTCTTTTTCACCATTGATGATTTTGGCAACCCGTTTGGCCGCATTTTCTGACATGGTGACGCTGGAATTGTCTTCAGTCGTATTTTGCAGGGCTTCGGCGGTCATATCTGTCTCATCCGGTTTGAAGGAAAGTCTTTATATCACAATTTGGCCAAATACCAAACATAGAATTTTTAATATGTGTTAATGTAGGCTAATGTAGAGGTAGGAACAGCCAGGAGTTTCTGCAATGGCCAATAATCGAATTTCAATTTTGCCTCCGGGCTGGCGTGATCGTGCGCCCTATGCAAGTGATCCGGTAAACAGCAAAGGGCGGTTGATTGACGAGCCGCCAAGCCGAACGCGTACTGCGTTTCAGCGGGACCGGGACCGGATTATTCATTCGACCGCGTTTCGCCGGCTCAAGCACAAGACCCAAGTATTTGTGGTGCATGAGGGCGATCATTATCGCACCAGGTTGACCCATACGATTGAGGTTTCGCAGATTGCCCGCTCTTTGGCGCGGGCATTGAAGTTGGACGAGGATTTGGCCGAAGCACTGGCGCTGGTGCATGATTTTGGTCACACGCCTTTTGGTCATGCGGGCGAGCGGGCCTTGAACGAGGCGATGGCTGATTATGGTGGGTTTGACCATAACGCCCAATCCTTGCGCATTGTCACAGCACTTGAGCGTCAATATGCCGATTTCGACGGGTTAAATCTTAGTTGGGAAACGCTGGAAGGTCTGGCCAAGCACAATGGGCCTTTAATAGATGAAAACAGGCCCGAATCACTTGAAGGCCTGCCGGCGCAAATTGTTGAGTATAACCAGTTGCAGGATTTGCAGCTTTGGAGTTGGCCGGGGCTGGAAGCGCAATTGGCGGCAATTGCTGATGATATTGCCTATGATAATCATGATATAGATGATGGATTGCGGGCCGGGTTGTTTTGCCTTGATGATCTTGCCAATGTTCCGCTTGCCGGTGAGTTGTTGGCGGATGTGAAGGCCCAATATCCCAAACTTAATTCAAGCCGGATGAACCATGAGCTTATCCGGCGGCAAATAACCATTATGGTTGAAGATGTGATTGATGAGACGGTGAGGCGGCTGGAGGCTCACAACCCAGCCAATGTGGAAGATGTTCGCCAAGCCGGAGAGGTGATGGGGTGCTTTTCGACAGAAATGAGCGCCAAGGAACGTGAATTGAAATCATTTTTGTTTGAAAATATGTATCGTCATGAACAGGTTATGAGGGTGATGGATGGTGCTGAGGCGATTATCAGGGACTTGTTTGAGGCCTATTTTTCTGGCCGGGCAGAACTGCCGGAAGGTTGGTCAGAAGGCCTTGGGCAATTGGATGAGTTTGACCGGGCAAGACGCATATCTGATTTTCTTGCTGGCCAGTCAGACCCTTACGCAATATCTGAACATCGGCGCCTGTTTGACGCAACACCTGATCTGGGTTAGAGCACGGCAGAATTTCTCCCAATATCGCCATTTGTTCAGCTACTAATTTGAGTTGAAAATCGCATCAATCGTTTCACCACAGGGCAATTGTTCCATGAGCATATTTACTCTATTCGAGCAAAAGATTAAAAAATCTATTGAATCGATTGATTTTAAAGATAATCCTGAAATTAATTTGCAGCGTTTGTCGGTCGAATTGCCACGAGATTCCTCACATGGTGATTTGGCAACCAATGCGGCAATGGTTCTGGCCAAGCAGGTTGGAATGAACCCCCGGCAATTGGCTGAGATTATCGTCGACGAACTGGTAAAAGACCAGGATGTTGAAAGTGCCGTGGTTGCCGGGCCGGGTTTCATCAATATTGTTGCAAAGCCTTCATTCTGGTTTGCGCAACTTGCTGATATATTGAAAAACCGAACCACTTTTGGCAGTTCGAGCCTTGGCAATGGCCAAAAAGTCAATGTGGAATATGTTTCTGCCAATCCCACTGGCCCGATGCATGTGGGGCATTGTCGCGGGGCGGTCATTGGCGATGCTTTAGCAAACCTGCTGGATTTTGCCGGATATGACGTGACGCGCGAATATTACGTCAATGACGCGGGCGGGCAGATTGATGTTTTGGCGCGTTCTGTGTTTTTGCGCTACCGGGAAGCGTTGGGCGAGGATATCGGGGCGATACCCGAAGGGCTATATCCTGGTGACTATCTTGTGCCCGTTGGAAAAATGCTGGCGGAGAAATATGGTGACAGGTTTTTAAACGCTGGCGAAGATGAATGGCTGCCAATTTTCAAGCCTGTATCAATTGATGCTATGATGGACCTTATCCGGGCGGATCTTGCGGCCCTGAATGTGCGCCATGATCTGTTCTTTTCCGAACGTTCCCTGCATGAGGTTAAGGGCAATAAATCCAAGATTGAAGATGCGATTGAAGATTTGCGTGCGAAGGGCTTTGTTTATCAGGGCACTTTGCCGCCGCCAAAGGGACAAAAGCCTGAGGATTGGGAGGACCGGGAACAATTGTTGTTTCGTTCGACCGAAGTTGGTGACGATATAGATCGTCCGCTGGTAAAATCAGATGGTTCTTATACCTACTTTGCGGCAGACGTTGCCTATTTCCTCGATAAATTTCAGCGCGGTTTTGATGAGACTATATTTATATTAGGCGCTGACCACGGTGGCTATGTGAAGCGGCTGGAAGCTGTTGCCAGGGCAATTTCCGGTGGTAAAACCAAGCTCACCGTTCGCCTTTGCCAGTTGGTCAAACTTTTCCGAGATGGCAAGCCGATCAAAATGTCGAAGCGTTCGGGCGATTTTATTACCCTTCGCGATGTGGTGAATGAGGTTGGCAGTGATGCGGTGCGTTTTATGATGCTTTATCGGAAAAACGATATGCCGCTCGATTTTGATTTCACCAAAGTGGTGGAGCAATCAAAGGATAATCCTGTATTTTACGTGCAGTATGCCCATGCTCGTACCTGTTCGGTGTTTCGCCAGGTTGGGCGTGATGCTGCCGATATTGATACCAGTGATCAATCGCTGGCCGTAGCTGATTTGAGCCTGTTAGTTGATGATTCTGAGATCGAATTGATCAAAAAGCTCTCTGAATATCCAAAAATTGTAGAGGCTGCAGCCAAAACCCATGAGCCGCATCGGATCGCATTTTACTTGTTTGAGCTGGCAAGCAGCCTACATACACATTGGAATCGGGGCAATGACCGACCGGAATTACGGTTTATTAACCCTAAATTGCCAGAATTGACTTTGGCGAGGCTTGCACTTGTCAAATCAATTGGATCAGTTCTGACTTCTGGTCTTGCAATAATTGGGGCGGAAGCACCAGAAGAAATGCGGTAAATCTTTCAATTCGATGATTTGCGTTATAGAGTGTTGGTGAATTCGTTTATTAATGGACCCTATTTGGACAAAATCGGGCTATAAGTGAACGGCTGAACTGCAGCGGAAAGTGATAATGGCAAAAGAGTCCAGTGCTGAACGTGTAAGCCCAATCACACGTGCTAATTATATAGGTAATTCAACCGTTAGTCAGGAAAATGGCGAGTATGATCCGCTCGCTGCATTGGCGAACCTTGTTGGCAGTATTGAAGATGGTGCAACAGTAACAAATGCGTCATCTGGGGATGTGCCAGAATTCGATCTTGAGTCGGAATTGATTCAAGATTTTCAAAATATTGACAATACAGGCCAGAATAATGATGAAAATTTTGGTGAGTTTGAAGATAGTTTGACCAATGCTCTTGATGTTGGCGTGCGCGAGCAAGTTACGCCGCCGCCTCAGTCTGAAACGCCATTTGATGAGCCGTATGCTCCCGAACCCGTTGAACATGTAGCGGGTGAGCCACCGACATTTGAACAGATTTTCAACACCGGACCAACTCAATATTCTGCAGAGCCGGTGCCCGCTGCTGTTGATAGCCAGCCTGTCGGGGATTTAAGTGACATATTGTCTGCTGCGCCGGTAGGAGCTCAATCTGATACTTCTGCGATGGCAGATGAGTTGCTTCAAGAGCTTGATGCGCATCAGCAGGGGTTGGAAGAAAATTTGTTCGCTCCAAGGGATGAATTTGTGGGTGAGCCTGAAGTCGCACCTGGGATCGTCGCTCGAGATGTTACCATTCCTCCGATGGAGCAGGCTATATTTGACGCGCAAGTTTATGCAGCGGAACAAGCCGCCCAGAGTGAGGTTGCAAGCGAGCCTGTTTCAGAGCCGTTTGTAGAACCGGCTACCTATGAGACATTCGAGCCTGCTATGATGGCTGAAATTTCACATGCGCCAGAGGCGCCGGTCGCGGATGTTGTGGGTGCAGCTGAATTTGTGCCAGATGCAGATTTTGCTGCCGAATTTGAAGCGGCGATTAGCGGGGATTCTGAAGATTTCCTCCAAGAGCCAACGATAGCGGATGGCGGTGGCTACACGCCTGCGCCAGAGGCTGACATCTCGCCGCAGATTGAGGCACAAGCGCCGAACAATGTGGAAGAAAATGCACCATTCGGTACATTGGATAGTTCTGTAACCATGCCGCCGGTGGTCACGCCGTTTGATCACCAGGTGGATGATGCACTTCATGATATTATCGAGAGTGATGAGCAGGCTGATCGTGAGCTTGGCTGGTCTGGTAATTTGGCGGGTGAATTAGAAGATATCGTCGCCTCATCTGTGGCAAATACTGCGGCTATTCCGATAATAAATCCAGAAGCAGTTCAGCCAGAAGCAGTTCAGCCAGAGGCAGTTCAGCCAGAGGCAGTTCAGAATGAACCTGAGCAGGTGTCATTCGAAACGGCAGAAACTGAGTTGTATTCAGCCGAAGAAACGCCTGTATCAATGACCTATAATGCTGTTGATACAGCGCAACAGTATCCGCTTCCAGAATCGATGCCAGGTTCGATGCCAGAATCGATGCCAGAATCGATGGATGGTTATTCGACCTTTGAGCAGGAGTTGGCTGCCGAACTTAATCCTGAAATTGGTGATGATCAATTCTCCGCTGCACCGGAAGTGCCGGAATTTGCAGCACCGCTTCCTCAAAAACGCAGCGGAGCAGCCGTTGCTGCCGGAGTGCTGGGTGTCGCAGTAATTGTTGCAGGTGGTGCTTTTGGATGGAAATATATCTCTGATGACGGCGTTAAAACATCTGTACCAACCATTCTTGCGTCAACCGACCCTGTGAAGGTTAAGCCAAAGGAACCGGGCGGGGTAAAAGTTCCAAATCAGGACCAGATTGTATTTGAGAAGGTCAACGGAAAATCTGAAGACAAGACCAGTCAGGATAGGCTGGTCTCCGGCGCGGAAGCTCCAATCAGAGTTGTTAGTGCTGATACGCAACCGCCTGTTGTCGAGCCTTTACCAGCTGCTGGCTCGATACCGGTTGTTCCTGTTGCCCAAAAATCTGATGCACGAATTGCGCCGAACAACGAACCACAAGTTCGTCCCACACGTGCGATTATCAGCCCCCGGAAGGTGCGAACTGTTGTTGTTCGTCCAGACGGCACCATTGTTAGTGCAAAGCAGACCGCCACATCAATATTGCCTTCCAGCAAGGCAGAGCGGATTAGAGTGGCTTCTACCAACAAGGTTGGAAACTTTGTTCAACCGGTGGAACCAGCTGTTACCGGGACCGTTCCAAAAATTGTTAGCCCGGTGATTGGCACACCGGCTGTTGCCCCTTTGACGCCTGAAAAAGCGTCAAATGAAGACAAGTTTGGGGGGCTGGCGCGCAGTATCAAAATTGTTCCAATCAGACCTGGCAATAGTAGCGCCGATAAACTTCTTCAAATAAAACCACCTGCAGAAGCACCGATTGTAAAGCCTATCGTGGTTAAACCAATAGCAGTAGAAGTGCCCGAGAAAGTGGTCGTTCAACCGGTTCAAAAACCAACTCCGGTTCTGGCCGCCAAACCGGTTAGTCGGCCTATTCGTAAGCCTGCCAACAAACCTGTAGAATTGGCCACAGCCTCAAGCGGCGATTATGTGATGCAAATCTCTTCGCAACGTTCTGCTGAAGCTGCCCAGGCGTCTTATGGTCGGTTAAGCCGAAGGTTTACCGGGATACTTGGTGGCAAGGGTGTTGATATCCGTCGGTTCAATATCAAGGACAAAGGTATTTATTACCGGGTCCGCGTGCCTGTTGGTACGAGAAAAGCCGCGGTTGACCTGTGCGTTCGCTATAAGGCCGCCGGCGGTTCTTGCTTTGTCACACGCTAAATGATCACAATTCGAGCGGAACAGCGGAAAGATATTGCCGGTGTTCGCTCCTTGATCAGCGACGCCTTTGGGCAATCGGATGAGGCCCAATTGGTTGATGATCTTCGGCAGAATGAAGATATAGCATATTCCCTGGTTGCCGAGATAGCCGATACCATAAACGGCGAACACCTGTTGGTCGGACATATTGTATTATCAAATCTTCAAGCACCGTACCGTGCACTGGCGCTAGCGCCGGTTAGTGTTTTGTCATCATTTCAACGCCAAGGCATCGGGTCAGCGCTTATTCTTGCGGCGCTGGATTGCGCGCGCGCTGATGGTTTTGAAATTGTATTTGTGCTGGGTAATCCACAATATTATTCAAAATTCGGGTTTTCGCTGGGAGATGCCGAACCGTATGAGTGTGATTATTCCGGACCTCATTTCATGGCGATTTTACTTGGCAAGGTGCTGCCACAGCCTTCCCGATTGATCTATCCAAAAGCATTTTTAGATCTTGAATGATGGATAATGAGGATTGCCCAATCTATTGCTGAGATAACGGCCTAAACCCGCTATACTACGCGAATCATGGGAACAAAAGCATTTACTGCCGGTTGTTTGGGGCTATCGCTCACTGCGGATGAGATCGCGTTTTATCGCGATGAACGTCCGTGGGGGTTTATTCTGTTTTTGCGAAATATAGACAATCCGGGGCAGGTTAGCGATTTGTGTTCCTCAATGCGTGATGCGGTTGGTAACCCGGATGCGCCAATTCTGATTGATCAGGAAGGCGGGCGGGTCCAAAGGTTTAGGCCGCCACACTGGGCAAAATATCCAGCTGCAGGAAAGCTTGCCGAGATTTATCGCACCAATCCTGAAAATGGCGAACGCGCGGTATGGCTGTTGTCGCGATTATTGGCGTTTGATCTGCTGAAACTTGGTGTCACCATTAATTGCCTGCCGGTTCTCGATGTTCTTATCCCGAGTGCTCACGATGCAATTGGTGACCGCTCCTATGGGCAGGACCCCAATATGGTGACCAAATTGGGCCGCGCCGCGTGTGATGGGCTGCTTTCCGGCGGTGTTATGCCGGTCATCAAACATATGCCGGGGCAGGGGCGTTCTCGCCTCGACAGCCATCTGGAATTGCCGATTGTGGAAGCAACTTTGGTAGAACTTGAGGCAACAGATTTTGTGCCCTTCAAGGCGCTTAGCGACATATCAATGGCGATGACCGCTCATATTGTATACCAAGATATTGATCCAAATAGTCCCGCAACCACATCATCTACCCTTATTTCCCAGATAATTCGCCAAAAAATTGGATTTGACGGACTGTTGATGAGTGATGACGTTTCGATGAATGCACTTTCTGGGGATTGTGGCCAAAGAAGCAAAGCAGTGTTTGGTGCGGGTTGCGATATTGTGCTTCATTGCAATGGAAAAATGGATGAAATGCGGCTGGTTGCAGCAAATTCGCCTGAATTGGCTGGCAAGGCTCTGAGCCGAGCAAAAAAGGCAATGATTGGCGTTGGTCAAAGTGATGAAAGCGACGAACAGGTTTTAAGAACCGAGTTCGCCGGTTTGATTGCAGAGATCTGTTAGCCAGCAAAAACGAGGCCAAAAGAGCGATTATGGCAACCGTAAGGAACCCGGCAAGTGAAATTAAGGTCGTTGATGCTGGTGATGGCATTGATGAGGAGGTCACTGTTGCTGACAGCAATATTGGCGAGCAGACCGATTTATGGAGTGCCACAGCACCGGTTGACCGGGCGGTGGCTGACCCGCAATTTACCATTGATGTGGATGGGTTTGAGGGGCCGCTTGATCTGCTGCTTACTCTTGCCCGCACGCAAAAGGTTGATCTTACCAAGATTTCTATATTGGCACTGGCCGAGCAATATCTTGAATTTATCGAGGAATTGCGAAAACTGCGCCTGGAGTTGGCCGCCGACTATCTGGTGATGGCGGCATGGCTTGCCTATCTTAAATCCCGCTTGATTATTCCTGATATGGAAGAAGATGACGAACCAAGTGGTGAGGAATTGGCCAATCAACTGGCGTTCCGGTTGCAGCGACTTGAGGGTATGCGCAATGCGGCCAATTTGCTGGTCAATCGAAACCGGCTTACCCGCGATGTTTTTGCCCGCGGTATGCCGGAGCCGGTGATCGTTGAAAAACGCAGCGAGTTTAACGCGACGTTGTATGATTTGCTCACGGCCTATGCGGCCGAGCGCCAACGTCGATCGCATTCGACAGTGCGCATTGCAAGGCGTGCAGTGTGGTCGTTGCAGGATGCGCGCAATGTGTTGTTTAAATTTATAGGTACAATGAAAGATTGGGCGTCGATTGACAGCTTTTTGATGGAATATCTGGTCGAGCCATCCATGCGCACCAGTGTCATGGCCTCCACATTTGCCGCCAGCCTTGAGCTTGTGCGCGAAGGCAAGTTGGAAGTTCAACAAAGTGCTGCATTTGAGCCGTTATATTTACGCGCAGTTGCCCCGAAGGTTGTGCCGTCGAGCACTGAGGAGATGCCAGGTAATCATGTCTGAACCGATTGATGCAGAAGTAGTCCCTTTTCCCCATTTAGTGAAAAGTGATGAGGCGCGAGCTGAAACGCAGCTTAATTCGCAAATGCGAATGGTTGAGGCAATGATATTTGCCTCAAGCGAACCGGTGTCTGAAAAATCATTGAACGAGCGCTTGCCTGATGATGCTGATTTGCCGGCAATATTGATAAGTTTGCAGCAAACCTATTCGCAGCGCGGCGTAAACCTCATACGTTCGGGTAATAATTGGGCTTTTCGAACCGCCGAAGACCTTGCCTTTATATTGCAACGCGAAGCTGTTGAACAACGCCGACTTTCTCGTGCGGCTTTGGAAATGCTGGCAATTATCGCCTACCATCAACCGGTTACCCGGGCCGAGATTGAAGAAATCAGAGGAGTTGTGACATCCAAGGGCACTTTGGATGTGCTGCTTGAAACCGGTTGGATACGGATGCGGGGCAGGCGCAAAACACCCGGCCGTCCTGTTACCTATGGATCGACCGACCATTTTCTTGATCATTTTGGCCTTGGAGAATTGCGTGATTTGCCCGGTCTGGATGAATTGAAAGGTGCGGGGTTGTTGCAATCACAACTACCGGTGAATTTCTCGGTTCCAGTGCCCGATGACAGCGATGAGCTTGGCGAAGATGAAGATCCCTTTACACTGGACGACATCGAAGAACTTGGTCTGTTGCCGCCAACTGGTGATTAGGTCGTGTTTACATTCAGGATTTGGAACGCAGTATGAAGGAAAATTGTTCCAAATCAGAAGAAAAATCGCTGGCAGGGCAACCCCTTTCAAGGTTTTTCCCCTTTCGAGGTTTTTCGACGTAATTATGGGCAATTTTCCTCATATCTCACTGACGCGGGCATTTTCAGCCCTGAATGTGTTAGAAATCGCTTGTGGAGGGATGCACCACTGCTCGCTTTCCGCCTTTTCAGGACAGAAAAAGACTCGCGCTGCGACCGAAACCTGAATGTAAATACGACCTGGGACTGGTAATTGTTGCTTATAACGCTAAATAGGCGGAATGAATAAACCGGTAACCGATAATTCAAACCAATCCAAACCCGTTGGCGCAGAACGCGGCTGGGGCAGGCGCAATACGGCTGCAGTGTCGATCGCATCGCGATTGTCATTGAAAAATATTTGCCACTCCTATGGTAGTATGCCGGTTTTGGAAAATATTTCTTTCAGTATTGAACCGGGGCAAATGATGTGCCTGCTTGGTCCATCGGGTTCGGGCAAAACCACATTGCTGCGTATTGTTGCCGGTATCGAGCAACAAAGTTCTGGCGAAGTCTTGTTTGATGACCGTGAAATTGCCGGCCCTTCGGTATTTTTACCACCGGAAGCGCGGGGCATCGGTCTGGTTTTTCAGGATTATGCGCTGTTTCCCCATTTGAGCATATTGGATAATGTGAAGTTCGGGCTGGATAAATTGCCGTCTAAAGAGGCTAAACATCAGGCATTGCAGGTTTTAACCCGGGTTGGCCTTGAGGAATTGGCCAATGAATACCCGCATGCGCTTTCTGGCGGCGAGCAACAACGGGTGGCCCTTGCCCGCGCACTTGCACCGCGACCGGGTGTATTGTTAATGGACGAACCGTTTTCCGGCCTTGATAGTCGATTGCGCGAATCCGTGCGCGATGAAACACTGACAATTTTGCGGGAATCGCGTGCTACCGCCATTATGGTGACCCATGATCCAGAAGAAGCTTTGCGAATGGGAGACCGGATCGCCTTGCTGCGTGATGGAAAACTGGTGCAGGAAGGTGATGGTGTCACACTTTTTCAAAAGCCCAACAGCTTGTTTTCGGCTAGCTTTTTCACCGAACTTAATGTGTTTAAGGGGGCAGTTAAGGCTGGCAAGTTACACACTCCGCTTGGGTTTGCTGATGCAAGTGAATTTAATAACGGTGATCTGATTTATTCATCCATTCGCCTTTCAGACGTTGAAATTTCTGATAGTCCTGATGAGGGGCACCGCGCTCGGGTAACGGCCTATCGCTACCTTGGGGAGGTGGATCAGGTGGAACTTCAGCTGGATGGCGTTGATCAACGGGTGCGGGCGCGGCTGCGGCATGGCAATCTGGCGGCCCAGGTAATTTCGGGTCATCGCGATGTTTTTGTATCGGCAAAGCCTGAAAATATGCGGCTCTATCAGCAATAAAATACAAGTTTTTGTGTGAGCGTCTTTAATCTCACGGTAAATGTGATTAAGTATCACACTAAAGGCTGGTTGCCGTGGGGCAGGCTTATGGGATAGGGTAAGAAAAACGGGCACATTGCCCTTATCAGAATCAGGAGTATTAGTATGGGACAGATCGGCGTATGGCAGATCGTAATTGTGGCAGTTGTTGTGGTGCTTTTGTTTGGGCGCGGCAAGATTTCTGACCTCATGGGTGACGTTGCAAAAGGTATCAATTCTTTCAAAAAAGGTCTGAAAGAAGAAGATACAGCGTCCACGATTGAGAACAATCCTTCGGAAACTGTTGCTGAAGCTGGCAAAGAGAAATCCAAGGCCAGCTAAGGCTTTGTGTTGAATTTGCAGGTTCTGCGCAAGCTGATTGCATGTGCATCAGGTTGATCCGTGCTTAGTTTTCACTCGTTTTCGAAAAATATTCATGTTTGATATTGGTTGGACAGAAATGTTGGTGGTGGCGGTTGTCGCCATCATTGTGGTTGGTCCCAAAGATCTGCCGGGAATGCTGCGCACTGTTGGCAAGTCGGTTAAGAAAGTTCGAGGAATGGCTGGCGATTTTCAACGCCAGTTTGATGACGCCTTGAAGGAAGCTGAACTGGATGGGGTGAAGAAAACCATCGACGATGCCCGTTCAATGAACCCGCTCAACAAGGTGAAAGACAGTCTTAACCCGCTAAAAGACGCGGTTGGTGATATCGAAAAAGATATTAATTCGGCTGCCAATAATGATGATGATGGCGAAAATGATCCAGGGCAGGTGGATGATGAGGACTATTCAGGCTTTGACCCGGATGCACTATTTGACCAATCAAAAATAATCGAAGTTGCAGAACCGGTAAAAGTTGATGTCGAGGCGGCATTGGCCCGTGAAGAGGCCAAAACCAAAAAAGCGGCAAAGGCAAAAAAGCCGAAGCCGGCCGCTAAAAAAACCGCTGCCAAAAAGGCTACTGCAAAGAAACCTGCTGCAAAAACTGTAGCGAAAAAACCAGCTGCTAAATCACCCGCAAAAACGGCAAAGGCCAAGCCGCGTAAAACTGCGCCGAAAAAGGCTAAATCCGCATGAGTGAAGATGATATTCAGGAATCCTCTGCGCCTCTGGTCGAGCATTTGGTTGAGCTACGCCAACGGCTGATCAAGGCGGTGATTGCGATTGCCATATTTTTTGTCATCTGCTTCATATTCGCCAATGATATTTTCAATATACTGGTCATTCCCTATGAGCGGGCTGCCGGTGAAAATCAAAACCTGACGTTGATTTATACCGCGCCGCAGGAATTTTTCTTTGTGCAGCTTCGAATTGCCCTATTTGGCTCTCTCTTCATTTCGTTCCCGGTAATTGCCAATCAGATTTACAAGTTTGTGGCACCCGGCCTTTACAAAAATGAGCGGAGCGCGTTTCTGCCATTTTTGATAGCAACGCCGGTGCTGTTTATAATCGGCGCCTGTCTGGTGTTCTTTTTCATTATGCCGTTAGCGATGGGCTTCTTTTTGTCCATGCAGCAAACGGCAACCGAAGGCCGCGCGGTGATTGAGCTGTTGCCGAAGGTCAGTGAATATCTAAGTTTGATTATGACCTTGATTTTTGCTTTTGGTCTGGTTTTTCAGCTGCCGGTGGTGATTACGCTTTTGGCGCGTGCGGGTCTGGTTACGGCCGATGGTTTGAAGTCCAAGCGCAAATATGCCGTCGTGCTTGCCTTTATTGCAGCAGCTGTGCTGACCCCGCCTGACCCGATCAGCCAGCTTGGTCTGGCAACTCCGACATTATTGCTTTATGAGCTATCGATCCTTTCGGCCCGTTATATTGAGAAAAAACGGCGTCAACGGGAACAGGCGGAAGCTGATGCTGAGGCAGCCGACGGCTAGCACTCTTGAATGTTTGAATTTGATGTTTCTTCTCGATCTCCAATGGTAATTTATTTTACTTGGTGCGGGTGATGGGGTATTTGATCTCGAAATATGTGTGATTCCGGTTTTCATTCCGGTAAAATATCCTATCTACAATTTTAACTTAATGGCCAAAACGGCCGCAAAATCAGGTGAAGTATGTTTGACATCAGATGGATAAGAGAAAACGCTGAAGCGTTTGACGCAGCACAGGTAAAACGTGGTGCGGCTCCATCTTCGGCCCGGTTGATCGAGCTGGATGACAAGCGTCGCGCCCATGTGACCAAGCTGCAGGAAGCTCAGGAAACCCGCAATGCTGCTTCCAAGGAAATTGGCAAGGCCAAAGCATCCGGCGATGAAGCGGCCGCTCAAGAGGCAATTACGCAGGTTGCCAAACTGAAATCTTTTATTCGTGATGGTGAAGAAGAGGGCAAGGCGTTGAGTGCCGCGCTGGACGATGCTTTGGCCCAATTGCCCAACCTGCCATTTGATGATGTGCCGGAAGGTGCGGATGAAAATGATAATGTTGAAATCCGCACATTTGGCGAAAAGCGCGATTTTAATTATGAGCCGAAGGAACATTTTGAACTTGGTGAAGACCTTGGTTTGATGGATTTTGAAACGGCTGCAAAAATTTCAGGCAGCCGATTTGTTGTATTGCGCGGTCAGCTGGCGCGGCTTGAACGGGCACTTGGCCAATTCATGCTTGATTTGCACACTGAAGAGCATGGCTATAGCGAGATCAATCCGCCGCTTTTGGTGCGCGACGAGGCTGTATTTGGAACCGGGCAGCTGCCTAAGTTCGCCGAAGATTTGTTTCGTACCGAAGATGGCCGCTGGCTTATTCCGACGGCTGAGGTTCCGCTTACCAATCTTGCGCGGGAGAAAACCTATCTGGCCGATGAATTGCCAATCAGGGTAACGGCGCTTACGCCGTGTTTTCGTTCCGAGGCTGGGTCTGCCGGACGTGATACCAGGGGCATGTTGCGCCAACATCAATTCCCCAAGGTGGAAATGGTTTCTGTAACCGGCAAAGAAGGTTCCAAGGACGAATTGGAGCGCATGCTTTCCTGCGCCGAGGAAGTGTTGAAACGGCTTGATCTGCATTACCGTGTTATGGTTCTATGTACCGGCGATATGGGTATATCTGCCCGTAAGACCTATGATATCGAAGTCTGGTTGCCGGGGCAAAAAGCCTATCGCGAAATCTCCAGCTGTTCGCTCTGCGATGACTATCAGGCCCGCCGCATGAATGCGCGTTACCGGGTGGACGGTGAGAAACAAATTCAATTTTGCCATACTTTAAACGGCTCTGGCATTGCTGTTGGCCGGGCGTTAATTGCTGTGCTTGAAAACTATCAAAACGAAGATGGTTCAATAACGGTGCCCAATGCTTTGAAGCCCTATATGGGCAGCATTGAAAAAATAGGTTAAATCAAACGACAATCCCATTTACTTAATCTGGATTTTTAATGCGCATACTTCTCACCAATGACGATTCTATTCATGACGAGGGTTTTGACGTGCTTGAGCGGATTGCCCGCACGCTTTCTGATGATGTGTGGATGGTTGCACCGCAGACCGATCAAAGTGGTATTGCCCACGCGTTGACACTCAATCATCCACTTCGAGTGCGCAAATATGATGATCGGCGTTTTGCGGTGGATGGCACGCCGACGGATTGCGTTATTATGGCGGTTCGCGAGTTGATGCCGGAACCACCGGACCTTATTTTGTCGGGGGTGAATTCCGGCTATAATATTGGCGATTTTGTCAATTACTCCGGTACTGTTGCAGGTGCTATGGAGGGTATGTTGATGGGGATTAAGTCGGTCGCACTTTCGCAAGGCTATGATTTTGATGACCGCCGCATTGTGCCCTGGCAAACGGCCGAAACCCATGCGCCAGCCGTTTTGCGGCAGCTGATTGACTATGATTTGCCCGAGGGTACGTTTTTGAATGTAAATTTTCCGAATTGCGCACCGGACGAAGTGCAAGGATGCAGCGTTGCCAGTCAGGGGAAATTTATGCACTCGCTCCATATCGAAGAGCGCGCTGACGGGAGAAATTTCCCCTATTACTGGCTTAGGTTTCAGGGCAAGGAGCCGGTCTATCAAAATGGTAGCGATATTCAGGCACTGGCTGACAATAAAATATCGATAACGCCGTTGAAAACCAATCTCACGGATATGGATAATCTTGCCCGGTTGGGCGATGCGGTAAGTAAGGTCACCTTGTAATGCTGACTCAAAAAGGACTTGAGCGACAGTTAAAAAACGAAGGGCTGATGGCGCTTTTGTTGAGGTTGCGTGCGTTGGGAATTGATGAAATCAATTTGCTTGAAGCCATTGAGCAGACCCCGCGGGATCGTTTTGTACCGGTTCATTGTATCGACAAGCCCTATTTTTCGCGATCGTTTCCAATGGACTGCGGCCAATCGATGACCGGTGTTGATCAGGTTATTCGCACGGTGCATGCGATGGATATTTCATCTGATCAAACGGTGTTGGAAGTTGGCACGGGTACGGGGTATCAGGCTGCGATTATTTCCAGACTTGCAAAAAAGATAGTAACTGTCGACCGGTATCGTTCACTTATCGAGAGCGCCAAGCAGCGTTTTGAGCATTTGGATATTGATAATATTATTGCTCAACAGGCAGATGGTCGGGACGGGGTTAGTGATCAGCGGCTGTTTGACCGTATTGTCGTCAATGGTTCGTTTTCAGGTCTCCCGCGTCAATATCTGGATCATCTGACTTCTGGCGGTATCATGCTTACGGCGATTGGCGACCCCGAAGAAAAGCAAATGCTCACCCGGTTGACTAAAGTCGGGAGCCGGTTTGACCGTGAGGATTTGTTTCCCGTTAGAATGGCGCCGCTTCGTTCAGGCATCGCGGAATTCCTCTAGAGCTTGTCTCCCAAAAGCGGGGATCTGTTTTGGGAATAAAGACACGCGACAATAAAGGGACGCATCAATGGCTATATTGATTGAATTGATCGTCCTTAACCCTCGATTAACGTAAATAATATCTAATCATCTCGTAGTAATGAGTAAACTGCGGGAAGACCGATGAGTAATTGCGTATCAAATAGACGTGGCAAACTAATGTCGCGGGCAGCTGTAATTTCCATAATGGCCATATTGGGGGCGGGGTGTAGTTCTGACTTCAGTCGGCTGGATGATCCCTATACAGCCGCTTTGCCGACTGGCAATCAGCGCTCGATAATTCGAAAATCGGATATTCCAAATCAGCCTTATCCCGGTGATGTCGATAGTCTAACGACCGCATCTACTGGTAATCGGGTAAAGAAAGCCGCTCGAAAACGCGTGGCGGTTTCTCAGCCTTATCCGGGGGATATTTCCCGCAAAGCTTTGAAGCCGAGGGCGCGTCAGGTGGTTCGGAAATCAGTCATTGAGAGAGCGCCAATTGGCAAACCTGTGAACCTTGCGCCAAATTTGCCCGAAGGAAAATTTGAGACCGTTCGCACTAAAGTGGCCTCAACCCGAAAGTTGAATGATCGGTTGCCTGTAGCCAATCGCCAAACGAATTCAGTTACCAATGATGCTTCAAAAGTTGGCTGGACGGCTGTTGGGGGTACGAGAGTACGCTTGCGCCGCGGTGAAAACCTGCACAACCTTTCGCGCCGATATGGTGTGCCAGTTAAACAAATCAAGCGTGTTAACAATATATCCAACGCCAACAATGTTGCGGCCGGACAATCTATTTTAATCCCGACCTATACCTATTCAAGAAAAGCTGCCGTATCTGCACCCGATAACAATAATAAAACTCGGGCGTCACGAAGTTCTCGTGGATATGAAGGTGAAGTGGCAACGTCGCATATTGCAACACCAACGCCAAATACCCGGCGTAGCGCGCGAAATATTTCGTCGCCTGCGACCAGACGGATAGCGATTGGTGGACCAAAGGTTCATTTGGTTTCATCCGGCGATACGTTGGGCGGTATTGCGCAAAAATATGGTGTCAATAAAGATGCAATCCGTGATGCAAACTCCATGAGTGGCGATGTTGTACGGCTGGGCCAAAAAATAAGAATCCCCAATCAAGCCGGGGCTGGATCATCGACCTTTGCAAGTACGCAAAAGTCCGATCCGTTTGTAACCGGCACAGCAAGTGCCGTTCCGCGCCGCGCCAACCGCAAGTTTAACAAAAACAACCGGCCTGTGCCTTATACGCGCCCGGATGTTTCAGCAAATATTGCGCGTCGCGCATCGGAAAAAGTTGCAACGCCAAGTCAAACCGGTGTTTCCAAATTCCGCTGGCCGGCGAAAGGCCGTGTGGTTTCTAAATTTGGTTCCAAACTAAATGGGTCGCCAAACGATGGCATTGATATTTCCGTGCCGGTTGGTACAGCCGTTAAGGCCACTGAAAATGGCACCGTAATTTATGCCGGTAGTGAACTGGAAGAGTTCGGTAAACTGATATTGGTACGCCATGCAGGCGGCTGGGTTTCTGCGTATGCCCATTCGAGCCGAAATCTGGTGAGCCGGGGTGACACCGTTCGCCGTGGCCAGACGATTGCGCGCTCAGGTCGAACCGGCACCGCGACAATTCCAAAAATTCACTTTGAACTTCGCAAGAATTCAAATCCGGTGAACCCGCTTAAACATCTTAAGCGCTCCTAAAAACTCTCGAATGTTATTGCATTTTACTGTTTGCTCTTTAGCCAACGGTTGAATGCGATCTCCAGCAGGGCTCACCTACGGGTGGGCCCTCGTTGCTGGTGGTTAAAGCTTGTCTCCTAAAAGTGGGCACCGGTTTTAGGAATAAAGACCAAGCGAAAACAGATAGATAAAGCATATTGAGTGAATGCCAATGAACGAGATATGCTCTAGGGTCTGGACTCAATTAGGAATACGGCTGTGCAGCATCGCCTGTATTTTTCTCATTGATTTGAACCATTTTACCTCCAACACAGTTCGTAATCTTAATTGGGTTCAGACCCTAGTCAATTTTGATGTGCAACGCGCCCGCAAGATCCTGAACAAACTGCCAGGCAACCCGGCCTGATCTTGAACCTCTGGTGGTCGACCATTCCAATGCCTTTTGTCGCAAATCATCAGCTGGAATATCCAGTTTATAGTGTTCAACATAGCCGACCACCATTTCCAGATATTCATCTTGACTGCATTTATGAAATCCAAGCCAAAGGCCAAATCTGTCCGACAGTGATACTTTTTCCTCAACCGCTTCTCCCGGTGTGATTGCGGTTGATCGCTCATTATCAATCATATCGCGGGGCAAAAGGTGACGGCGATTGGATGTTGCGAAAAATATTGTGTTCTCAGGCCTACCTTCAACGCCACCATCGAGTGCCGCTTTTAGAGATTTGTAGGAGGTGTCGTCACTATCAAATGAGAGATCATCGCAAAAAAGAATGATTCGGCTAGATTGGTCGCGCAATATATTCATCAATTCAGGGAGCGATTCGATATCTTCGCGGTGAATTTCTATCAGCTTAATTGGATTGTTTTCATGCTTAAGATTGATCGAGGCATGGATCGCCTTAACCAGTGAGGATTTTCCCATGCCACGCGCGCCCCAAAGCAGGGCATTGTTTGCCGGGAAACCATTTGCGAAATTTTCGGTATTGGCGCTCAAAATATCACGAACACGGTCAATGCCCTTTAGTAAACTCATATCGACCCGATTGACCTTTTGAACAGGCTTCAGCCAATGGTTTTCAGGCTGCCAAATGAAGGCACTGGCGATATCAAGATCGTTTTTCGGGCTGGCTTTAGGAACGCCTCGTTCAATTAGCTCCGAGATTCGGTCCAATTTTTCAACCAGCAGTTTGACAGGATCTTTTTCCAAATTTCTTCTCATTTCAGGCTCAAAAAAATAAAAAACGAACTAATCGTCGTAAAATTCGCTTATCACGGTTGAGAACACAGATAAAGCCTGACTTCAGACTTGAAAAATGAACGCAGTTGGACCAAGTGAAAGATTGCAATGCCGCGCGCGATGATTATAGTCCGGCAAAATATAGAATGAGCGGATTGACCGCTTTCTGCAACCAGAGAATTCGAGGATATCAAAATGAATGTTTCACCTATTTTAGCGCAAGGTTTTGGCGGCGGCGGTGGGTTTGATTTGCTGATTCCTTTGGTCCTGATGTTTGTGATCATGTATTTTTTGATCATTCGGCCGCAACGTCAACAGGCAAAAAAACGTACAGAGATGCTGGCCGCCATACGCCGCAACGACACCGTTATTACTGGCGGTGGCCTGGTGGCGAAAGTTACCAAGGTGGTCGATGATAATGAGCTGGAAGTTGAGTTGGCAAAAGATGTGCGCGTACGTGTATTGCGCAGCATGTTGAGCGATGTGCGGGTTAAAGGTGCTCCTGTTGCGGCTAACAAGGATGCGTCGGACAAAAAGACTGGTTCAAAAAAACCAGACCCCAAAAAATCCGCCACAAAAAAGTGAGTGTAGTTGCGGGCAATTAAAGCGCAGTACATTTAGCTCTTACTAAATTTAACGAACTATCGGATAGATAATGCTACATTTTTCTCGTTGGAAAGTTGTTATGATCGTGGCAGTGGTGGTGCTTGCCGCCATGTTTACTGCACCAAATCTGATCTCGGAAAGTACCTTAAAGGCATTTCCTGATTGGGTACCGAAACAACGACTGACGCTGGGCCTTGATTTGCAGGGCGGCTCGCATTTGATGCTCAAGGTTGAGCGAGAAGGGGTGGTTGCCGAACGGCTGGAAGTGTTGCGCGATGACGTTAAATCGTTGTTGCGGCCCAGAAACGAGAAAAAGATCAGCTACGCCAATCTTTCCGGCAAGGGTCGAATTGTTCAGGTCCGAATCAGAAATCTTGATAATCTGGAAGAAGCGAAAAGGCGCCTTACAGAGCTTTCGTCTCCGATTAATTCAGGACTATTTGGCGCTGGTATTATCACTGAAGTTGAAATGAGTGAGCCAGAGCCGGGCCTACTAAGATTTGAATTGACCAATGATGGTCTTGAATCCCGTATGCAGTCTGTTGTTTCCCAATCGATCGAAGTAATCAGGCGTCGTATTGATGAGCTTGGTACAACAGAACCGATTATCCAGCGGCAGGGCGATGACCGGATTATCGTACAGGTGCCGGGCCTTGATAACCCTGAGCGCTTGAAGGAAATTCTTGATAAAACAGCTAAGCTGGCGTTTCGAATGGTCAATGAAGAGGCAAGCCCGCAGGAGGCACTTCGAACCCGTCCACCGGCTGATTCTGAGTTGCTGTATTCCAGTGAAGATGAGAATATTCCCTACGTGATTAAAAAGCGTGTGGAGGTGGATGGCGATAGTCTCGTTGATGCGCAGCCAGGATTTGACCCACAGACCAATGAGCCGCTGGTAACTTTCCGTTTTGATACAAAAGGTGCGCGACGTTTCGGCGAAATTTCCTCCCGTAATGTGGGCCGACGTTTTGCCATTGTGCTGGATAATGAGGTTATATCTGCGCCGGTAATTCGTTCGGCGATTTTGGGCGGTTCCGGTCAGATCTCCGGTAATTTTACCGTTGAAACTGCCAATAATCTGGCAATCCTGATGCGTGCCGGTGCTTTGCCTGCGGACCTGACGATTGTGGAAGAGCGCACGGTTGGTCCGGGCCTTGGACAGGATTCGGTTGATTCCGGCAAGATTGCCGCCATTATTGCCGCCATTGCCGTGGTGGTGTTTATGCTGTTTGCCTATAGTACGCTTGGTATTCTTGCCAATATTGCGTTGCTGGCCAATATGGTGATGATTATTGGTGTGCTGTCGTTTATTGGCGCAACCCTTACCTTGCCGGGTATTGCCGGTATCGTATTGACGATGGGCATGGCGGTGGATGCCAACGTGCTGATTTTCGAGCGAATTCGTGAGGAACGTCGCGGTGGCCGATCGCTTATTCAATCCATTGATGCGGGCTTTAAGCAGGCGCTTGGCACAATTTTGGATGCGAATATCACCACCCTGATTGCGGCATTTATTTTATTCTATCTGGGTTCTGGTCCTATTCGCGGTTTTGCGGTAACGCTCGCTGTTGGTATTATTACGTCGGTGTTTACAGCGTTCACCTTGACCCGGTTACTGATGTCATGGTGGATCAAGATCAAGCGACCAACTGAATTGCCAAGACGATTGATCAAGTTTGTACCGGACAAAACCAGCATCAAGTTTATGAAATTACGGAAAATATCCTTTCCGGCATCTACAGCAACGTTGGTAATATCACTGGGTTTGTTTGTGGCAATCGGGTTGAATCTGGGCATCGATTTCCGCGGCGGGACATTGCTTGAAGTTCAGTCGAAACAGGATACGGCAGATGTGGCAGCCATTAGAACGACGTTGGGGGATCTCAATCTTGGCGAAGTGCAAGTGCAGGAATTTGGTGCCAAGAACGAAGTCTTAATACGGGTAGAATCGCAAGATAGCGGCGAAAATGCCGAACAAACTGTTGTAACAAAGGTTCGTGATGCGCTCAGTGCTGATTATGATTTTCGCCGGGTTGAGGTTGTTGGGCCGACGGTATCAGGCGAGCTTGCTCAAGCCGGAGGCATCGCTGTATTTGCGGCTCTGATGGCGATTATGGTCTATATCTGGTTCAGATTTGAGTGGCAGTTTGCCATTGGTGCTATTCTTGCGACAACACATGATGTGATCTTGACCATCGGTATGTTTGCCATTCTGCAATTGGAGTTCAATTTATCATCTATTGCGGCGATTTTGACGATCGTAGGCTATTCCTTGAATGATACGGTGGTTGTCTACGACCGAATTAGGGAGAATCTTAGAAAATATAAGAAGATGTCGATCCCCGACCTTTTGGATATGTCGATCAACCACACGCTATCGCGGACAGTTTTGACGTCGTTGACCACGTTGCTGGCTTTGGTTGCCTTGTATTTCCTCGGCGGTGAAGTTCTTGCATCATTCACTTTCGCTATGATATTCGGCATTTTTGTGGGTACGTATTCATCAATCTTTATCGCGGCTCCTTTGTTGATCCTGTTCAATCTTCGCCCGGGCGCGATGGACCGAAATGATCCTTCTCCCTATACGGGGCAGGAGGCACAGGAAGTTCAATAGAACGAAAAGAGATTGCCGATGCCCGCAGGAATTGAAATACATGAGGCTCATTTCCCCAGGCGTGCTGCGATTGATTTCTACGGCAATGGAGGATTTCGCTTTGCGGACATGTCGCACAAGGGCAGCATATTGTGCTTGCCCAGCGGCATATATGCCTGGGATGTTTCCGATATATCTGAATTAGTACCTGAAAAGCTCGACCAGCTGCTGCGTGAGGCGGAGCAAGTGGAAATCCTGCTGGTTGGAACCGGGCAAGACCTTGTTCCGCTCCGTGCGCCAATAAAGAGCCTGCTGCGTGATCATGAAATTTCCCACGACCCAATGAGCACCGGGGCTGCAATTCGAACCTTTAATGTATTGCTGGCTGAAAAACGCGCGGTTGCTGCTGCCCTGATTGCGGTTGAATAGGTGAGCGAGGACGATAAAACCACTTCTCGTGAAATCGCTGAATATTGCCGCTCGATCGTGCGCGAACGTGATATCGACACTTATCTGGCGACTTTGTTTTTACCCGCAGATATTCGCCCCCATGCATATGCACTTTACGCATATGATGCGGAAATTTCCCATATTCGTTCGCTGATTAAAGAACCGATGATGGGTGAAGTTCGCCTTCAATGGTGGCGGGAAATTATATCCGGCGAACGGGCAGGGGAAGCAAATAGCAATCCTGTGGCTGCCGGTTTGTTGGCGGCGATCAACCGGTTTGAACTGCCCTTAATGGGTTTTGAGAACTATTTGAAAGCCAGGGCTTTTGATCTTTATAATGACCCTATGCCGGATAAGGGTACTCTGGAGGGCTATGCGGGAGAAACCCGCTCATTTTTGGTTTTTCAAGTTGCCACGATGTTGGCAAAGAATGCTGATGATGAGCCTGGAAATCTTGCAGATTGCGCCGGTCACGCGGGGGTCGTTCTGGTATTGACTGATGTGTTGAAAAATCTGCCGCTGCATCGCTCGCGCCAGCAATGTTATATTCCTGTATCCATGCTTGATGAGGCAGGATTGTCGCTTGCGCAATATTATTCTACTGAAAACGAGGTTGCCACAGGCAAGCTGATCCGATTGCTATTGGCCTATATGCGCCATCATTTTTCTGAATTTCAAAAGCAGTCTGAGCATCTCCCACGGTCGATAAAAACTGCATTTTTGCCATTGTGCCTTTCAAAACCCTATCTTGCGCGGTTTGAAAAGATGGCGGATATTGTTGCGGTTACCCCCGTTGACATTCCGCAATGGTGCAAGCAAATTTACCTTTGGCGGACTGCACGAAACGGAACATATTAATGTCATTACTTTTGTTATTGGTGCTGGTTCTTTTTGGGGTGTCGCTTGTGGTTGGCGCGGTGTATTTGGCAGGCGGGTCCCGAAAGTTTTCTTTTGCGGATGCGGGTGAAGTTAAGCCGCGCTTTTTGCTGGATTACCCGGACTTTGACAGCAAAGAGATTGTCATAAGCGATGATAATAATGTTGCCATTTTGTTTGGCGATGCTCCCAATATGGCTGGTCTTGTTTTGGCAATGGGAACGCATTCGATCACCCGGATGCTGGATGCTGATCTGCTGATTTCTATAGTCCGAAGTGATAAAGGGCTGGTGCTTGGTTTGAGAGATATGACCTTACCCAAAGTTGAGTTTGTACTTTCCAACGGTGAGCAGCTTGATGATATTGAGCGCAAACTAAAAGCAACATTACAAAATGGAAGGTCTTAGACGATGGAAAGCATTCTCCCGGTGTTTCCAAGCGTGACGCAATTGGCCATTCCGGCATTCATTCTGCTTATTTTGCTGGAGCTTATTTCTATTCGATATTTCAAGGCGCATGGGGAATATGAAACCCGCGATACGGCAACCAGCCTGTTAATGGGGGTTGGCAATGTGGTTGCCGGTCTGTTGTTTGGGTTTGTTGCCTATGGGGCGCTATTGTGGGTTTATCAGTTCCGGGTTTTTACATTCGGATTTCAATGGTGGCTAGGGTTGATCGTCTTCATTATCGATGACCTTCGCTATTACTTGTATCACCGCATTGCGCACCGGGCGCGGTGGGTTTGGGCTGAACATATTGTTCATCATTCCAGCCAGCATTACAATTTGTCGACCGCACTTCGCCAGTCATGGACCGGGCACTTTACCGGCATGTTTGTATTGCAAATTCCGTTGGTACTTTTGGGTGTACACCCGGCCTTTATCGCCTTTGTCTATGGGTTTAATCTGGTTTATCAGTTCTGGATTCATACCGAAGTCATTGGAAAAATGCCAAAATGGTTTGAAGCGGTGATGAATACGCCGTCGCACCACCGGGTTCACCATGCGACCAATCCGCGTTATCTCGATGCAAACTATGCGGGCACTTTGATTGTCTGGGACAAGATGTTTGGAACATTTGTGCCTGAACTGGAGGCGGATGCGCCGCGCTACGGCATTGTCAAAAATATTGGAACCTATAACCCGGTTAAAGTGGCATTTCATGAATGGATTTCGATGTTTAAGGATGCCGCACAACCGGGGCTGACAATAGGCCAGCGGTTTCGATATATCATTATGCCACCGGGGTGGCGCCATGATGAAAAATCAGGTGGTTCCGAGGTTTTAAAACAGGATTTTGTACGCCGTAATCCTGATCAGGCAGGCATGCCGGGATTGCCACCTTCGCTTGATGCTGGCGAATAGAAGCTGAACTGGGAAATGATAATGATCAACAAAATCGTCCAAATGCTGTTTGGTTCTGCGATTGATGGGTTTATGCGCTTTCCGTTGACGGTGATTGCCCTGCTTGTAACCGCAGTTTTGGCCAATCTGGAAGTTGCCAATGTGTTAAATCTGCCTTCAGCGCTACAAGTCAAAGTTTTCTCGGCGCTTGCGGCGTTTGCAATGGCATCACTGATGAAACAAATTGGCATAGAATCATATGGTTACAGTACTATTTTGCAGCATATTGGAGCGGCTATTGCTGGTTTGGGAGCCGCCGTTCTTGCCTGGTTTGCATCAGATGTGGGAATGACAGAGGTCGCTTTTTTTGCAGCCCTCGCAGGCGGAATTTTAACCGCCGCCCATTGGTTTCGTGGCACCAGCGAAGGGTTCTGGTTTTTTGTTGTACAGCTGATATTTGCCGCCGGTCTTTCTTTCGTTGCGGTGATTATTTTTGGCATTGGTCTGACTGTGATACTGACAAGTCTTGACTACTTGTTTGGCGTTGGCATTCCCAATAGGGTTTTTGGGCATATTTGGACAACAGCGTTGATAGCTGCCGGACCCATATTTGCGCTTGGCAGGGTTCCTGATGATTTTGATGCAGCGCCGATCATTGATGGCAACAATAATGGTATCGCGGGCTTACGTTTATTGAGCGATTATATCGCGGCTCCCATGCTGGCGATTTACGCTCTGATGCTACATGTCTATGCACTTAAAATTATCGTTACAGGTGACGTGCCTGAAGGCCAGATTGGCTGGATGGTGGTTGGCTTTGGAACGCTGGTTATTTTCTTCTGGAAAGTTATGCTGCCACTTAGGGAAGTGCTGACGCGTTCGGGGAAGCTATTTTTGGCCTACTGGCCCGCCCTGATCGTCATTCCTTTGTTGTTGCTTTTCTATGCGATTTACCTTCGTGTTGCTAATTACGGCATTACGCCGGAGCGCTATTTTCTGGCGGCCTTTGGTGGATTGATGGCGCTTTTTGCGTTGATGCAGGCGGTTCCTGCTACTCGCAACTGGCTGCCCGGTGCTGCTCCGCTAACGGTTATTGTATTGTTACTTGGCAGTTTCGGCCCCTGGGGCGCGGTTCAGGTTTCGATTAATAGTCAGGTTCGCCATTTTACCCAATTGTTGGATGAGGATAATTTCGTCAATGAGCCTAATAAATCGCGCGCCAGAAATATTTTGACATTCCTGCGTAAAAATCGGGGATTGGATGAGCTTAAACCTCTAACGGTCGATTTTGCCAAAAATCCGTTCAAGCCTGCGCCAAATGATTCAAGCTACAGTTTGCAAACACGGCTGCAGCAAGCGTTCCATACTGTTGAGAAAAACAAGCGTGACTCACCGACTGGCAACATAAAATATGTGAGATTTTCGCGCGGATTTATTTCCTCCAAAGGGTTTGATTTGTATTTGTCAAACCTGTCACTTGCTCCCGGTCGTGTGGATTACCGGAAGGCGCCTGGTGATATGACTTTCAAGGTTGAACTGGTGTCGAAAGCAATCAAAATAAGCGTGGGCGATGATGTTGCCAGTTTTTCATTTGAGCCATTGCGTGATTTTTTCAAAAACAGTGAAGGAAATAAAGACGCCCGGGCTTTCACATTAACGTCCGGCACAAGAAAACTGCTGCTGATTCCATCAAATTTGCGCCTTGCAATTGGCAAAGAAGTGGAGCTGGTTTCTGGCTCGGCGGCAATATTCCTACGTAAAAGTGATTGGGAACCTGTCAAGCCACCGGGTTAGACACCAGCCATTGATCAAAATCCTGCAAGGCTCGTTTTGATATTGTCTGCCGTTTGATGATAGCTTTATCTTTACCGCGAAAACGGCCTTCATGTTTAGCCGGTTTGACGATTTGCACCGGTGGAAACAGGCCGAAATTGACATTCATCGGTTGGAACGAGCGCTTGCCCATATCCTGCTCATAGGCAATATGCCCCTTGGTGATATGGTTGAGCAATGCGCCAAAGGCGGTTGTCTCCGGTGGTGGCGTGAGGCTTTTTTCAAGAATGTCGCTGGCAGCAAAGCGCCCGGTTAAAAGGCCAATTGCGGCGGATTCCACATAGCCCTCACAGCCAGTGATCTGTCCCGCAAAGCGAAGGCCGGGCCGCGATTTCAGCTGCAAGGTCTCATCAAGCAGGGTGGGTGAATTGATGAATGTGTTGCGGTGCAACCCGCCAAGGCGGGCAAATTCAGCATTTTCTAAACCCGGGATCGTCTGGAAAATGGCTTTTTGCGCGCCATATTTCAGTTTGGTCTGAAAGCCAACCATGTTATACAGCGTGCCCAGCGCATTATCCTGGCGCAATTGCACCACCCCATAGGCTTTTTCATCGGGTTTGTGGGTATTGGTAAGCCCCATTGGTTTCATTGGTCCGTGGCGCAAAGTTTCACGCCCGCGTTCGGCCATTACCTCGATGGGTAAACAGCCATCAAAATAGGGTGTGCCTTCCCATTCCTTGAACTCTGTTTTATCGCCCTCAATTAACGCATCAATGAAGGCTTCATATTGGTCGCGGTCGAGCGGGCAGTTGATATAGTCTTTTCCCGTTCCGCCGGGGCCAACTTTGTCGTAGCGGGATTGGAACCATGCCTTGTCAAAATCTATGCTGTCAAAATGCACAATTGGTGCGATCGCATCGAAGAAGGCAAGCGCGTCTTCGCCGGTTTCAGCACGAATGGCCGCAGCCAGATCGGGCGAAGTAAGCGGCCCGGTGGCGATAATGGTTTGTTCCCAGTCCGGGCTGGGCAAAGTGGCGATTTCTTCGCGGCGAATTTCGATTCTCTCATGCGCTTCGAGCGCTTGGCTTACGGAATCGGAAAAACCAACTCTATCTACAGCAAGCGCTGAACCGGCTGGAACCTTGTTTTCATCTGCCGCGCGCATTATGAGCGAATTTGCCCGCCGCATTTCCGCGTGCAAGAGGCCAACGGCATTTTGTTCTGCGTCATCTGATCTGAATGAATTGGAACAGACAAGCTCGGCCAAGCCATCGCCCTGATGGGCATCTGTGCCGCGAACAGGGCGCATTTCATGCAGGATTACATCAACGCCCATGGAGGCAATTTGCCATGCGGCCTCTGATCCGGCGAGCCCGCCACCGATAATATGTACAGATGTATTTTTCATCCGGGCTCCATAGAACTTTACATGACATTGGGCAATCAATTTGATAGGAATTTGGTTGATTCGATATGGTCAGTAAATACAATCGGAAAAATATAGATGAAAATCAAAAATGTTGCTCGCGCATCTGCCGTGATGCTCTTGACCGTTTTGGCTGCTTGTCAATCGAATGGTTCATTGAGCAGCCTTGGTGTTACCGACGGTGGCGAAAAGGAAGTAAAAATTTGCTCTGGTTTTGGCTGCATTTATTCGGCGCAACTGGCATTTACCGGAGCTGATCTTAAGCATATGAAGTCGGTGCTGAGTACGGGTATTGCCTCTCCTGCAAAGGAGCGCAGGTCGATCGCAAAACTCATTGCATGGAAAGAACGGCTGGCTCAATCCAAATTACGTATGGTGACGGATACAAGGTTGAGCTATCAGCGGGATGCTGGAAAAGTGGGCCAAATGGATTGTGTCGATGAATCCAGCAACACTCTTGCTTTCATTGAGTTTCTTAATCGCAACGGCTTGCTGAAATTTAATAAACCGATGCCCATTGTTGGCCGTGGCTTTCTGTTTGATGGTCGCTATCCACATCGCACAGCAGTTCTCAGGGACATTAAAGGCGTGGACTGGGCAATAGACAGCTGGAAAAAAGATGGTGGAAAGTTGCCACAGGTTGTTGAATTGGCGATTTGGAAAAAGGAACGCAGCAGCGAATATCGCTGACGGGAAGATGTCTTTCAATTTTACGTATTATCGGTGCTGCGCTATCCGGCGCAACAGGAGAGTTTGTTGACGTCCATATCAAAGGTTTGTGCTGCGAGTTTCAGTCCTTCAACAGTGGTGAGATAGGGAAAAATCATCGCACCCAATTCCTCATAGGTCATGCCCGCCTTGATTGCCAGTGCTGCGGTTTGAATGCTGTCTGCACCTTCCGGCGCCAGAATGTGAGCACCGAGTAATTTTTTGGTTTCTGCATTGGCAATCAGTTTGATCAACCCTCGTGTATCGCGCGCCGCCAACGCTCGTGGTACATTATCGAGAGTCAGAATTGAGACCTTTACGCGATGTCCGGCTGTGCGGGCCTGTGCCTCGGTTAAACCGACGCTTGCAACCTGCGGGTCGGTGAATACGACCGCCGGCATGATAGAATTGTCATAGGTGTGCGAATTGCTGTTCATGGCATTCTTTGCGGCAATCTTTGCACCATAAGCTGCCATATAGACGAATTGATCGCTGCCGGTTACATCACCTGCCGCATAAACGCTTTCGCGCGTGGTGCGCATTTGATGGTCAACAATGATGCCGTGATTTGCGGCGATTTCAATGCCAGCGGCTTTAAGGTTCATGCCGTCAGAATTGGGCGTGCGACCCGTGGCAATCATGACTTTTTCCGCGGTTATGACTTCAGGTCCGTTGATGGATTGAATATGAAGGCTGATTGCCCCGTCATTTTCCTCGATTCGATCATAAGTAATGCCGCTGATCACACTGATACCTTCATCGGTGAAATAGCCGGTAAGTGCGCGACCAATTTCCGGTTCTGCTTCCGGCAATAATCCTCGGCGGCTGACAATGGTAGTTTTTACGCCTGTTCGGGCGAAAATCTGGGCTATTTCAGTGCCGATATAGCCCGCACCAATGATAATTATGGACTTCGGCAAGATTTCCAGTTCAAGCGCTGATGTACTTGTGAGAAATTCAACATTCTTGATGCCCTTGATTGAAGGCAGGGCAGGGCGTGTGCCCGTTGCAATGATGACCTTATTGGCATCGATGGCTTCGCCATTTACGGTAAGCTGGGCCTCTGCGTTGAAGCTGGCTTTGCCTTCGATATAGGAAATTGAGCTATAGGCGGGCAAAATGTCTAAGTATTTCGCCTTGCGCAGATCGTCGACAAGAGCTTGCTTTTGTTTGATAGCAGCTTGCCAGTTTGTGACCCTGGCATTGGCTTCGATGCCATCAAATCGTTTGGCGGCATTTGCAATATGAAGCGTATCTGTGGCTCTGATCAGCGCCTTGGATGGCACGCAGCCGACATTGACACAGGTGCCGCCGATGGTGCCGTGGCCAATGAGAGCAACACGCGCGCCTTCGTCGCTCGCGGTGATGGCGGCGGAAAATCCCGCAGACCCGGCGCCAATAACTGCAAGATCATAGGCGCCATTGTGTTTTGGTTCGCAACATTTGGCCATGATATTAGCCTTGCGTTGTTGCCCGGCTTTGTCGGCGCCAGACTGCATAAATTGTCAGCAGAATAAAGAAGCCCAATGACGGAAGCAGCACATAATCGAGATATCCGACCACGGCGGATAATCCGACAAACCCGAACAAAATTACCAGAACCGGTGTAAAGCAGCAAAGTGCAGCGATTATCGTTCCAGCTATTCCAGTGGTTACAAGTTTTTTGTCGTCCATATGTATTTCCTGCATGCGTTGATGAGTTTGAGCCTGTTGCTCATTTTTGATGGTGATATTATACTACGATCTGTAGTTACTACAGATGCAAGAGGTATTTCGTTTGGAAATGAACACAAAAATGAGAGGCTATGCGATTGGAGAAATGTCGCGCCTTACAAGTGTGAATATTGAAACCATCCGCTATTATGAGCGAATAAAGATTATGCCTAAACCGGATCGCACCGAAGGCGGCAATCGGCAGTATAATTTTGATCAGCTCAAACGCCTGTCATTTGTCAAAAAATGCAGGGATCTGGGGTTTAGTCTCAACGAAATTCGAGCACTGCTGGAAATGGTTGACCGCGATGATTTTACCTGCGGGGAGGTGCATGGAATGACAATTTTTCATTTGGAAAAAATCCGGCAAAAACTGGCAGATCTCAAGCGCCTGGAGAAAACGCTAAGCCAAATGGCAGCCACATGCAGCAAGGGTGATGTGCCTGAATGCCCGGTTCTGGAAAGCCTGTATGAGTTGACGTGACGCGTTAATCGACACTACCCAAACACCCGCGCAAAAATCGTATCCACATGTTTGGTGTGATAGCCAAGGTCGAATTTCTCGCGAATTTCTTTCTCGCCAAGCGCCTTCACCACTTCGTCGTCGGCCAATAGCTCTTCAAGGAAATCCTTGCCCTCTTCCCATACGCGCATGGCATTGCGTTGTACCAGACGGTAGGAGTCTTCGCGCGATACGCCTGCCTGCGTGAGCGCCAGCAATACCCGCTGCGAATGGACCAATCCGCGAAATTGATTGAGATTTCGCATCATATTATCAGGGTAAATCACCAGCTTTTCCATCAAACCGGTGAGCCGGGCAAGGGCAAAATCAAGTGTGATGGTCGCATCAGGTCCGATCATCCGTTCGACTGAGGAGTGGGAAATGTCACGTTCGTGCCAGAGCGCCACATTTTCCATTGCCGGCATCGCATAGGCGCGAACCATGCGGGCAAGGCCGGTGAGATTTTCTGATAATACCGGGTTACGCTTGTGCGGCATGGCGGATGAACCCTTTTGCCCTTTGGAAAAGAATTCCTCAACCTCAAGCACTTCGGTGCGCTGCAGGTGGCGAACCTCGGTTGCCAGGCGTTCAATGGATGAGGCGATGACCCCGAGGCTTGCAAAAAACATCGCGTGGCGATCGCGCGGAATCACCTGGGTGGAAACCGGCTCCGGGATAAGCCCCATTTTTTCTGCCACATGGGCCTCAATCTGCGGGTCGATATTGGCGAATGTGCCGACCGCTCCAGAAATTGCGCAAGTGGAGATTTCCTCGCGGGCAAATTCCAGTCGCTTCTTGCAGCGCTCAAATTCTGCATAGGCTTCAGCCATTTTCAGCCCAAAGGTAACGGGTTCCGCATGAATGCCGTGGGAGCGGCCGATGCAGACCGTGTTTTTATGTTCCATTGCGCGGGTTTTCAGAACTGCGAGTAATTTATCCAAGCCCTCTAGCAGCATGTCCGCGGCGCGTGTCAGTTGCACATTAAAGCAGGTATCAAGTACGTCAGATGAGGTCATGCCCTGATGAATAAAGCGTGCGTCATCGCCAACGATTTCAGCCAGATGGGTGAGAAATGCGATTACATCATGCTTGGTTTCGCGCTCGATCTCATCAATGCGATCGACATCAAATTCAACATTTCCGGCTTTTTCCCAGATTGTTTTGGCCGATTCCTTTGGTATCACACCAAGATCAGCCAGGGCATCACAAGCATGGGCCTCGATTTCAAACCAGATGCGAAACTTAGTTTCTGGTGACCAGATTTGGACCATTTCCGGGCGTGAATAACGTGGGACCATTTTGTGCGACCTTGTAAATTTGCAATTTGGGAATCGTTTGTCAGGCTGCAGTACTCTGAAAATTCAAGTTTTCATACCCTCAATAATGCCGCAATAAGTTTTTGGCGATGTGGTTTTATCTTGCTCATATTTGAGTGATGTTGCCGCAATGCTTCGCTTTCTGGTTGCGGTTTACACCTGTTATTCTTGTGAGATAGCTGGATATTAATTCACTGATTTTGTGGATAAACCTTGCAGGAAATAACAGGTGATTCGGCGATTTTTGAGATACTTATTCGCGCGAGGATTAACTATGATAACAACATGTTACGGAATTGAAATATAATGTTTAGCCCGTTATTGTTGTGCTAAATTTACCACAAACCAGGCTTATTGTTAATATTTCGTTAATATGGACTTGGTTGGGATGGACTTCGGGGCTGAATTTTGGCAATTATGTGGAGAATCTAAGACGATTTTGGGGAGTATTGTGCCAATTTATGGTCCAATGCGTTGAAATTGATAGTATATTGAATTGAGAGTACGGATTATGAGCGCCCTTTTCCAAGCATCAAAAAACAATCAAGCACCGGTAGCACACCGCAGTTGTTTAGCGCGACAGCGCAAAGGGTTGTTGAGATCGACTGCAATTGTGGCAGTTGCATTTGTTGCAGGCATGGCGATTGCTTCTGTTGATGCGGGCGCGCAACAGCAGCTATGGGATGGGAACAACGATGGCGTTGGCGTCGGCGATATCAATGTGGTGAATGGTGGTGCCGGTACTTGGGATGGCTCGAATGCCCCGCCGTTCAACTGGGTTGATTCCAGTGGTGGGTTTAATACCACTTATACGGACAATATTGATATACTCTTTGGAACCGGTGGCGGTGCTGTTAACGTGATCAATGATCCGTCGACGACAGATATTGAGTTCAATGTTGATGGTTATGTTTTGACTGGCAGTAGCATTCGACTTGTACCAGGCACGCGAGTTATTAATGTTTCCAATGGGGCGGCTACCGCGTCAATTGCCAACAATCTTGTTGAATTTGGTGGTGGCGCTGTATCGCTCAATAAAACCGGTGCAGGAACTCTTGTCATTGCTGGTAATATCAGCGGATTGACCGGCGGTACTCTCAATGTTTCAGGTGGTACCTTGTCGGTAGCAACCAGTGCCGCCTTCAATGGTGCGGTTGATGTTAGCCTGGCAAATGGAACCACGCTTGATTTGCAGGACACAGTGTTGTTTGCAAATGACATTGGTTTCACTGGTAGCGCTAATGTTAATGTCGATGCCGCTACATCTGCAACTGTTTCTGGTGGACTATTTGCTAGCGGAGAATTTGTAAAGTCTGGCACGGGCACTCTAACTCTCTCGGGCGGTAGCATTCACAATGGAACGGCCACCGTTGATGCCGGTACTTTAAATATTACCGGTTCTATTAATTCAACCACAGTTAATATTCAAAATAACGCTATATTGCAGGTAGCTGGCTCATCTCTCGCTAATACGGCAACTGTGAATATTTCTGGTACGGCTAATCTTACGCTCACTGGTGACGAAACCATTGGCGGTCTCAATGGTGCTTCAGGTACAGTTACCAATGGCGGTAATCTCCTGACGCTTAATCCTGGGGGTGCTGCCAACTTTGCCGGCATCATTTCCGGTGGTGGTGGGCTGACCAAAACCGGCGCGGGCAATCAAACCCTTTCCGGTGTTAATGATTATACTGGCGCGACATCCGTCAGTGCAGGGATACTGGAAATTTCCGGTTCGGGTAGTATTTTAACAACTTCAAGCATCAATATCGCAGGTGGCACATTGCGGTTAAATGGTGCTGGCGGTAATGCGATCAATGATGCTCAACTGGTTACTAATGCTGGCACATTTGAGCTGACCGGCAGTGATGAAACTATTGGTTCAATTTCAGGTGCCGGTGCGATTGTACTCAATAACAATACATTGACAACTGGCAACGCCGGTAATCAGACGGTTTCTGGTGCTATTTCCGGCATTGGCGGTAGCCTGACCAAAGCTGGCACTGGCACATTGTTACTCTCAGGCACCAACACCTATTCTGGCACCACCACAGTTACTGCCGGTACACTGCAGGTTTCTGGTAATGCCGCCATCGGCAATAATTCAATTGTTGATGTGCAGGCTGCAGGCACGTTTCAAATTGTTGCTGGCGAGACCATTGGAGGCCTGACCGGTGCTGGAAGCGTGGTTATTGATGCAGGTCAAGGTCTGATCACTGCCGGTTTAGCAGGTACTAATGTTTTCAGCGGTGGAATTTCTGGAAATGGTTCATATACAAAAGCCGGGGCAAATACCCAGGTGTTTACTGGAGCTAATACCTATTTGGGCGGCACCACGGTTTCTGCCGGAACGCTCGCTTTAAATGTTGCCGGTGCGATTACCGGCGATGTAACTGTTGGCGGTACTGGCGTTCTTTCTTTGGGTGCGACCGGTGCAATTGGCGGCGGCGGCACGATCACCACCACGGGTTCGATTATTGACTACGCCAATGGCATCAGCGTGGCCAATGCGATCAACGTCAATTCAGATACGACGCAACTTCAGGTAACTGGAGTTGGCAATACGGCCACTCAATCGGGTGTGATTTCCGAATCCAATGGTCCGCGGGATATTCAAAAAACTGGTGCCGGAACGCTCGTGCTGTCCGGTAACAACAGCTATCAGGGTAATACTAATATTACTGTTGGCACACTGCGCCTGACGGGTGGTGATGCTATTTCCAATACCAGTGGCACCGTAAATGTTAGTGCCGGGGCAACGCTCAATATAGCGGCATCTGAGGCGATTAACGGTTTGGACGGCGCGGGTAATGTTTCTATTGATGCAGCTGCGACCCTGACGACAGGTAGTAATGGCGCCGGCGGAACTTTGTCCGGTGTGATTTCCGGTGATGGTAATCTAGCCACTAATGGTGCTCTGATCTTGACCGGTGCAAACCTCTATACCGGCACTACATCTGTCAATTCCGGCAGCTTGAGTGTTACTGGTGCAAATGGCTCTCTTGTTTCTACAGTGATCTCGACTAGTGCTACTGGTTCGCTGATTGTTGACGGCAGCGCACTTGCCGCTGGTGCCGCCATTAACAATGCTGGAACATTTACTGTTGATGCGGGTGATGAAACTATAACATCCATCAATGGCGCAGGTAACGTCGCCCTGACGAATAGCGGCACGCTCACGCTTACCGGCAATTCCGCCATTGGCGGTGTGCTGTCGGGTGCTGCGAGTAATAGTGGCATTACTTTCTCAGGCGGCACATCAAGCCTCGATAATACGGGCAATACGATTTCAGGAAATATCATTGTATCTGGTGCGGCGCTGACGGCATCGGTTGCCGGTAGTCTGGGTACGGGGTCTGCCAGTGTTCTGGTTTCAAGTGGTTCGCTGGATTTGGGTACTAAGACCCATTCTGTACAGGCGCTATTGGTGGAAGCGGCAGGAACTCTGCAAGACGGCATAATCAATGTATCCGGGTTTTTCGGCACAGCTGGTACAATCAATCCAAATGCGACCGTCAATACTACGAGTTATGCGCTTACGGCTACGGGCGGCACGATTAGTGCGCTTACTACCAGTGGAATTTTTGCTACAAACAACGGGGCTATTACCCTGACGGCTGGTAACACGGCTCCTGCCATCGTCAGTGCCAACGACGGCATTAATCTTAACAGTTCTGGGGCAGGTGATTTGACGGTCACAACCGGCAACGCTGTCAGTGGCGCCAGCAATGGTATCGTGCTTGCCAATGCCGGTGTCGGCAATGTGCTGCTAACCGTCAGTGCCAATGGCGGCGACATTACGGGCACGGGCGGCGACGGCATTAATATAATGTCGACCGGTAGTGGTACAGTAATGGTCACCGGGGGCAATGCTTTAACGATTATAACTGGCAGCAATGGTATTAATAGTGACGGCATTGATATCACTGCTGATGGCGCTACAACTGTCAGTGTCACCGGCGCGATTATTGGCGATCCGGGTGTGGTGTTCAATTCCCTTGCTGGGGCCAATTTCACGCTGAACGGCGTGGGTGCTGTTACTGGTTTAGGTGATGAAGGCGTTCTGGTTTCAACCACTGGCGGCAATGGAACTGTTATCATCAATCGCGATGGCAATATTTTGGGAGATACAGACGGCGTTGAGGTAACAACGGCTGGCGGCAACGGAGCAATCACGGTAACCGCAAATGCTGCGCGTACAATTACCGGCACAAATGAAGTCGGTGTATTGACCCGCACAGATGCTGGCCTCAACACGGTTACTGGTGCCGGAGCAATTTCAGGCGGTACTTTCGGTATTGATGCGCAAGCAACGGTTGCCCTTGGTGCAGTCACAGTTTCAGGTGGTGGTGCAACGACATCGACCGGTGCCGGGTCAACAGTTATTAATGCTCATGTTACAGCGGGCGCTGGTGCGGTTATCGTCAGCCGCAGTGGTTTGACCGAAAATACTTCCGTTGCTGTGGCCGCCTCTCACGGTATTAATGCGACCAATGCTGGATCAGGCATTGTGGATGTGGATTCAGGTGCAGTGACCCTTAATACGGCATCAACCGGCACAGCGATTAATGCGGTTTCCACCGGTGCGGGCAATGTCACCGTCAACAATGCTGGCGCTGTCAATGGTGGGCAGAGAGGAATTTTTGCATCGACCACCGGAGCGGGAACGGTCACCATCGGGGTGGATGCGGCGATCGGCACAATGACCGCCCCGACGGGTTCGGCAATCCGAACGACAGCTGTAACCGGCACCACCACCATCAGCGGTGGTAACAATGTCACCGGCAATGGTATTGGTATCCTTTCAACCTCAACCGGAGGCGCAATTGATATCCAGGGTCTGGGTGTGGTCACAAGCAATCTGCTCATTGGTATTCAGGCTCAGTCCGCTGGCGGCGCTGTGACCATTGGCAACATTACGGCCAACGGCAATATTTCCGGCGGTGGTAGTGACGGCATAAAAGTGAATTCTGCAACTGGCACTGTGAATATCGGCCTTGCGGCCACAACTTCGACTGTCACCGGTGGCATTGACGGTATCGAGGTTGATACCACCACCATGGGCAACGTGGTGATATTGCGCACGGGTTTGATTACCGGCACGACGGGTGACGGCATCAATGTCAATTCGACCGGCGCGACCAATATCCAGATTGGTGAAGACATGCCAGGCGGCACTGGCATTGGCGATGTCACGGGCGGTAATCAAGGTATTCAAGTCAGGACAGCTGGTGTGGGCACCATCACAATTGATGTGGCTGGAACGGTCACCGGTGTTACCGATGGTATTCTGGCCACTGCAGTCAACGGCAATATCGACATTGAACTGGGTGGTATGGGATCGGTTATCAGTGCTGGCATCGCAGCAGGCGAAGCTATTGATGCCCAGACCATCGGCACCGGTACAATTACCATCCACGGCAATTCAGGCACCGTTGTTGGTGCAACGGATGGCATCAACGCGCTGACAGCGGGCACCTTGATTGACATCAACACGTTGACCTCGGTTACCGGTAATGCGGGTAGCGGTATTGTAGCTAATACGGGTGCCGGTGCAGGTAATATCACAGTGACCAACGTGCTCACAGTTCTGGGCACTGGTGGCAGTGGTATCAGTGCTGGGGCAGGTATCGGTGACATTTCAATTACCGGCAGTGGCACGACGGGTAATATAGTCGGCAATACTGCTTTTGGCATAGTTGCCGGGGTCGCAGGTGCCGGGACGATCGATATCCAGGGTAATGGGGGAATCTCTGGGGGGACTACCGGAATCAGGGCCACTGGCCAGACAGGCGATATTACAATTGGCAACACTACTGCCAATGGTAATATTCGTGGTCTCCTCTCAAACGGAATTACCACCACTACCACCACAGGCACAACTTCGATCGGCCAGAACACCACTTTGAGCACAGTGAGGGGGCTTATTAATGGTATTAATGCCAGCTCCACTTCAGGTGCTGTAATTATACTGCGATCAGGTACAATAACCGGCGACGCTGTCGATGGTATTAATGTCACGACTTCCGGTAATATCCAGGTTGGTACGGCTGCCGGGGCAGGCACCGGTATTGGCGATGTCATTGGCGGTACAGTCGCCGGCGTGGGCAATGCACGGACTGCGACCCTTGGCGATGACGGTATTGATATAACCAATACAGGTGCCGGCACCATCACCGTTGATTTGTCTGGTGCAGCCATTGGTACCGATGCGGGTATTGTGACCCGGGCAGCGTTGGGTGCCACCGATATTGAACTGGGTGGTACAGCTTTTGTCAGAGGTACCACAGGTTTCGGTATCGACGCGCAATCGACAGGTGTAGCGGCAACAATTACCATCCACGGCAATTCCGGTGTGATAATTGGTGGAACGGACGGTATTAACACAGTCACAGCAGGCGCTGCGATTGACATCAACACTTTGACCTCGGTCACCGGTAATGCGGGCAACGGTATTAATGCCACATCCGGTGGCGGCACTGTCAATGTTGGCGGCGCAGCTGCGGCTCAAGGTGTTGGCACTATCCTCGGTACAGTCGGAAACGGCATTCTGATTGTTTCTGCCAATGGTAATGTGACGGTTAATTCCAATGGTCTTACCGGTGGTATTCGTGGAACCACACTGGATGGCATCAATGTGAACTCAGGTAACGGCCTGATCAACATTGGCATGACCAATGGCAATGGCAATATTCGAGGTGGCATAGATGGTGTTGATGCTACTTCAGTGAATGGTGCAATAAATGTTGGCAATAACGGAACCATCACCGGTGATGCCGGTAATGGTGTTTTGGCCATATCGACATCAGGTATTATTTCAGTAGGTAGCAACGGTGTTATTTCGGGGCAAACCAACGGTGTAAGTGCCAGCACTGGGCCGAGGATCAATGTGACTGGCAATACCAGCATTACCGGTAATACGCAGGATGGTGTGGGTGCCGGCGCAGGCACAGTATTTATAACCGGTAATGGCGCGATCTCGGGTGGCAATGATGGTATTCAAACCACGACAAATGCGGCGCTGATTATTGTTGGCAATGGTGCAATCAGCGGTATAGCGGGCCATGGTATCAATGCCAATGCTTTGACAGGAACAGTAAACATCGGCAATACGGGTGCCAACGGCAATATATCAGGCGCGGGTGCAGGCAGTGACGGTATCAATGTCGTTGGTGGCACCGGGGTCATGGATATTGGCCTTGCAATCACGACAACCACGGTGACGGGTGCTCAAGACGGTATCGACGTTGATACCTCATCGGGTGCAATCGGCATTCTCCGCACCGGCCTGATCACCGGTACAGCGGGCGACGGCATCAATGCTTTGTCCACGTTAGCGGGTAACATTAATGTGGCGATTGGAACGGCTTCCGGCGCGACTTCCGGAATTACAACATCAACTACCGGGGCTGGTACATCTGCGGTTACTACGGGCGGACTTGTCAGCGCATCTGCCGGTACAGGTATTATGACCACTACTGCCACTGGAACCAATACGATTACCCTTGGTGGCAATGTTACCGGCACGGCGGATGGCATCAATGCCACCTCGACCACCGGCAATATTACGGTTACCGGTGCTGGTAACGTCACCGGCGGCACTGCGGTTGGCAATGACGGTATTCAAACCACAACCACAACGGGTATAACGCTGATCAATGTCACCGGCGCAATTTCGGGTGATCCGGGCATCATATCCACTTCGACCACTGGCGCGATCACCATCAACGGAACAGGCAATGTGACAGGTACGGCGGCAGAAGGCATATTGGCCACATCGACTGCCGGTGGCGCGGTTATCATAAATCGTACCGGTGTTGTAACCGGTGCGACGGACGGTATTTCAGCCTCAACAACCACCGGTGCAATTACAATTACTACCGGTGGGAATGTTAGTGGTACATCTGGTACTGGCATTAGAGTTGCAAGTGCTGCCGGTGCTGCTACCATCAATATTGGTGTTGGTCATACGGTAACCGGCAATACGGCGGCAATTATCAGTTCTGCAGGTTCTTTGATCGTAAATAATTTGGGTACGCTTAGTACGACAAACAGTACTGCATCGGCTATATCTGTAACGGCGGGTTCGTTTGCATTCATCAATGTGGACACTGCTTTCGGTGCTATTCAGTCGAGTGCGGGCGCAACCACATCATTCACCAATAATGCGGGTGCGACCTGGAGTATTACCAATGCCACATCGACATTGGCGGGTATTGATACAATTCAAAATGATGGCACGTTGATTTCAACCGGGGCTGTTAATTTCAATGGTGTTGAGAATTTTAATAACACCAGCCTGAATACATTTACTGTCAATGGTATTACGACCATCGGGCCAAATGTTGTGTTTAACAATACAGGTCGAATTTCAATGCAGGACGGAGCACTTGGTGACCAGTTGACGATCAACGGTACATTTGCGGCATCTGGCACTTCTACTCTTGATGTGGATATCGACCTTAGCCGCAATAATCCTGGCGGCCTACAATTGAGTGATATTCTGGTTCTGCGAGGTGGGCCGACCAGTGGAGCAACGACTGTCAACTTTAATGTTCTTGCTGGTACGCCAACATTACAAGACACGCCAATCATAGTGGTTGATATTGATCCGACACAGGCCAATACCGGCAGCTTTGTCGACACAAATGGTACATTACCGGCTGCGGGCAATATTATTGAGTATAAACTGGTTCAGGCGGCCAATGGGGACTGGGTTGTCAATTCAGTTCTGAACACGGCAGCAATTGGTAGTGTTTCGGGGAGTGTTCAGTCGACATTGTCGGTGATCGGGGCTGTAGTGAATAGACCATCAAGCCCGTTTGTTGCTTCTCCCATTGCACCTGATGCTGATACCTGTGCACCAGGTACATGGGGCCGCGGAACCGGTGGTCGTGCTGTGGTTAATAGCAAGTCGGGTGCGCCAGGTGCCGCAAGTCGGGACGCTATTTCAACGAAAATCGGCTATCAGGGTTTCCAGGGCGGTATCGATTTCGGTTGTTTAAATATTAGAGGCAAGGGCGTTGATATTGCGACAGGCGTTACCGGTGGATTTAACAATGGTACGTCATCGACGAGATTGCCGACCAGCTTGACTTCTTCATCCTTCGAATCTCAGTATATCGGTGGGTATGCTTCCTTCCAAAAAGGCGCATTCTTCGCTGATATCCAGGGTCGCGCTGATTATTCTGATTTCAAGTTGAATAATACTACAGTTGGATTGAACAATGTTAAGGTCAAGAGCGAGCGTTTCTCTCTTACCGGTACAGCTGCATATTCAATCGAAGTGCCGGTTGGTGAAGAAAGCTACAACCTGGTTCCTGCAATTGGTGGTAGCTATGCGCAATCCAGCACAGACACCGTCATGTTTGCAGATGGAAGCACACTGAAATTGAAAGATCAGACTGATATACTCGGATTTGCCGGAATTACCGTCAACCGTGTGTTTGTGACCGGCGGGGAAGAAGAAGATTCTGATCTCTCAGCATATATTCCGTTTGCTACCGTGACAATGTATAATGAATTTGGTGATACGCCGTCATCTGTGTTTACAGATAGTGGAGGCACACAAAGGGTTATTGATTCACAAAACCTGGGTTTATATGCTGAATTTAGTGCTGGTGTGAACTACCGGAAGATTTTCACATCTGAGACTTCGCGGATCCGTGAAATTGCCGCGAGCGTCAGGGGTGATTATAAATTTGGACAGCGGGTTCAAGCTGTAGGAATAACAGCACAAATTCGCTTCCAGTTCTGATTTATTGGATTTAGTATTTACGGGCCATCATCTAACCGGTGATGGCCCGTTTTTGGTTTGGCTATGGGGACTTGTTGAATGTTGGAATCGCTGGAAGAAATTGAAGCTGCCGCTATTAAAGACCCGATGCGAGTTGCATCTTTGTCTGCTAAATCGCAATTGCGAAAGCGGTTTTATCAAGCTGTGTCGATCGGTAAGACCAATAATGGTTATAATATCTTGCTCGATGGAAAACCGATAAAAACCCCATCAGGCAAGCAACTTATTGCGCTGAACAGGAATGTTGGCACGTTGCTGACCGCTGAATGGGATGCTCAGGATGGGGTAATTGATCCCCAAACCATGCCCGTTACGCGTCTGATTAATACATCAATCGACGGCGTAACTGATGATATGCAGCCGGTTAAAGATGATATTGTAAAATTTTCAGGCAGCGATTTGGTTTGTTATCGGGCTGGTAGTCCAGCTGAATTGGTTACCAAGCAAAAAAAACATTGGGACCCGTTGATTAACTGGGCTGAACATGCGTTTGGCGCGCGGTTTATTGTTCAAACGGGTATCATGCATATATTGCAGCCTGCAGAATCGATTGATAGATTTGCCGGGCAAATTGACCAGATCAATTGTCCTGTCGAGCTTTCAGCTTTGCACACTGTCACATCTATCACAGGATCGGCGCTGATAGCTTTGGCGATCTATCAGTCTGAGATAGAGGCTATGGCCGGTTGGAATGCTGCACATGTTGATGAAGATTGGCAGATTTCCCAGTGGGGTGAGGACAGTGAGGCGGTTAATTTGCGCGCCGCTCGTGCCCGTGAATTCGATGCCGCTATAATGTTGATGGATGCTTTGAATTCTCAATCTACATGATAAATGATACTGCTGTTGTAACCTGATGGCTTGTTAACCCATGACCCTAAAACAAACGCTACGAACAAAAAAACTCTGGGTGTTCTTGATCGCTGTATCCGTAGTCAGCGGGATTTTTGGTGCGGTCTATTCGTCCATATTCTATGCTGAGCCTGACCGGTTGAACCTTCTTCGCGGATTTAGAACCGGTTTTATGATCGCCTTTTTGACCGCCGGGTTTGAGCTGTTCTTCATCAGAACTATCCGAAATGGCTGGCTGCGAAAGTTGCCACTTTTAGGCGCTTTGTTTGTTAGAATTCTGATCGTGACGGTGTTAATCCGGTTCTCACTTGTCTTCAATGAGATGCTTTCAAACTATGTGATGACCGATAGTTTTTATTTTGATGCCAGTTTTCCAGATCAGCTTCGTGATACGCTCGTTTCCTTTTCGATTGTCGTTGTTTTTGTCGTATTCGCCCAGTTTTCCTCTCTGCTTGGCTTTCATCGATTTGTAAATTTGTTGCTTGGTCGATACTTCAAGCCAGTTCAGGAAGATCGTGCATTTTTGTTTGTTGATTTGAAAAATTCAACCGGCCTGGCATTAGAACTTGGCGATGTTCGATTTCATGAATACCTGTCAAAATTCTTTTTTGAAGCAGATCAGGCGATTGTTCGCACAGGTGGCGAAATTGTATCCTATGTGGGGGATGCAGTGATTGTGACCTGGCCACTGGGTGAAAACAAAATCAAAAACTCCAAACCCGTGATAGCATTGGGTGAAATAATTGCCCGCATCAGCGAGATCAGTCCTGAGTTTATTCAGGAATTCGGGACTGCTCCTAATATCAGGGCAGCTTTGCATGGCGGCCCGGTGGTGGTGGGTGAATGCGGTGACAGCCGCAGACAAGTAACTTTCCTTGGCGAAGTGGTGAATATTACATCGAGAATTGAAGGTGAAACCAAATCAAGGGATATTGACTTTCTTGCCTCGGCTCAATTTTTGAATGTACTTGAATTGCCGGCTGGCGTGAAAAAGTTCAGTGTTGGTGGGGTTTTGTTGAGAGGGGCTGTCGCGCCAATAGAACTGTTTAAGTTGCAATTTGATGAGGTAAAATCTGATCACCTCTGAATTCCAAATTGCGCGCAGGAATTCTCGCTTCACTATAAAATAGTCGAAATCATTTTTTCCAGTCCAAAACGACTTTACCAGCCTTGCCAGATTTCATATCATTAAACCCGTGTTCGAATTCGTCGATTGATAATCGGTGAGTAATGATGGGAGAAAGGTCCAGTCCTCCTTGTACAAATGCAATCATTTTGTACCAGGTTTCAAATATTTCGCGCCCGTAAATGCCTTTCAAATTGAGCATTTTGAATATTACCTTGTTCCAGTCAATTTCAAAGCCGGTCGGCGCAATACCCAAAATTGCTATCTTTCCTCCATTGTTCATTTTATCAATCATATCTCTGAATGCGGGCGCGGCGCCAGACATTTCCAGCCCCACATCAAAACCTTCAGTCATACCAATATTGGGCATGACATCTGACAGTTTTTCCTCTGCCGCATTGACCACGTATTCGACACCCATTTTGCGGGCAAGGTCCAGTCTTGCCGGTATGATATCTGTGATGACAACTTTTCGCGCGCCACAACGCCGTGCAACGACGGCAGCCATGATGCCAATTGGCCCGGCGCCTGTTACCAGCACATCTTCGCCGACAAGATCGAAGCTGAGTGCTGTATGAACCGCATTGCCAAAGGGGTCGAAAATGGCGGCGATTTCATCCGGGATATCGTCTGGAATTGGGACGATATTGCTTTCGGGTAGAGAGATATATTCTGCAAAAGAACCCGGTCTGTGAACGCCAACACCTTTGGTATTGCGGCATAAATGCCCGCGGCCGGCGCGGCAATTTCGGCATAGACCACAAGTGATATGCCCTTCACCAGAGACCCGCTGGCCAATAGAATATTTACTGGCAGCGGCACCTGTATCGACAATTTCGCCGCAAAATTCATGTCCGACAACCATGGGGACCGGTACAGTTGAGGACGCCCAGTCGTCCCAATTCCAAATGTGGATATCGGTGCCGCAAATGGCTGATTTTCGTACTTTGATAAGAACTTCATTCGCATTCATAGCTGGCAGAGGGACATGTTCCATCCAAAGGCCCGGCTCGGCCTTTGCCTTGACCAGCGCTTTCATCATATTGGTCATATGAGTTTTCCTGATTTGTGCTTTTGTTAAATTATGCCAAGTTCTTTACCGCATTTTTCAAATGCAGCAATCGCTCGTTCAATATCATCCGGCTCGTGGGCCGCTGACATTTGTGTTCGGATGCGGGCCTTGCCAACGGGTACGACCGGGTAAGAAAACCCTGTTACATAGATGCCATGTTTGAGCATCATATTGGACATTTGCTGTGCCAGACTGGCATCCCCCAGCATGACTGGAATAATGGGATGATCCTTACCGCCAAGATTAAAGCCCAATTTGTTCATTTTGGTTCTAAAATTTTTAGTGTTGGCAAAGAGTTTTTCGCGCAACCCGGCACCCTTTTCTATCAGGTCAAATACCGTAAGTGATGTTGCTGCAACCACAGGTGCCAGGGTATTGGAGAATAGATAGGGGCGCGATCGTTGGCGCAACCAATCAACGATTTCGCTACTGGCGGCGGTATATCCACCAGAGGCTCCGCCAAGGGCCTTGCCAAGTGTGCCGGTTATGATGTCGACACGGCCTTCAACGCCGCAATATTCAACCGAACCCCGACCGTTTTCGCCCAGAAATCCGACAGCGTGGCTGTCGTCCACCATCACCATTGCATTGTGTTTTTCGGCCAGATTACAAATTTCCTGCAAATTTGCAATATTTCCGTCCATGGAGAAAACACCATCAGTGGCGATAATTTTGAAGCGCGCATCCTGCGCTTTTTTAAGTTCGGTCTCCAGTGCCTCCATATTGTTGTTTTCATAACGGTAGCGGCTGGCTTTGCATAATCTCACACCATCGATGATAGAGGCATGATTGAGGCTGTCGGATATTATTGCATCTTGGGCATCCAACAGGGTTTCAAAAAGACCGGTATTGGCATCAAAGCATGATGGGTAAAGGATAGTGTCTTCCATTTTGAGGAAGCTTGAAATGCGCTTTTCCAGTTGTTTGTGTTCTTCCTGAGTGCCGCAAATAAAGCGTACTGATGCCATGCCGTAACCATAACGCTCGAGTGCGATTTTAGCAGCATTGATCAATTCCGCATTGTCTGCGAGGCCTAGATAATTATTTGCGCAAAAATTCAATACTTTCTCTCCGGTTGAGAGTTCAATTTCTCCAGATTGTGTTGAGGTTAATATCCGTTCAGCCTTGTACAGGCCTTCATTATGCAGCTTGGACAATTCCGAACTGAGATGTTTATTTAAGCTTTGGTTCATTGAAATTCCTGCTTTGAAAATGAAATTGGGGTGTTACTCGTTCAGTCTTTTTGCGTGCCATTTCAGATGATCAGCCATAAAGGTCGATATAAAAAAGTAGGAATGATCATACCCTTCCTGCATGCGCAGGGTGAGCGGAATTTCTGCATTTTTGCAAGCCTTTTCAAACAACCAGGGGCGCAGGCCTTCATCTAAAAAACCATCGGCCAGGCCTTGATCGATCAGAAATTCAGGGAAGTGGGCGCCATTTTCAACCAGTGAGCAGGCGTCATATTCACCCCAGCTGGTTTGATCTTCGCCCAGATAGCGGGCAAATGCGGTGCTTGACCAATCCGCATTTGACGGATTTACAATCGGGGCAAATGCCGAGCAGCTTTTATAGGTCTCACTGTTTTTAAGCGCGATGGTCAAGGCGCCGTGGCCGCCCATCGAATGGCCAAAAATTCCCTGCCTTCCCATATCGACGGGAAATTCTTTGGCGATCAGTTCTGGTAATTCACCGGTGATATAGGAATACATCTGATAGTTTTTCGACCATGGTTGGGCCGTTGCATCGAGATAAAACCCTGCACCTGACCCAAATTGCCAATTGTCATTGTCATCGGGTACATCTTCACCGCGCGGGCTGGTATCCGGGCAGATAATGATCAGTCCATGTTCGGCGGCGGCGCGGCGATATTCGCCCTTGTCCATGACATTGGAATGATTGCAGGTGAGACCGGATAAATACCATACAACCGGGCAGGGGGAATTTTCTGCTTGCGGGGGAATAAATACGGAGAATGTCATTTCGCAATTGGTCGTCTTTGCCTTATGGCTGTAAACGCCCTGAACGCCGCCGAATGATCTGGAAGTGGAGACTGTTTTCATCGGCGTGCAGCTTTCAATTGGATAGAACTTTTAGTTGGCGGGTTGCGGGCACTTCAAATAAAGCGCCTTGCCTTCAATCATTACAGGCACGGATTTATTGCCTTGTTTTAACTTGCCGAAGGTGATTGTGACCTTGGCTTTGGCATTAGAAATTTCAAAACCGTCCTTCCCATTACGGATTTTTCCGATTTTCAAATTGGGGAAAATCAATAATTGGCGAGTACTAAAATCGATGCGCTGCAGACCTGCATCTTTGTTTTGATAGATCAATATACGGCTTAATTTTTGTGAAACAGCCTTTGAAATTGAGGTCGTATTGGAGGCCGTTGATGCAACAAGTGCTCTGGTCGAATGGCATTGCAGGGCGGCAATATTCAATTGAGTATCGGTCATCGACAGGCGAGCATCATCAGTAATTTTTGCCCATTTCCCTGAGATCAACTGGTAAAACGCAACACCTTTCGGGCTGGTTTTGTCTGTTGTTTGAGCCAGTATTCCCGCAATTGAGCAGGCCAATACAATTAAGCTCAAAAAGGCAAGTTTTATGAAGGTCAAAATTGAATATCCAGTTTCGATAAGCCGCTCGTAATATACAATCAGAATTCCACCACGCTGCGGATAGATTTACCCTCATGCATCAAATCAAAGGCTTCGTTGATTCTCTCCAAGGGTAATTTGTGGGTGATCATCGGATCAATATCAATTTTTCCCTGCATGTACCAATCGACAATTTTTGGTACATCCGTTCGCCCGCGTGCGCCGCCAAATGCAGTGCCGCGCCAGGAGCGGCCGGTTACCAGCTGGAAGGGGCGGGTCGAGATTTCCTGTCCCGCACCGGCAACGCCGATGATGATGGATTCGCCCCAGCCCTTGTGAGCACATTCAAGGGCGGCGCGCATGACTTTCACATTGCCGATACATTCAAACGTATAATCAGCACCACCGCCGGTAAGTTCAACGATGTGATTGACCAGATCATCTTCGCCAATTTCTGACGGGTTGACGAAATGGGTCATGCCGAATTTTTCGCCCCATTCCTTTTTACCATTGTTCATGTCAACGCCGACAATCATATCGGCTCCGGCCAGTCGCAGGCCTTGAATGACATTGAGACCGATGCCGCCAAGCCCGAACACAACACCTTTGCAGCCGGGTTCTGCTTTGGCTGTGTTGATGACAGCGCCAATGCCGGTGGTGACGCCGCAGCCGATATAGCAAACCTTGTCAAAGGGCGCGTCTTTGCGAATTTTTGCCAGAGCAATTTCTGGCAAGACAGTGAAATTGGCAAAAGTTGAGCAGCCCATATAATGAAAAATCGGCTTGCCATTGAGCGAAAACCGGCTTGAGCCATCGGGCATCAGGCCCTGGCCCTGGGTGGTTCGGATTGCCTGACAAAGATTAGTTTTTGGATTGAGGCAATATTCGCACTCCCTGCATTCAGGCGTATAAAGTGGAATGACGTGATCGCCTTTTTGCAAATGCCTCACGCCCGGGCCCACATCAACCACGATGCCTGCGCCTTCATGGCCGAGGATTGCCGGAAAAATGCCCTCGGGGTCTGCGCCAGAGCGGGTACATTCGTCCGTATGGCAAATGCCGGTGGCCTTGATTTCCACCAAAACTTCGCCCTCGCGCGGGCCTTCAAGTTGTACGGTGGTAATTTCCAGGGGCTTGCCTGCTTCAAATGCGACTGCGGCTCTTACATCCATAATTTTCTCCCAGTATTTTGCTAATATTGACCAGACCAAACAGTGCTTGGCAAGCAGAAAATGAATGCTATATCAAGAGGTGAGCGGTGATTTTTCCGGTCTTAAACGTTGATATATCGAACAAAGGGAACACTGTTGTGAAATTCTTGCTTCGTGATGAGGCGCGCGAAACCGAGCGCCGGACGCCAATTATTCCCGCCCATGCAAAAGAATTGTTGCAACAGGGTATTCAGCTTGATGTTGAAAGCAGCGATAAGCGAATTTTTTCTGATGCCGAATATGAAGAGGCCGGGTGCCGGATGGTGCCTTCTGGTACATGGACAGGCGTGAGTTCTGATACGTTGATTGTCGGGCTAAAAGAACTGCCCGAGCGGCCGCTTAATCTTAATTGCCGGATGGTGCATTTTGCCCATGTTTATAAGGAGCAGACTGGCTGGCAAACGGAGTTGCAACGCTTTGGGCGCGGCGGCGGAGTGCTTTTTGATATTGAATATTTAACCAGAAATGATGGTCGACGGGTGGCTGCATTTGGCTATTGGGCCGGATGGATGGGTGCTGCCCTTGCGGTATGGCGTTATTTGGCCAAAAAACTTGGCGAGACCGGGCCAAATAGAGCGCTTTCAAGTTTTGACAGTCGCGAGCAGATTATTGCCGAGATTGAAGCATTGGCCAAACGTGCAAATTGCACGCCAAAGGCTATCGTCATCGGGGCCAACGGGCGCTCCGGCAGTGGTGCCATAGCCGCATTGGAACTGGCTGGAGCTGAGATAACCAAATGGGATATGGCAGAGACCGCGAATATGGACCGCGATGCACTTTTATCCCACGAAATTCTGGTAAATTGTGTGCTGGTCAACGGTCCCGGCCTGCTGCTTGCAACGCAGACACATCTTGCGGCTGAAAACTCAAATCTCACGATGATTTCTGATGTGGCTTGCGATCCGTTCAGCAGCTTTAATCCGCTGCCGGTTTATAAGGAGCCTACAAGCTGGACATCGCCATTCATTACGCTTGGTACGAATGCCAAAGGCGAGGAGATTGAACTAACCTCAATTGATAATCTTCCCTCGCTCATTCCAAAAGAAGCATCGGAGGATTTTTCCGAGCAATTTTTGCCAAGCCTGTTGAATTTTGATCAGGGCGAGGAATGGCAATCTGCAAAGGCGGTATTTGACGAGAAGCTGGCTAAATGTTGAATGCATAGGTCTCAGACATTTTAGACTGCGTCACGTTTACATGGAAGCAAGCTGGCCACGAAGAGTGGCCCGGTGCTTATGCACCGCCCTCGCGGAGGCCGGGCGGAAGCCCGATTAGCCGTGAGCGACATGAAAATAGAGTATGACCGTCAAAGACGGACAAGCTCTAGGCCACTAATTTGGCATGGGTTGCCATATCTATATTGGTGCCACAGATTACCAATGCGACGCGTTTTCCTGCAAGCTTTTGGCGCAGCGGGCCAAGCAAGGCGGCAATAGCGCTGGCGCCAGCCGGTTCAACGGCAAGTTTCAGATCTGAAAACATCAGCCGCATGGCATCGATAATTTCGCCATCTTCGACGGTAACCACCTCATCGACCAATTCTTGAATGATGGAATAGGAAAGCGGCAGGTGCAGCGGTGCGCTCAAACTATCGACAATGCTTGATAGCTCAACTTTTGGAATTGGAGCGCCTTTAGCAAGCGAGGTGCTCATTCCCTGCGCGCCTTTGGGTTCTACCCCAAAAACCCGGCAACCGGGTTGTAATTGTTTAACCGCTGATGCGATGCCGGAAATCAATCCGCCGCCGCCAATGGGCACGATAACCGCATCCAGATTTTTAACATCCTCACAGATTTCGAGCCCAACGGTTGCGGTGCCTTCGAAGGTTTTCGGGCTTTCAAACGGATGAACCAGCGTGCGCCCTTCGTCTCTTTGCAAACGCTCGCCAATGTCGAAAAGTTCCATCATGTTTTCGGCAAAAACGATTTCGGCACCAAGTGCTCGGCAACGCTCCACCCGGTAAGGATTGGCAAATTTTGGCATTGCGACTTTTGCGTTTGTGCCAACTACCTTGGCCGCAAAAGCAGTTGCTATGGCATGGTTGCCGGCTGAAAATGCGGTAATGCCCTTGGATAATTTTTCCGTGCTGAGGCCTAAAACATTGTTAAGCGCGCCGCGGGCTTTAAAGCTGCCGGAGCGTTGAAAAAGTTCAAGTTTCAAAAAAACATTGCTGCCTGCTCCAAATCTCTCAGACAGTACAGGCCCATAACAGGGAACGGTGGGCGTTCTGATTATGTGTGGTGCAATTTTCCCGGCAGTTTTACGAATGGCTTCCAGCGATGGGATATTGGTTTCAGCGTTCATTCTACGGCTTCTTCTTTCATTTCAGCGGCGGCGTTCTTTATGGCCTCGGCAATTGTATGCGGTTCCTGCGCGCCCATTACGGCGTATTTGCTATTGATTACAAAGCAGGGAACGCCGGTTACGCCCATTTTCTGTGCAGCTGATATTTCGTTTTGTACCTCGGCGCAATCCGCATCACCCGCGAGCAGGGTTTCCATTATTTCAGTGTTCATGCCGACTTCTTTTGCAGCTTCAAGCAGTACATTATGGTCGCCGATATTGGCACCTTCTATAAAGAACAGTTGGAACAGGCGCTCGACAATTTTTTGTTGGGCTTCTTCGCCTCCGTTGGCGGCCCAACGAATGACCCGGTGGGCATTTAAAGTGTTTGGAGCAACCTTGATTTTATCAAAAGCGAAATCAATGCCTTCCAGTTCACCTGCTTTTTCAATGTTTTTATATATGTCGCGTGCGGCATGGGCACCACCGAACTTGTCTTCGAGATATTGCTGGCGGTCTTTGCCTTCGGCGGGAAGGGTTGCATCCAGCTGATAGGGGCGCCAGCGGATTTCAACCTCAATATCATCCAGCATGGAAAGCGCTTTTTCCAAACGGCGTTTGCCGATATAGCACCAGGGGCACATGACATCGGAAATGATATCCAGTTCTACCTTGTGCATGTTGTGCCTTTCCAAATTTGGGCAGCCATAAGCGCCCAAAGATTATTGTTTGGCCCACCAGGTAGGCAGTCGATAGCCATAAAGCGGGAGCTTTTCAGGGTGCTGTATTCTGGCCCATCTGGCAACCCATTGCTCGTTCAAATGATAAAGCGGCACTAGATAGTGCCCGGACATTAAAACGCGGTCAAAGGCGCGCACGGCAGTTACAAAATCCTCGCGTTTTCGCGCTGCCAGCATTGCCTTGATCGTTGCATCAATGGCTGGTTCGGCGGTGCCTGCAAAATTAAACGAGCCTTCAATATCGCGGGAAGATGAGCTCCAACGGAACTCCTGTTCGGCACCCGGCGAAAGAGATGCATAATAACGCGCGATCACCACATCAAAATCAAACTGGCCTTTGCGGCGCTGGAACTGGGTATCATCAACCGAGCGGACATTAAGCGCGATGCCGAGCCTTGCCAACGTTCTTTGCCAGGCAAGGGCAAGGCGTTCCTGTTCCTTGGTGGTGGTGAGGATTTCAAAGGCGAACTCTTCTCCCGTTGGGGTGATCATTTTGCGGTTTTGCAGTTTGTAACCGGCTTGTTTCAATATTTTGAAAGCGCGCTTTAAAACCTTGCGGTCACGTCCTGAACCATCAGAGATCGAAGGCAGATATTTTCCTTCCATCACGTCTTTAGATACAGCATCGGGGAAGGGGGCGAGCAGTTTTCGTTCAGCGATACTTGCCGGGCGGCCAAGGGCCGAAAGTTCGGAACCCTGATAAAAGGAGCCTGTGCGCTTATAGGCACCGAAAAACAGGTTTGTATTGGCCCATTCGAAATCAAACAGGATTGCCAGCGCGTGACGAACCTTGCGGTCCTTGAATAATTTGCGACGGGTGTTGAACACAAATCCCAACATTGAGGCAGGGGTTTTGGGACGAAATACATCTTTTACAACGCGGCCATCTTTGACCGCCGGGAAATTATAGGCATTTTGCCATTTGCTCGGGTCGCCTTCGGGAAACACATCAAACAGGCCTTTTTTGAAAGCCTCAAACATGGTGCTTGATGAGGAAAAATACTCCACCTTGATCATATCATAATTGTCATGGCCGATTTTGACCGGCAAATCTTTAGCCCAATAGTCCGGGTTTCTTTTATAGGAAATAGACTCGCCCGGTTTGATGACGTCCACAGTATAAGGGCCGCTGCCAATTTGTGTCTTGAGTGTCGATTTATCAAAATTTTCGGCATCGGTGGCGTGTTTGGGCAAAATGGGCATCATGCCAAATAGCAATGCCAATTCCCGGTCTGCCTCTTTGGTAAAATTAAACCGTATTCCGCGCGCGCCAACCCGCACCATGCTTGCAACTTTTTTCATTCGGCTGGAATAGGGCGGGCGGGCCTTTTCTCTCATCAGGTTGAATGAAAACATCACATCATCAATGGTGACGGGTTTGCCATCTGAAAAGCGCGCTTTGGGATTTAAGTGAAATTCGATCCAGGTGCGTTCCGGGTCGGTTTCAACGCTTTCTGCCAACAGGCCATAGAGCGTGAATGCCTCATCGCGAGAACGAAATAAAAGTGATTCATATACCAGATTGCCAAATACCGGGTCCCAAATCCCTCGGGCCGTGGTGCGAATGCTTTTAATGATAAACGGATTAAGACTGTCAAAACTACCACGAACGCCATAGGTGATTTTTCCGCCCTTGGGTGCATCGGCATTTACATAGGGCAGATGTTTGAAGCCTTTTGGCAAAGCAGGTTTGCCGTGCATGGCGATGCCGTGGGAAGGTTCTGCATTGGCGAGTGGCGAAAAACTGATCGCAATTATAGTTGTTATGCAAATTGCAAAAGCGAAGCCAATATATCTGGCGACGAACAGGTTCATGGAATAATCCGATCTGTTTTGTTGTGACGGCTGGTTCGACTCATTAGCTATTAACAAAGATTATCACAGTTTATGTGGATTTATTGAAGTCCAAAGTGTAAAAGCGGGGTGGATATTGTGTGTTTCTCACGCTATTAAGGGATTTAGTCGAGGTCATCTAATTGCCTTATTTGGCGACAATTTACCAACTTGGAACAATAGGGTTGAAGATAGCCAATTCTAACGTCACAATGCCCAAATAGAATTCTCAAAAGGACAGCTTGTTAAAATGTCACGAACATCAAATTACAACAACAAATTTCTTGCAACCCTTGCGGTGGTTTCTCTGGTCGGCGCCGGCAGTCTGCTTGGGGCGAGCAGTGTGCAGGCTCAATCGGCTGCACCAAACGCGCGTACCTGGTTTAAGGTATGCAGCAAGCAGGGCGAGAACAATATTTGCAACGTGCAATTTACCATTGCCGCAGATAATGGCCAATTGGTTACGGCTGTAAATTTACTGACTGTTACCGGCAAGATTAAACGCAAGATCTTTCAGATAGCGGTTCCATCTGGCCGGTTTATCCCGGCGGGTGTGGCTGTTAGCATTGATGGTGGCAAGGCCAATAAGTTGCCTTACTCAATCTGTCTGCCAAGTCGTTGTCTTGCCGAAGTTCCGCTTTCCGCGGGACTGATCAAAGCCTTGAAAAAAGGCGGTGAACTGACACTGACTTCGGTTAATTTCCAAAACAAGAAAAGCCCGATTAAGGTTTCTCTTGGTGGATTTACCGCTGCATTTGATGGGCCTCCATTGAAGCGAACCGAACTGCAATCTCGCCAAAAGAAACTGCAGGAAGAGTTGCAGAAAAAGGCTGAGGCTGCGCGTAAAAAGCTTGAGGAAGCTCAAAAGAAAGCCAAGGAAACCAACTAACTGGCTTTTCGTTTTACCAATTCAAACCCGCCATTGTGTTCAATCACATCGGCGGGTTTTTTATTGCTCGGCGTTAATCGTACAGGCTTTTGTAATTGATTTCACACGCGGGTCGATATTGATATCAATTTGGCGATCGTGAATGCCGGCCCAAAGGCTTTGTTGTTTAAGATCATTTACCACGCAAGAGCAAAACTTGGTGCAAAATGCTGAATCGCGGGTGAGAGAGCAATTTTGTTCGCAGGCGCTGACAAATGCGGGTGTTCGGTCTGGCCCACCGGTAATTGCCACAAACACATAAATCAATCCCAGCAGCAATGGCTGGTGAATAAGATAGGTGAGCAGGCTGTGTTTGCTGAAAAATGAAAAACTGCGCGTGAGTTTGTTGTCAGGCTTCCACCTGGCCAAATAGGTATCGAACCCGGAATTTAAGGCAATTTGAGCCAGCGCCATGCCGAGCAATACAAGCCCAAACCATGGAAAAATTGGCACGTAGTCGTTGGATGCTGGTGGCGAAGGTGAAAGACCCAGCCAGTACAGCGCGGGTGACGCCAATATTTCCGACTTGAGATAGAGCGGACCGGTAATAAAAAATGTGGCCGCAGCTAAATTTACCACCCAGGGCAACCTTAGAAACGCCAACGCAAAAATACTGCTGAGGGCAATAGAGTGCAGAATGCCGAAAAATATAAATCCACCGGGCATAAAAAACCAGGTGGCCAATGAAATCAGCGCTGCCGCAAGCGCTACTTTCGCCAGCCGAATAGAGTAGGATCGATAATTCATCTGTTGGCGATGGCCCAAAATCAGGCTTATCCCGACCAGTATCATGAAAGATGATGCGATTGAGCGGGCAAAATAAATCCATTCCGGGCGCAGGGTCGTACCGGGCGACGCATAGCCAAAAAACTCCAGATCCCAGGCGAAATGATAAATCGCCATTGTGAGCAGGGCCAAACCACGCGCCATATCAATGCCGATGATTCTTGGTGGTTTTTTGATTGGTTCTTGTATTGATGCCTTGTCGTTCAAAGATTTTCCAGCTTACATTGTTGTTTTTAAAGCCCTACCAATAGGCAGGTGAAGAGTCGAGACAGTAGACCAATCAAGGAATGGTGATATGAAGATTTTAGAAGCGAATGGTGCCAATATTCCAGCTCTTGGCTTTGGTACGTGGACACTGGCTGGAGAGCCCTGTTCTGAACTTGTGTCAAAGGCGCTTGCTGCAGGGTATCGGCATATTGATACGGCCGCGATGTATGATAATGAGCAGGCTGTTGGTTTGGGCCTCAAAGGGGCAGATGTTCCCCGAGAGCAGATGTTTTTGACCTCCAAGGTTTGGCCAACCGAAATTGCAGAAGGTGATTTGCAGCGCTCTGTGGAAGCAAGCCTCAAACGGCTGGATACGCCTTATCTTGATTTGGTGCTTATTCATTGGCCATCAACATCCGTGCCAATGGCTCAATCCATCAAAGCGCTGAATGATGTTAAAGCCAAAGGATTGGCGCGAAATATTGGGGTATCGAATTTTACCAATGCGATGATTGATGAGGCGGTTGCTTTATCTGAGCACCCGCTTGCCTGCAATCAGGTCGAGAACCATCCTTATCTTGATCAGCACAAAATGCGCGACACCTGCGCCCGCCATGGGTTGTCACTTATTGCCTATTGCCCGCTCTGCAGGGGTGGCGATCTGTTTTTCGAACCATCGGTGATAGCGGCTGCGGAAAATCACACAAAGACACCGGCACAAATTGTGCTGCGCTGGCATATGGAATTTGGTGATGCTGGTGCAATTCCAAAAACCGCTACGCCTTCGCGGTTAAAAGAAAATCTCGATATATTCGACTTTCAATTGACCCGTGAAGAATGCGCCGAGATTTCTGGTTTGGTTGGCCGTAACCACCGGATTTGTGATTTCGAATTTTCTCCCAAATGGGATTGATTAAAGCTTGTCTCCTAAAAGCATGCCCTCGGACTTGATCCGTTGGTGGGCACCGGTTTTAGGAATAAAGATCAAGCGAAAACAGATAGATAAAGCATATTGAGTGAATACCAATGAACGCAATATGCTTTAGGTGTCTTACTTTTCGTCGTCCATGAGTTTTCGCGAGGCGGAGAAAAATTGCCGTCTCATTAAAACTATTGCCACCAATGCTGTGCCGATGGCCCAGGGCAGGGGGCCAAGAAACCATCCAAGATAGCCTATTGAAAAGAATATTGCCCGCAGGCCCGCATTGAAATGGCCGCCGGCGAGAATATTGATTTCCGCTGCTTTATTGACATCGTATTGGGTCGTCTCATCCTGGTCTTCGACTGAGGGAATGGAGCCAATTAAAATGGAGCAATAGTTGAATAACCGATAGGCCCAACCAAATTTGAAGAATGCAAAGGCGTAGATAATGATCAGGCCGATCAATTTTGCCTCCCAGATCGGGCGCGTGGTTTTTATATCCAAAGGCAAATCTCGAATAACCTGCAATACTTCGTCCGCAGAACCCATAAGGGCAAAACTGCCACCAATTGCCAGAATTGAAGTTGACGCAAAAAATGCGGTTCCCTGCTGTAACCCGGCCATAATGCTCGTGTCGATCATGCGAAGATCGCGTTTCGCCATGGTTTCCATCCAGCGGCGGCGGTATATGGACATCTGGTGCGAAAGGCTGTTTTGAGCAAATGGGCTGCTATCAACCGCCCAGGAAAAACCCAGCCAGACAAGCAGAAACCAGCCAAGCGCGATGTGGTCAGCAGATGAGAATAGAATTGTCATGGCCATTTCCAAATTTGTTCAACTCCTATTAAAAAATGGTGGAGTTGGAGGAACCCATTCTAGTTGGGTCTGGGGTTTATTCACAGGTCTAATAATAATTTCCTGTTTACATAATGAATTTATATTTTAATGAATTTGATTAAATTACTGAAATTTAATGTGAAAAATCAGCCCCCTCAATTCCGCATAGCTGGGTTGCATTTTTTGTCATGTATTTGCCACATTTATAATTGCCTTTGGGGGTCTGTTTGATTATAGGGAGCGCAAAACCAAGCACAAAAATAGTCAAATAGCTTGGAGAAAAATTACAAATCTACAGGGTAAATATGGACGATTATGTGAATAAATCCTGCTGGGGTATTACAGCCTGGGCGGTCGCGGCTTTCGGAGCCATAATGCTAATTGCCATGATGTTTGGCGACGTTGATATGGGGGCGATTGTTATCGCCAGTGCAACCGGTTAATTTACGTCAAATATTTAGTATTTGAAAAGGGTGTGAATTGGCTTTCACGCCCTTTTTGTTTGTGGTGCAATGATTGCAAAACGGACAAGATCAATGCAATCATTGAGCATTGTTTTTAACCACAATAATAAGGAAAATCATGACCCCTCATATTTCTGCGAAAAAAGGCGAGATTGCCGAGAAGATTTTGCTGCCCGGCGATCCATTGCGGGCCAAATGGATATCTGAAACTTTTCTTGATAACCCGGTTTGCTTTAATCAAACCCGCGGAATGCTGGGATTTACCGGTACTTATAATGGTGTGCCTGTTTCTGTGATGGGCACGGGAATGGGGCTTCCATCTCTTTCGATATATGTGAATGAATTGCTCAATCTTTATGGGGTGAGGTCCCTGATCAGGGTTGGCAGCTGCGGTGCGCTGGGTGACGGTCTTGATTTGATGGATGTGATTATTGCCAATGGCGCATCCACTGATTCCGGCATTAACAAGCAGATTTTTGGTGGCATTTCCTATGCGCCCGTGGCGGATTTTCAATTGCTGAGAAAAGCGGTTGAATCTGCGGAAGCGCGCAAGATTTCGCACCGTGTTGGGCCGATTATGAGCGGTGATCGCTTCTATGTGGATGAGCCTGATTATCTGGCTAAGGTAAAGGCCTATGGAGTGCTGGCCGTTGAAATGGAAACCAGCGCCCTATACACGCTCGCTGCGAAGTTTGGAGCATCTGCCCTTACACTTGCGACCGTTTCCGACATAATCGGCTCTACGCGCGAACTATCGGCCAATGAGCGTCAGCAGACCATGAAAGATATGTGCGCCATCGCGCTCGATACATTTAAAGCATGATGTGTTCAATAATATTCACACTCCATGCTGTATGATTTTTTCGCTTGGTCTTTATTCCAAAAACCGGTGCCCACCAACGGATCAAGTCCGAGGGCATGCTTTTTGGAGACAAGCTTTAGCTGAACCAGACCTTAGATGAATCCATAAAAAAACCGCGCTCCAAATGAAGCGCGGTTATATTTTGTCCGTCAATAGCTGATTAGCTAACAGGGCATTTTGAATCGTCCATGTAGTTATGAACTTTGATTTCACCAGAAATAATGCCAGCTTTTGCTTTTTCAACAGCGGCTTTCATTTCGGCTGTGATCAATGATTTGTTGTTGTCGTCAAGCGCCCAACCAACACCGTCCTCAGCAAGACCCAGTACGTTGAAGCCTGCAGACCATGTGCCGCCATCGGAGCCATCTTTGAAGGTGTTGTAAACAGCAACGTCAACGCGCTTGAGCATGGATGTAAGAACTGAACCCGGGTGAATGTAGTTCTGGTTCGCATCAACACCAATACCTAGTTTGCCGGCATCAGCTGCAGCCTGAAGCACACCAAGGCCAGTACCGCCAGCAGCATGATAAACAACGTCTGCACCGCGGTCGAACTGTGATTTAGCAAGCTCGCCGCCCTTAACCGGGTCATTCCATGCAGCACCGG
>JAJRQF010000027.1 GCA_024280375.1 Alphaproteobacteria bacterium | reverse complement strand
GTCACCGGCCTTACGGTTCCTGAAAGACTGATTTCGCCGAAATAAACACTATTGTCAGGAAGGGCAACCCCGGTAAGAGAAGAAACAAGGGCTGCCGCCACCGCCAAATCTGCGGCGGGTTCGCTTACCCGGTATCCTCCGGCCACATTGAGATATATATCATGGCTGCCAAGGCGAACCCCGCAATGGGCCTCCAACACCGCCAGCACCATCGACAGGCGGGCATTATCCCAGCCGACCACGGCGCGGCGCGGGGTGCCCAAAGTAGACGGGGCAACAAGTGCCTGAATTTCCACCAGCACCGGACGGGTGCCTTCAATACCGGCAAAAACGGCTGCTCCTGGTGATACCTTGTTGCGCTCGCCCAAAAACAGTTCTGAAGGATTGGCAACCTCCTTCAACCCGGATGCTGTCATTTCAAACACACCGATTTCATCGGTTGGGCCGAAGCGGTTTTTTACCGTGCGCAAAATGCGGAAATTATGTCGGCCATCGCCTTCAAAATACAGCACCGCATCAACCATATGTTCAACCACCCTTGGCCCGGCAATCTGGCCATCCTTGGTCACATGGCCGACCAGAATAACGGTGGTGCCGGTTTGTTTGGCGTATCGGATCATTGCTTGCGCTGAGCTTCTAACCTGCGACACGGAGCCCGGGACAGAATCAACTGTACTTGTCCAAAGGGTCTGGACCGAGTCCAGGATAACCAGAGATGGCTTGGGAATAGATTTGAGCGTTGCCAGAATATCTTCAACATTGGTTTCAGCCGCAATGAGCACTGGTGCTGAATCAGCCCCTAGCCGCTTGGCCCGCAGGCGCACCTGGGCTACAGCTTCCTCACCTGATACATAAACCACACTGCGGCCGGATTTTGCCAGCGCAACAGAGACCTGCATTAATATGGTCGATTTACCGATGCCCGGCTCGCCACCCAGAAGAATTGCCGAACCCAGTACAAACCCGCCGCCAGTTGCCCGGTCAAGTTCGCCAATACCAGAGTGAAACCGGGGCGCTTCTTCAATTTCGCCATCAAGCGAATAAAGAGCAACCTCGCGACCTTTGGCAGCCGATGCTTTTCCCGGCCCGCCGCCAATGCCGGCAAGCGGATTGTCTTCCGATAGGGTATTCCACTCGCCACAGCCATCGCATTTACCGGCCCAGCGCGTATGCATGGTGCCGCAGTTTTGGCAAATAAATTGTATCTTGGCTTTGGCCACTGGTTTTTCTCAATTATCCGTTGATGTAATTCCGGGCAAAACGATGCCCAAGCGATGTTAGTATTTCATAATCGATTGTGCCAGTTGCTGTTGCCACCTCGCCCAATGTACAGTTTTCACCGATCAACTCGATCCAGTCTCCCTGTTTAGGCCGATCTCCATGTTTTGACGAATCCCCCGGTTTTGACGAATCAGTGACATCAAAGGCAGAAAGATCCATGGAAATGCGGCCCAGTAATGGCAGCTTTTGGCCGGCAAATGCGCCAAATCGTTTGGTCCCGATTTCCGAGGCCCGATGATAACCATCGCCATAACCGACGCCAACTATGGCGACCCGGCTATCTCGGTCAAATACATGTGTTGCCCCATATCCAATAGTATCGCCCTGTTTGATGTTACGGATTTGGAGAATACGCCCTTCAAGCCGCAACACCTGCCGCATCGGGTTTGCAACACCATTAACCGCCGCCCCGCCATATAGCGCGATACCGGGGCGAACGAGATCAAACTGGCAATCATCGCGGCTTAGAATTGCGGCTGAATTGGCCAAAGATGCCCGCGCTTGCGGGAAACTCTTTCGAACGGCCAGAAACCTTTCAAGCTGCTTTTGATTGAGCGGGTGATCCGGCTGATCGGCGCAGGCAAAATGCGACATGATCAATTGCGGCTTTAGGCTTGCTACCTCGGCCAATTGATCGAGCGAAAGGCCTAGCCGGTTCATACCCGTATCAAAATGAATGGCATAGGGGTGTGAGGCGGAGTTTTCTGCATTCGTCCAAAGTGCCGTATCTTCCAGCGTATTGAGCACCGGTGATAAGCTGTGAGAAATATATGTATCGAGTGATTTCGGCCCAAGGCCTGCCAGCACATAAATTGTTGCATCTGGAAGCATCTTTCGAAGCAACGCACCCTCTTGCGGCAATGCCACAAAATAGGTTTTGCAGCCTTTTTTGGCCAACACCTTTGCAACGGGTTCGAGCCCTAGGCCATAGGCATTGGCTTTTACCGCTGCGGCAGTTTCCGCATTTGCAGCCTTTTTCGACAACAGGGAATAGTTTGCGCCAATCGCGGCCAGATCAATTTCCAGCCGCCCACCTGAGCCAGGCGATATCGAATTTAGAGGATCTTCCATCGGTTCACGCCAATTATCCTCAATTTAGCCGTCAATTACAGCAGACTAAATTTTCTGGGGCTGCAAAGCATAGGCCGCCTGAAAAGAAATTAGCTTCTTTTGGCCCTCATCCCACAACCGCAATTTCACAGTTGAGAAGCTTTCCATCAGCGTCATGCGTTTAATGGAGGCAAGTTCAGGATAGTCTTTCAGTACCTGTGGCAAACGATAATAGGGAATTTTGCTATATAGATGATGCACATGATGGATGCCTATATTGGCAGAAAACCATTGCAGTATCATTGGTAAATCATAGTGGGTGCTGCCGTAAAGGGCCGCATCATGCAGGTCCCATTCGTCAGTTTCAGCCCAAACGGTGTCTTCAAACTGGTGCTGTACGTAAAACAACCATACGCCAATTGAGGCCGCCATAACTGTAATTGGCAACAGGATCAACAGGAATGGCAGCAGTCCGCCATAAAACACGATCACCCCACCAATGGCGGCGGTTGCCAAATTTGTACCCATGGCGCTAAGCCAATATTTAGATGAGTTCATAAAGCCCAACGGCAGGCGATTGCGCAGCAAATATACATAGGCTGGACCAACGCCAAACAGTACCAGCGGGTGCCGGTACATGCGATAAAGCAATTTTTGGAGCCGACTGAGGTTCATATATTCATTAACGGTCAAGGTTTTGATATCGCCAAAGCCGCGTTTATCGAGATTGCCGGAAGAAGCATGATGCAATGCATGGTCCTTCTTCCAAACCTCATAGGGGGTGAATGTAACGATGCCTAAAACCCGGCCAACCCAGTTATTTGCAGCACGATTGGCAAAAAATGCCCCATGACCGCAATCGTGCTGGATGAGAAACAGGCGAACCAAAAAACCGGCTGCCGGTATGCAAATGGCCAACGATAGCCAATATGAGATTGAAAGCGCCCACCAGGCAGCTACCCACAACAGCAGAAATGGAATTCCGGTAATTAACAGCTCAACAATGCTACGCATTTGACTGGGTTCACGGTATTTTGCGAGGGTCTTCAACCAGTTTCGAGCTGGCGTTTCCGAGGACTCGGATGCATTCACGTGCGACATATAAATTCCCAGATTATAGCTATCTATTTCGTCATTAAATTCAGATAGCAGAAATTGCCCCAAATTGATTCTTAATTTTCCTTGTCTCGCATTTAAACCATTGAAAAAATTAATCAAGTAGCAAGCCCGTCAAATAATGATGATGCGACAAATTGCAGGGGAATTGCCCTCGGAAGTAAAAGAAATTGAACGCCAGGAATTACCCGCTCACGTTGATTTTACAGCAATAAATTTGGTCATCAATCCAACCTTTGGTGCTTTTATGTGATTCCGTTCAAAGGCTTAAGGCCAAAGTACAAAGAAATACATCCAATCCGTAAAATATTCGTGCTGATTTGAGTTACTCAAATCGCTCCGGCAAATGGTCATCTTCAGCCAAATCAGAAAATCTTGTGAATTCGGGGGTAAAACCCAGACTGACCGTTCCGGTTGGTCCGTGACGTTGCTTGGATATAATCACATCTGCCTTGCCAAGCGAGTTATCGAACTTCATTTTCCAGTCGGCATAATCGGATGAACCAAGGTCAGGTTCCTTGTTTTGCAAGTAATATTCCTCGCGATATACGAACAACACCACATCCGCATCCTGCTCGATCGAACCAGATTCACGCAGGTCTGAAAGTTGCGGGCGTTTATCATCGCGGTTTTCCACCTGACGAGAAAGCTGCGAAAGCGCAATAATAGGCACCGCAAGTTCCTTGCCAAGGGCTTTTAACCCAGTGGTGATCTCAGTAATTTCCTGCACCCGGTTATCGGTTTTTTTGTTGCCCTGCATCAATTGGATATAGTCGATAATCAGCACATCAAGCCCGCGTTGTCGCTTCAGCCTGCGGGCACGCGCCGCCAACTGAGCAATAGAAATACCACCGGTCTGGTCGATATAAAGCGGAATTCTATGCATGATCTGCGAGGTGCCGACAATTTTTTCAAATTCCGCCTCATTGATCTCCCCGCGCCTGATTTTGCTCGATGAAATTTCAGTCTGCTCGGCAATAATACGGGTGGCCAGTTGCTCTGACGACATTTCCAGTGAGAAAAACCCGACAATGCCGCCATTTTTGGCTTTAAATGTGCCATCCGGCTGGACTTCCGGTTCATAGGCTTCAGCAATATTATAGCCGATATTAGTTGCCAACGAGGTTTTGCCCATGCCGGGGCGCCCCGCAAGAATGATCAAATCCGATGGTTGCAACCCACCCATCCGCGCATCAAGAGTGCTTAAACCGGTTGCAACACCGGAAAGATGTCCATCACGCTGAAATGCGGCGCTGGCCATGTCGATGGCGGTGCCAACCGCATCGCCAAATGTGTGAAATCCACCATCATAGCGGCCGGTTTCGGCCACTTCAAACAGGCGACGTTCGGCATCTTCGATCTGTTTTGCCGGTGGCATATCAACCGGCGCATCAAAGGCGATATTCACCATGTCTTCGCCAATGGTAATCAACGAGCGGCGGGTGGCAAGATCATAGATCGAGCGGCCGTAATCCTCGGCATTGATGATGGTTGTGGCTTCTGCCGCCAGACGCGCCAAATAATGAGCAATGCTCATATCGCCGACTTTTCCATCCGACGGTAAAAAGGTTTTCAAGGTAACCGGATTGGCCTTTTTTGCGGCCTTGATCATTTCGCTGGCTATTTTGTAAATTTGGCTATGGGTGGCATCGTTAAAATGCTCTGCCTCCAAAAAATCCGAAACGCGATAAAACGCATCATTATTCACCAGAATTGCGCCAAGCAATGCCTGTTCAGCTTCAACATTCTGCGGTGGAGAGCGATAAAACTCCTCCGCACTTGCTACTATTTTAGCGATTTCGGCCATGGAAAATCGTTCCCGGATCTATTCAGGTGGTTTATTGATAATGTTTACGGGACGCAGATACAGTCACAGATATAGGCGGCAAATTCGTGATGGTATAGGGGCCCGTGAGCGAATAATTATAAATCTTGCTCTCGCCAATTTTAATCAACAATAGCGAGGATAACTCACAAAGTGATATTGACAATGCGGCACTCGCAAAATTTTCCGGGAACCCGGATGGGTTACCCCTCGCCGCTGAATTTCTTTTTTGGCACCTTCAAAATCTGCCCCGGGTAAATTCTGTGCGGGCTTCTCAATTGATTGAGATTTGCCTGATAGATAGTCGAATAGCGAATACCGCGACCATAGGTACGGTATGAAATACGCCACAAACTATCACCACGGCGAATAATTACCGACGACCCGGTGCGCAAAACTCGCGTTGCCTCGGCAGCTTTAGACACCAGGCTTGCAACTTTTGATTTCACCGGCTGCTTGGCCTCAACAATAATTGGCGCTTTGATCGGGGCTTTCGCGGTATCGACCGGTTTCTTTTCAGCTTCCGGTTCGGCTTTTTTCATTTTGGCGGTTGGCTTTTTCGCAAGGCTTGCGGCTTCAGCTGTTTTTTCCTCAGCAGGTTTCAGATCAGCCGAATTGGCCGGCGTGGTTTGTTGCTCCGTAGCATCAGTTTCCATTTTTTCTGGAACATCTGGCTTTGCCCCCTTTGGCGCGACCGCTGCTGTTTCAATATCTTTGGCCATCTTTGGTGGCGACTTTTTCTCGCTGCCGGAGGTAATTATAAGCTTTTTCTCAACAATCTTTTCAGCGGTTTTGACAGCGGTTTCGACGGCATCGGCTGACTTGTTTGTTTTTGCCTCACCTTCAACCGCGGCTGTTTCAACGGTGGCAGTTTCCATCTTTTTCGGTTCAGATTTCTTAATCGGAGTTTTTTCGTCGCTATTGGAACTGGTTGCCATGTTATCATTGCTGGTCTGTTTGGCACCACCGGTATCAGTTGATGCCGGTTGCTTTTTGACCACGGTCACATTTTTAGTGAGTTCAGCCTGCTTTTGTTCAACAGGTGCCGCCGTTTCAACCTGTTTCTCAACAGGTTCCGCTTTTGGCTCTACCTTGGCCACGACCACTGGCGGTTGCTCTGGTTCGTGGATCAACGGCACTTCGGCTCGCGCGGCAACAGTTTTACCAGCGGCATCATAAATATCGGCGCGTACCACATGTTCGCCACGGGCAAGATCTCGCTCAACTTCCAGCAAGAACCGTCCTTCCCGCGACCCATCTGCAAAACCGATCAGCTTATTGTCGACATAGATCGCCACCCGACGACCAGGCTCTGCGGCACCTGCAATAAACATGCTGGCTCCATCGACTTCGACCGCCTCGACGATAATTGTCGGTGCTTTTTCGCCCACTTTTTCTGTGGGCTTTTCGCTGGCCTTTTCTGGCGTGGCTGATTTTCCATCTGCCGATTTAACCGGATTGGAAGTTTCAGATGTGCCTGATTTTTCAGGCGCCAATGAAGCGGTTTTTTGTTCGCTCACACTTGGCTCTGCGGGTTTTTTATCAACAATAATTTCAGTTTTTACCGCGGCCTCGCCCTTGTTTTCAATGGCGGCCATTTCAGTGCTTTTAGTTGCTTCAGGTTTCTTTTCAGCAACCTTGCCCGAAGGTGCGTCTGCCTTCTTAGTCATGGAGGTTTCAGGCATGGTCTCAGCTTTAGCAGCATTATCTGCTTCCGGCTTCTGCAGAACACGGCTTGCTTCACCCGGCTTCATAACCATCGCCAGCAATTGACCATCTTGCTTTTTCGGCATGCTGACAAGTCCGGTTTCTTCAGAAACCAGTACTTTACTGTCTTTTCCAGTTGCACGAATGCCCAGTTGATGTTCCCCTGGTAATAGCGGATTTTCCAGAATTGCTACAAAATCACCATTTTTTCCCGCGGTGGTTTTGGCAACAATGGCAACACCGTCAAAAATTTCGATACTGGAATTTGGTTCAGCCTTACCGGCAATCAGGGTCGAGCCATCTATTTCCACCCTTAGAATATCGAAAGTAGGAATGATTTCTAATGGCGTTACAACCGGATCTTTATTTGTTGCAGCTTTCTCATTTGTTGCGAGTTTTGCAACTTTCGTATCCTCTGGTTTTTTTGCCGCATTGCTGCCGCTTATCTGTTCGCCAATTATGGTGGTTTTGGTCGGCATTGCACCGCGAGGTGGTTGGTCCAAATAACCGGTAGTTGCCGCCACGCCAACAGCGCCCAATGCGCCGGAAAACATCCAGAAACCCAATTGTGAAACTTGTGCCATTAAATACCTCGACCTTTACAGAAACCACGTTGTCGTTGGATTGCGACAAGACAATAAATTATCTGCATTAAAATCTACGTTTATCCACTTGTTTTCTATTTATTCTATAGCACCCTGCACGACAAGGGAATCACATTGCGCTAATAAGTTTGTAATAGATGGTGAACGGTAAATCAAAAATTGCCGACAAAAATCAATTTTTCAGAACCATGAGTTCAATTCACTTACAATATATCGGGAAATGAAATGACTGAAATTCGATCAGTTTGCGTTTATTGCGGATCATCAGACGGCGCAAATCCAGCCCACAAAAAACAGGCGGAAATTTTAGGCAAGGCGCTGGCGGATGCCAATATAAAGCTGGTTTATGGCGGCGGCAATCGCGGTATTATGGGAGCCGTTGCGCGTGCGGCATTTGAAAATGGCGGTGAAGTCGTTGGAATTATTCCAAAATTTCTAGTGGCGCACGAATGGCATAAGGATGGCGTGCATGAGGTTGGTGAGGTGATTCTTACCGAAGATATGCATGAACGTAAGCATTTGATGTTTGAAAAGTCAGATGCATTTGTTGCCCTACCGGGCGGTATCGGTACGCTTGAAGAGCTGGTGGAGATATTGACCTGGAGCCAGCTTGGCCGTCACAACAAGCCGATTGCGGTTGCGAATATTGATAATTTCTGGACGCCACTAATGAACCTGTTTGATCATATGGACAATGAAGGCTTTTTCCATTCATCAGCCCTGGTCAAACCGCTGATTGTTGATAGGGCAGAGGATATTTTGCCGGAAATCCTGGCAAAAGCTGCACAAATCAAGCCTGCCGGCGATACGGATACCATCGCAAAACTCTAACTCCTGGCATTGCGCTGGCTGAAAATTGAAATCGAATAGAGCGTCAGCGCCGTCCAGATCAGGGCAAATGCAACGATCTGCCAAAAGCCCAATGGCTCATCAAAGACGAATATTGCAAATAGAAATATCATGGTTGGGGCGATATACTGCATCAACCCAATGGTGGCCAAGCGCAAGCGCTTTGCGCCGGATGCGTATAAAATCAAGGGAATAGCGGTAACCAACCCGGTGCCGGCAAGCAGCCAATAATTCCACCCTTCACCATTAAAGTGGCTTTGGCCGTTCATGCTCAACCATATCAGATAAGCAATTGCCAACGGTGACAACAATATAACCTCGAGCAAAAATCCTTGTGTCGGGCCAATATCAACCGTCTTGCGCAAATAGCCATAGAAGGTAAATGAAACCGCCAATATCAGTGAGACCCAGGGTAACTCACCCATTGCAATGGTCATTACAACGACTGCTACAAAGGCCAAAATAACCGCAAATATCTGCAACGGGGCAAGTTTTTCCCCCAGTAATGCCATGCCAACCAGAATAGAAAATAGCGGGTTTATATAATATCCAAGCGCCGCCTGCGAGGCTATATTGACTGAAATCGCCCAGATATAAACACCCCAGTTTATCGAGATAAACAGGGCGGTCAAAAACATCATGGCCAATACGCGCGGGGTTTTAAGTGCTTTGACAAAGTCGCCGGTGCGCCCCAGCGCTACAAGAATAATGGCCGCAATAGGTATTGACCATAAAACACGATGGGCCACCACTTCCACCGCCGGAATGTGCTCCATCGCCTTCATGTATAAAGGCAAAAAGCCCCATAGCAAATAGGCCGTAAGGGCATAGAAAAATCCAGCTGTGGCTGATTTGTCTGCTTCAGTTCGTGATGTTACCGGCGGATGGTCTGCGCTCATATAGCGGCATCGCTCTTCATCAGCTTATAGGTGAGCGAGTCCAGCAATGCCTGCAAAGAGGCGTCGATAATGTTGTCAGAAACCCCAACCGTCCACCAGCGTTTGCCGCTGTTGTCGGTTGATTCAATCAACACCCGGGTAATGGCTTCGGTGCCGCCATTTAGAATGCGCACCTTATAATCCACCAGTTCAAGATCCGCGATATATTCCTGATAACGACCAAGATCTTTGCGAAGGGCCGAATCAAGCGCATTAACCGGCCCCTGCCCTTCGGCCACCGACAGAAATTGCTCACCGCCCACATTGAGTTTCACCACTGCTTCCGAGACGGTTACAATATCGCCTATGGCATTGAACCGCCGCTCGACACCGACGCGGAAACTCTCGACCTCAAAATAGAGCGGTACACCACCGAGCGAACGGCGCGCCAGCAGTTCAAAACTCGCATCGGCTGATTCATAGGCATAGCCATTGGCCTCGCGCTCTTTGACCACCGAAATCAACGTATCCAGACGCGGGTCAGATTTATCGACCTCAATACCGCGTTTGGAAAGCTCTGCCAGAAAATTGGATTTACCCGCCTGATCGGAAACCATCACATGGCGAGAATTGCCGATTAATTCAGGTGGCACATGTTCATAGGTTTCAGGCTCTTTAAGAAGTGCGGATGCGTGAATACCCGCCTTTGTGGCAAATGCAGACGTGCCCACATAGGCTGACTGGTCTTGCGGCGCGCGGTTAAGCAATTCATCAAAGGCTCTGGAAAGACGGGTGATTTCTTTCAGCTTGTCGGAAGAAATTCCGATTTCAAATTTATCGGCATACTCACTTTTCAGCATCAAAGTCGGGATGATTGACATGAGATTGGCGTTGCCGCACCGCTCGCCCACCCCGTTTATAGTTCCCTGTATCTGACACACACCTGCCTGCACCGCAGCGAGCGTATTGGCGACCGCCTGCTCCGTATCATCATGGGTGTGAATTCCCAGATTGGAGCCGGGGATAACCTTTGCAACCGCTTCAACAATGCTGGTAATTTCGCCCGGCAAGGTGCCGCCATTGGTGTCACACAAAACGACCCAGCGTGCGCCCGCATCATAAGCGGTTTTGGCGCATGAAAGCGCATATTCAGGATTGGCCTTGTAGCCATCAAAGAAATGCTCGCAATCAAGCATCGCCTCTTTGCCCGCATCAATGGCGGCTTTGATTGATGCGGCAATCGACTGCAGATTTTCCTCATTGGTGCAGCCAAGGGCGACCCGCACATGATAATCCCAGGCCTTTGCCACATAGCAAATGGCTGATGCGCTGGAGTTCAAAAGGGCCGCCAACCCCGGATCATTGGAAACGGAAACGCCTGCCCGCTTGGTCATACCAAAGGCGGTAAAGGTTGAATTTTGCGTTCTGTTCTGTTGAAAAAATGCGGTGTCCGTCGGATTTGCACCGGGGTAACCGCCTTCCACATAATCGAGACCAAAATCATCCAGCAGATTAGCAATGGTAATTTTATCCTCGACCGAGAAATCAATACCTGGGGTCTGCGCGCCATCTCTTAATGTTGTATCAAACAAATATAAACGTGTTTTGGTCATAAAATTATCCCTAAGCCTGCGCGATGGCTGTTTTTTTGAACTGCCTGTCCTCGCCGCCAAACGGCTGCGGGCAAGGCGGGCAGCGAAGTGTCGTATCAAACAAATATAAACGTGTTTTGGTCATAAAATTATCCCTAAGCCTGCGCGATGGCTGATTGATTGGTCATAAAATTATCCCAGTATTCCCGCGTAAATAAGAGCTGCCGCCGTTACCACCAATATGACAATAACCGTCCCGATAATTTTATACAGCAACCATTTTGGTATTTGTGAATTTCTCTCAGTCATTTTGGCGGCCATTCTTCGGTATCATGATCCGGGTGTTGATAGGAATGGACATTGTTAAATATCGCATCCACATTTTCATCCGCCCCGTATTCAAAGGCTTCAATATTGGCAAGCCCGTCCACATATTTAACCCGGTGTTTTGTGCAAATTTGAATTTCCGGTGGTAGCAGTTCAGGCTTGTCAAATGCAGCAATTGCAAGCTCAATACCGCCATCGAATCTATAAGCAAGCGGTGTGCCGCATTTTTCGCAAAACCCGCGCTCAACCTGATTTGACGAGCGAAACCACGATGGCTTTCCGCGCGTCCAGCTAAATTCATCGGCAGAAACCAGTGCGGCATAGAAGCCACCAAAGGCTTTTTGGCACATGCGGCAATGACAAATGGAGGCGCGCCCAAGCTTTTGGGTCGAAAACCGCACCGCCCCGCATTGGCAACCGCCAGAAAGAGCATTATTTTTCATTTGTGTTAGGGCCCATTTCATCAATCACTGCCAGAATATGAGAACATACTCCATCGACATCGCTGATCACATCAGCATTCCAGAATCGGATGAGACGCCACCCGATACTTTCAAGATAGCTTGTGCGCTCGGTATCGTAAGATTGCTGCACACTTTCTCCGTGTCCGGATCCATCGATTTCAATGATCAGCTTATGTGCCGGACAGGCAAAATCGACTATATAATTGCCAAATGGAACTTGCCGTCGGAATTTTATTCCCATTAACCGGTGCGCCCGTAATTCATTCCACAGCTTCAACTCAGCATCAGTTAAATTGCTGCGCATATGTTTTGCAAATGACCTTTGTTTCCCTGAGGCAGGATGATGGTTCACAATTCCACCTCATTGCCGCCGCTAAAGATTAAATTCGGATTCCAATCTCCCCCCTTGAGGGGGAGATGTCGTGAAACGACAGAGGGGGGTGTAGCGACAGAAACGAAAAATGTCATTTTGGCGGGCACAAATAAATACCCCCCTCTGTCACTGCGTGACATCTCCCCCTCAAGGGGGGAGATTAGCCGACACCGCGCATTCACTGCATTTCCCAGGTTGTTATCCGCTCATCAGTGTTGGCGTCTTTGCCATCCTTAAGCTGCACACCTTTGGCCAAGAGGTCATCGCGGATTTTATCCGCCTCTGCCCAGTTTTTATCACCGATCATGGCCAGCCGCTTTTTGATTTGTTCCTCAATCGAGGCGGTGTTTACCTCTCTTGCTGGCGCTTCAAAGCGAATACCCAGCAATTCCACGCTGGCAAGAAACTCTTGCTTCTGATCGACAGTTTTTGCATTTTTCGCAAGCTGCGAAAGACGCTGCACTGCTCCTGGCGTATTCAGATCATCGCTCAAAAATTTCAATACTTCCGCATCCGGCATTGCGTCTTTTGATGTTCCATCGGGCACCGCACGGGAAATCGCCCGCCATTTACGCAAAATATTGCCAGCCTGTTCCAGCCGTTTGGTGGAAAAATCAATCGGCTCTTTATATTGGGTCATCAACATGGCCAATCGCAACACATCGCCCGACCACTTTTTGCCGCCAAGTTTCTCCGATTGCAGCAACTCATCCACGGTGACAAAATTGCCTAGCGACTTCGACATTTTTTCGCCTTCGACCTGCAAAAACCCATTATGCATCCAGTAATTCGCCATCGCATTGGTTTCAAAGCAGCAGCGCGACTGGGCGATTTCGTTTTCATGATGCGGGAAAATCAAATCCAGTCCGCCACCATGAATATCAAATTTATGCGGTTGGCTCTGGCCTTCAGGAGAAAGCTGACCTTTGATTTCTGCCCACAAATAACGGTCACTCATGGCGGAACATTCAAGATGCCAGCCGGGCCTGCCGCGGAGGCTGGTTGTTTCGCCATTCTGGCTAAATTCCGCATCCCAGCCGGGTTCCGTTTCGCTCGATTCTTTCCACAGCACAAAATCACCCGGATTTCGCTTGTGGCCCTCAACGGCAACACGCGCGCCGGCCACCTGCTCATCGAGATTGCGGTTGGCCAACACGCCATAATCTTGCATGGATGATACAGAAAACAGAACTTCAACACCCTGCCCACCCTTGGCCAAATAGGCATGGCCTTTGTCGATCAGGGTCTGGATGATCGCCTTCATCTCACCGATATTTTCCGTTGCCCGTGGCTGATGCGTTGGCTCAAGGCAACCAAGTGCGCTCATATCAGATTGATATTGCTGGGTCGTTTTTTCGGTCACGCTGCGAATTGCTTCGTTCAACGGCAGCTCAGGGAAATCGCGAACCGCGCGCGCATTAATTTTATCGTCCACATCGGTGATATTACGCACATAAATCACATGCTCTGCCCCATAAATATGGCGCAAAACCCGAAACAGCACATCAAACACAATCGCCGGACGCGCATTGCCTATATGGGCAAAATCATAGACCGTCGGCCCGCAGACATACATCCGCACTTTATTCGCATCAATTGGCAAAAAGGCCTCTTTTTTGCGTGTCAGCGTATTGTAGAGCATCATTGTTGGGCTGGATGCCAAATGCGTATTCATTTTGTTTCGTCCCATCTTTCATGACTTGCGGCGTGCCAATTGCACGCATAAATTCACCCTGACCGGGGCGTTCGAACTAATTTTTAAGAAGGCATGAACGACCGGGCCAGCAATTTGCTAGATAATAATGCACCGGTAAATGCAAATAGCGTCTAAACGTGCGCCAATAATATTTGTCACTTTCATGTTCATGGCGCCCTTATCGTAAATGGCGGCCGGAAGGTCAAGCAAGATTTTGGCTGTGGCGCCCCCGCAAAACAACCGCAAATACGCAATGTGACCTATTGCACATCACAGGTTATTTCCCTGCCGTATCGTTATCTGGTTACTTCAGGCTGACATATGCCCCACATGTTAGTCGGATAGAAGCCACCCAATCGCTTCATGTGGTTGGGTGGTGTTCTTTTTTGCTGGCAATTCTACGCGCTCACGCCAGATGCTTATGCATCGGCTCCGCTTGGGCGCTTCGCGCTTCACCTATCGGTTCAGTTGGGGCATCAAGTGAGCGCACGTGTTTACGCGCAAGCGAACGGGAAATAAAGTGAACGAATAAATTTGTAAGACGTTAAGCATTTCATGCCAGGCTGATTGGTTCATGCAGGGAGTAAGACCAATGAACCAGAAAAGTGTGCAATTCAAATCTGCCAAAGATCGCGCGTTTGAGGCCAAATTTTGTGAGCATTATCGGGCAATCGGCATACCGGCTGTAATAGCTGCAACCGCATTGAAAGCTGGCAATAATGCTAATTCAGCCAGCAAAAAATCGCCAAACCAACGATAGGCCAAGTGCTGCCATTACAATTGCGATCAGCGCATCAAGCACCCGCCATGCCAATGGTGAGGCGAATACAGGTGTTAGCCAGCGCGCGCCATATCCCAGCATATAAAACCAGACGAATGAGGCGATTACGGCACCTGTGCCGAAAGCAAACCTCTGCTCCCCGACATATTGCGCCGATAGAGACCCGATCAGGATGACCGTATCCAGATATACGTGCGGATTTAAAAAGGTAAATGCCAACACGGTGGCGATTGCTACTTTTAGGCTAGGAGCCTTTTGCGATCCGACATCCAGCACATGCGCACTAAAGGCACGGCGTGCTGCAATAAGCGCATAGGCAAACAAGAACAGACTTCCAGCTATTGTCACAAACTTCAACAGATAGTCATTCTGCTCAATCAATCTACCAAGACCTGCAACACCGACAGCAATAAGCAAAGCATCAGACAGGGCGCATATCAGACACAGAATAAAGACATGCGAGCGAAGCAGCCCCTGGCGCAAAATAAATGCGTTTTGCGCACCAATGGCTATAATAAGGCTACCGCCCAACAAAAAACCTTTGAGTGCCGGAGCAAAGGAAATGGAATCAATCATTTAAAAGCTCTAAAACATAGATAGCTGATCGTCATCTGCTTTTTTGAGCGGGCGCTTTTTTTTGCTCTTTACTTGATCTTCTACGGCGGCGGCCTCACAGGGCAATTCCACCGGGGATTGGATTTCCACACCTGAATTAGCAACCTTGTTGACCAGATCACTCACCGGAATGGCTTCTAGATAATCATCATCCACCGGCTGCATAAGGTCTGCCACATGGCGGGGTTCATTATTCATGCAATCCAGCCATTGGTCAAAATCACGGGGCCGCAAAATAACCGGCAGGCGATGGTGAATTTTGGAAAAACTCTCATTTGCATGGGTGGTTAAAAGGCAACCGGTATCAATTTCTGTGCCGTCACTGCCTGCCCATGTTTCCATCAACCCGCCGATGGTCATCAAGCCACCATCGCGAGGGCGCACCCAATAGGGTTGCGATTTTCTGCCCGTGCGCCGCCATTCGTAAAAGCCCGAAACCGGCACCAGCATTCGCCGATGGCGCATGGCATTTCGAAACGAAGGTTTTTCCGCCGAGGTTTCAGAGCGCGCATTTATCAACAAAGTAAAATTATCCGGTTCTTTCACCCATCCGGGCATCAGCCCCCAACGAACAAGCATATGTTGGCGACCTTTTTGACCATTATCAATCATCATGATCGGCTGGGTTGGCGCAATATTATAACGGGGCGGCGGGGTCATTTCATTATTGTTGGCCGGTACAATTAAATTGTACCAGTCAACCATTTCCTCAAATGAATGGGTAAGCGCAAATCTGCCACACATACTTTACTTCCCCGGCTTGGATAAAGCCAAGCCACGCCTCTTGTTATTTTATACTTCCCCGGCTTGGATAAAGCCAAGCCACGCCTCTTGTTTGTTTAGTTTCCCCGGCTTGGATAAAGCCAAACCACGCCTCTTGTTTGTTTCATCCCCGGCTTGGCATTCTATACGTTCTCTTGCGAGGCGCTTCGCGCCACGTGCGATCACTTGAAAGCCAAACCACGCCTCTTGTTTAGTTCCTCAACCTTTTTAGCTCACGGCTGTTCCATCGCAATCGCGCTGGGCCTTCGCATGAGCGCCTTTTCCACGTTCTCTTGCGAGACGCTTCGCGCCACGTGCGATCACTTGTTCGGGCGGCTCGCTCTTCGCTCACCATATAGCACCGTTACAAGCTTCGCTAACAAATATCGCCGCCTACATTTACCTCAAAATCACAAGTGTTGACAGCAAATTTTAAAGGCGCATAGTCGCGAAAAATAATCAACTTGGTAATTTGGAGACTGCCATGAACGCACCCCTCAGCAACCTGCAAACCCGTGATCTTGCATCCATACTTCACCCTTACACACCCTTGCACAAAATTCATGAAACCGGCCCGATGATCATGGATCATGGCAAGGGCGTTTTTGTTTATGATACGCAAGGAAATGAATATATTGAAGGTATGTCCGGCCTTTGGTGCGCCGGCCTTGGCTTTGGCGATGAGGAACTTGTTCAAGCAGCATATGAGCAAATGCAGGCCCTGCCCTATTATCATCAATTTGGTGGCAAGGGCACGGAACCGGCAATAGAACTCGCCGAAAAGCTAAAAGAACTGGCACCGGTGCCAATCTCCAAGGTGTTTTATACCTCATCGGGTTCCGAGGCCAATGATACGCAGGTGAAACTCGCCTGGTATTACAACAATGCAATCGGGCGGCCTGAAAAGAAAAAGATTATCTCGCGCATCAAGGGCTATCATGGGGTGACCCTGATGACCGCCTCACTGACCGGGCTTCCGGCCAATCACCGCGATTTTGATCTGCCGCTGGACCGGGTGCTTCATACGGATTGCCCGCATTATTATCGTTTTGGAGAAGATGGCGAGAGCGAAGCTGAATTTTTGGCCCGTATCGTGCAAAACCTGCGCGATCTGATTGAGCGCGAGGGTGGCGATACGATTGCCGCGATGATTGCCGAGCCGGTTATGGGCGCTGGCGGTGTAATTGTTCCGCCGGAAGGTTATTATCCGGCCATTCAAGAGGTATTGGACGAGCATGATATTTATCTGATTGGTGATGAGGTCATCACCGGCATGTGCCGCACTGGCAATTGGTGGGGCAGTGAAACCATGAATATGAAACCGACAACCATTTCGGTGGCCAAGCAGTTAACCTCGGCCTACGCCCCTTTGGGTGCCGTATTGGTGCCGGAATTCATGGTCGAAGTACTGGAGGCGCAATCCGCCAAAATCGGCACATTTGGCCATGGCTTCACCTATGGCGGGCATCCGCTTGGCTGCGCTGTTGGGGTAAAAACCCTGGAAATTTACCAGTCCCGCGATATTTTGGGCCATGTGCGCTCTGTGGTGCCAACATTTGAAGCCCGGCTTGCAAAACTTGCCGATCATCCGCTGGTTGGCGAGGTTCGAAATTGCGGCCTTGTTGGCGGCATCGAATTGGTTGCAAACAAATCACAAAAAACGCCATTTGCACCGGCCGCCGGGGTTGGCGCAACCTGTTCGCGTATTCTCGAAGGTCATGGGGCTATTTCCCGGGCGCTGGGTGATACGATGGCGCTTTGCCCGCCAATGGTGATTACAGCAGACCAACTCAACACTCTGTTTGACCGGATTGAAAAAGCGCTGGATGAAACCGAGCATTGGGTAATTGAGGAAAATTTGCGAGCGGTTTAGAGGCTCAAGTTTTGCGCTTCCCTCGGGCCAAAAGCGCGTCTGTTATTGACGGAACCATTCTGTTGTAATCGCTCACGGCCATTTGGGGCTGCGCCCCAGCCTTCGCGGGAGCGATGCATTAGCATCGGGCTGCTCTTCGCAGCCTAACTGCTTCCATGTAAACATGACGCAGTCTAGCCCGGGGTCAACGTGCAACTTTAGCTTTACCAAAATCGGCATGGCGGGTGATCGGGGCCATAAAAAATGCGGCGATTAGAAATACCGAAAGAGCTGCAAACAAGGTGGCAAAGCCGGTATATTCGGCCACATAGCCCAATATAGCCGGTGCCACCAGCACGCCCGAATAGCCAATTGTTGTTGTTAGCGACAAGCCAATGCCGGGGGCAAGACCGGGCAAGTTTCCGGCGGCTGAAAATGCAATCGGCACAATATTGGATAGGCCAAGCCCTGCAATGGCAAAGCCTATAATGACCAATTGTGATGAGCTTGCAAGGCCAGATATGAGCAGGCCAACAGCTGCTATCGACGCGCAAATTTTCACGGTTTTCACTGCACCCAATTTTTCCCGGATAGGATCACCAGCAAACCGCACAAGTGCCATTGCGGCCGAGAATGCGCCAAAAGCCAATGATGAGGTAAAGGCTGACGCCCCCAATTCCTGCCGCATATAAAGCGCGCTCCAGTCAATGATTGCGCCTTCGGGCATTGCAGAAAACAGTGCCACAATGCCGATCAACCAAGGCAGCAATGTCCTTGGCAGACGAATGGGCTGCCGTTGTTGGGTCATCACAGTATCCTTGCTGATAATGTGTCGCCATGCAAAAACCACCAGCAATATGGCAATTATCAGGGAAATCAGCGCCTGCAATGTACTGCCAAAAGATTGAATCAAATAGCCACCACTGATTGCCCCGGCTAACCCGCCAAGGCTCCAGAACCCATGGCACGATGACATCACAGGCTTTGATAACTGCCGTTCCACATCAACGGCAAAAGCGTTCATCGCCACATCCATCGCCGCAATAAATCCGCCAAATAGGAATATGGACAATGTTGCGATGAATATATTTGGCGCAAGGATGACCCAGAACAATGTTGATACGGCCAGGGCGCCAGTGAGTTTGGTTATGGGCGCCACGCCCATTTTTGCGATTGCGATGCCGGTAAGCGGCATTAACAATAGGGAGCCAAATCCAAAAATTGCGATCATCATCCCCATCTGGCTTTCATCCAGTGAGTGCCGAATAATGAATTCAGGAATTTGCGGTGCCCAGTTTCCAATTAGGAAACCATTCACAAAAAACAACAGGGAAACAGATATGCGTGGGCTGAACATAATTAGCGGATCGTATTTCCAGCTTTATCAAATTTGAAAGTCCGACCATCTTCGAATTTACCGGATAATTTTTCATCAATATTGAAATCATAGGCCCCAAACAGGCGCACGGAAATCAAGCCCATATCGCCGCATTCCAGATAGAGATTGGTCTCGCCGCCAAGCCGCTCGATATGGGAAACCGTGCCTTCAATATCGCCACCCTCGCCACCGAGCAAAATATGTTCGGGCCTGATGCCAATGGTTTCCGCATCATCACGGCCAAGCAGTTTGGCATCAATGAAATTCATCTTGGGTGAACCAATAAAGCCCGCGACAAACATATTAGCCGGATTGTTATAAAGCTCCATCGGCGCGCCGATTTGCTCAACCCGCGTATCATTCAACACCACAATCCGGTCGCCCAAGGTCATCGCCTCGACCTGATCATGGGTCACATAGACCATTGTGGCGCCGAGCTGGCGATGTAGACGGGCAATTTCCAGCCGCGTATTCACCCGAAGCGCCGCGTCGAGATTGGAAAGCGGCTCGTCGAACAAAAACAGCTTCGGCTTTCGCACGATGGCCCGGCCAATCGCCACCCGCTGGCGCTGACCACCGGACATTTCTGCCGGACGGCGATCAATCAGCTCATCTAATGAAAGCATATCGCAGGCCTGTTCCACCCGCTGTTTGATCTCGGCCTTTGGCGCGCCGTCTTGTTTCAGCCCGAGGCTCATATTACCGCGCACGGTCAAATGCGGATAAAGCGCATAGGTCTGAAACACCATAGCGATGCCGCGCTTGGATGGCGGGAGCTCATTGACGACCTCGCCGCCAATGGTAATGTTGCCGCTGGTCGCGTCTTCAAGGCCGGCAATAATGCGCAACAGGGTCGATTTTCCGCAACCGGAAGGGCCAACGAAAATGATGAACTCACCCTCTTCGACCGTAAGGTCGACATTCTTCAGCACTTCGACATCGCCGAATGATTTATGAATACCCTTGAGTTCTAGCGTGCCCATTTTTCCTACCTATAATTCTATGCTGTTACCGCTGCGAATGCTTTCATCGGCCGCCATACAAATCGCCAACGAGCGCACCGCGTCCTGCATATGGCGTGAAAGATCAATATCCTCAGCTATCGCCTTGGCAACAAAGGCCTGTTCGCGATCACACAATTCCTGATGGCCGGGCTCACCTGTCATTTCCAGCATTTTATCATCTGCAACAAAAGCCCCGTCCGGGCCGGTTGCAGCCCCATGAACCAAAATGCGCGAGGTTTTTGTGTGGGTGTCTATATCGTCAGACTTGGCATTCGGGTCCATGACGATAGAAACCGAGCCATTGGGTGAAATGATATCTTTGACGAAGAAAGCGGTTTCCGACATCATCGGCCCCCACCCGGCCTCGTACCAGCCGACCGATCCATCGTCGAATGTCACCTGAAACTGGCCGTAATTATACATATCTTCGGCAATCTCGTCGCTCAAACGCAGGCCCATACCGTTGACCCGCACCGGCTTGGCATCGGTGATCTGACACATCACATCAACATAATGCACCCCGCAATCGACAATCGGCGACGTGGTTTTCATCAACTGCTTATGGGTTTCCCAGGTTGCGCCACTGGACTGCTGATTGAGGTTTAGGCGAAAAACGTAAGGTCCGCCAAGATTGCGCGCTTCCTCGATCAACCTGATCCATGAGGGATGATGGCGCAGAATATAACCGATCACCAGTTTTCGACCATTGGCAATGGCCGCATCAACCACCCGGCGCGCATCGGCCACATTGGTGGCAATTGGTTTTTCCAAAAACACATGTGCACCCTGCTCCATTGCGGCAATGGCAAATTCCGCATGGCTGTCTGAATAGGTATTAACTGATACGAGATCAGGGCGAAATGTGTTCAGCGTATCAAGATAATTCCGGTGAACCTGATAGTCTGAAAGCTCTTGCGGCAAGGCCACATCAGAGCGATTGACCATGGCGATAATCTCAAACGCATCATTATTGTGATAGGCCAGCGCATGGCTTTTGCCCATATTACCAAGGCCGGCGACAAGGGTTTTGATTTTGCTCATTTCACCGCTCCCGCAGTAATGCCCCGAATAAGCTGTCGTGAGAAAATCAAATACAGCACCATGACAGGAATGATTGCCAGCGAAAGAGCCGACAAAACGGCGTTCCAGTCGGTGACAAACTGGCCGATAAACACCTGTGCCCCAAGGGTGATGGTTTTGGTTTCTTCAGCCGGTGCAATGATCAGCGGGAACCAAAGATCGTTCCAGATCGGGATCATGGTGAAAACCCCAACCGTTGCCATGGCAGGGCGCACCAGTGGCAGAACCAGCACGAAAAAGATGCTATACTCGTTCAGCCCGTCAATACGTCCGGCATTTTTCAAGTCGTCTGAAACCTGGCGCATAAATTCTGACAATATGAATACAGCCAGTGGTAGGCCTTGCGCCGTATAGATTAAAATGAGCGCGGTGAGAGTGTTCACCAGCCCGGCAGCAACCATGATTTTCAATATGTAAACCGTGCCAAGGCGAATAGGGATCATGATGCCAAGCGCCAGATAAAGCCCCATCAAGGTATTACCGCGAAAGCGATATTCGGCCAGTGCGAAGGCCGCCATTGCACCAAATAAAAGCACGAAAAACAGTGAGGCCACGGTGACAATCAGACTGTTTTGGAAATAAAGAAACAAATCGCCCTGTTTAATCACGGTTTCATAGCCGATCAGGCTGAAACTATCGCTATCGGGAAAAGCCAGCGGATGGCGGAAGATCGCTTTGCGGGTTTTGAACGAGTTGATGACGATCACCACCACCGGAAACAGCGCCAGAATTGTATAGGCGGAAAGCACCGCATGGGCGGCAATCGAACGGGGGATAGAATGGGTTGCCTTTGACATAATCGCCCCTAAAACTGATAGCGGCGCATGCGGCTTTGAATACCAAACAGGTAAATACAAACGCCGATGAGAATGACAAAGAACATGGCAGAAGCGATGGTCGCGCCCATATTTGGATCACCCAATTGCAATTGAAATCCAAAGAAAGTGCGGAACATAAATGTGCCTAAAATGTCGGTGGCAAAATTAGGCCCGGCCAGTGCTCCTTGGGTTGTATAAATCAGATCAAAGGCATTGAAATTCGCCACAAAGGTCAGCACAGAAATTATCCCGATTGAAGGTAAAATAAGCGGCAGTTTGATTTTCCAGAACTGCTTCATGCCGGTAATGCCATCGCATTCGGCCGCTTCCAGCACCTCATCCGGGATGGTCAACAGGGCTGCGTAAATCAACATCATCGGGATGCCGACAAATTGCCAGACCGACACCAGCGCCAGTGTCGTCAGCGCATAGGCTTCTTTGCCAAGCCAGGGCGCAAACAGGCTTTTGAGGCCAATCATTTGAAGTAAATCAGGGCTGATGCCCCAGATCGGCGACAGAATAAGTTTCCAGGCAAAGCCGACAATCACAAAGGACAAAATGGTCGGGATAAATATCGCGGTCCGGTAAAAGGCCGCCATGCGCAGGTGCGGGCTTGCAAGAATTGCTGCGAGCAATATTCCGATCGGATTTTGCACCAGCATATGAATGACAAAGAACCAGGCATTATTGGCCAACGCATTCCAAAAACTTTTTGACCAGTTGGGATCACCAAACAGGGTTTTGAAGTTATCCAGCCCGACAAAAACCTGCAACCGTTCGACCTCTTGAAACAGCGAAAATTGCAAAGTACCAAAAAGCGGGATGATCATAATCGCGGTATAAACCAGAACCGCAGGGGCAAGAAACACGGCAATATGCCAGCGCGTTGGGCGCTTGTTATGTGATTGAGTTGTCACTTTGCCATCCCCCGCCATGCGTTTTCATTGCACCAACCTCCCCCGCGAAATTTGGGGGAGATTGGCGTTTTTAAAGAGGCTTACATTTGTGGCTTATACCAGCTTGCAAGGCCTTTCTGCAGGCGTGCACCGGCAGCTTCAGGTGTTTCTGCACCCTTGATCACTTGAACTGAAGCATTCCAGGTATCATTTTCCAGATTTGGTTTGCCACGTGACAGGATTTGGTAAGTGGATCTGATGCTGGATTTGCATTTTCCACGCCAGGAAACAAAATCCTGAGCCAGCGGGTCATCCATTTTCACTTCGTGGTTTGAAAGCGAGAAGAAGCCCGGTAGAGAGTTTGCATAAAGTGATGCAAATTCAGCAGAACCAACCCAATTGAGGAATATTTTGGTCTCTTTTGGATTTTTGGTTTTGGCGTTCATGCCAATGGCAATATCGGTATGATCAGAGATGTAGCACTCATCGCCGGCATTCTGCACAGGTGGATAAAACGCACCCATTTTAAATTCAGCCTGCTTGTTGAAGCCTGAAATTTCCCAAGACCCAGCAGGATATACCGCTGCACGCCCAAGGGTGAACAGGTTTTGGCTATCGGGATAGGTTTGTGCTTCAAAACCATCGCCCAGATAAGGCTTCCATTTTGCCAATTGGCGATAGGGCGCAACCCATGCCTCGTCGGTCAGTTTTTGCTTACCGGCGATCAGGGCCAAACGACCTTCCTCACCTTTCCAATAGTTCGGGCCAATATTATTATAGCCCATGGTGGCAGCTTCCCACTGGTCGTTTGTGCCCATGGCGAGCGGAATATAATTGCCGTCTTTTTTGATTTTATCCAGTACCGCGAAAAATTCAGCTTCGGTTTTTGGCACCTCAACGCCGACTTCCTTGAAGGCATCCTTGTTGTAGATAAATCCGTGGATTACAGAGGCCATTGGCACACAGAAAGTGGCAGAACCATCATCGGTGCTCCAGCCGGATTTTGCCACCGAACTAAAGTTCTTCATGCCCTCAAGGTCTTGCAAAGCAGCCAGATGGCCTTTGTCATAAAGCCCAAGCGACACATCAAACGGGCGACAGGTGATCATATCGCCAGCGGAACCCGCATCCAGTTTGGAGTTCAGCACGGCATTATATTCAGCCGGGGCCGAGGGGGTAAATTTTACCTTGATACCCGGATTGGCTTTTTCAAATGCTGGAATGATTTTATCCTGCCAAATGGACAGATCATCATTGCGCCAGCTTTCGATGGTCAGCGTAACATCTTCGGCCTGCGCCACACCTGCTGCCACCAGCATGGTTGATGCAAGCAATATAGATTTCATGAATTTATAAGTCATATTTCTCTCCCTTGTTCACGCCAAAAAGCGTTTTATTATTTGAAGGCCAGAACCTTCAGGTTATTATTTGAAGGCCAGAACCTTCAGGTTATCCGGGTCAAAGACCCGTTAAGACTGAAAGCGCTGGTCTTAATTTATTTCCATTGCTCTCAAGAATTTCATTTGCCTTGCCAATATCTGACAGGCCGCTGGCCACCATAATTGCCAGTTTTACAGAACCATTCGATTTGTCCAGATAAATCTTGGCGCTTGCCGCACTACACCCGGTTATATCAGCAATGATAGAACAGGCGCGCTTTTCCAGCTTGATATTGTCCGCATGCAGATTGACCATATAGCCATCATGCACATGGCCAAGATGCACACCCATTAGTGTCGACATCATGTTGAGGGCAATTTTTTGCGCCGTTCCCGCACCCAGTCTGGTGGAACCTGGAATAATTTCTGGTGGCGTGTTCAATAATATTGCCACGTCTGATTTGTTCAAAATTGGGGTGTCGCTATTATTGGCAATGCCGATGATTGCGGCCCCTCTATCACGGGCAGATTGCAGCGCTGCCAGTGTATAGGGCGTTGTGCCACTGGCGGATATGCAGATCATGCAGTCGTTTGATGAAATATTGGCCGCCTTAACATCGACTTCTGCTTGCACGGTATCATCTTCGGTAAAACCGGTCATGTCAGACATTTTTCCGGTATTTCCGGCGATCAACATTTTGATGCGGCTGGATGAAATACCGAATGTTCCGGGCAATTCCAACCCATCTGCCAGCCCCATAAAAGCCGAACTACCCGCCGCCGCATAGATAATATTGCCACCTTTGTTGATTGTATCGGTAAGCACCTGCGCCGCCTGCTCAATCTCCGCCAATGATTGCGCAACAATATTGGCCGCCTTAACCTGAGAATTATGCAACAATGAAAGAATGGCGGCCGGCGCCAATGCATCCAACCCCTTCGATATTTCATTGAGCTGCTCGGTTACTGGCAGGGCCAATGTGGCATCCCTCCATATTGGAATCTATTTGAAATCAACAATACCAATATAATACCAATTGTCCAGTATGCATTAATCATAATTTTGCGTATGTACAAATAATTAGCAAATACTTATTATAAAACAACAAGTTACCACTGTAAATATTATTTTGAAAAAACCACTTGGTAAATGGTATTAAATTGGTATTATAAACCAAAGGAGATATCGTGAGTATTTTTATTGGCATTGATGGCGGGGGAACAGGTTGCCGGGCAATAATCGCCAGTGCAAGTGGCACGCCGCTGGGTTCTGGCATTGCGGGTGCTGCCAATATTATGACCAATTTCGGCGGCGCGCGCGACAATATCCTGGAAGCCTGTCAAATGGCCTTAACGGCAGCTAATCTTGGCCCGGAAAAAATCAATTCATCTTCTGCCTATCTGGGACTGGCTGGCGCCAATATTGGTGATTACGGCGCCCGGATGATTAAGGCCCTTCCCTTCGCCCATTGCAAAATTGATACGGATGCACGAATTTCATTGCAGGGCGCAATTGGTGATGATGACGGCGTTGTTGCAATCATTGGAACCGGTGCGGTTTTCATCTATCGAACTCACGGCGAAATTCACACGGTTGGCGGCTGGGGGTTCATGGTTGGTGATCTTGGCAGCGGCTCCAGATTGGGCCGCACATTACTGCAGGAAACTTTATTGAGTTTCGATGGCATTCAAAACGGTTCTGATTTGAGCGACCATATTCTTGGCCAGTTTAAAAATAATCCGCAGACAATTGTTGAATATGCCCACACGGAAAAACCCGGAGAATTTGGCAAATTTGCCCCTTTGATTTTTGAATACGCGCAAAAAAACGACCCGATTGCAACCAGCATCGTCAACAATGCCATTCGCGACATCGAAGAAACGCTTGATGTTATTTTGACCGACCGGGCGCAAAAATTCTGCCTGCTCGGAGGCTTGGGTGCGGTATATGCAGAACTGCTCGACAAACGATTTAAAAAGCGGCTCAGCCAACCGATGGGCGATGCATCAAAGGGTGCACTTGCGCTTTGTTTGAAAGAATTTTCCCAGGTCAATAGAGCACCCAACGGAGCGCCCAATGGCTGATTTGATCAGGGAAATTCTTACGCAGGAAAACTGGACCCGCAAGCAAAACGGGCCGCTTTACGTTCAATTGCATGACCAGATTGAAAGCGCCATTCGGGCCGGCGACATCAAGCCCGGCGAACCGCTGCCTTCTGAACGGGTGATGGCGGAAATCAGCAAAGTTTCGCGCATCACGGTCAGAAAAGCCGTTCAAACTTTGGTCAATGACGGCCTTGTGGTGCAAAAACAGGGGTCAGGCACCTCTGTTGCACCAAAAATTGATAAGGTTCAGCAGTCGCTTTCGCAATTAACTTCGTTTTCTGAAGATATGGCGCGGCGCGGCGCAATTGTTCGTTCTCGCCTGCTGGAAAAAGGCCTCACCACCCCCTCACCTCGCGAAACGGTGGCGCTGGGCTTGGGCGCCAATAGCAAAGTTGCGCGTATTTCGCGGCTGCGTATTGTCGATGGTGTGCCGCTTGCGATTGAGCGCGCCTCCATATCGCC
>JAJRQF010000026.1 GCA_024280375.1 Alphaproteobacteria bacterium | reverse complement strand
GGGGGCGCAGGCGCACAAGAGTGCAAAAAGAAATCACTGCACAGGTGATCATGGTGCGCGAGGTGCGAGCTCGACTGGTCGATGCAAAACCTGTTGTGGAAGTTGTGCCGCTGGCGGGGCTCGAATGGTTCCTGGCGATCATTTTGTGGTTTTTCAATGCAACCATGTGGTCGGCGTGGTTCGGCCCCAGTGGCCAGGGGGCCGAAACATCGAGCTCGAAACCTGATCACGGAGTACGACAACGAGCTCAACACCCTGATCGCGATAGCGTGCGCGGCTGGACGGCCCAATATGCGAGCACCAATCCCGAGCATTGTGCTCGATTGTTCGAGAGCTACAAGTCATGGTGCGAGCTTCAAAATCGAGACGGTTTGTCCGAGCGCAAATTCTATGCACGGTTGGTATCGCTTGGAGCTCGAAAATTTCGTGATGGTCGCAATGGCCCCATGTTCTATGAGCTGCCCCACAAGCACCATCAAAATGATATGATGGGAGAATGATCATGAGCACCGGAAACAATTCGGGTGACTCCAGTCGCCCTACCTCATATCGACCAAGACGCAAACGCTCTGGCAATCCACCGCCCTTTCAATTGACGCCGCGTGATATCAATATTGTTCGTCTGGTCGCTGCGCACAGGTTTTTGAGTTCGCAGCATATTTGGCGGCTGGTCGGTGGATCGCGCAAAAATGTCACCAATCGTTTGAAGGGTCTTTTTGAGCATGGCTATCTGGATCGCCCGCAATGTCAGTATGATATTTTTCTGGTTGGGGGCGGCTCGAAGCATATTGCCTATGCCCTTGCCGACAGAGGTGCTTGCCTGCTGGCAGACATGGAAAACGGTAGACGTATTTCATGGACGCACAAGAACAAAAATGTCGGGCGTCCATTTCTGGAACACACGCTGGCCATCGCCGATTTTTCAGTTGGCATGAAAACAGCGACGAATGAGTTTGAACAAGTCGAGCTGATTGAGGGGGATGACCTGATCGCAGGTTTTCCAATTGAGACCCAAGGTTTGAAAAAACCGTTTCATCTGAACGTGCCGGTCATTTATCAAGGCGGTCGTGTGGCGGTTGGTATTGAACCCGATTATGCCTTTTCACTTTACCTGCCTAAAGTGCGAAAACGGGCGTTTTTTCTTGTTGAGATTGATCGCGGCACTATGCCAGTGGAGCGGTTCGATCTCAAGCAGACTTCGATCCTGCGAAAACTTCTGGCCTATCAGACCATGTGGAAATCAAAACGCCACAGCCAGCATTTTGGCTGGCGAAATTTCCGTGTGCTGTTTGTAACGACCGGTGCGGAGCGTGTCGAGAACATGATTGCTTCGATGAACGCTCATGGCCAGACGAAAGGTTCGCCGCTGTTCCTGTTTGCCGACAAGCAGTCGCTATATGAAAACGACGATCTACTTGCCCATGACTGGCTGGATGGTTATGGTAATGAGCAAAAATTGCTGCCGGGGCAATGGAAGTGAAAGCACAATCTCGTTTTCAGGCCCACCAGAAAACAGACTCGCCCGATTTCGAAGCCGCCCCAATGAATTGGGGAGGGCGGCTCCGGAAAACAGGCGTTAGATTGAGTGCTTCCATTTTCCTAGAACAAAGGTCCCACTTTCAGAATAGGTAATTGCTATGAATAACGATATTGCAAAAAAAAATTTGAACAAGTTATCTCAGGAAATCGATAAGCTAGCAGAGTTATATCGAGAATGCATTGAAAGGAATGCGGCTCCTTTTTGGAAACAGGTTGAAGTTATTCAAGGATTATTCAAAACAGTTAAACCACTCAACCCCAAAGACCGCGACAAGATGTGGTCAATGTTTGGTAATTATTGTTCTGATTTTAAAGCAGAACGCAAGCGATACTTCAGTATGCGAGAACGTGTTAGCGGCTACAAGCGTCAACTCGTTGAGGAAAAAATTAAGGACGCATATTATGCTGCAATGAATGCTGATAGTTTCGACGGATTAAGGCATGCCAATGAAATACTACAAAAGTCCCAAGATTGGATGAAAGATGGCTGGCAGGGTTTTGGTGCTATTAGTGAACTATTTTCTTTATCTGACGGTATAATGACAAGAAAGGACAAAGATTTCTGTTGGGAAAAGTGGACGTCTGTTAAGGACACAATAAAAAAAAGAAGAATGGAAATACAGAAAGTGAATTTCAATAATTTCACTCCACTTATTAGTTCAATTTGGAATGAAGCACAGCATGGTAATCCCCACGATGCCCTTCAGTTAGCTAAAAAAATTCAATTGGATATGAAGGCGTCATACCTTGAGAAGGATGACAGGAAGGTCTTGCGAACCAAAATAAACGAAGCATGGGAATATGCGATATCTCGTATCAATGAAATAAATGCGGAAAAAATAATAAAAGAACAAGAATGGAGAGAAAGAACAGCTGGGCATATCGCTAGATGGTCGAGTTTACTGGAAAAGAACGAGGGAGTTATCGATCACCTGAGAGATCTGATTGAAGGTGATAAAAGAAGAATTCTTGAAGCTAGATCTGTTGACTATGCTACTGATGTAGCGGGGTGGATAGAGGAAAAAATTGAAAAGATAAGAGATATTGAGGCAACGAATAGTTCTCTTGCAGCGAAAATTGCTGATGCAATGTCTAAGCTAAAAAATTAACCATATTCCGAATGCCAATTATTTCTAAATTTATATCGAAGCCAACGCGAATAGGTGACACACTATTCACTCCAGCAGCCGAATAAATTTCCTGTATACTTCCTAACACACCTCCCGTGCATTCGCCAGCGGCAATCAGGCCGTTGGCGCTGTGCCACAGGAGGAAAGAATGGCAGACACAAAAGCGCAGAAAATCGCGCTTCTCAATGACAGGTTTCGCAAACATCAAATCGGTCATGGCCGCTTGATGATCACTTCAGGAATCAATGCCAACGGCCCGGAATATGTTCTTCGTGTTCTTGGACTGATCCGTGCTTTCGATGGCTTCACCCCGGATAATGATCCCTACGGGGAACATGACTTTGGATCGGTGGAGCTCGATGGCCAGAAGGTATTCTGGAAGTTTGATTATTATTCGCCCG
>JAJRQF010000025.1 GCA_024280375.1 Alphaproteobacteria bacterium | reverse complement strand
CTCAATGTCTCAAACGCCTGCGCCGTCGCGCTTTATGCAGCCAGCCGAAATAAGGCTTGAGATCGCTCTTGATTCCACCAATGAGGCAGTATATGTGAGGGCCTGCAGTCAATGAGATTCGAAATGCCCGGATATCCGGTATACCCCTCAAACGACCGCAGATAAAACGGGCCGGCTTAGCTCAGTTGGTAGAGCATCTGATTTGTAATCAGAGGGTCGGGAGTTCGAGTCTCTCAGCCGGCACCAATAAAAACAATGACTTAGGTCAATTTCATAGATACAGTGATTTAATTTGATACAGATTTGATACGGTTCGAAATCACTAAATCCCCGAAATCACCCCCCGTTGTCCCCAGTATGATTCCCGCCCCCTATATTCAATCATGCCCATAAATGCAGGCGCTGTGTGCGCACGCCCCGGTCCCCTGCTGCGATGTTGCACATATTGACGAACGCGCCGTATGATCGAATTTGACGAGTAATCAGTTGATAGTACCGCAGGTCGAGTCAAGGATATGATGCCTCGGCATTTTGCTCTCATCCCAATCTTCAGTGCCTGTTATGATCTTTTTCAGCGATAACAATTCACTTTGAAGATGATCAAACAACACCTTGGGTAGGTGCGTGTTCGTTTTGATGAGCTCACGAATTGCCCGCCTATCGCCGCCAACTTGATCATTCAAATGATTAATCGCTTCTTTGATGATCAGTGTAGCCGATTCTGCAAAGCCGCATTCGCGCATCTGGTAGGTGACGTTCTCGGTCATTATTACAGGCGGGCTGTTGGCGGTATCCATCATGCGTGTCATGGTGCAACGCATAATTTCCTTGGCATCATCGTTTAATGTGTGATCTGTCACCCCTTCAATAGCAATGCACCTGCGATGCTCGCATTCCGTTTCGTACAGGGTCATTGGAAGGCGGTTAACAACGCCGACAAGATACAACGTTGTTGCAAGAGGTTCAGCTGCAATTATTCCGTCATGCCGCAATGCGAGAGCTGCATGGTTGTCCTTTGGTGATTGCCGTTTAAGGTCGACCGCACCTATCGAAAACTCCAGCGCAAGAAGTTCGTCAATCAATGATTGGAAGTACTTTGGGCATCCGCTAGGAATTGCTGCGCCTGCATCCAATATCTCAAGACATTGGTCGTATGCCTCCACAAGCGTCCTACTGGGGGCAACGGCGGGGTGGGGTTGCATATACATGTTCAATCAAACCTCTGGATTTTCAGACACTAACTGAATTGTCGACTCTGGAACGGGCTCAACATCGAAGAACGTACCGCGCTGAATTGGCACTAACTGCAACGTTGTTATTGGAATTGGATCGCCGTCTGGTCCTGACATTTCAACTTTCTTGGGATCGTTAAACATTCCCAAGTGCTGCCCGATCATCTTTAATGTGCTGATCTTGTCATACAGTTCGAACTCGGTCACTTGAACGTCCCTAGCGTATTCCCCTCGGCCTTCTTTATATTCTTTGGTTTTGATCTTTTTAACAGCCGCCATCTGATCCCGATCTGTTTCTGACAGATCAATAAATCGCCCACCATGCGCATCTTTTGACGTGTAGTCCTCCATGTTCGAGAAACCCATCTTGCACAATTCGTTTACGACATCGTCCTGGGTCACCTGTATGCGGCGCATTCGATATTCAATTGCCAACCCAACGCATTCCGCTATGTAAGGTTTTGCCAGCAGACGGGTGCCTGCACCTCGCTCATTAAACCCCGCCTTCTTCGCGGCTTGGTTCGCGTCAAGCGACAGAAGGTAATATTCAACAAACACTTTCTGCTTAATTGTAAGCTTAGGAAGCTTTAGATTAATATCTTGAATGTAATGCTGAAGAGTTTGTGGATTATTTCCAAGTTTAATTCGAGCATTAATCGTGTATAGCATCCATTTTGCAGTGTGCAAATTCATTGACAACATACAGTATTTAATATTATATTGTCAATATGGCAGACGAATACTTGTTATGCAAGGGTCAATATTATGGGTCAATTCGTTGAAAGCGCAATCCTAAAGGTAACCGACAAATCATCCGGTAAGATTAATAAGATCAACCGCGATTTAGGCAAGCTACTTAAAACCGCCAAATCGGTCTCAGCCTCATTAGCAGGGATCAATGGCAAGGGCTTAACCCGCGCTGCGACACAAGCAAACCGCCTCACAGAATCGCTACGCCGCACCTCATCCGTAGCTAATAAATTGTCGCGACCAATTGATGTTAGGATTAAATCAAACGCCCAAAAATCAATTGCTGACTTAAATAGAATTGTCTCAGCACGCAATAAACTCAAGGGCGCTGCAATAGTGAACGTGGATACGTCCAGAGCGATTGCGTCACTCAACAGGTTGCAGGTAAAACATAAGGCGGTTACCGCCATTGTGCGCGCACCGACAACAGTAAATTTGAATGCGTCCAAGGCGAACAGCGTGCTTGATCGCTTGCTCGCTAAAAAGAAACGCCTTGCGGCACCGTTCACAATCAGGGGCACCGCAAACATAACACAAACGAGTGTTCCGAATGCCGGCAGGCGACGTGGAACAGACAGAAACCAGACCGGAGACACCATTTTAGATGGATCACGCAGAACGGTAAAAGGGCGTATAAAGCGCGGAGCTGGGCAAGCTATATCTGGAGAAGTTAGTGCAGGTCTTAGACAGGTTGGGCGGAGCGGGCTTGGCGCACTTCGCAGACGATCTAAAGCCGATGAAGCATTCAGGAGAATAACCAATAACGATACAGAGAAAATTAGGAAGATTGATGTTCTGGCAACACAGCTGTCCGCTAAGTTCCAGTTGGTGTCAAAAACTCAAATAAAAGAACTCGCAACTGAGCTTTTAGCTGTTGTTCCTGATCTAGCACAATTGGAACCAATCCTCACGGCCCTAGTTCGGGCGCAACAGGGGTCAGACCCTGCTAAGGCAGATGCCTTTGGTACCGCGGCACTTAAAATTATCGACGCCCTTAATTCCGCCGATAAAGGCGATAGAGCGCAAGCTTTAATCAAGGCTCTTGCTAAACTTCAGGTCGTGCTAGGTTCTGATGCCGATTTGGCAAAGATTCTTGATCAAACCAGAAAGAAAGCTTCGTTTGCATCCGGGTTAGCGGAAAAGGCCTTCATTCGTCTTACAGCATTGTCAGAGGAATCAGGCGCAAGGAATACCCTTCAAAGTGCAAAACTGGTCTCAGACGCGGTAACCAGCAGCAGCATTTCCGATGAGAAGAAACAAAAACAGATCAAACAGGGACTTCGAAATAAGGACGGAACCTCTAAGTTCGCTGAGCTTGCTAGATCTCAGCCGCTTAAGTTCATTAATACCGAATTAAAAGACCGGGTTATTGCCGCTGGAATTGATCCAAAAAATCAGACTGCAGTTCAAAAGTTCTTCACTGAGATATTAGGTCTCGGCCAAGCCGCCTCAGAACGTGCCGCATTTTTCCTATCCAAGGAAGCTGCCATTCGCCGTATTGATAAACAGCTAAAAGAACTTAATCTATCGAGAACGGACACGGCACCATCCAACTCAGTTGATCAGGGACTTACTGCTATTGGAAAACAATCAGATAACGTGATTAACGCAGCCTTTTCCCCATTTGAGCAAGCTATGGCTAAGGTGTTGGGCGCGATGTCAGGTATGCTGTCAAGACTTGCTACAGGAGGGGTGACCGGCTCTAAAACATTGGACAGCGGAATTGCCCTAAGCACTGCGTCTGTATCAGCGTTGGCGTTGGCAATATCCAATGAGCCGGGACGTACAGCATTGACCGCTGGCGTCGCATTGAACACCTCAGCTGTCGCAGCAAACACCGCCGCCATAAACCGTAACACGGCATCAAATGCAGGTGACGGGCTACTGGGCAAAAAAGGCAAAGGCTTAATTGGTTCGTTGCTCAGTTTTGGTAAGGGAGCGGTGGTGTTCAGCGCCGGAGCATTCGTGCTTGAAAGAGTGTATAATGACTTTTTTGATCCTGCAACAATCGCGGCAAATAAAGCGGCGCGTGAACAACGCAAACAAAACCTAATAACAAATAACAAGGAGTTGGGATTCAAAAGCATCAAGCCTTTAGATAACTTCGATGATCAAGGCAATTTCAACGGGCCTGTGAAGGTCGATCAAGTGCTAATCAAGGCGGACAACAGTAAGGCGCGGAACAAGGATTATTTAGACAAATTGATCCCACCAACAAAACCGTTAAAGGGACAGAGGCAACGAGACGCTAACTTCTTCGGGTTTGGAGGACGCGATGCCAAGCCCGGGTTTGATCCAAAATTCGATCCAACCATCCCCACATTTGAAAACACATTCAAAGCAGGAGCGGTAAAGATTGAGCAAGCAGTTGATGCACTAGGACCAAGGGTTGCCGAGGCGTTGTTACCAGCGGGCGATAACATCGTACAGGCTATCATAAATGGGAGTTCACAAGCGGGATCAAATATGGCGGCGGCATTCATAACAGGGATCGCAGGCACTAAAGTTGGGGTTGACCGGAACAACACCGGACCGATTAACGTAATTGAATAAATAGCACACTTGGTCAATGGGTGTGGGTGCAAAGGCAGTCAATGAAAAGTTTAGCCCCCGGCATATGGCGCTCAATCACCCCACCGTTGTCCCCAGTATGGTGAGAGGGGCATGTCAAGCGCGATATGACAGCACGTCATGAGCATCATTTGCATGTGAGGACCCCAAATTGAGTCCCTGAGCGCGATCACGGCAAATGTGGGTATCTCGCCATGACACCAGCAGCGCATTGTGCGGCGCTTAAAATCGATGATTGAGATTAGCAAAGGGCATGCCGTGCGCAATCAAACGACCTGCATCTGACGAATAATCGCATTTTGAACAGGTTTTATGCCTAACACATCAAACACGTGCTGAACTTCAGCACTTGATTCTGCGTATTCGTCGTTTATGAATATTTCAGGTGGGATTTTGTTTGGTAGAGCGGCGATGTGTTCGTATTCCCCTATTGACGTGTACCCTTCACGCACCACCCTCTCCAACGTCTTCATGGGAATGTGAGCTGGCATATTTTGGTAGCACGCTTTCATCGCCAGTGCATTCATGATCACAACAGGCATTTGCAGCGGTTTCTCAAAATCAACAACATCAAGGTCGCTTAGGCAGTACGGTCCGTTGGACATCAAATGTGCAGTACACTTCCCGGCAGCAACGTAATTCAGTGCGTTTATGTGATCAAATTGGTGACACCAGAACGCCAACGCATCGGCTGAATGATCATCGGTTGCAGGCAGGGTGCCTTTATAACGCTTAAAATAAGGTACGAGGGTCGACCCGTGACAAACTAACCCGTGACCGTTGTACGTTTCACATAGCGCGTTAAAATGGCCAACCGCCAACGTGCGCCGCCCCAACACGTAGCAAATGTCCACGTCCTGCGAAATGGCGGGTTGCGACCACTGTAACGTTCGTATGTCCTGGGTCGGGCGTATATCGTCAAAAGATGTTACCCTGAGGTGCAGGCGTTTAGCTTTAATCGCTGGTAAACAGGGCAACTTCTCAACGAGCCGTGGGTCGCAAAGCAGCTCAACAACCGAATGCTCGTTTGAGGTTCGGTCAATGTGGTCGAGTATTGCTTTGGTTGTTTTTGTGTCAGAAGTTAACGCCTGTAATGAGGTTGCAAATGTGTTGACATAACTCACCCGCCCAACGTCAAGGGATGGGCTTACGAGCGGGGTTGCTGACTGATCCGGGTTGTATGCCGCATCTCGACTGCACAAATAAAATTCAGCATCTAAAGGATTGTCAAATCGACCGTCTACCAGCTGAATTGAACTGACGGTTGAATCCGCCTCCCCACGCTTAACAGCAATTACATTGGTAATAAATGTGGTGATGGCATCACTGACGTGCTTGGAAGGATGGGGGAACGCCCGACCCTCATTCTCCGTAATGAAATCATCATAAATGAAATCGCTGTGCATTGGGCGTCGTTTGGGTCGGCGCTGATTATTTAATTTGGTTTTGGCGATTATCTTTAAAGCAATGTTTCTACCGACGAATTGCGCTACCTGACTGAATACGAGTTTCATACGACCCAGCGGTATGTGACAATTGCCAACATGATAGACTCGTTTGGCTTGAGCGTTCTTTGACGTATCTTTTTCAAGTTTTGTCTCAGGAGGTAATTCGGTCCGGGCCATAACTGGTTCCTTATGTGGCTTCGGTGTCAGACTGGGCCAACGGGTGTGGTGCGGCATCATCAGGCTGCTTGTTTTGCCCCTTCACCAGTTCATACGCGCTGCGCAATTTCGCGTTATAAGCGCGTTGTCGGCATTTGTTAGAACAGAACTTACTGTCAGCACGTTTGCTTTCGAACTGCTTTGAGCATTGGCCACAGACTTGCGGTTGACGTGCCTTAATGGTCGCCTCCGATGCCAGATGCTTATTTATACATTTGTCCAGATCGATACCAATTCCTGCAAGGTCGTCTCTAGTCCAGTGGGTTTTCTGTTTCAAGCTCATTGTTACGTCTTTTTTATGGTTTATTCGTTTGTTATATTTATTGTATTTTATAATTGTTTGTTACATTTATGTCAACAATTATTCGTAACGCTCACAGATCGCTCAGTTTGCCGATTCTGTCGTGACCTTCACCGCCGCTCAGAATCGTCCCGAAAACGCGCACAGCGCTTAATTTGCCCCCTTGCGTGTCGATTTAGGGTGATATTGTCGATGTCGATTGCAGGTGATTGGTGATTTGGGTGATTGTCAGGCATATGGCCCCCCCCCCGTTGTCCCCAGTCTGATCTTAATGTTTGATGTTTTGCAGTTTCTTACTGGTCGTTGTTTTTCACCATTGTTATATTCCTATTTTTTAGGGCAAAAATTAATAGTGTGGTTGCCCCTATTAGAATCATAGTCTTATATGGGGTGATCACACTATTAGACATTCGCAGTTTTCTGCGGTGTCAAACCACTATAATATGTAAGGAGTACTGACGTATCCTCGACGGATGACTTTTGTACCTTTTTGACCGTTTTGACTCAAAAAAAAGAGGCATAATTACACAATAAAACGTGCATTAAAACGCTTTACACGTAAAACGTGTTTCCTCTGCGGTTGCTCGTTATTTTATCGAATTTGTGTCAACATTCAGATAAACGAGTATCTCACGCATAACCGGATCGGTTAAGTTGCAGTCGTCATTTACCCATATTATCGGAGCAACATTTGTCCGTTTCTCAAGACGCTCATAACTCAATAGCGTGAAACCGGGAGGCGGGCTTTCCATAAAACCTCGTAACTTGTTAGGCGTCATGTTGTCCCTACTGAACCAATCGGGATATGTATTTTGCAGGTGTCGCATCCGTTCCGGGCTGCGAACGACGATGGCACATTGGTCCAGATCGCTATGGAATGAACACAATGGGATCGCGTCATAAATGACCGTGCTGGACACATCGAGCGGGACGGCCTCATCGCCAACGTAATACACAATAGCCTTAATTTTGTTCCCACAATCGTCTGTTTTATCTTCGCCTAATCGTGCGCGGCCGACTGCTTGAATGATATCGTTTTCACGTAAGTGATCTGAAATGGTGCGCAATAGATCGTTTTCCGGGACCGATTTGCGGACTGCATAATCACTTGCCCCGGCTGTCAAGTATCGCTCCGCTGTGTCACATGAATAACCAAATATAGCCATGAACATGTCTGCGGCGGCAGCGGTGTCAGGATAGCGTCTGCCAATGACAAAATGAATCTGATAATGTTCGAATTTATTAGTGCCGATATTGTTGCCGTGGTGGGAGAATTCTATCTTAGGTCGCTGACGATTTACATCTGATGCCCACGCGGTCGGTTCCTTCTTCGATGTCTGTAACAATCCCATATGCGTGTATACCGCTACCGGGTGATCTCGTGGCGCTAGCGTGGTGATCAAACGTGCAACCTGTTTGCGATTTTCACGTGAATCTGATCCGGTTGTTCTGTCGCCATTGTTGTCACCGGGTTTCGGGCACAGCAGCTTTGCCTGTGTTGTTGGGGCGTTTCGTATCTGAATGAGGCTGTTGAGTTCTGCATTCTTGATGTATTTGGTTATTCGGGGTTTTGTGCGGGCGATGTCCGCGCCATACACTTTCGCACCCAGGACTCCGGGCAATACGACTGCGGCTGTGATTATCTGGTGCACGTGATCAATTTTACGCGGAACACGCTTACCATCTTCATTCTTAACCATCGCCATAGGTGGGGGTGGCCGCTTCATATATTGAATTTTTATAGATTTGGTGTCGTTGGTCCGTGCGGCCTTGATCGCCGGTTGATCAATACCCGTGTCCCACAATTTCTTCGAGACTTTTGGATCAGACGTTTGTGTTGACGCATGATGTAACAATGCCGGAAGGCATATGTGCATCGCTGCCTCGATCACATTTTCAACATAGTTTTTGTTGTCAAGATCGGCTACAGCATCACGAGCGGCTACTTGTTTTTCGTCTTTGGTATTAATCCAATGCGTAATACCTTCAACCTTCCAAAACTCAGCGTTCTTCTTTTCACAGTCGGCCTTAATGGCTTTTCTCAAGATTATTTTTAATCTGTGCTTGTCTGTTTCGTTTATTTGGTAAGCTGGCGGGATCACATTATACAGTTCAGATAATGTGTGATTTTTGTTATCGGTCAAATATTGAACTGCACGATTTAATCCCAAATCCACCAGATGCTCGATTTGAACAGTTGCCGTGTGTAGGTATTCGCTTAAGGGGTCTTCATCGATGAAATGAACGATCTTATCCCCTTCCCTGAATTTCCCTGCCGGGTTCATGGTCGATTGTGTAGTTGTCAAATAAATCAATGGGATATGTTCGCCGCCAGCTTCTCGACGCGCCCTTAACTTCTGTGTCTCGTCAAGGTTTTGCAACAGAATTTGACACGTGATAGGCTTCCCGTCCTTGCCGCCCCTATCACAGTTTTTCTTGCAAAATAGGTTTTTTGCGTCATTGCCGGTTGAGATGATTGCATCAACCGTATCTGTGTGAATGCAAATGCGTTTCCCCGTAACGTCCTTGGCTTGTAGCCCGTAATGGAAAATTGGCTCAATGTCGCATTGTTTACGTAACAACGCATAGAGCGCGTGTAGCACGGTGTACTGCTTGCTTGTTATCAGAACAACCGAGTTGCCACGTATATCGGCCCGGGCTTCTTTAATGCGTTTGTAATATTCAGCCGTGTTAGGCAGCAACCCTCTTGTCGCTTCAATGAATTGCTCTCGAACGTGCTCATCCTCAACATCTAAATATCTTTGGCAAAAGTTAGCTATCAAATGCGATTTGCCGGAGCCGGGGGGAGCTTCAATTATAGTGGTTCGCTGCGGTCGGTTCGTTCTCGAATAATAGAAATTATCAAACGCACTACATAATTGCGCTCTTAAGTCTTGTAAATTGTGGCCTGTATACGGGGGGATCTCATCCCCATTTTCATCAAACCTCGGAACGTCGTCATCATCGTACTCTATCACATCCTGATTAAAGGCTTGATGGTCTGCGGGCAGAGGGACAAGGTCAATGGGGGTGGCGTGAATGCGCTCAATTTGTGCCGTGGGCAGCAACTGGTCAGAGGGTGTGCCGGTTTCCTTATCGATGCTGTCTTGCGCTTCATCCGGGCGAACAAAAGCATCCAGCAAGCGCTGGTACTCAGTGCGGTAAAAAGCTGATTGATATGGTTCGCGGGTGTATTGTTCTATTGTGTTTTTTATGAACCCGCCGGAACGATAATTATCTACCAGAAAGCGCTGACAGGCGTCATTGCGCGTCTCCGGGTATACGGCGTCAATTGCGACAAATAGGTAAACACAACAATAAACGTCTAACGTTGCCGACCTATGCACCCGCATAATAACATCTATGAAGGATTCTACTGGTACGTGTTTAGTGTACCTCATTCGTAACAGAATATTCCCGGTTTCTTCGCCCATTTCTTTAAGCATCCGGTATGCCTACAAGTAGTATTTATCTTGTTCTTTGTATTCTTTTTGTTGTACAACACGCAACATATTACTGTTAAACGCCCGCACTAATTCCGTTACGCTATCGTTTACGTTGTTGACAGCATCGCTGTTATTGTTTATAAACGCAGTCATCAGACAGGCGTTTCTTTCGGTTGTTTGTTGTTATCAATTAGGTGTTTTTTGCTTTCGCCTATTTGTTTTGGACTTGATATCATTGACCCGTGTCTTGTTCTTTGTTGTTGATAAGACCTTTGTTATTGAGGGCGGATGTTTTGACCTGCATCCGTCCTTATTCGTTTTATGCGCCATCTTAGCGGCCTCCCATTTCTTCAGCCAATCAATTAAATGCCGCAATTAAATGTGTCGCACCTACCCCACCGTTGGCCTAGTCTGACGCAGCGTCAGCATGTTTGATCACGGCAATCTCATACCCATCACCGAGCAAATCACATATGCCGTCCAAACTGTTGAGAGTAGGATTAACTTTGTACCGGCCGGATTTGTTTTTAATAGCAGTGATAGCCTGCCTACTTACTGGTGAATTTTTATCAAACGAAAGAGTTCCGCGTGGGAGCAAGGCTAGTTGGTGTTGAACGTACTTAAGTACACCCACCCTTCCCGTAGCAACAATTACGTTTTTACTTACATTATTCATAGTAAATATTCCATTTATTCATCATTGACAATATATTGTATTTATGTATATTTGTAATAATGGGTTTTTGTCAACAATTGTTGCAAAATAAATAGGTCAATAGTTATGAATACGTATAATGTAGGCAGTAACTCCAACCAACCAGAACGAACTGCATACGTGCCGTATGAACAAACATATTGTACGGCAAGGCGTGCTGTGTGGGTGCTTGAGATAGTGCCTGTCGATACCTCGCAACCTTTTCAGGTGCAGCTTGAGGCGCAGGCTTGGGCAACGTGTGTGAATGGCGAATACCCGAACCAACGGCAAATATTGGAATTAGTGCAGGAGGCGAAAACATTTTACCAATTTAGGCATTATATCTTTGCGACCTACATTGATCCGAATGCCGCAATAATTCCGTTTATCGTCAACCCTACTGGGGAATTGGTCCCACGCGATCCGCTGATGATGGTTACCAGCGAATTACCAAACCGGGTCGCTGGTATGTTGCTGGAATACAAAGGCAAAACATCTACCTCTAAGATTCACGTTAATAGACTCTTGCGGGATCACGATTTCACGGAGTTCATGGAATCAATCCTTGGACCGGACGATTTCCCCTTTGAGGAAGTTGTCGCAAAGAGGGTTGGCGGGGTGTTGGCGCAATGGCGCAATAATACGGAGACCAAACGAGGGTATCGACCATGGGAACGCCCGGTTGGGTTTGTGTGGGATAGAGACCTTAGAGGTCCTCTGGATAATCAATTTGAATGTTACATTTATGGGGTGCTCGGCAGCGTAAAAATGACCAAACGGGCGATGAGTAAATATGTGAGGGAACAAACGGACGCCATTATACAACGTGAGGTTGAGTTCAAGGAGTTCATGGCAGAGCCAGATTCAACTTATTACCCCGGATATCCATAATAAAATCAATCACAATGCGGAAGGATACTATATCAATGTTAACCAGCGGGTGGAATTTTGCTGAGGTCACTAATTGCGTTCAAGAAGACAGCGGGGACGTTGCTGTCACACTTCGGTTTCGCGATGGCTGGATAGTGAATGTCGCGTATGCTCTGGCAACCGACTGTGAGAACGGGAATCAAGACGCCTGCCGGGCATACGCCCAACTTTGCGATGCTTGCTCAATGACAGGTGAAGTTGATACTGCTTCCATTGTAGGAGAAAAACTGTTGGTTTTAATTGCAAACCCGTGGAACCCCGTCCCGGTCTGGTTCGAACCGCCGACTTCCTCAGTCGGGGGATTTCAGGCACGAGCAGCTGCCCCGGTGTACTTGCAGTGAAACCAACGCCCCTGCCACGTTTTATTGTTCCACGCGCAATATGGGACAGTCTACTTGCAGGGGCAAAGCAGTGGTGCCTGTCATTCCCGGATGATAACGAACCTAAGCGACCCTTAGACGTCAATGCCCTTATGCGTGGTGACGGCTTGAATTTTGCATCAACAAACGATCCAGACACTTGGGTGACGCTTGAAACGGCGGTAAATCAAGGCAACGTCCATCGGCAAAAATACGGCATTATGTGCTACGCCGGATTGGTTCTTAGATCAGAGGACCCGTGGTTGATCTTTGATTATGACCGCAAGCGCCTCGCCAGCGACCCCACCGCGTATAATGAGCGGTTGTTCAAACATAACGAGTTACAGACGGCAATCGGATCAACCTATTATGAGGTGTCTCAGAGCGGTTTCGGTGAGCATCAACTCGTATATTGCACGGATTCCAAACTGAAAAGCAGGATAGGAAATATCAGCACCCGCATCCCCGGCCTTGATCTGATCAACCAGTCTTATGTAATTCTCACACTTGGCGAGGTTCAGGGGGCGACAGGGCGCATGATCGACACGCCGATAACCTACCTTCCCCAAGTCGTAGCAGATCAGCTGTGTGAGGTCATAGGGGTTGACGCCCAAATCGTCACAGATTCAAACATCACCGGTGCTGCAATACAAGCATATATTAACGCCAACATGAAAACGCTAAGACGCGCACTCAAGCACTTCGCTGGCAAGCATCCTGACATAATAGCAAAATTTGATGACCAGAACTACCCGAACACATACCCTCAGGCAAACACAGCATACGTTGATTGGAGTAAGGTTGAGTGGAGTTTGGCGCTTAATGTGTGCCGCCTATTGGCGTTCCCACGGGACAGAGACTACACATCAAATGAGCTTCACAATTGTTGCGCAAAGTTTGTGGTGATGATGAAAGTTGGGTGGGTTCACTATCCCAGTCGAATAGGTCCTAAAATGACCGGCGACGATAAACGCGCCCTGCCCTCAAACATTGTTGCAACAAAGCGGGCAACGGAAGCGCAGTACATCAAATATCTTTACGATACCATGCAGAAAATGTTGATCAGAAATAGCGAATATAAGTTTAAGGATTAAACCATGGCGAAACCCAGGTGCGCGCGCGCCCCACCGTTGCCCCAAGTCAGATAGTCACTGCATTGCTGTCAATCTTGTTGGTTCCCAACATCGCCAACGCCGCATCCCCTAAAACGATATCAGGCGTGGTCAAAGTAACGATCCTACGCGAGATCGCATTTCACACGCCTTATCGATGTGCCTTAGATTAAAAATGGGGGACTATCCCTGATGTTATCAAACACCAAATTTGACAATAATCGCGAACAGAGTGCAATGATATTCACCCGCAAAAAACTTATTTTCTGAAGTTAGGATATTCATGGAAGCCCCCCGATCACTAGACAGCCTTTTCAAAGAAAAAATCTTCCGTATCCCAGATTATCAGCGCGGATACGCATGGCAGCATGAGCAATTAAAAGATTTCTGGGAGGACTTGATCAACCTGTCGGACGACCGCTCCCATTATGTCGGAGTTCTGACATTAAAAGCAGTTCCCAGCACATCAGTTAGGCTCACTGAAAAAGAATATTGGCTGGTAGATGACCATTCATACCAGCTTTATCACATCGTGGATGGACAGCAGAGGCTAGCAACTTTCGTGATTATTTTGCAGACTTTTGTGGATTTCATCAAAGCTCTGCCGGAAAACGAAGATAAGTCTGAGGATTCTATTTATATTACTGATAGCTTGAGTGTAGCTGCCGTACAGGATCGGTTCCTGTTTAAGGTGAAGCCAACTGGAGATCATTTTCGCACCTATAAATTTGGCTACACTGAAGATAATCCAAGTTATGATTATTTGCGCCATCGTATTTTGGGAGAGCCTGGGGCGGGTTCATTGCAGGAAACTTTTTATACGCTGAACCTGACCAATGCCAAAGATTATTTTAGTTGGCAGTTTACTGAATTGCATAAGAAAGAAGGTTTGGAAGGAATTCGGGCTATCTACAAAACTTTAGTGAAGCGGTTCTTGTTTAACGAGTACATTATTCACGATGAATTTGATGTGTTTGTTGCCTTTGAAACGATGAACAACCGTGGAAAAAAATTATCTGATCTGGAGCTTTTGAAGAATCGTCTTATTTACCTGACAACGCTTTATAGTGATGACGAATTGGATTCTGCCGACAGGACTAGTTTGAGACTTGCTATTAATGATGCGTGGAAAGAAATATACCATCAGTTGGGGCGCAACAAGCAGAAGCCTTTGAATGATGATGATTTTCTTAAAGCGCATTGGATAATGTATTTCAAATATTCCAGGCAGAAGGGGAACGATTATATCCGGTTTTTGCTGGATGAGCAGTTCTCTCCAAAACGGGTTCATAAGAAAGTCGAGAGACAAGTTTCATTAGAAGAAATTCAGGAGGTTAGAGAACAGATTGATTTGGATGCCGATGAAGAAAACGGTAATGGTGCAGATAGTGAAATTGCAACTGTTAGCCGTGCTGAATTGAAACCAAGTGAAATTCGCGAATATGTGGATAGTTTGAAGGCTTCAGTTGTTCACTGGTTCCAGTCTTTTTATCCCGCTTTGGATGGTGTCTTAACAGAAAAAGAGCGTCTCGAAATTGCACGGCTCAACCGCTTAGGTATTGTGTATTTTAGGCCTCTTGTCATGGCTCTTTTGAAGAATTTTAAAACCGAGAAGGATCGGATAAAGGCATTTAAAAGAATAGAACGGTTCACTTTTATCGTATTTCGATTAACCACTGCAAGGTCAAATTACCATAGCAGCGTATACTACAACGCTGCCCGTGAAGTGGATCAAGGGGCCCTGAGTCCTGATGGGTTGTCAAAAAAGCTGGATGACTCATCTGCTTTTGCATTTCGGGCCGGTGGCGATTTCTGGCACGAAGATTTACATGGTTTGTTAGCAAAAAAATTCAAAGCTGGTAAGGGGTACTATGGTTGGGCGGGGTTGCGTTACTTTCTCTATGAATATGAATTAAACCTTCTGGAGGAAAGCAGGCAGCAAAAAGTTGACTGGGAATCGTTACTTAAAACAGGGAAAGATAGAATCTCAATCGAGCATGTTTACCCGCAAACTGAAACCGATGCCTGGGCAGATGGATTTGGCGGTCTTTCTGACGAACAAAAAAAGAACTATGGTGGAAGTTTAGGCAATCTTCTTTTGTTGTCAGCCTCTATTAACTCTTCATTGCAAAATGATTCATTTACAAGAAAGAAGAAACCAAAATTTGCTAAAAATGGTGATAAAATTCGCAATGGCTATGCGGATGGTTCACACTCGGAAATCGAGGTGTCCATAAAAAAGAAATGGTCCCCGAAACATATTCAAAAACGTGGCCTTAAATTGTTGGACTTTATGGAAGAGCGCTGGTGCATTAGATTTGAAAGTAAGAAGGTGAAAAAGCAACTTCTATTTTTGAAAAACAAGTGAGTCCAACATCGGTCGATGTCCACTCCCCCACGGTTAAGGTCGGCCAGCACGTTCAGAGCGCGGATCCAGAGTTGCCGGAATTCGAGTTCGATCTATCCTAAAGCCTTGCCGTAATTTTTCGTTGCCCAGAAACGTTCGCTCCCAGTCCCTTCCCTCCGCTATGGCGATGCACCAACACAAGCCCAAAACAGTTACCGAGAACTGCCCGATGCTCTGTTACACCGACTGTAAATTTGGGCTCGTAGTTGGCATTCGGCTTATCAGTTCTCAAATTTACGAAGATTCAATTGCGTTGACCTTCAAATACCCCCTGTGTCCAAGTGTGACCTATATCTGCTAAAGAATTGGGAACGGGCAGCTTCGGTTCAAAGAAAAAGTTTGTGGATGATGCTAATTGGTATTTTCACATGAAGTGATTAATTAGGAGAGATTATAATGTTGAAAGCTATTCTTATTGTTTGGGTCGTTCTCGGGACATACGCCACGGCGCACGCTTCAAACGACCCCACCGATCTGCAAGCGCTCGTAGCTGCCGCTAAAGCCAAGGATTATAGTTGCACTTTGTTCGACGGCAAAAGCAAAGCAGTGTGTTATCGCGAGGACAAACGTTGGAAGTTCGGGTTGAGCATGTCAGTGTTTTTGCAATCTAGCCAGCTTCTTAATTATTGCCGTTATGACCTAAGCATACCGCAGAACGCCGCTCCATCGCGGGATGTGTATAATCGCATGGTTGAGTTATCCAAGTATCGAATACTTTCCGACAGCCACGGCTCTTGGGAAGAATGTGCTTACGGCTCAACGTTGCGCTCAATGCCCACACGCGAGATAGTTGACATCGCCTATACCAGGTGTCGTCAAATGCTCGCGCCCTTGCTAAAATCCGGTGGCCCTATTAGAAGGATACTCCGCGCTGGTTTCGAGCTTAACACTACAGAGGATTGGGGTGCCACCCTGCAATGCCGTAACACAATCATCCCTCAACGCGGCGTGTTGACGTTGCTGCCACATAACCCGACGTTGTGGCCCTCAACTTTGAAAACCCTTACGCCCTACATTAGTGCATACCTTAACAAGCCCGCATCGTGGGTGCATTCGAAAATAAAAGAATGCGTTGCAAAAATATTGGCCGCTGTGGCCAATCCTGAGTTGTCCGATGTTATCACCCTCAAAAACATATCCAACACACAATTCGAAGGGCTCACGATAAAAAGCGCAGAGATGTTTTGCGATTATAACGATAATGGCATCATAGCAGTTGTTGTGGCGCTTAATTTCAATCTTTAGGCCAGATGCTTTACGACAGCCTCCGCAAGCCGAGCCTAGTGTGCTGCCTGATTCCAAGTGTCAGTTGGGTCCCGCAACCTATCCAGTCCTCCCCATTTATAAATAATCATCCAAACGTCAAATTACACCAGCTAGAAACGATTTAGTTGCCTGTGTCAAAAAGTACTCATTTTGACAACTCAGGTGGTGACGTATCAAAACCTAGCACCTATACTGATTCTCAATTCCTTTAAGAGTTTTTGACACATCGGAGATCAAAATGGCAGTAGTTGGTTATGCGAGGGTATCAAGCGTTGGGCAGAAATTAGAAGTTCAATTCGACAAGCTGAATAAATATGGGTGCAACAAGACCTATAGTGACAAATTGTCCGGCGCGAATAACGCCCGCCCGAATCTACAGGCCGCACTTGATTATGTCCGCGAGGGCGACACATTCGTAATTTCCCGAATTGATCGACTGGCTCGCTCAGTTTCCCATCTGGCAGGCATTGTGGACGCGCTCAGAGACAAAGGCGTTGATCTGGTGGTCATTGACCAGAATATTGAAACAAAGTCCGCAGCAGGCCGCATGATGCTCCACATGCTGGGTGTATTCGCTGCCTTCGAGCGCGAGATTGCCGCTGAGCGCCGTGCTGACGGAATTGCTCGGGCCAAACGTGAAGATGCCGAGAAAGGTGTTAACAGATTTGGACGACCCAAGGTGCAAACACCTGAACTGCTCGACACTGTGCAAACCTTGAGAAAACAGAAGATTTCTATGAGCGTAATTGAACAACGGACAGGGGTTTCTAGGGCGACCTTATATAGAATGTTGAGGGTTTAGATCACACTAGGGGCACAGGGGGGGATTACCAATCAATTCCCATGGCCTCAAGGTGTCTAGAATAGAAATTTTTCTCAACACGAGCAATTTCTACGCTTCTTAACTGCAAGAACTTTTCGTGGTCGCCATGGACGAGCGAAAGAACCATGTCTGAGTTAATAAGCATACTTCCCATTTCAGCTGTAGAAAGGGAACCAGAAAGCAGATTTTCCCTAAAAGTCATTCCGTGTTTTGGATCAACCAAGAAGCGGTTGGCATAGTTAGAATATATAACCTTCTTGTTATTTGTTCGCGGTAGAATCTGCAACAAACACTCTCGTCCGTACTCCTTTAAAAGGTTGTAACCTTCGTCATTCGAAAGAGCATATCCTGAAACATCGGATAAACGAAGTGCGAAAGCTTTTGCACGAACTGCTCGAAAGTCAAATTTGCGTGTCAATTCTTTCACTTCAAACGGATCAAATCGCGTCAATGACCATTGTCCTTCATCGAGGCCGCTAGCAAGATCCTTACGTGCTTTCTCGATGCGATCCCCAGACATACCCGCGAAATATTCACCGTATGTCGTAGTCCAAAACCAAGATACAAGTTTATCTTTCTGATCCTTGGTCAGGTCAGGTCTGAGACGAAATGCGTCCGTTAAGAGTATGAGTTGGAATGCGTATGGAAGTAAGTCCAATCGGGGAATACCACATTTCTCAATTAGGAATTTGACAGCAATCCCGCAAGCTCGCCCAACGTTTTCAACCGTCTCAATGCTTTTTTTGAACGCTGCCCCTATATCGTCGGCGTTCTTGCTGTAAACTCCAAACCCCAGGGCAATTTTGCAAGCCTTTAACACTACATCATCATCTAGCTCTGACCAACCTAGGTCAGTCAATTCGGCAACCTTAGTGTCATGTATTTTGGCATTTAGGTTAAAATCTGCGCCCCAGCTGAGCGCATGAATCATATGCGCTTCACTCATTGGTTTGCCTTGACTGTTCAGCCGTTGAAAGGTTCTCGTTGCCATTCCGACGTCATCTGTCACGATCGGTATGACCGGAACTTTGTACTCGCGAAAGGATGCTGATAAGTTGTCGCAAGCGCGGACCATTTCATCGATTTCGTCATTGGTGCCCTGCAAGCCACGTTGGAAACGAAGCATCCCTACGCTATCCAATACAAGGTTCATTGGCAGCGTTGCTTTACTGGGAGAAATTTTGATATCCTCTACTCTCAGGAAATCATTGGTCTCAAAATCATAGTGAACCTCAAAATTTTCGGATGGAGGCTGACCGTCGCACTCGTTAAACTCATCCGCATCGGTATCGATGGAGTCGATCGGTGAGAGAGCACCTAGCAAGGTTGACAACCTTTGCACTCCATCCAATAAATATTGGGGAGCTAACTCCGATCCTATAATGCGGTGCGGTCCGAGTTTCTCATAGCAGTCTAGGCGAGGGCCACTGGAACGCCAAACCATAATGGCCCCCATAGGAATCCCATCTCTAATGCTGCGGAACAGCTCTAGGCGGTCCTTCCAACGCCAAACCAGAGGTCTCTGGAATTTCGGAACTTGAATGACACCAGCCTTTATTTCATCCAGAAGCTGGCTGAGATATGTGACGTGCGGTTCGCTATGGTAACTTGGTGTTTTCATAATTATCGGCATAGCACTAAAAAACTGTTCACGATACCGTTCACCTCATTCCAGCCGTTCTGGTCTTCAGAAGGTTGACTATTCTGGATCCATGACAATGAATAAATTTCTGAGCCGACACTCCCAAAACCCGTTTCAAGCTTACGCTGCAACTCCCCTGAGAGGTTATCGTAGAGATCTATCGTTCCATCAGCAATTTTTTCTTTATCCACCTTCAGGCCATTTTTCATGTGAAAGTGAGCGCGTTGCGCGTCGTTTAAATTGCAAAAGGTATTATAAAGCTCGAGACTACGCTCTCTTCTAGCAGTTGTTTTATTAACCCAGGTGTTTAGCCAGCTGCGCAACAGGTAGTTTTCGATGGCTCGACGGCTTAGTCTAGATGCAGCGATGCCACAGTTGACACACTTTTTCAAAGCGCAGTCCGCTTGTGTAGATGCTTCACCCGGTTGGGGCGCATCAGAATCAAAGACTGCCATTGCAATTAGGTGATTCAATTCGGTTTTGTTTGTAAATTTGGCAACTTTTTTGGGCAGCTCCGTTATTCCACCACAGTGTTCGAACTGAATTAACTGCGCTTCTTCAAGCTCTTCTATCTTTTTTTTCTGTTCAGCGTTTGAAAAGGTGAGCAAAAAGTCTCGATCGGCTTCATCATTCTCAACAAAAATCCGGAAGGGTTTTTTAGAAAGAATATCAGCCTGATCAACATTCATAATTGGTGTCTCTACCTGTAAATCCGGAGCGGCTGCATCGCAAACCATTATTGTAACACGTGCTGGTTCTCGTGCTTCTAACTCCATGCTAAGATTCAATGATTTCTCCCAAATCTCCAGCAACTCTGTTGGTAACCTCCCCCGCCAATCTAAATATTGTATTTGGGCATCACATCTCACATAGATACGGTGTCGCCCATTGAGGACGACATTTGCCATACTAAGAAGCGCCAGCGTTTTTCCTAGTGGATAAAAACAACTAGGCTCTATCTGAAAAATCACTCTTCTAGAGCCTTCCGTTTTTCAAAAAGACCGCGGGCAAGTTTTGAGTTCGTTCTGAACACATCGATCGGCCAGTTATCGTGAATTGGTCGAGCTTTTTCATCAAACTCAATGAGTTCGACGATGGCTCCTTCATTCGTCCCACGGACCCAGTGAACAGCCACATCACCAGGCTTTATTCGCTTTTCAGCTATTGCTAGTTGCACGCCAAGAAGTAAATTTTCGGAGTGGGTTTCAACTAAGACCTGTGGTTTTGGTTCCGAATTTACCGCTCCGCAAAACAGATTTGCAAGGTGAACGTGTGCGTCAGGGTGGAGGTGTAACTCTGGATGCTCTAAGGATATGACTGGGGCAGAACCAATAACGCCATTTTTGGCCAATGTAAGTAGACCAACTACAGGGAGAACCTGCCCCATACCTTCACCAGTATCAATGATGTCTATGTCGATTTTATCGTCTGCATTCGGATGAAGGGTGAATCTATGTCCACTTTGGTTACCTATGGTAATTGTTTGGCGTTGAAAGCTGTAGCCGGTCGCGGCCTCGTACCAATGGGAAATGTCACGGATGATCTCCGGAGACGCTGCTTGGAGCATAGAAGTCAACCCTTGGCCTCGCGGAGAAACCGTTTTCGCTGGTGCGACTTCGACTTCATATCGTTTTGGAATAATACAGTCTGTGGAGAGGCTGATAAAATTTTCCCCAAACGACCGCAAAGCCGTGCATATGGGACGCAAGAGATCTTTAAGTCCAGCCGGATATTCTGTTGGAATCAACCCATCAAAACTTATTTGAACCTCTGACTTCTGACTTCCGTCCGTGAAAGTGTAAGTCTCTCCCCCGTCATTTAGGTCAGCAGCACTAGGGACCCATTCTAAGACCGTCGCTGTTTCTAATTGAGAAAGCTTGATTTCAAATCTCTCGATCACCTGTCTTCGGTGTTCTGGCAGATTCAAGATAGACATCTCAACGGAAGTATCACCGAATTCAAGGCTAATTACAACACGCGGCGACGAAGAGTGTTTGGAAAGAAGGCTCTCGAAATTTGCCCCCCTTAGTACCTCTGATCTCAAATTTAAAGGGCTAGTTCCACTACCATTTGTCGAATCCGATAAAAGCTGTAGGAATCTCAACGCTGCGCTCTTGCCAGCGCTATTGTAGCCAAAAAACAGGGTCAGAGGTCGGATTTTGATATTAGCTCGTTTGTTGAAGGCCTTGTAGTTTTCAAGCGATAGCTGGCGAAGTTGCTGCATTGCTGTTCTTGCTTTCCTAAGGGTGGATACGATTGAATATATAATAGTCAATCTAATCCAACCGGATACACTTGAAATCAAGTGTAACGCCCCATTCAGAGGTCATTCTAGCGGGAATTTGCTGAAAACTCAATTGAAGTGACCCTAGGCGAAAAGAGCAAACTAATGGCACGATATAGTAAAGTCACGTTAGAGGAAAGCTATCCCGCGGAGATGGTAGAGAAGTTTAATGTCTCCTTTGCTCCCAGTAACGGACGTCCCTGTGAAACGCACGAATGACTTCCCCCTGAGTGCCGCTAAACTAATGAATGCATTGCCGTTCAGCCTCCTTGACATCGGGTTGAAACCCGCACCTCAAAACTAGAATGGCGACCGGGCGATCAATCAACGGCCTCGACGACGCTATCCATCAACCATCCATCAAGATCGGCGATCCTGTACAACACCAATCCCGGCGTTGGCTTGTAATAACGAGGTCCGCGTTTTTGACAACGTAATGTCTCAAGCAGTGACTTTGATACGCCAAGGTACTCCGCTGCCTGCGGTGACCTTATGAATGTTGATGTGTTGTTTGCCATGCCTTGACAATACGGACTTCTGGCGCTCCTGACTACTCAAACAAATAGGGCATTTGAATGTTTACGTACTCTTTGGTGGTGTATTTGTTGGAAAGATGACTACGTGGTATATGTGGTAGTCTGGCACGCTTTCAGGAGCCGACTGGCAACCAAAATTACTCAATCTCGTCATGTTGTTCGCGTGCTTTATCATAGGCTTGGTATGCCTTCTCAACTTTAGACTTGGACATCGCATAGTCGTCCATTACCTTGGCGATTGCATCCTTTACCAGTGCACCATCAACATTATGCAACGACCACACTGCCCGGCCAACGTGCATCCCCCACCCTGTTGATGATCGCCCACGCCTGTTGTCGTCCTCACCCTTGAGCACACGAAACTTAAATGTCTTTTCATTATAAAGAAACAGCTCAATCATCCAATCCTTGACCTCACGGGTCAGTTGAACATCTGAGCGCAATAGCGACAACAAAGGTTTTAATCCTACGTTTTCATCTCGTTCCAGTGGTTTCATTAAACGTTCCTGCATGCTCACCTTATCCCCGGTGAAAATAGTATTGAACGATCTATCAATATTGCCCATCGCCTGCTTTATGAAAATCTTTGACCAATGATCCGCCACTGAAAATGCTGGTTTGTCGCTTGAGTTTTGACCTAACGATTGTTCAAGTGTTGACGCAATTTTATTACTTGCTTCCTTCATAGGGTCTAACGGTGTTTGAGTGTATCGCTCTGTAGTGCTCGCTTGTGTTTGCCCCAAAAGCGTTCCTATCAGGGGCAATCCCATATGCAAACCGACTCCGGCACTTGCAAATGTGTGACGTAAATCGTGAACTTTGAAATCCTCAATCTTTGCGAGGCTCAATATGCGGTTCCACGGGCCTTTTATGTCATAGCGCGGCTTGTTTGGTTTGGACCCGGGGAATACATAACCCTCAACACGCGGCTGCGCATTGAGTATCTCAAGGGCAACAGTGGGGACAACAACACGTTTCGCCCCTGTCTTTGAATCTTCAAGATTCAACACGCCAGCTTCAAAATCAACTTCTGACCACTTCAAGTGGAGCACTTCTCGCAATCGGCACCCAGTGAACAATAACACCCTGATACACGCAACAGGTGACGGGTAATCAGTTTCAACTTCTTTTAAGGCCGCACCAAACCGGGCAAGTTCCTCCGCTGATAATATGCGATCCCTATTAACTTCCTTGTTTTGCTCTATACCTTTTGTAATTGAGGCGTTATCCACAATGTCCTGCTTCGCCGCCCAATTCAGCACGATCTTAATGGTGGCTATAACCCTATTTGCCATTGTTGGCGCATATTGTGAGATTGTTTCATGCAGCTGCGCTAATTCAGTCTTGTTAAGCGACTTCACTTTGCTAGCACCGAGGGCGGGCAATATATGTTTGTCGAAAACTCCCTCATGGAACTCTCGCGATTTGAATTTCAGACGTTTGAATGCCGAACTACTTTTGTAAAGATCAACCAATCCCTGAAGCGTCAAACCGCCTGTTGGGGTGTCTGGCGCGTCTCCATCTGCAATGTTGGTCAATATGCGATGGCAATCATCACGAGCGCGTGTGACAGTCCAAGGGCGCCCCACCTGCCCTATTGTTATCATGCGCTGCTTACCTTCAACAATTGTCTTGAAAATAAACGACGCGCCAGTCTTTCCACATCTTGCACCCAACCCGCTCACCTGAGTATCCCATAACACTTGTCCTGGGGCGAGTTCTTCGATTGCTTTCTTTGTTAGATTGCCTTTTGCCATTAATGTTCATTATGTGATTTGGAATCACAACGCAACAATCACTTTGTAAGTAGAAATTTGATACAGATTTGATACGTCCAGAATCCGTTGTGATACAGATTTGATACAATACTGTGTGTAAACGGGTGCAAAGTGATCTGGAGATGAGCAAGAATTATATAATGATATTATAATGTTATGCAGATGTAACAAGTTTTGCACTACCGGCCATACCTGATTTGTAATCAGAGGGTCGGGAGTTCAAGTCTCTCAGCCGGCACCATTTTTACTTAATAAAAACAATGACTTAAGACTGTCTCCGACTTCTTACTGAGGTCCTTTCTGTATCAAATACAGTATAAGCACAGTATATTGACCTTGACTGATTCACCTCAGCAAAAATCACATCTTATCAATGACTTCCTTACAGTGCTCGATTGTAACTTCCTTCGCACGGGTGAGCGCCAAGTGCTTGTTCAGCAGATCAACCACTTCGATAGGTGTTACGCTTGGGGCGAGCGAAACAACTCCTTCTGCAAAAGCTTGTGCTGACACAAATGTAAGATCGAAGCCTTTTGCCTCATATTCTTCCACCAAGGCATTCATATCTGTTTCGGGCTTGGCGTTTGGCCCGTAGATAAAAATAAGTCCTGAGTGCCCAGCTTCGGCGACTTTACTTGCTGCGTGATCCACGTCAGTCCTTGCAAACGGTTTATCCTTAGCCTCTGCACAATGGCGCGGGGTCTTTCCATCGGCCTCAAAAACATCCACGTCAGCGACCTCTTTTGAGGAAGCACCACTCTGGTTTGCAGGATGTGACGAGACTACAAGCCCTGCACCGCTGCCCTTTGCCATAAGCTCAAATAACAAGGCCACGCTAAGAGCCAATGTCTCGCCTTCACAGGACTTCGATAGAAGCGCTCGGATCAGGTTTTGCAGTCGAGCCTTGCTGACATACTTGCCGAAACGTGCCTCATCAAATGTGACGACACGGCTTTTCATCGCAAGAATGTGGGTCAGAACGCACACCAACGCCTGATCTCCATTTTGATGCTCGTTCACCAATTCAAAGACCTCAATAAGTCTTTCAAGCGTCTTACGGTCCTTTCCTCGACGGACCGCGTTGTCCATGCTGAGATGAGTGTAACGCGCAGGTTTGTTTAAGAATGGCTCGTTTGATCCGCCTAATCTTTTTTCGAGCGCATTCTGCTCGAACGGCACGACAACGCCATGGCATAGCGAGCGGGCATCGAAAGCCCCCTCCAATGGGGCTCCAGCCTGTAGCACAAGTGGATTAGCCTCATGGTTCGTGGCTTTGGCAAGCATGCCAGTTAATAGGATGTATTTGTAGGTAAGATGCGTATGACCGAAAATTTGCGCAATCTTTGTTTCCATATCCTGTGGTACGCGATATGCTCCATCTTGCGCCGCTATGGTCGCGTCCTTCAATATCTGGGATGCTTGCCCACTGTCTACATTAACGTTCATCGAAAGACCTGAAATGAGTTCAATTACCAACATCGAGGAAATTAGAGGTCGGAAGAGTTTTAAGCAAGGGGGACTTTCGGCGATCTCCCTATTCTCGGGTGCTGGTGGGATGGACGTCGGATTTCAAAAGGCTGGCTTTAAGATTGAATGGGCCAATGACTTTGATAAGGCAGCGGTGGAAACCTATCGGCGGAATATTGGAGACCATATCACTTTGGGTGATGTGAACGAGCACATCGACGGTTTGGTGAAATTCAAGGGGGTGGATTGTCTTTTTGGTGGACCGCCCTGCCAAGGGTTTTCAGTGGCAGGCAAAATGGCACTGGATGATCCGCGCAGCCAATTGGTCAAATCCTTCATGCAGGCTGTCGAGGTTGTTCGCCCACGGTGCTTTGTAATGGAGAATGTTAAGGCGCTGGGTACGCTGACCAAGTTCAAGCAGGTTAGGGATGAGTTACGATCCTATGCGGATAAGCTAGGATACAAGACCGAGCTATTGCTTTTTAATTCACGAAATTTTGGCGTCCCACAATCCAGAGACCGGGTGTTTTTTGTCGGGTTTCTGGCTGGTGGACAAATTGATTTCGATATGCGCATTAAGCGCTATTTCCGACCCGAGGTTTCCTCCTTGGAGGCTATTCGCCATCTTGGCCCTCAAGGAACAGAAAAGAACCCGAAGACTTGCAATGCGGTTGTCACGCTTGCCGCAAACCCCGTTCTAAGACGAAGCCCATATGCCGGAATGATGTTCAACGGTCTAGGCCGGCCACTAAATCCAGAGGTTCCGTGCTCAACGCTTCCAGCCTCAATGGGTGGGAATAAAACACCAATAATTGATGAGCGGCAATTTTTTGGAAATGGCCAAAGCTGGGTCGAAGAATATCATGCGCACCTGACGGGTGGTGGCGAACCATATGGCATGCGCGATACGCCAGGTTATATCCGCAGGCTAACACTCGAAGAAGCCCGTATTCTGCATTCGTTTCCGGCGGATTATGACTTTGCTGGCGGAAAATCTGCCATCTACAGACAGATTGGAAATGCTGTACCGTGTGGTCTTGCTGAGGCCGTAGCAATGACTGCGGTCGAAGTTTTGCAAGCAGCGAAGATACCGGAAGCCAGATTGGAGCAAATGTCTCTAGATTTTTCTCGAAAGGTTGTGGTGTAAATGGGTACCGGGAACCTGAGTTAAAGACCTAACACTTTTAGAAGCCGTTTTGATCCTCCGTCTAAAGGGTTGACTGAGCCTATGTACATAACGGTTGCGCAAGAAATTCTGTCAGTGAATACACTGCGGTCGGCAGGGAGTGCTCATTGCAACTGTATGTTGATTTAGTCGGTCACCCAAGTATACTCAATTTCTTTGAGGTTGATTTTGGCTAGAACTAAACACTACCATTTTAATCTGCGTTTGCTGCGGCCAGGACGTAGCGTGGCAAGTGCCTTTGGGCCAAGTTTTGTCCCCGGCGAAGCCCGCGAGCTTGCGCGACGCCCCTGGGAAGGCATCGAAGGCGCATCGCTTCATATTGGCCAGATTTTTAGTAATCCACCGGGCTGGAAGGACTTCCTTAGCACTCATAGTTCCGATCTTCCCGAGGACATATACGCGAGTGGAGCTGGGGCTGTTATTTTTGTCCCGAGCGGTGGCAGGATATTGGCACTTTGCTTTGGACATGTGCATATCGCTTTAAACGACGACGCTTTTGTCAGGCAATTTGGCTTGAAAGTTACCCTAAACTCAGTTCCTCGTGAAAATCTGCGGAGCTTAGACACAGCAACGCCTGACGCCGTTACGGTCCAAACAAGCAAAGACAGTGATCTGCAAGCATTCGGTGTAGATATGTATCGAGACCTCGCCAGAGTTGCGGCTGGCACACCGAAAAACACCGAATTTGCTCAATTTGTAGCTGGTAAAGACTCTTTGAAAATCATCGCCAAGGACCATCCGGAAGACCTTCAAGCACTTTGTGATAGGGTTCTCGAGATGTATCTTCGAGACGACTACAAGACAGATTTCTCTTGGGTTGATCTCATGCAGATTGTTTCAGAGAAGGATGTTATCGTTCAGTTGGATGTTAAGCTGTTTGAGGCATTAGGCGAAATGCGAACGGGTGAACACGCAGACCTCCATATGTCTCCACCAGAAATTGTTGACTATACCGAAGGTAACCAACTGCATTATAATGGTTTCGGCGGCCAAGGAGCGAAATTTGAGAGCCTGTCAATTGAAGATTATGTAGCTGAACTTGAAAGGTGTGATTTTGAGGGCGAAGTAGTTGAACTCAAGGAAAAGCACTACATTTCCGCTAAGAAAGACAATGACGAAAAGTTCGACCAAAAATGGAAGGTCTATGATTGCTTCATTTTTGAAACCTCTTTGGGGGCCGATGCAGATCAAAAGCACTACGTTCTTTTTGCAGGTGCGTGGTACTGTGTTGATCAAGCTTTCAAAGCAGAAGTCGATGCAGCGTATGATGCCCTTGATAAAGTTGAGATTGTGGGAGCAACAACCTGCCTGAATGAACGGGAATTGATAGCAGACTTGGTTAACAGTCGAGACGATCTTTTGATGTTGGACCAGAAAAAGATTAACCCAAAGGGCGTTCGATACGGCTTTTTGGAGCCTTGTGATTTCTTTTCGTCTGACGGGGAATTTATACACCTCAAAGATGGGCATTCTTCCGGATCGATCAGCCATCTTTGGTCTCAGGGAGTAGTAAGCGCAGAAGCCTTTGTTTCTGACCATGATTTTCGGGTGAAGCTGCGACGAATTGTCAAAATCGAGAGTGACAAAAAGGCTTGCGGAACCGCTTTTGAAGAACTGCTCCCAATGGCTGCTCAAAAGCCGGTCAGGACCAATTTCAAGGTCGTATATGGGATTATGAGAAAGCCGTATAAAGATGGAAGCCTAGGTCTTCCATTTTTTTCTAAGGTAAGTCTTCAAGCTGCCGTTAGACGGCTTGAAGAGTTTGGCATACCGGTTGCAATTGAACTTATCCGAAAACCTGCAACAGACGCAGAAGCTGCTGAAGAAGAGTGACACTTAGTGCTGTGCCCAAATAAACCAGCTGATATATAGTTTGCCGGACAGGTTTGCTAGGCACGTGATTGTCTTACCACTTTCAAAGGAACCACTTTACAAGCACAGTATTGAGCACAGTTTCCTTCAAATCGGTTTCATCAATCCTTACAACGAGAAACGACGCAGCGGGGTAGACCTGCTGCGCCGTCTGGAGCTAGTATGTTCCCAAGTGGCTGCAACCACTGGGATTGTTATGCATCAATCCATGCAATCGATGTCAGGAAGCCCATTCCTGGCCAAGATCAGCGCAACGACCGGGGGTACAGATTTGCCCTCGGTTAGTTGGTGTGCCACGTCGATCAACCCTGCGTGCAAATAGATTTCCGCGTCATAGAGTTGGTCGGCCAATTCGTCTCGGCGCTTCTCCAGGTCGATAACGTTCATAGAAGCTAAATCCATCATGCCACGACCTCCGGCACGTAAGGGCGTGAATATGCATCAATCAGTTCCTGCACCGCTTCATGGAGGGCATTAAGCGGAGCCTCTTCACCTTCGCCTTCGAAATCCATACTGAAGTGCAAAGCGTAAATGAGGTCCGCACCGTAGAGGTATCCGTGCCGTTCAACGAGGTGCTCGACCAGGCCTATGACCCGGAGTTTTTCCTCGCTTAGCCTCCCTGCTTTACGCAATCGATCAACAGTATCGTTTTCGAGACAACTGCGAGGGACAACAAGATTGAGACGTACAAGGTCCTGGATATTATCCTCGCCTTGGGCATCGTATAGTGAGGTATCAGTAAACATCGGTGAAACTCCTTTCCGATATTGGGTTTCGACGCTTCATGGCGCCATGCAAGGAGTTTCGTGAAATATGGTGCGCAGGGGAGCTCCTATTAGGTTCACTGGCGTAAATAAGGGCTCCAGCGACTAGAACCAAAAACGAGAAAAGCCCGCACCAATTAATGGCACGGGCCTGATAGTCTTCTGAATTTATTGGCGTTTAGGCCTTCAAGCGATTGTGCGCTTCGGCCACGTCCATGCTGGTGATGCCGCCGCGTTCCAGTTCCTGGGCGTCATTGCGGGTTTGCATTAGGGCTTTGCCCATATCGGTATCGAGTGCCCGCATATAGGATTTCTCGAACGTTTCGCCGCCCTGCTGCATTGACTTGGCCAGCTTGTCGAGTTCGGCCTCTGCCTTGCGTCGATTGTCGGCAGCAGCTTTCTGAATTTCGTTTTTCATGATATTCTCCATATTTGCGGCCGCGCGAGCGGTCTCCACGTTTTGCTTAAGCTGTTCGACCTCTTGGGCCAGTTCTGCAACTTCTAGTGCTTCGGCTTCATCACGGGCTAACCGCATCAAGGCGTCTTCCAGTTCTTTTCGACGCTGTTCCAGTTCGGCCAGATTGGCGACGTGTTTCTGTCCTTCGGTGCTCATCGGATGGTCTCCATTTTGTCCAGTTCGGCCCGAGCCTCACGGGACACATTGGGTTGGGACGATGCCGCTTTGATGTGGAGTAATTCTGCCCGAAGGCTTTTAGCTACCCGTTCCTCTGCACCGGCCAAGGTTGCAGCGTGGCGTTCACGGATCGGGGTATCCACACCCAATGACCGAGCAAAGCCGGTGCCACCAGCACGGATCAACGCCTTGACTAATGGCTCGGCGGTACGATTATTTGTCAGCGCTCGCTCAACTCCTGTCACATCACCACCAGCACCGGAGACTTGTCCCACATCTTTACGAAGGGCTTCGGCATAAGCCGTCCAGTTGGACGCTAATTTATTGAGTGCATCATCCACGGCAGTCGCAAGCTTTGCCCGCTTGGATGTGGCGTCTAACGCCGCTTCGGCCCTACGTTTTCGATTGTTGCGTTCAGCGTTATTGGCCGCAAAGCCAAGGCGATCAGCCAATTCAGCGATTGCATCTTCCACGATAGCAATCCGTTCAGCCAAAGCAGCGGCGGTTCCTGCTGGTTTTTTGCCAGCTATCAAGGCATCACGGGCTTCGGTGCGGGCTTTTTCAAGCTCGGCAACCAAGCGCTCACGCTCGGCACCAAGTTCGGTCAGCCGCTTATCTATTTCGGTTTTGTCCATGTCAGTCCTCGGTTTATGTCGTCGGGGACCACAGGAACCGCAACCCAGTGGCACGGTCCCCGTGGTGTGCCGAAACCAGAAAAGGAGATAAACGACCTCAGCACGATCACAGATTGTCGTAATGGCTTTGTGCGGGGAACCAGCGTTTGTCGATCAGACGTTAATTGCTGGCGGAATCGTCAGCCAACAGGTCCAGTTCCATTTGACGAATAAGATCAACCGGCACTCCAGGGGTAGTAAGAAACTGGCCTGGGTTGTCTTTCACATCTGAACGGTAGGAACGCCAGCACCTTGCATTGGGGCAGTCTATGCCCCGGTCGATGAAAGCCTGCATCGCTGGTGACACCCAACCTCGGGGAAAAGCCATACTTCCGTGAACATACCACATGGATGCCAGTAGCCTGACCGTGTTGGAGCGCATTGAGAGATTTGGTTTTGGTGGGTGTTCTTCCAAAGCCTCTGCTACCAGCAACTCGGCCGCGTATTGCGTTTTAGCGTAGCGATGCAACGGTAATTTCGGTTGTGGGCGGGTCTCTGGCATTTCCAAATTAGGGTCTCCGAGCGTTGCTGACATTCGGAGGTATTTTGCCGCTATGGTTTGTATCAGTAAGCCAGCAAGCGGCCCAACTGACATGCGATCAGTGGGTAAAGTCAGATAAGGAACTCATTTTATTGGGATTTTCAGTTAGCCAAGCTGAAAGTACAGGATTTAGCACCGCATTTTTAGGGTCGATCGACAGATTCAACAGTTGATTGCAAATCATTCCAGACGTCCACGAAGCATTTCTGTCATTTGATCGACAACATCTGGGCCATCCAACCGCTTCGGAGGAATTTGATCGGGAAACTCCGTGCCGGGTACCAGCCTATTTGAAGTGATATTTCCCAACCCCTCACCAATTAGTTCGTCCATGAACGCACGATCATCTTCGCTGAGATTTGGATTGAAATGGCGAGACACCAACCCCGCAAGAATATCGCAGAACTGAATTGAACGGCTTTCTCGCGAGTCCTTTGCTTCAGTAGAGACAACCCGAATTGGGTATTCTACAAAGCTGCCATCCCCAGCTTTCAATGCTATGCCATCGACATCAACGCCTGTCACGGCTTCCCAAGCTTTCCGATCTCTCAAGAAAGAAGATGAAGCATCGTGTATCACGGCAAAATCATCTTGATATTTTTGCCGCCAGTGGCCGATAACAGCGATCATTGTACTTGTCTGAAGGCTATTGCTGCTTTTGAACGTAGATAAGTCTGTGTATCGCTCAAAGATTTCTGCACCCATTGCCATCTGATCGAGAAATATATGGATAGGATCCTCAGTGCTTTCAGCCATCATGCGAAGTCGAAATTGCAAAATTTTCAGCGATTGTTGGTTTGGTGAACGGCTGAAATCTTGATAGAATTTCAGAAGGCAATCTAGCAGTTCGGGCGGGGCAAATTGAGAAAGGCCATAGTGCACATAATTTGAATACTTCCAGCAAAACCCATCGTTGTAAAAGTCATACCCAGCAGCCGTGATGGTAGGTTCGACTAAGAAGTCCATTATCTTAGTCAAAACGGCAAATCGTTTATCGGTTACATAGCAAAACGAAAGATCAGCCACCTCATGAAGATGACTACAAAACTGTTTCAATCCCTGTTTGTGGCCCGACCTCCATATGTTTGTAAAATGGAACTCAGCTCCTTGGTAGCGCGGGAAAGAGGCCCTTAGAACCTCTTCGGCCCTATCTTCGGAAATATCCGCGCTCGCAATCGAAAATACAGGTTGCTGCGGGTCCAAAAGATTGTACCCCGTAAAGCCAGATTCATCGAAATATATTGTTCGAGTAGGCATGAATAGTATTTCGACCACCGTGTTGAAGCTAGCCCCGAATTGTTTGGCTTGTCATCAGCTATGAAAAACCTAACTTGCCAAAACTAATAGGTGAAGTCGAGATAAACCACTTAGCAGCCCAACTAAGGTTGTATCAGCGGGCCTAAGCGCCCGAAGGCAAATAAAAATAGGGGTTTGGGATTGAGCTAGGGAAACAAGCACAGCATGAGGCACAGCTAACAGCCTCATGTGTCCTCATAATAGGGTGTATCCTTTATCCAGGCCAACAACCTAGCGCGCGTTTCCTCACCCAGGTCTCCCCGCATCTCGACCGACCAGATCGCTTCATCCCGTATTTTGGCCGATTGCCAAGGCACGGGATCGTGCTTGGCATGCATTTCAGCTATAACCCCATCATCAGGGTCATGCAGATAGCCAAGACAGATGCGCATGGTTTCGGCCCCATCGGCAAAAGTCTTAGTCGCAACGCCCCCGGGACGCACAAATGTAAATTGCGATGTCTGCTCACTCATTGGATGCTCCCCCGGTTGTCTGTGATGATCCCTGGGCGACCTGGGCGTCTTCGATTTGGTGATTGCTGCCTGAACGCATCGAAGCGTCCTGAACGAGCTTGGGGCGATTTGGCAAAGCTGTTTGAACCGTGGTGGAATTGTTCACCTGCACGTTTGTTTGCATGTTCTCGGGAAATACTGCCCGTGAAGCCACTGACCGAAGAAGGTCCATATCACCACCAGCGGGCATTGGAACCATGATTGGGGCAAAATCATCATCAAGCACGCAGCTGCGTTTTCTGTTGTCATCCAAGGCGTCTGGGTCTCTTTTGTCATGCTGATAACTCCTGCGATCAAATGTGCCCAAGTGGACAGCGATGAAACCAAGTTATCAGTTTACAATTTCTTTTTATGCCAACGTGTTAATGCACCGTACCATCATTTGGCCAAAGCCAAGATGTAGTCTTCCAATGCCTGTGCATGGGGCCTTAGGGCTTCAACAAGGTGTGATTGATGGACGTAACCACCTGATGCTCCAGGAAGCCTCTGGCCCAAAAGCAAGGCCCCTTCAGCATATGGCACACCAGCAGCAATCATGAAGG
>JAJRQF010000024.1 GCA_024280375.1 Alphaproteobacteria bacterium | reverse complement strand
TTGCGTCCTGGCTTGTTCGCCAAGCTGGTTCCAGGCATCCCTGAACATAGCTTTGGCAATATCAAACAGGCCTTTTGTCGGTTGCAGGGCGCGCACGATGTCGGAGAATTCACCTTCGATCCTGTCGCGGGGTATAGATTTGCGGTAGCTGTAGCAGCCTTTGGTATCGCACAGGTAATAAGGGTATTTTTTGTATTTTCCCTTTGACCAGCATGAGGTGAAGGGGTTGTGGCAATCATTGCACAGCACAAAACCGCGCAAGGGGAAATCAAGATTGATATTTTTTCTTATTGGCGCTTTGGTTCCGCTTGCACGCCGTGTCTGTATTTTCTCGAATGTCTCCAGTGAAACCAGCGCACCATGTTTGGCAGTGACCCAGTTTACACCCCAATCTTTGTGGGCGATAAAGCCCGCATAGATCGGGTTGGTCAAAATATCGGTGACACGTTGCTGTTTAACTTCGCCGTTTCTACCCTTTGGAAAGGCAGGTTGTGCATCAAGGAAACGTTTGACCTCTGCCTGGGCATCAAAGCGCCCGCAAGCATAGCCTTCCAGTGCTTCGGTAATAATTGAAGCGAGCGGCTCATCGCGCACGAGGGTTTTACCGCCGTGGCTGGATTTGGTGTAGCAATAGCCCACAGGGGTTTGGAATACCCAAAAACCCTGCTCCATACGCGCCTTCATTTTCTGAACCACCTGACGTCCATTCTGTTTGCGCTCCAACGCGCCATGGGCGGCAAAGACGGTTTCGATAAACTCGCCTTCGGGCGTATCATCAAACTGGAAGTTCAGGCATTTGACGCTCGCATTGCGTTTTTTGAACTCGCGACGCAACTTGAAGTGGAACTCGGTATCGCGGGCAAAACGCTTGAGATCATCAAATATGACGGCATAGTTCTTGTCGACCTGCGCATCAAGGTAGGCAAGCAAAGCCACCATGCCAGGGCGCTTCATAAAATCGCCGCCACCGGTCACATCATCAGGAAATACCGCTTCCACATCAAGCCCGTGCATTTGTGCATATTCGCGGCAGCGATGTTCCTGACTATCCAGACCGCTACCTTGTTCTTTTTGTTTCTTGCTGGAAACGCGTCAATAAATGACAGCATTGGTATTCTTGACTGGTTCATTGGTGTTTTGTGTTGTTGTCATTTTTGACCCCTTGCTCCTGATGAGCCGGATTGCTCATCTGCTATTGCGTTAGCTCGTAATTTTGATTTGATATTGCATTCTACCATATCGTCAGAATTTGGTTTAAGAAATTCAACCGGAATTTCCATTTGTTCACATGTGTCTGATGAGACCTGTTGCAGCGGGTGGACACCAATACCGAGGGTGGCAAAACTGACAATGACCGACCACAGTGCATCAAGAAACTCGCGTTTTTGGGCTTCGGTGAGATCAGAACCTTCAAGATAGCGCTCATATAGCTCATAATCAAGTGTAAGTGGCTTAAAACCATTGATTTTACCCTCATCTTCACTGGTTTTTGGTCTGTCTATGTCTTCGGTATCATTCTTCATATTTTACGTCTCCTTGGTCTTAATGTTACCCCTTTCGCTCAAGCGAACAAAAAGAGAACATGATGTGATAATATTCCTAATTATTCAAGCAAATCCGGCGTAATATTCTTGCGTATTTCTTTGCTTCGACCTCATTATGTTTGCCTTATTCGGCAGAATTGGCGCATCCAAATGACAATTTAGAGATACGCCTATCGGGCACGAGTGTAGACGCGTGACTGGTCGCGTGCCTCCTCACGTTGCTGCTTTTCTGCTTCGATCTGGGGGCGGTAGTATTTTTCTTCTAATTCCTTGCCAACGTCATAAAGTTCCTTGCCTTCGATATTTTTGAACTCTTCTTTCATCAGTTTTTTAGCGCCGGTTTCAGTAATTTTGAGCTCAATTGCCAGTTCCCTGGCTTGATGAGCATAGGCGCGATGGAACGGCATTTTATTGCCTTCTTGAATCATTCTGCCGACTTCGACCGCATGAATATGCACGCCGCGTTTTTGCGTGTCTGTCAGCGCTTCTTCGCGTTTGACCAGAGCTTCGCGCATCTGGTTCATGGTCATGCCGGTGCGCTCTTTAAAGAGATCACGAATAATCGTTTCGGCTTTCATCACGTCGAATTTTTCTGACCTGGCAAAAGCGTAAGAATAATCGCCGAGCTTTTCTTTGAATTTACCGGTCTTGTTGATCTCACGCTCAATGATACCGGTGATGGCCATCGCTTCATCAAATTGTGGATCGGTGAGCATGCGACCGGAAAAGCTTTCGCGGGAATTCGCTACACGGGTTTGCTCTTTGGGGTCATAGGTTATGTTCATGAGAGTTCTCCTGTTTTGGTTGAGTTAGCGAGGTCGTGGTTGCCGCCGGTCTTGTGGCAGGCCATCTCGGGCTCTGCGGTCGGTGGCATTTTCAAAATCATGTTTGGGTTTGTCGCGTAGCTGATTGCGCTTTTCGCAAGTGTCCAAAAATTTGGTGATATCGCGGGCTTCCATTTTGTCGATGCCAGCCATGAGCTGGCCATGTTGCGCTCGCACGTTTCTGTGCGCCTGTCTTATGGTCGCAGATTTATCGAACTGGTCATTGCCGAACCAGCGGTGCTTGAAGTCTTTATTTTTAGCGCCAGCCTTGTTGATGATGCGTTTTCTTGCCACCTCGACACGGGTGTCATATTCCATCTCGTGCGCGCGCTGTTCGAATTGTCGCAAGCCTGCGTATTTTGTCGTTATTTTGGAATAGTCTTTTCTCTCGTTTGCATTCAGATTTTTAGAAGCTAAATGTTTGAGGCTTGCCAGATCGAAGGTGCGTTTAAGTTCTTCTGATATGTTGAAACTCATGAGGAGCCTCGCTTTGCCAACAGGATTTGTAATTGGGATTGCAGATTTGGTAATCTCATCCCATGAAAAAATTCAAATATGTAGAGGACATTGACGACTGGCTTGAGCCTATGGATTATCAAGGTTTCTGGGTTGCTGTCGCGCCGTATGATCTCGTGCTTCAGACGCGTGAGCACTGTGATCGGGAAATCGCTGCCGATAATTCTGAGACAGAAATTATCCTGAAGGTTTTGAAGCACATGGCGCAAATGGAACTGACGGCTAAGCTTGGTCTCAAGCGCCGCGAGGTAACGCCGTGGTTGAAGTTGGTGGAAACGCATTAGCTGTTCCCCCGTTTTTTATGAAACTGGAACCAGTCGCATTTGCCGTTTTCAGGAAAGCGCTCGGTAAAACTTCCGTAAGGACCGATATAAGTGCAGCGTGTGTAATAGCGTTTGGCGAAAGGGTCGTAGGTGCCGTTGTCACGCCAATCATACGACCAGATAAAATGCGGCAATCCGATTGCTAAAAATGTCAGATAGAGGGCGACCGGCACAATGATCCAGACAAAGTAACGGGCACGCAGGAAGGGTATTTTCATGATGAACCCTTCTTTGGCGTGGGCAATGTCACCTTTGGCTCAGGGGCTAATCTGCTGCCTTCAAGCGGATTGTCTCCGAGGTCGTGGCAGAAGGGTGCAATCTCGTTCTGGCTGATTTTCCTGGCGTGAATAAAGCCGACATCTTTGACATGAATAATCTGCTCGTCCTGCGGCAGACGCATTAGCTCATCCGCTGTAAACAGGCGTTCTTTGCCAGTGCTAAAATTGCTGGAAAAATCAAGCTTGTCCGAATTGGTGCCAAGATTGCTGGAAACATTTTGGGTTTCACCCATGGCGCGCGATACTCGCTCGGCTTCCTCAAATGAAGAAAAACCGAACCATTGTTTTATCACCGCATTTTCCTCAATCGTGGCGGTTTCTTTGTCACCATATTTGCGCTGCACTTCCGAGCGTGACTGGGCAATCATATGGCAGGTGCCACCATATCCGCGCATGGTGGTAAGTTGGGAAATGAGTGCCTTCAAAGGTGCATTGGTGAACTCATCCAATATAAAACTTACCGGCCCGCAATTACCGCCAAGCACCACTTCCATGAAGGATTGCAGTTGCAGGGCATAGTCAGCCCCGAGACGTTCCATATGACGCACAGGGCCAACGACAAAGACTACATAATGCTCTCGAATTAATTGTTCATGGGTGTGGGTGGCATCAACACCTGCCAAATTAAGTGCGCTTTTTGCACCGTAAATGCGTAGAGATTTTAAAGCCGTCGACCTGTGCTGGGGAAAGTGCTCTTCATTCTTTTGCATGCCAAGCACATGCAAGGCCAGAGCTGCGAGCGCCTCATCGCCTTCATCGGCCTCAATCGTGGCGGCAGCAATTAAAATATCCGGCTTGGAGATTAGCGACCAGACACCGCCTGGTGTTGCCAGTCTAGGGTTTCGCGCCAGCAATGTATTAAGTGCGAATTCGATTATCGTGCGCGGCTCATCGCGCCAATAGGCATTGCGTTGATCTCTGGGCGGTTCTTCGATGAGGGCGTGGCAGGCATTTTCTG
>JAJRQF010000004.1 GCA_024280375.1 Alphaproteobacteria bacterium | reverse complement strand
TCCGCCCTCACCCGATTACCGACCCGACAATCAATTACATCGTGCTTAGTCTGGCCTTTGTTTTTGAAGGCATCGCGTGGGGAATTGCGCTAAAGGAATTTTCCAGCACCAAGGGCAAGCGAACCTATGTGCAGGCCTTGCGCGAATCAAAAGACCCGACCGTATTTACCGTGCTGTTTGAAGACACGGCCGCAATGTTGGGTTTAATCGTTGCCTTTATCGGAATTTACTGTGCTGATACGTTCAATATGCCGGTGCTGGATGGTGCCGCCTCAATCGTTATCGGGTTAATACTTGCTGGTGCTGCATGGGTATTGGCCTATGAGACTATGGGTCTGCTGATTGGTGAGGCGGCGGCGCCCGAGATAACCGAGGCCATTACCAATATCATTGATGCAACGCCGACGATTGATACATTAAACGAGATCAGAACCCTGCATCGCGGGCCTAATGATGTGCTGCTGGCGCTGTCGGTTGATTTTGAAGACAATGTACCTGCCGGCAAGGTTGAGACGGCCATTTACCAGTTGGAAATTGCTATTAAGCAGCGGTTTCCAGTGGTGAAACGATTGTTTATCGAAGTTCAATCGGCCAAGCATCACGCGGAAGAAGTTGCGCGGGCGGCACAGAATTCAGATGGTGAATAGAGTGTAGCGCAAGTGCTGCGAGATAATATATGGGGGCAAGTCCGCGCCATCGCAGACTTGAGCAGGCACAACGTGTCAGCGAATGTCGTGAGATAAAAGTGGCGGACAGGGTGGGATTCGAACCCACGGTACGCTCTCACGCACGCTGGTTTTCAAGACCAGTGCCTTCAACCACTCGGCCACCTGTCCCGCAGATATGCCTATGCGCTATTGGAGATTTTTTTTCAAGTGGGTTTTGTGATTTTTGGCCGATTGAATGCGGGGCATCGAATTTTATCAACAATGTCTGTTTATTTTTGGTTTTTCAGGTACATGGGACCATTAAAAAGGGGCACCGAAGCGCCCCTTAATTTGTGATATTGGTTGATAAGATCTGGCGTTATTTGGCCAGTTTATCGTCCACACCTTTTACATAGAAGTTCATGCCAAGCAGAGTGCCGATTTCAGCTTTCTGACCAGCTTTCAACCATTCTGTGCCATCCTGTTTGGTGATTGGGCCGGTAAATGGTTCGAATTCGCCAGATTTGATTTTGGCCGCTGTATCGGTCGCCATTTTTACCACGTCATCCGGCATATTGGTATATGGTGCCATCACCACGTTGCCATCTGCCATGCCGTGCCAAACATCTACCTGTTTCCAGGTGCCATCCATAACCGCCTTAACGCGCTCAATATAGTATGGTCCCCATTCGTCGATAATCGAAGTCAGCTGGGTTTTAGGACCAAATTTGATCATGTCTGAAGCCTGACCGAATGCTTTGATGCCGCGCTCGGCAGCAACCTGCATTGCAGCAGTAGAATCGGTATGCTGGGTTACAATATCAACCCCCTGATCGATAAGGGCTTTGGCGGCATCTGCTTCTTTTGGTGGATCAAACCACGTGCTGACCCAAACAACTTTCAGTTTGAAATCTGGATTAATGGATTGCGCGCCGAGAATAAATGAGTTGATACCGCGAATAACTTCCGGGATCGGAAATGATGCGATATATCCGGCAACACCGGTTTTTGACATTTTGGCGGCGATCTGTCCCTGAACATATCGGCCCTGATAAAACTTGGACGAATAGGTGGAGACATTTGGATGCTCCCGTTTGAAGCCTGTCGCATGTTCAAATTTTACATCCGGATATTTTTTCGCGGCCTTATTGGTCGGGTCCATATAGTTGAACGATGTGGTGAAGATGATGTTACAGCCGGAACGGGCAAGGCCTTCGATGGGGCGCTGGGCTTCACTGCTTTCTGGAACGCTTTCCAGATATGCGGTTTCAACTTTGTCACCAAATGCTTTTTCAACTGATAAACGGCCCTGATCGTGTTGATAGGTCCAGCCAAAATCGCCAACTGGTCCGATATAGACGAAGCAAGCTTTGACTTTACCACCGTGTGATCCTGCAATTGCAGCGGTCATTGGGGCCGTTACGGCAACTGCGAGAGTTGAGGCAAGAGCCAGTGCTGTTTTTTTATTCATTTTATTTTCCCTGTTTGAATTTCTTGAAGTAGATATACAGTTTAGTTGGTTCAATTGTCCAGTGTGGTGGAATTGAAGTTCCTGTCATTATGCAGCTTGCTCACAAAGGAACTTCAATTTCAAAAACCACACTAGAATTAAATATGTGGCTAGGGTCAGGACCTACTAATATCATCCATTCTGCGCTGATTAATTTGATTGCTGAACAGAAGGAATACCGCAGGAAATATCAATATTTTCAAGATATTACGACGTATTCAACAATCAAATTAACCGCGCCCAAAGGGTTTGGAGATTAGTACCCGCCTGGTTGCAACAAATGCTCGAAAAGATCCCGATCTGCCCTTGCGCTTTGTTATAACCATTCGAATACTTCTTTCCAAACAGAATTGTGTGAGATTAATAGGTCCTGACCCTAGTGTCCTTTCGAATCCAAAGTTCGAAATGGGGCTCTGGGCAATGACACGAACTTTGGATTCGGGACACTAGTTTATCGGTCCGGTACGAAGGGCTGACCCAATGACGCAGGGGTGTTGATCATGGTCATTCTGCGGTTTCTGGCAATTATTACCAAGACAATGACTGTCGCCAGATATGGAAGCGAAGTTAAAAATTGTGCCGGAATTGGAATGCCTAATGCCTGTGCATGGAATTGGGCAATGGTGACTGCGCCAAATAAATAGGCACCAACCAACACGCGCGCAGGCCTCCATGATGCAAAGACCACAAGAGCGAGCGCGATCCATCCCCTGCCCGCTGTCATGCCTTCAACCCATTGAGGGACATAGACCAGCGATAAATGGGCACCGGCCAAACCTGAACATGCGCCGCCAAACATTACGGCCATATAGCGAATACGGATAACCGGAATTCCAAGTGCATGGGCCGATTTTGAATTATCACCAACCGAGCGCAACATTAACCCGGCGCGGGTGCGAAACAGGAACCATGAAACAAGCCCTACCAGAATTAGTGAGGTATAGAATATAGCATCTTGGCCAAACAGCAATTTACCGACCAGTGGAAGATCGCTTAGATACGGGATGTCTAATGACGTCATTTTGATGCCCGGTTGGCCAACAAAACCCTCTCCGATCATTCCGGAAAGGCCCAACCCCAATATTGTCAGGGCCAGGCCTGTGGCCACCTGATTGGTGACCAGCGACAAAGTGAGGAAGGCAAAAAGCAGCGAGAACACCGCGCCCGCCCCAATTGCAGCAATTGCGCCAATATAGGGGTTTCCAGTAATTTGTGCGACTGAAAAGCCGGCAACCGCACCGATGATCATCATGCCCTCAACCCCGAGATTGAGTACACCTGAACGCTCAACAACCAGTTCGCCGGTCGCAGCCAGCAGCAATGGTGTTGAAGCGACGCATACCGAGATCAATATGCTTACAATTATTTGTGCATCCATCAGCCCGTACCTCCGGCTTTTGAGCTGGTCACTAATCTAATGCGATAGTGAATTAAAGTGTCACATGCGAGTACGAAAAACAGCAACAACCCCTGAAAAACGTTGGTTGCGCGGTTGGATACCTGCAGGGCAATCTTTGCCTCTTCGCCACCAATATATGAAAGTGCAAGGATCAGGCCCGCGACCAGAATGCCAAGCGGATTAAGCCTGCCTAAGAATGCAACAATGATTGCAGTAAAACCGTAACCCAGTGATAATTTGTCATCGAGTTTTTCAACCGATCCTGATACTTCCGCAATTCCGGCAAGGCCTGCTAGTGCACCCGACAACAGAAAAGCAAATATGGTCATCTGCTTGGTGCTGAAGCCTGCAAACCTACCTGCCCGTGGGCATTCGCCCAATACGGTAACTTCAAAGCCTTTGAGGGTTTTTGAAAGCATGAACCACACGCCGATTGCCACAATTACCGCGAACACCGTACCAAAATGCGCATCTCCATTGGGTATCAATTCTGGCAGAATGGCGCTTTCGTTAAATGATTTGGTGCCGGGAAAACCCATTCCCTGCGGATCACGCCACGGACCACGCACCAGCCAATCAACCAATTGTTGGGCGATATAAACCAGCATCAGGCTGGTGAGAATTTCATTGGTGCCGAACCTGGCTTTCAGGAATGCCGGAATGGCTGCAAATAACGCTCCGCCGATCATGCCCATTATCATCATCATTGGCAGCAAAAGAGGGGATTGAAAATCGTTGAAATAGACCGGGATGATTGCGCCAAACATGCCGCCAATCATATATTGGCCTTCGGCACCGATATTCCAGTTGCCTGATCTGAAGCAAACTGAAAGCCCGATTGCGATTAAGATCAATGGCGTTGCTTTTAATATGATTTGTTCAATCAGATAGGCATCGGTGAGCGGCAGCACAAAATAGGTGTATAGCGCTTTGGCCGGGTCGACACCTAATATCGAAAACATGATTGTGCCAAAGATTAATGTAAGTGCCAATGCCAGCACCGGAGAGAGAGCGGAAAACAGCGGCGAATAATTGGCGCGCTTTTCAAGAAACAATATCATGCGGTTGCCTCTAGAGTGTTTGGGGTATCAACGTCATTTTGGTGGCTGGCCCCCATCAACATACCAATTTTCTCGCGGGTCATGTTTTTTGCCGGTTCAGGCTCTGACAAACCGCCATCAGAAATGACGGCAATCCGGTCAGATACTTCGAAAATTTCATCGAGATCCTGTGAAATTACCATGACCGCGGACCCGCTTGCGGCAAGATCAATCAGAGCCTGCCTAATTCGAGCGGCGGCTCCGGCATCCACTCCCCATGTGGGTTGATTGACAATCAGAACCGATGGATTGCGATCGAGCTCGCGGCCAACAATGAATTTTTGCAGATTACCACCAGAAAGTGCTGCTGCTGCTGGGTCTTCGCCGGATTTCCGTACATCCATATCTTCAATGATCTGGCGGGATAAGATTTTAACCTTAGATCGCTTGATCATGCCTAAGAGACCCAGCCCAAGAAAATCAGCCTTATCAGAGCGGTGTCTTGCAAGCAGCAGGTTTTCACTCAGTGCAAAGTTAGGTACTGCCCCATGACCCAATCGCTCTTCGGGTACAAACGCAGCACCAAGATTTCGGCGCTCTGATATTCCCATACGCCCTGAGGGTATCCCGTTAATCGAGATTGCATCGCTATCGGCCTGGGTGGCCTCACCCGATATGGCATCGAATAATTCACTTTGCCCGTTTCCGGCAACGCCGGCTATACCAACAACTTCACCGGCCCGAAGGTCTAGCGATATTCCGCGCAAGGGCATGGAAAAAGGTGTTGCGGGCGGCATGGTGAGCGCATTCAATTTCAACAAAATATCGCCGGTATCGCTACCGGCTTCGCGGTGAACAATATCAATTTCAGCGCCAACCATTTTGCTGGCAAGGCTTGCGGCGGTTTCTTCACGAGGGTCACATGCGCCGACCACTTTGCCGTGACGTAAAATTGTTGCCCGGCTGCAAAGGCGTTGCACTTCTTCCAATCTGTGTGAAATATAAAGAATTGAACGGCCTTCGCCAGCAAGGCGTTCCAGTGTTTCAAATAGTTTGTTGGCTTCCTGCGGTGTTAGCACAGACGTTGGCTCATCTAGAATTATCAGCGCCGGGTCCTGTAAAAGACAACGCACGATCTCGATACGCTGGCGCTCCCCCACAGAAAGATCGCCCACAAGTGCATCGGGATCAAGCGGCAATCCATATTCTTGAGAGACAGATCTGGTTTTGTCGGCCAGTGCGCTCATTTCAATATTATCCCCCAGTGAAAGGGCAATATTTTCCGATACGGTTAAGGCATCAAACAGTGAGAAATGTTGAAACACCATGCCGATGCCCAATATTCGGGCCGCAGATGGATTGCTGATTTTCACCTTGTTGCCGCGCCAGACGATTGTGCCAGAGGTCGGTTGCAGCGAACCAAACAGCATTTTTACCAGCGTTGATTTGCCTGCGCCATTTTCGCCCAACAATGCGTGGATTTCGCCGCTGTTGACGATCAGATCAACATTGTCATTAGCCTTTAGCGTACCGAATATCTTGGTGATGCCCGATACGGATAATAGTTCTTTGTTATTGTCGTCTGAATCTACCAAGTCCCGACCTATTGATTTGTGTTCCCAACAAAAGGGTGAGGCAATTGGTCGGAATAATCAACCTCAAACACACGAGAAATAAGTGCTACACATTTTATTTGATAATGGTTACTTCCGCTTTTTTCTGACATAGAAGTTGACCATTTCGACCAGTGCCGAAAATGCCATGGCGAAATATACATAGCCGCGCGGAATATGAAATCCGAGCCCCTCACCTATCAAAGACATGCCGATAAGCAGCAGGAATGACAGGGCCAGCATTTTGGTTGTCGGGTGATCGCGGATGAATTTTGCGACAGAACCCGAGGCCACATACATGATCGCCATTGATATTATCACCGCCGCAATCATCACCTCCACATGATCGGCCATGCCAATTGCAGTTACGATAGAGTCTACCGAAAATACGATATCAATCATGATTATCTGGATAATGATCGCTACAAATGGACGGGTTGATTTACGGCTGGCTTCTTCTTCTTCGGTTTCGCCTTCAATCTCTTCATGTATTTCCGATGTGCCTTTGTACAAAAGGAACATACCACCTGAAATCAGGATGATGTCGCGCCAGGAATAGCCCTCGCCAAACAGTTCAAACACATCTTCCTGCAACCCAATGATCCAGGTTAGGATCATCAAGAGTAGAATTCTGAAAATCAAAGCCAGGGCGATGCCGACTTTACGGGCTTTTTCTGCCTGCTCCGGTGGAAGTTTGCTTACAATAACTGAAATAAATACAATGTTGTCGATACCCAGTACAATTTCCATGACGGTTAGGGTAACGAGACTGGCCCACACAGCTGGGTCATAAAGTAGTTCAATCATATCTTAGAATATTACTTTCCAATTGAGCCTGTGTTGCAGATCAATCGTCACCCAAATTGAAAATCTGTATGACAAATCCGATAACGTACAAATAAAGGCCAGAAATTGCGATGCCGATTTTTACTATATAGGATACATCCATATTTTTAAAAGCCATCATTTCCTGCAGAGATCGCGGCGTAATATCCAAACCCAATAGTGCCCACATACTGGCATCCATATTTTCGTAAATTGCGGCAAGACCGCAAACGCTCCAAACGGCAAAAATACTGAGCGTCAGCGAGCGTAAGGTTTTAACTCGAACCGGATGTACAAAATGAATAGGCATGAATGTAAGAAACGCCGACAGGACAACCACGCTAAGGGCTACGGTCCAACCCGGCTGCAATACAAATAATGTGAACACCACCATGTTCCAGCATACAGGAAATCCGCGAAATGAATTGTTGACGGTTTTCATGCGGGTATCTGCATAGTAAATTGCGCTGGTGCAGACGATGAGGGCGGCGGCAAAAAATGATACTCGCTCCTGCAAAAAGCCACTTTGATAAAGCGCAAAAGCCGGTATCAGTACGAATGTGACATAGTCGATAATGCTGTCCAGTAGTTCACCGGACCAGTTTGGCAGCACCTCTTTAACTCTAAAGTATCTGGCCATTGGCCCGTCAACGCCATCAACGAGCAAGGCAACGCCGAGCCAAAACCACATGATGTTAAAGCGATACTCTGCCGCAGCGGCCAATGCCAGGAATGCCCAGAATGCGCCAGATGCAGTAAAAAGATGCACTGAGAATGCAACCAGGGTCTGGCGTGAAATACCGAACATATTGAAAAGTCCTATGACCTAGGGTCCACGCCAATCCAGTTTGCAGATTTCAGCGGATTTACCACCAAAGTCCCAATTGCGGCCAAAGGCTCGAAATCGGCTGCGTTCTGATTTGGCAATCGTAATATCTTCCGCAATCCAGTATTGCGAATTGCGAATAACCGTATCTTCGCCATTCTTCTTACCGGGAATTGGCGTTATTGCACCATCAATAATTTTTGGAATTTTAACAATCCGTGTTTTGTCGACAGTTTCATAGGTGATCGGTTGATGTTGAACGCCAAGAAAATTCCCGACCAGAATGGAAAGTAAATGGGTGGTGCCGCCAGCTTTTCCGGTAAATATTTTGGTCAATGCCTTGGTCGCATAAATTGAAGCTTTTTCGTCGATGAACAGACCGGCTGTCCAGTTGCCCCTGCTCATATATCCAGGTATTTCCATGATCAAACCAAGATTGATACCCGACAAATCCACATCGCCAAAATGGCCATCATCAATTCTGAACCCGGCCCATGTCTGGCAGTAGCCTTCAGTTGGCGGATGATTGCCCAATGAAAGCACGCATGGGCAAAACACAGTGCAATTGCAGGATAGAACCAACTCCCCTTGCATTTTCCATGGCTCTTTCGCCATTTTTGCCGCTCCTTCTCACGAAAACGTTACATTTACAGAATTGAGCACCAAAAAGGCTCCCCATGCAAGCAAAACTATGCCGATTGCCCGTGTCATGGCTTTCCCTTCACTGGTTTTCTCAAGCAGGGTAAACAGGGTTAGAAAGGCCATCCATACTAAATTCATGGTGCCTACGGTGAGCATAACCAGCATAAGAGCCCAGCAACACCCAAGGCAAAACAGCCCCTGTTGCAGGCCAAGTTTAAAAATGTCCCTTTTGCGATTGCTCCACTGTCCGAAGATGATTGTAAACGGGTTTCTGCATTTCACCAGACATGCATTTTTCAGACTGGAAAACTGATAAAGCCCGGCCAAAATTAGTATTGCGCCGCCAACCAGGCCAACAGTTGGCGCCGATGTTCCAGCCGAACTGCCTGCGGCAATGATCGCTGCCTGCAACAGGGTCGCCTGAAACGAAAAACCGGCCCAAATTGCCAGATAACCGGCGGCTAAATAGATTAATGAGACGGCAGGTTCATTGCGCCGTGCGGCCGTATCTGCAATTTCGGCGTAGGTTCTAAGCATCGGTGCGGCGGTTGGTAACATCATGGCTATTGCCATCATGAGCCACATCAGGAACATTATGATTATGCTCTCGAAGGTGATTGCAGCGTCAATTGATGCGGGTGAGCAGATTGATACAATGTAAGCGACCCATTGATTGTTCGCCGCAATGTCAAGGCTACGTAGCAGCGGTTCAAGCAATTGCATTGAGGGGCCAAGTGTGCCGCCGGCATTTGATGATGCGATGACTTGAGCTGCCAAAATCAGCCAGACCCAGGCGAGTGCGGTAACAGGCAATATCAGTCCATATACAATGAGCGGGGGTTTGTTGACGATATTGGCGAGCATTCGTGCAAATGTGCCAAGTGCGCTAAAAGAGGATTGCTCTTTTTGACCTTGCTGGTTTTTTGATTTTTGATGGTCTGTCAAATCGACGCGCATTAAAAGCTATGCTTTCACTAAATGAATTTTGATCTATTCTGTGGAGATAACGGTAAAGGCGATATGATGTCCATCAAATCAAACGCAGAATTCGATATTGTTGTTGTCGGTGGCGGCCTCGCGGGGTTAACAGCCGCACTGGCGCTTTCGACTGAAATTGCCCAAGCAACTGAAGCGGCAATTGGTAATGCCAGAGTTGCTTTGGTCATGCCAAAAAGTGACCGTATTGATGGGAGAACAACGGCGCTTTTGGGCCAATCGGTTGATTATCTTGAAAAACTTGGCGTCTGGCAAGAATGTGTAAGCCTATCCGCACCACTTTCCACCATGCGAATTATCGACGGCACCTCAAGGCTTTGGCGCGCGCCACCGGTTGATTTTAAAGCGGTTGAATTGGGTCTTGATGCATTTGGCTTCAACATTGCCAATGCGGCGTTGGGCAATGCGCTTTTGTCGAAAATTAAGGCGCAGAGCAAAATTGTGATTATCGAGGACAGCATTTCTGATATTCAATCTGGTGCTGAGACTGCGCAGCTTACTACCGCCAATAAGCAGAGCATTTACGCCAGGCTGGTAATTGCCGCTGACGGTAAAAATTCGATCATGCGGCAGAAGGCGGGTATTTCGGTTCACAAATGGCAATATCCGCAAATGGCTGTTGCGCTGAATTTTACTCACCAATATTCGCATAATTTTACATCGACTGAATTTCATACGGAAGAAGGTCCGTTTACCATTGTGCCAATGACTGATCTTGATGGGAAATATCAGTCAGGCCTGGTTTGGGTCATGCACCCAGAAAATGCTGATCGGTTCTTGCTGCAAGATTTAGCCAAACAGGAAAAACAGGTTGAAGAAAAAATGCAATCCATACTGGGTAAAATTTCCTTCGCAACGACCGCGCAGCAATTTCCCCTGTCCGGTATGATAGCCAAGCAATTTGCCGATAACCGCGTTGCGCTTGTGGGTGATGCGGCGCATTTGTTCCCGCCAATTGGTGCGCAGGGGTTTAATCTTGGTCTGCGTGATGTACGCGAGATTTGCACATTTGCTGGTAATGCCCTTTCAGCGGCAAAAGACCCCGGAAGTTTGCAGGTTATGGATCAGTATAATCGCAGCCGTCGACGTGATGTTTCCACCCGCACCGGTGCGGTTGATATGCTCAATCGCTCTTTGTTGACGGACTTCCTGCCGGTTCAGGCGGTGCGTGGATTAGGTCTTTTTGCGCTGGCTAATATTCCGGTTTTGCGTAAATTTGCTATGCGCCAGGGGTTGTCGGTTGCGCGACAAAAGCCATCCAGCGCTGCGTGATTTGTCTCGAAAGCACATCACGTTCATTAGCATTCGCTCAATATGTTTTACCTATTTGTTTTCGCTTGGTCTTTATCCCTAAAACCGGTGCCCACCAACGGATCAAGTCCGAGGGCATGCTTTTAGGAGACAAGCTCTAGTTTGGTGGGAAAAAATCCGCCGGGATCATGCCATTGCTGATCATGTAGAGCAGTGCGGTTACCGTAAATACAGATAATCCCGTGCTAAACAATATCATGCTTGATGCTCGCTCTATCCAGGCATTGTTTTGCTGTGCAATGACAAATACATTGGTGGCGGTTGGAAGCGAGGCCAGCAATATAGCGCTATAGACCCAGATTTTATCGAAGTCCCCAACCCATGAGATAACAAAATAAACAACAATCGGGTGAACAACCAGTTTCATAGATAGAAGTGCCGGAATTACTGCCGGGATACGCCCGGTCGGGCGAACTGCAATGCTGACACCCATGGCAAACAGTGCGCAAGGGGCTGCTGCACCGGTGAGTGAAGTCAGTAATTTATCAACCGGCAGCGGCGGCGTATATTGAAATGCGGCAGCTGTAATTCCGGCAATCGTCGCGATAATGAACGGATGGGTAAGTATTTTTTTCGCGACATTGAACAGCAACATTGCAAGGTTTTCACCTTTGTCGGAAGACAGGGCCGCCAAGAGGGGCGCAATGGTGAAGTGCATGGCGTTTTCAAAACAAAATATGAGTGCTACCGGAACGGCGGCCTTAGGCCCGAAGGCTGCAATTGCTATGCCCGGCCCCATAAAACCGATATTCCCATAGGAGCCGGCAAACCCCTGGATGGCGCTTTCCAATATATTACCTTTGCTGGCAATGGCGCCAATTGCAAACGACAATGCAAAGACAATATAGGTGGCTGAAGTGGTTGCCAGAATGAACTCCCAGCTGGCAATTTTTTCAATTGGTGTTTGTGAAAGCAGTTGGAAAAACAGTGATGGAAGAGCGATATAGATGACAAAAATATTTAACCAAGCCAGCCCATCAACTGGGATTGCCCGCGATTTGCCAGCCACAAATCCAAGCAGAATTATCCCGAACATGGGGAAAGTCATCGCAAATATTTCAGCCAAGCGGTCCCCCTGCCCCCTCAATTTTCAACGTGAGATATTCAGCCAATTTAAATTTGCTCGACATTTTATCCCCAAATAACATCTTTAGGCAGGAAAGTCTGTCTGTCTACTGCTGTTTGCTGGATTCTGTCTTGCTGGATTACATTTTCGAAAAGTGGAAACACTCGTTGACAAAAACTGATCGAAAAAATAATTGTTTGACTGGAAAAAATACTGCTACAATGTTTATCATTGTTTGGGAGATGAAAATTTTCCGGCTTACCTATTGGATCTTGTAATTGTTATGAAAAATGCCCGTTATCAAATTGGTCAGGTTGTCAGGCACCGGATTTATCCATTCCGTGGAGTGGTGTTTGATGTCGACCCGGTGTTTGATAATACGGATGAATGGTACGATTCAATTCCCGATGATGTTCGTCCGGCGAAAGACCAGCCATTCTATCATCTCTTTGCTGAAAGTGAAGAAACTGAGTATGTCGCCTATGTGTCAGAGCAAAATCTGGTTGCTGATGATTCTGGCGAACCGGTTCATCATCCGCAGATAGATGAAATATTTGTGCGCGATTCTTCCGGTAATTATCATTCAAAAGATATTGTTCGGCACTAGAGCGCTTTTAAATCAACTGTAATTTGAAAAAACCCGCCGTGAGGATTATTCGCGGCGGGTCTTGTCTATTCAAATTTTAAGAGATTTAGAAATCGCCTTCGGAAGCTCTTTTCAAAATATCCTGCATAATGTCTTTGACTTCCAGTGCTTCTTTTAAAAGCTCTGGTGGCAGGGTTTTGCCGCCATAAATCATCATGTCCATATCAAGTGTGTAAATCCACAATTGTTTGTTTTCATCTTCAACAAGAGAAATCCGGCAAGGTAGATAGGCTGCATAGGCTGGATCGTGTTCGATCATTTTTGCTGCTGTCAGCGGGTTGCAATAGAGATAAATTTGCAGTTTGCGCCAGGGCTTTCCAGTCATTGCGGCAACCTGATCGCCCAATGGAAGGCTGCCAACGCCGCGAATATTCCGGTCGATTGCAGTTTGTTTAATGGATTCGTCCACCTCTTCGAATGTCAGGCCTTCGGCAACCTTGGCTTTCCAAACTGTTGCTGCCGCCGCATTGCCGGTTTCAACAAGTTGATCTGCCATTTTCTTGTAGGTTGCAAAAGCATTCGGGTCGAAGCTGTCGAAAGCGGATTTGTATTTATAGGCCGTTGGCCCCATCCAAATCATCATGCCGACAGCAATTAAGCCAATCAATGCCAGTAAATTACGTATTAAATTCATAAGGGATCCTCCGCATCCAGATACATATCTTCATATATCAATATATTTACAGGTGTAGCAAGGAGCAGAGAGCGAATAAATGTGGGTCGACTTAAGCCTAGGTGAGATTTTACCTAAACGGCATCAAAGTCGAGCACCACTTTATCGCTGATTGGGTGGGATTGGCAGGTGAGAACAAAGCCGCGTTCGACCTCTTCATCTTCAAGTCCATAATTAACATCCATAGCGACCTCGCCTTCCACCAGCAGGGCTTTGCAAGTGCAGCAAACACCGCCGCGACAGGCATAGGGTAGATCAAGTTTTGCAGCCAATGCCGCATCGAGAACCTTTTGCCCTTCCCGTATTTTTACTTCAGTCTTAATGCCACCAAGGATGACGGTTGCAATCGCTTTGATCTCGTCATTATCGGTAATCTCAGCTTTGATTGGAGTTATCTGATCACCGAAGGATTCAACCGTTATGCATTCTTGTTTGACACCCAATTCTTGCAAAGTGTGGGTTGCGCCTTCCATCATTGGGCCGGGGCCACAGACGAAAAAATGATCCACATTGTTAACGTCAAGCAATGTGTTCAACAGGTGTTTGAGCTTTGCGCCATCCATTTGTCCGTTAAGTAATTCCAGATCAGATTGCTCTTGTGAGAGAATATGAAAGAGCTCAAATCTGCCCATAAACTGATTTTTCATATCGGCAAGCTGTTCGCGAAATATGATACTTTCGACCGTGCGATTGCCATATAGTAGAGTAACGGCGGCATCCGGTTGGTTTTGCAAAATGGTGCGAATATTCGACATGACCGGAGTAATGCCACTGCCACCGGCAATCATAACATAGCGGTTGTTTGAACCATTATTATCATTTGCCTGATAAAAGCGACCCATCGGTTTCATTACCGCAACTCTGTCTCCGACTTTCAGTTGCTCATTGATGAAAGTGGACATTCTTCCACCAGCTATCTTTTTTGAACAAATACTCAATTGACCCTCTTGCGGGGCTGGCCAAAGCGAATAGGGACGCCGCAGGCGTTCGCCGTCTATTTCCCGCATTAATGTCAGATATTGGCCCTGAATATAGGCGTAATTTTCGGCAAGTTCTTCGGGCACATTGAAGGTGATCGATTTTGCTTCACTTGTTTCAGCGTTGATATTTGCGACCTCCAGCCAGTTAAAACCACGTGGCAGCTCGTTGGTTTCTGATTGAGCAATTTTCACATTTTCAGCCATGCATTATTTCCTCATCACAGGCATTTAAAATAATCAAAAGGTTCCAGACAGGCTTTGCATCGGTAAAGCGCCTTGCATGCGGTTGAACCAAATTCGGCCAATTTTTCAGTGTTTTTTGAACCACATTGGGGGCAGGCAATTTCAGGCTTACCGAACAGGCTTGCCGTTGTTCCGCCCTTTGCCGGGGGTGCTATGCCGTATTCCAGCAATTTTTGTCGGCCCTCTTCGCTCATCCAATCGGTTGTCCAAGCGGGCGATAACACCAGCTCAACCTTAACCTTGTCGATGCCGACTTTATTCAGGGCAGTCTCAATGTCCATTGAAATGGTATTCATCGCCGGGCAACCGGAATAGGTCGGGGTAATCACCACATGCACGCATTCATTTTCTGTGATGCTAACGTCGCGCAAGACCCCAAGATCTTCGATGGTCAGCACAGGAATTTCCGGGTCACATACAGTACCCAGCGCTGATCTGGCGCGCTCGAGCAATTCAACCGAGGCGTTGTCGTTTTCAATTTTTGGTTCGGCTACCATTACCATTTGAGGCCCGGATAGGCGCGTTGAACCGATTGCATTTCGGCCAGCAAATGGCTGAGATGCTCGCTATGACGACCGGTCAGAGCGCCCGATTGCATCCAGCCGGTTTCCGGTCTGGTCAGGGTCGCCTGCTGCAATACATCATCGACGGATTTATTCCATGTCTCCCGAATGCTCGCCGGATCGCAATAGATACCGGCTTCAATCAATGCTTTTAGCGATGCATCCGTCTCAAACATTTCGCCCGTATAGGTCCAAAGACTGTTCAGCGCGTTTTGAGTGCGTTCATGACTTTCTTTAGTTCCATCGCCCAACCGCACAACCCACTGGGATGAATGGCGCAGATGATAGGCCATTTCTTTTTCAGCCTTTGCGGCAATGGCGGCCAATGTTTTATCACGCGACTGCATCATCTGTTGATAAAATGGCAGTTGGAACGCTGAGAATAAAAATTGCCTCACCATGGTGAAAGCAAAATCTCCACGCGGTAATTCGACCATCAGCAAATTTCGATATTCAGGTGCATTGCGCATATAAGCGAGCTGGTCCTCATCGCGGCCCCTGCCCTCAACTTCGCCTGCATAGGTGAGAAACGAACGCGCCTGACCAATCAGATCGAGGCCAAGATTTGAAAGTGCAATATCTTCATCCAGAATTGGCGCATGACCGGCCCATTCAGACAATCGGTGCCCCAGAATAAGCGAGGTATCGCCCAACCGTAAGGCCAGCTGAAACAGCGCCTCGCGATCAATTTCCAATGTTTCATCAACATTTGCCGCCAACATTACATATGCCCCACTTCATCAGGAATGTCATAGAAGGTTGGGTGACGATAAATCTTGTCGCTGCCGGGTTCAAACATCTCATCCTTGTTCATCGGGTCGGATGCCGCAATATCGGATGATAGCACAACCCAAATGGATACGCCCTCTGCGCGCCTTGTATAAACATCGCGGGCATTTTGCAGCGCCATTTCATTGTCGGTCGCATGAATGGAGCCAACATGACTGTGGGAAAGCCCATTTTTAGACCGGATGAAAACCTCCCAAATCGGTGAATTTTTTGATTTATCACTCATTATGCAGCTTCCTTGTTTGCCGCGCGCGCGGCCTGTTTTTTGGCATGTGCGAGTGCTGCTTCCTGCACCCATTTTCCATCTTCAAAAGCTTTGGTTCTTGCAGCCAATCTTTCGCGATTGCACGGACCATTGCCGGCCAGCACCTGTTTGAATTCGTCCCAGTCGATTTTACCGAACTCCCAGTGTCCGGTTTCCTGGTTAAACTTCATATCTGGATCGGGGATTTCGAGGCCTAGAAAATGTGCTTGAGGTACTGTCGCGTCAATGAATTTTTGCCGGAGGTCGTCATTGGAAATGCGTTTGATTTTCCAGGCCATCGACTGGTCGGAATGGGTGCTGTCAGTATCATGCGGGCCAAACATCATGATGGACGGCCACCACCAGCGATTGATGGATTCTTGCGCCATAGCTTTTTGCTCGTCGCTGCCATTGCACAGGGCCAGCAAAATTTCATAGCCCTGTCGCTGGTGAAAGCTCTCTTCCTTGCACACCCGCACCATAGCACGGGCATAGGGACCAAATGAACAGCGGCAAAGCGGTATCTGGTTCATGATTGCAGCACCGTCTACAAGCCAGCCAATGGTGCCAATGTCTGCCCAACTGAGCGTCGGGTAATTGAAAATCGAGGAATAGCGGGCTTTACCGGTAATCAGTTGGTGTTCCATTTCCTCACGCGAAATTCCAAGAGTTTCTGCGGCTGAGTAAAGATAAAGGCCGTGGCCGCCTTCGTCCTGGATCTTCGCCAAAAGAGTGGCCTTGCGTCGTAGGGTTGGAGCGCGTGTATTCCAGTTGCCTTCTGGCAACATGCCAATTATTTCTGAATTGGCGTGCTGGGATATTTGTCGGATAAGGGTCTTTCGATAACTATCTGGCATCCAGTCGTTTGGTTCAATCTTTTCATCAGCATCGATGCGCGCCATAAAGCGGACATTTTGCTCCTCTTCACCTTCGGCCACGGTTGCAGCCTTATTGGCCGGGTCATTAAGTGCCTGTGTGTACATAGGTAACTATCCTTCGCGATAATCGAGCATGTATCGAATAGTGAATGGTTTCATGGATTACTATACTATTACAAAAATCCAAATTCCATCATTTTTTGTAATATATTTGCGCAAGTCTTTTCGCAGGTAGAGCATCAGCCGGGACGTAATAAAATCAGTCGCTTAGCGTTCGTTGAGAATTTCTTTGACGGTCGTTGCAAGCTGTTTCAAGGTAAACGGCTTGGGTAAAAAGCCAAATTTACCGTGTTCTTCTTCGGGCAGATTCTTTGCAAAAGCATCTTCCGCATAGCCAGAGACGAAGATAAATTTCAAATCTTTGTAGTTTTTGCGCAGCTCACCCAGCAGGGTTGGCCCATCCATTTCGGGCATAACCACGTCAGAGACGACCAAATCTATTTCATCGCCAAATTCTTTCATTACCTCCAACGCTTCAACGCCACTATCGGCCTCATGAACCGTATAGCCGCGCATTTGCAGGGCGCGAACGCCAAAGGAGCGCACCGCGTCTTCATCTTCGACCAACAGAATTGTGGCGCTACCGGACAAATCGCGCGCAACATCTTCAACGGTTGCAACTTCACTTTCGCTTATTTCATCTTCGGTTGGTACATGACGCGGCAGAAACAGGCGGAATGTTGTGCCCTCGCCTTCGACACTGTCTGCGTAAATGAAACCACCTGATTGCTTAACAATTCCGTAGACGGTGGAAAGGCCCAATCCGGTTCCTTTTCCGACCTCCTTTGTGGAGAAAAATGGTTCAAATATTTTTGCCAGTATGTCTTCAGACATACCGGTGCCATTGTCAGCAACCTCGATGATCACATAATCTGCAGCGGGCATCTCTTTGCGATTGTGTTTACTGGAGATCAGTTCTGCATCGGCATTATAGGTGGTGACTGTGACGCTACCAACTTCCTCGCTATCTTCCTTGTCGGCAACCGCATCGCGCGCGTTTACGCACAGGTTTACGATGACCTGTTCGAATTGTCCGATGTCGGCTTTTATTGCCCACAGGTCGCGTCCGTGTTTGATTGTTAGTTTGGCTGAATTACCAAGCAGACGTTCCAGCAACATTCTAAGATCGGTCAATACATCTGGAAGGCTCAATACCTGCGGTCGCAGGGTCTGGCGACGGGAAAATGCCAGTAATTGACGCACCAGACTGGCGGCGCGATTGGCGTTTTGCTTGATATTCATGATGTCCGGGAAGGACGGGTCACTTGCCCGATGATTTGCCAGCAACAGATCGGAGAAGCCGATGATCGCCGTCAGCACATTGTTAAAGTCATGGGCGATGCCGCCGGCCAGTTGCCCAACGGCCTGCATTTTCTGACTTTGGGCCATTTGAGCCTCAAGCGCGCGTTGTTCGGTCATGTCGACCGCATATATGATGGCCGCTTCGCCCTCGCCTTCATCTTCACCACCGGTAACGGCGCTGGTGTAATAGCGAATTGAGATTTCATCATCATCCGGCAGGTTGGAATCTACATAGTCGATATTGCCGTGCCCGGCAGCTGCTTGAGCCAGAGTTTTGTCAAACTTTTCGCGGTCGCGTTCGTGGGTAAGGCTGGTGATTTTAAAGCCGGATTCCAGTTTTTCTGAATTCACAGTTTTCGAAAACAGTTTTTTGAAGGCCGCATTGGTCTCAATAACATTGCCGCTTTCGGCAACGGAGGCGATGGCAATTGGTGTGTTGTTGAAGAACCTGGCAAAACGCACTTCGGCCGCGCGCAATGCTTCAGATGTATCCTCGCCGGGGCTGCGGTTGAGCACCAGCGTGCGTGTATCTCCCGGTGCGCCGTCACTGGCATAGGGTACTTTATGATAAAGTCTGACAGGCAGGCTCTGGCCATTCATCTTGGCCAGATCAAGATCGACAACCGCAGTTTTGGAAGTGCCGGGTTCAGGTTTAACGGAATTAAGCAGCACCACGCTTTCACCCAGCACCAGATCTTGAATGTTTAGTTGGCCCTGTTGGAATTGGGTTAATTCTATGCCTAGCCAATCAGCCAGAGTTGCGTTGATATATACAATTGCGCCATCAGCGTCAGCCGAAAAGAAACCCGCAGGTGCATGGTCGAGATAGTCGATTGCGTGTTGTAAATCCTGAAACGATCGTTCCTGCACAGCGCGTTCATCAGAAATATCAATGATCTGCCAAATTGTCAGACTTTCTTTTTTACCCGCAAGATTAAGTGGTCGGGCCATTACCCGATACCAACGCGCGGTGCCATCGCCGCCGATGCCTCTTGGCATGCGAAACTCGCGTTGTACCATTTCGCCGGATCGCACGGCATGGCTCATTTTGTAAATGAGCTCGGATGTATCTTCTTCTGCTGAAAAAATGCGTTGTAATGTGGATATATCCTGATCAGTTTCTGCACCAGTCAGTTCTGCATAAGCCCGGTTTGCATAAAGGATTCTTCCCTCATAATCGGTGACGATTGCCCCCTCATGCATGCTGTCCACATAGGTTTTAGCGAAATCTTCACCTCTGGATTTTGACGAGAGGTGAACCACTCCCAATGCAAGAGAAAACAGAAAAAACACCCCAATCATCGCAAGCAAACCAAGAACGATAAATAGAAATTGCTCTGCCACTGGCTTTTCAAGGACGACAAATAATCCAGCAATTGTGACAAGAATTATGCCTAAAAGCAGCAGCCGCCCTATTCCTGGCGCATTTCCGCTTTGATCTATAACTGATTCAATAATTTGAGAGCTTTGACCGGCTCGTTGATCGCCAGTATTCAATGTTGGTTTTTCATTCATTTATTGGATCCGACTTGGCCTTGAATGTTTGGTCACGTCTATTTATCGGTTTGCGGCCATTTTGCCTGTGAAGGTAAAAGGATTTCGTTTGTTTGAATCATATTTTGCAAGCAGGGAAAACCCCTAATCTCTTTGATTCCTTTTTGAACCTATTATTTGCATAGTTATCCATTAGAGAATTCTAAATTTGTGTGTTTTATTGAATATTTAACCCATATCTCGCAAATTTCATCGAATTCGAGAGTTTCATACACATTTAAGGCTGTGATTCGGGTAGCTAGCTTGCTCAATTCCTCTTAAACAACCAATATCAATTAAAATTATCGACCTGGAGACTATTATGGGTAATTGGATCGCGGGAATTGTAGGAGAAGATATGGCGACGGCTGTGTCGCTCGTTTTGGTTACTCTGGCAATTGTATTTGCATTTTTATTGCTCTTTGCAATGTTCAAGGCTTTTTCAGGTGGTGGCGTAGGCAATAAAAAGAGATCACGTCAGCCTCGTCTAACGGTTATGGATGCTGCAATTGTCGATAGCCGCAGACGTTTGGTGCTTGTTCGTCGGGATGATGTGGAACATCTGCTGTTGATCGGCGGACCAACTGATGTTGTTGTTGAACAAAACATTTCTCGACTGCAAATGGCGAACCATTCCAATACCCAGCATCCGCGCAGTCAACCGGTGATGGCGCGCCAGAATGCGCAACCTGCTCAGCCCGTAGCCCGTGCTCAAGATCCGGCTCGAACGGCCGCGCCGATATCAGCAAAACCCAGTCCTGTGCCTTCACCACAAATTAGACCGGCAACCGCACCGCCAGCGCAACCTGCTGCGCCGATTGCTTCCAGTAATAATCAAACAGCGAACCGGGTTCCACTTCATTTGGATAGTACAGGTAGAACTGAACCAGATTTGCGTTCCGCGACTACTCTACCTGGATCAGCTAAAGAACCCGCCACAAACTCTGTGCGAGCTCCAATACAACCTTCAACACCGCCTGCCCCATTGCAGCCCGCAGGGAAACTGAGTTCTCGCGGACCGGTATTGGCCAAAGCATCAGCATCATCTGTAGCGACGGCGGCCCCAATTGTTGCTGCGAGCGATAAGCCTGGTGCGCCAAAATCCAATATATTAGAGAGTGAGGCAGCAAAGGGTGAGCCGAAATCTGGTGGTATTGTTGAAAATCAACTATCGGATTTTGAAGATAATCTGGCGATGAACCTTGGTGAGACACTTGTCCCGGACGAATTGTTGCCTGCTGAAAAAGACAGCCTTGCCAGTGAAATGGATGAACTGCTGAGTGAAATAACAGCAAGCAGTAAAAGCTAAAGCTTGTCTCCCAAAAGTGGGAACCGGTTTTGGGAATAAAGACACGCGATAGCAAATAAAGCTTGTCTCTGAAATGTGGGAACCGGTTTTGGCTATTCGTCGCGGTAAACTTTTTCGCGACGCTCGTGGCGCTCTTGTGCTTCAATTGACAATGTGGCGATGGGACGGGCAATCAGGCGATTGATGCCGATGGGTTCGTTGGTATCTTCGCAATAGCCATATGTACCCTCATCTATACGGGCCAGGGCCGAATCGATTTTAGCAATAAGTTTACGCTGCCGGTCCCGGGCCCGCAGCTCAATTGAGCGTTCTGATTCTGATGATGCCCGATCGGCTAAATCAGCGTGATTGATATTTTCCTTTTGCAGGGAAATTAAAGTTTCCTTGGATTCGCGCATGATATCGCTCTTCCAGGCCAATAGCTTTGAGCGGAAATATTCCTGTTGCCGAATGCTCATAAATGGTTCTTCGGTTGTGGGATGGTAGGGCTTCGTCGATATGGACATTTTTTCTCCCAGCATAATTTACACCTGAATAATCAGGAGAATTTGCTTTATTTATCAGGTTAATTATCTCAACCATTGTGCGGCTATATAAACTCGATTGAATTTATGAACAAGCAAGAACTTTCCTGAATTGGAATTGCATGCAAATTGCGCGTTTTTTAAAAACGGCAAGTTTGTCGGTTACTCAATACATTCAATTTTTTAGGAGAAATTTGCCTTTGCCTGTGAAGGATAAACTAAAATGCTTGGCAAGGGTCATTCAGACGTATATTTAGTATGAATGTTGCGATTATATATATTACGTCATGCTAAATCTGCCTGGCCAGCGCCGGCCACAGCAGACCACGAAAGACCGCTAAACAAACGTGGTCGAGGGGATTTACCGAAGATTGGTAAAATGCTTGTCGATCGGCAATACATCCCAGAATTGACTTTGTGCTCATCGGCTCAACGGACTTTGGAAACCTGGAACGGTATCGAACCGTTTGCTTCCGGGTGCCAAATGGAAATTCGCGATGAATTGTATGAAAGTACTACGTCGCGATATCTTGCGGCCATTCATTCAGTTGAAGGAAATGCGCCCTTGATGTTGATTGGTCATAATCCGGTTTGTGATGATTTAACCCGATTGTTGATGACCGGTGATGGACCTGTTGCCGCAGAATTTTTGCCAACTCACTATCCAACCGGTGGATTTGCGGCATTGGATTTAGAGGCCAATGAGTGGGGTCAGGTAAAACCGACATCAGGCAATTTGATTGATTTTGTGCGCCCGCGGGCGCTTTGATTGCCTGAGTTCAATTTATCAAGAACTGAGTAAATGTTTGATATCGTCAACGTGTTCTGTCGTAGGTGTCGCTACATTATATTGAACGTCGCCCATATCCTTTGCCTCAATAATGGCCATTTCGATTAGGTAGGCCAATACGGGTGCATCTTGCTTTTCGCTCATCTGACGTAGTTCGATTAACATATGCTCTATATAAGCAAATGTAGAAGTTTGGGATGAATTAATATTGCTAGTCATAGACTTATCCAGGTTATAATATCCGCCCGATATTCCCTGCCTGTTTATGAATCTACCCGTGTTATTACGTACAAGTCAATAGTAAAAATTGTGTATTCGTTATTTTAAACCTATGGTTGCAGTGTGCCATTTTGTGAGTTTTGTCCCGGATCAATGATCAACAAATGTGACCTCTAAATAAAAAATTCAACTGGACAAATGGTTTGTTTCTGCGCTTTACAGGCGCATTCCGGCTATTTCATTTTTAAGGACGTAAGCAAATATGGACGTTGTCATCGTTGAGTCTCCTGCAAAGGCAAAGACAATAAACAAATATCTTGGTCCCAATTACAAGGTATTTGCATCATATGGTCATGTACGCGATTTGCCGCCAAAGGATGGTTCTGTCCTGCCGGATGAAGATTTTTCCATGATTTGGGCAATTGATTCGAAAGCCAAATCACGCCTTAGCGAAATTACCAAAGCGGTAAAAGCCTCCGACAAACTCATTCTGGCGACTGACCCTGACCGCGAAGGTGAGGCAATTTCGTGGCATGTATTGCAGGTTCTGCATGACAAGAAGGCGATCGGTGACAAGCCGGTTGAGCGGGTAGTTTTCAACGCGATTACCAAAAAGTCTATTCTTGATGCGATGGAGAACCCTCGTGAGATTGATGTTCCCCTGGTGGATGCATATCTTGCGCGCCGTGCATTGGATTATCTTGTAGGCTTTACATTATCACCCGTTCTATGGCGAAAATTGCCGGGTGCACGTTCGGCGGGTCGGGTTCAATCGGTGGCGCTGCGCCTCATTTGCCAACGTGAAAATGAAATTGAGCGTTTTAAACCGCAGGAATACTGGACCATTGTTGCGGGGCTTTCAAATACGGCAAAGGCCGAGTTTGAAGTGCGGTTGACAATGTTTGAAGGCGAAAAACTTGGTCGCCTTGATGTGAAAACCGAAGAACAGGCAAAAACCATTCGATCGATGTTGTTGGGTGCCGACTTTAAAGTTGCAGTGGTTGAGGCCAAGCCGACCAAACGAAACCCCTATGCTCCATTTACGACGTCCACCTTGCAGCAGGAAGCGTCGAGCAAGCTAGGATATTCGGCCTCTCGCACCATGCAGATTGCCCAGCGCCTGTATGAAGGGGCCGATATTGGTGGCGAAACCGTTGGCCTGATCACCTATATGAGAACCGATGGCGTACAGATTGCGCCTGAGGCGATTGAACAAACGCGCAACCTGATCAATTCAGAATTTGGGGCGATTTATCTGCCCGACAAGGCACGTCATTATACGGCAAAAGCTAAAAACGCTCAGGAGGCCCATGAGGCTATCCGCCCGACTGATTTAAGCCGCTTGCCAAAGGATATGACGAAATATCTCAATCAGGAGCAGGCAAAGCTTTATGAGTTGATTTGGAAAAGAACTGTTGCCAGCCAAATGGCATCGGCGAAAATTGAACGCACAACTGTTGATGTTGAGGCAAAGAATTCCGGCAAAGTTGCGATGCTGAGAGCCAATGGTTCTGTCATCAAGTTTGACGGTTTTTTAAAGCTCTATCAGGCACCGAAAACCGAAGGTGATAAGGAAGACGACAAGCGTCTGCCACCTATCGCGGAAAATGAGGCGCTTGAGCGCCAAAGTGTCGATGCTACCCAACATCACACCGAGCCACCTGCTCGTTATTCCGAGGCCTCGCTGATCAAAAAGATGGAAGAGCTGGGCATTGGCCGTCCATCCACCTACGCTTCCACTCTTGGAACGCTTGAAGCCCGCGATTATGTGACCATCGATAAACGAAGGCTTATTCCGCAGGCCAAGGGCCGTTTGGTAACATCATTCCTTGAAAGCTTCTTTGAGCGTTATGTGGAATATGATTTTACTGCTGAGCTTGAGAAAAAACTCGATCAGATTTCTGCGGGAGAGCTTGCCTGGAAAGATGTACTTCGTGAATTCTGGACCCAGTTTTCTGCAGCGGTGGATGAAACCAAGGACCTTAGGGTAACCGAGGTTCTGGATACTTTGAATGAAGCCCTTGGGCCATTAGCATTTCCTGAAAAGGAAGATGGTACAGATCCGCGTATTTGCCCAACCTGTGGCGGCGGGCAATTGAGTTTGAAAGTCGGTAAGTTTGGCGCCTTTATTGGTTGTTCCAACTATCCTGAATGCAAGTTTACCCGTCAGTTGGGCGTTGACGGATTACAGGAATCGCAGGCAGCAGAAGAAGGCCCGAAAGTGCTTGGGCGTGATCCCGAAACGGATGAAGAAATTTCGTTGCGTACCGGTCGGTTTGGGCCTTATGTGCAACGTGGTGAAGGCAAGGAAATCAAACGCGCCAGTCTGCCCAAGGGTTGGGCACCGGATACAATTGATTATGAAAAAGCATTGCAATTGATCGCCCTGCCCCGCCTTGTTGGGTTGCACCCGGAATCTGGCAAAGAGATAAAGGCAGGCATTGGGCGTTATGGCCCATTTGTGTTGCATGAGGGCATGTATGCCAATCTTGAGGCTGTTGAAGATGTGTTCACCATCGGGCTGAACCACGCGGTGACAGTGATTGCTGAAAAAATTGCCAAGGGTGGCGCAAGGCGTGGTGGTGCGACCTCGCTAAAAGACCTTGGTGAACATCCAGAACTTGGTGGGCCTATTGCCGTTATGGATGGTCGCTATGGCCCCTATGTGAAGCATGGCAAGGTGAATGCCACACTGCCCAAGGATAAAGACCCTCAGGAGGTTACGATCGCTGAGGCGGTTGAGTTAATTGCTGCCAGGGCTGCAAAAGGTGGTAAGAAACCACGTAAGAAAGCTGCCGCGAAGAAAAAGCCAGCGGCTAAAAAAGCCGCAGCCAAAAAACCGGCGGCAAAAAAGAAAACACCAGCCAAAAAACCTGCGGCTAAAAAGAAAACTCCGGCAAAGTCTGCCGATTGAACGGATAGACCTTGGCCAAAAAGAAGAAAAGCAACCATCCGAGCCAGCGAAAATCTGGCGTACCCGGGCGTGATGAATTGCTAAAATTCATTTCGGAAAACCCGGCCCATTCCAGTAAACGCGAAATTGCGCGCGCCTTCAACATCAAGGGCGATGACCGGATGAAGCTCAAGGCAAATTTGCGCGCCTTGAAAAAAGACGGACTGCTCGACAAGTCCCGTGGCAGTTTTACCAAACCCGGCGAATTGCCGAGTGTTACAGTTCTCGATATCGTTACCCGCGATCGCGAAGGCGGGTTATTGGCCAAGCCAGCAGAATGGCCGCCACAAGGAAGTAGCAACACAGATGCGGAAGCGCCCATTGTTGCAATAAGGCGGGAAACGCGTTCAGCAAAGGGTGCAAATTCCGGCAAGGTTGCAGGGGTTGGCGACCGGGTACTGGCGCGCATCAGCAAAAATTCTGATGATCATGACAGACGCTATCAGGGCCGTATTATCAAGATTCTTGACCACAGGCCAGATAGTATTCTGGGTGTGTTTCGTGCCATTCAGGATGGCAGCAAGACCGGCGGTGGCTGGATAGAATCGATTGATCGCCGCCAACGCGAGCTTGATATTGAACCGGATGATGCGGGCGTTGCAAAGTTTGGCGATCTTGTGGAAGTGCAGGTTTTGAAATCAAGCAGGATGGGCAGGCAGCGGGCCAAAATTATCAATGTGCTCGGCTCGATGAATTCTGAAAAAGCGGTTTCAATGATCGCAATTCATGCCAATGATATTCCCTATATTTTTCCAGAAGAAGTGCTCAATGAAGCCAATAGCGCTGGCCCTGCGACAATGGAAAAACGGGAGGACTGGCGCTCTGTTCCTCTTATTACAATTGATCCGTTTGATGCTAAAGATCATGATGATGCGATTTATGCAATTGCCGATGATGCGCCAAATAATCAAGGTGGATACCGGGTTATCGTCGCTATTGCCGATGTTTCATCCTACATCGTGCCGGGCTCTGCGCTTGACCGTGAGGCATTGAAGCGCGGCAACTCGGTCTATTTTCCCGACCGCGTGGTGCCAATGTTGCCAGAACGTATTTCAAATGAGCTTTGTTCGTTGAAAGAAGGGGTGGACCGCCCTGCCCTTGCGGTTGAAATGATTTTTTCTTCCAGGGGCAAGAAACTTAGTCATAAATTTCATCGCATCATGATGCAAAGCCATGCAAAATTGTCCTATCAGCAGGCGCAGGCGGCAATAGATGGAGAGTGCGAGGACCCCAATGTTCTGGCGCACCTGGACACTATTCTAAAGCCGCTTTGGGCGGCTTACAATTGTTTGTTGATTGAACAGAAAAACCGTGCACCTCTGGCGCTTGATTTGCCAGAGCGTAAAATTATTCTGAAAAAAGACGGGACAGTCGATCGGGTTGATGTACCACCACGGTTGGATGCACACCGGCTGGTCGAGGAATTTATGATCCTTGCTAATGTTGCGGCCGCAGAAACGTTGGAGCGCAAGAAACAGCCGTTAATTTACCGGGTACATGATGCACCCTCGATGTCGAAGCTCGAATCATTGCGCGAATTTTTGAAAACAGCCGGACTATCGCTGGTTAAAGGTGGCAGTTTGCGGCCCTTCCATTTCAATGAGATATTGGCCAAGGTCGATGGCAAAGATACCCAACAACTGGTCAATCAGGTTGTTCTGCGCTCGCAAAGTCAGGCCGAATATAACCCGGTCAATATTGGGCATTTTGGTCTAAATCTGGCGCGTTATGCGCATTTCACCTCACCTATCCGCCGCTATGCCGATTTGATTGTTCACCGTGCACTGGTGGGCAGCCTTGGGCTTGGCAAGGGCGGGATCACCCGTTTGGAAGAAGAGCAATTGGCCGAAATTGCCAGTTCAATTTCTGTTACAGAACGCCGTGCCATGAAGGCCGAGCGCGATACCAAGGATCGGTTGATTGCCGCCCATATGAGCGAGCAGATTAATGCGACATTCAAGGCGCGCATTAACGGGGTTACCCGTTCGGGGCTGTTTGTCACACTGGATGAGACTGGTGCCGATGGGTTTATCCCCCTATCTAACCTTGGCGATGAGTATTACATTCACGATGAGGCCGCACACGCGGTTATTGGCGAGCGCTCTGGGCTTGCCTATCAAATGGGCGATCAGGTGGAAGTAAAATTGCTTGAAGCGGCACCTTTGGCAGGGGCATTGCTTTTTGAAATGGTAAGCGAGGGGCGAAAATCCGACGCATTACCACGATCGCGACCGACCAATGCCAAACGGCGTGGGGGTGGTTCGCGCTATTCGCATAAGGGGCCACCGCGTGGCAGTAAATCGCGGAAAGGCATGAAGAAGGGAAATCGAAAATGACCGAACCAGCACCGAGCAGCGAATGGAAGCGTCCGGTGATGCCGGCGATCAAGCGAGGCCTTATGTGCAAATGCCCGTCATGTGGTGAGGCTTCTGCATTCAATGGTTATCTTGAAATTAAACAGACATGCGAAATCTGTGAGGAAGAACTTGGCAATCATCAGGCTGATGATTTCCCGCCCTATATTACCATTTTCATTGTTGGACATATTATTGTTGGGCTGATTTTAATGGTTGAGCGATCAACAGAAATGTCTACCGGCATGCATATGGCGATCTGGATACCGTTGACAATCATTCTATCTCTGGCCCTATTACGACCGATCAAAGGTGCCGTTGTTGGTTTGCAATGGGCATTACGAATGCATGGATTTGGTGGCGGCGACGAGTTTGCAAAAGCTGATAACGAGGACAGATTGTATTGATGGAAAATATGACCAGGGCGCAGATTGATAAGGCCACTAAGCATAAGATTGCTGATAAGCCTCAATATATTAGGCCCAAAGAGGCTGCAACCCTGATACTAATTGACGGTAAACCCGGTCAATATTCCATTGTTATGGGGCGGCGTCATATGCGCCACAAATTCATGCCCGGATTGTTTGTATTTCCCGGTGGCCGGGTGGATAAAACGGATGGTTCTGTTCCCACACCCGATGCGCTGCATCCAGAAGTCGAAAATAAACTTCTTTGCAAAATGAAGGGTCGCCCAACCTCAAGGCGGGCGCGTGCATTGGCACTGGCGGCCATTCGCGAGACCTATGAGGAAGCAGGCTTGTTTGTCGGTGGCAAGGGTGCATTTTCATCTAAATATGATGATTGGGCGGCATTTAGCGAAAATGGTGTTACGCCGCAATTGAAAAACCTTCGACTTGTGGCGCGTGCGATCACCCCTCCGGGGCGTTCCAGACGATTCGATACGTGGTTTTTTGCAGCTTTTACTTCAGAGATCGGGGCGCGATTGCCCGAAGGCACCGGTCCCTCTGGCGAGCTGGAAGATTTGCATTGGTTGAGTTTTGATGCGGCACGCAAGCTGGAACTGCCATCGATTACCAAGACAATTATAGACGAGTTGCAAACAAGGCTTGATCAGGACCCTCACCTTTCGCCGGATAGCAGCGTTCCGTTTTACTATTTACGCGGCGATAAATTTCAACGCGATTTGATTTGAGATTGATTAATTGTAGCTGGAATTCTGCAACGGCAAAATTGATTTTGCTCGTGTGGAAAGAACTGCTTGACTTTTTGGCCCCGCATACTAGGTTCGCGACGAGATTCAGGCCTCCGGCGCTGTTAGCGGTGTCGTATGGCAAATTCCAAGATTTAGCGAAAGTGCATCCCGATGGCGAAGGCTACCACTATCAAGGTAAAACTGTTGAGCACAGCAGATACCGGTTTTTACTATGTAACCAAGAAAAACAGTCGCACAATGACAGAAAAAATGTCTATGCGTAAATATGATCCTGTTGTGAAAAAGCATGTGAATTTTAAGGAAGCAAAGATCAAATAATCTGATTTTGTTTGCTTGCTTGTTACCGCCGCCCACTGGGCGGCGTTTTTGTTTCAGCTTTGCATTATAAATTGATGCAAAAGCACAATAATCGTTCAGCAATCAAATTGTGAAATGAAATGTGGTCGGTTAGTCTGACATAGTAACGAGGAGGCACTTGTGCCAAAACCAACCGACCGCCCTGCGGGCCCTGGGAAATGCGGCGGACCCAGG
>JAJRQF010000003.1 GCA_024280375.1 Alphaproteobacteria bacterium | reverse complement strand
GGTATGAGTGGAAATGGCAACAAGATGTGGGGCGGGCGTTTTGCCTCCGGCCCGGATGCCATCATGGAAGAAATCAATGCCTCTATTGGTTTTGATAAGGTGCTTTATACTCAGGATATTGCCGGGTCAAAGGCGCATGCCTCGATGCTGGCCGAAACCGGTATAATTTCGCGCGAAGATGCCCGTGAAATCGCTCAAGGTCTAGACACAATTTTGTCAGAGCTGGAAAAAGGCGAGTTTGAATTTTCTAGAGCGTTGGAAGATATTCATATGAATATCGAATCCCGTCTGCTGGAGCTGATAGGTTCGCCCGCCGGCCGGTTGCATACGGCGCGTTCGCGTAATGACCAGATTGCGCTTGATTTTCGCCTGTGGGTGAAACAGGCGGCGATTGATACGGAAGCCGCCCTTGGGCAGCTAATGGAAACCTTTCTGGAAAAGGCTGAAACCCATGCGGCAACCCCAATGCCGGGATTTACCCATTTGCAGACGGCGCAACCGGTAACCTTTGGCCATCATTGTCTTGCCTATGTGGAAATGATTGCCCGCGACCGTGGGCGCTATCGTGATGCGATTTCTCGGATGGATGAATGCCCGCTGGGCGCGGCGGCACTTGCCGGCACCGGTTTTCCGATTGATCGCCATATGACGGCCGAGGCATTGGGCTTTCGTGAACCGACCAGAAATTCACTTGATTCGGTTTCTGATCGGGATTTTGCGCTGGAATTTTTATCCGCCACCTCAATTTGTGCGGTTCATCTTTCAAGGCTTGCGGAGGAAATTGTCATCTGGTCAACGCCGCAATTTGGTTTTGCGCAATTGTCGGATAAGTTCTCAACCGGCTCTTCGATCATGCCGCAAAAGAAAAACCCCGATGCGGCCGAACTGGTTCGCGCCAAAACCGGACGTATTTCCGGCGCGCTGGTATCGCTCTTAACGGTGATGAAGGGGCTGCCGCTGACCTATTCAAAAGACATGCAGGAAGACAAGGAAGTGGTCTTTGATGCGGCATCTTCGATCGCGCTTGCGATTGCTGCGATGAACGGGATGATTTCCGATATTCAAATCAATGCGGATAAAATGGCGGCAGCTGCCGGTTCCGGCTATTCAACCGCGACCGATCTGGCCGATTGGCTGGTGCGGGAACTCAACATGCCATTTCGTGATGCGCATCATGTGACCGGGCGGGCGGTTGCTATGGCGGAGGCCAGGGGCTGCGAATTGGCCGAATTGCCATTGGCCGAATTACAAACACTTGATGGGGCGATCCATGAGGGTATATTTAATGTGCTCAGCGTGGAAAATTCGATAAAAAGTCGTACAAGTTTTGGCGGTACAGCACCACAAAATGTGCTTAATCAGGTGGCCTATTGGCGGGTAAAATTGACGAATTAGCCGCCTCATTGAATATTTTAGATATGATTGCCACTAAAATTGACTGGAAATTTGCGGCAATTCTGCTTTATGTCTATTGAGACCGCGTTGGAGACACTCAATGAAAACTATATTCAGCTATTTTGCATTGGCGATTGTGCTTTCGGGCATATTGGCTGGTTGTGGGGTTAAGGGTGCGCCGGTGGCGCCTTCTGCGGTGCCTTTGAGCGAGGAAGAAAAGAAGGCTGGCGTTGTTCGGGAAAAGAAAAAACCCGGAAAACGCTTTATTCTCGACGGTCTGCTCGAATAGACCAATTTGGCTTTGAAACAAAAGCCGCTACCGCTTCCCTTAATAAATTTCATCAAAATTTCTGGCAGGTAAAAACCCGTGAACCATTTTGACTACCGTGATGGCGTGTTGCACGCCGAAGATGTTTCTATTCTCGCGATGGCGCAGTCTGTCGGCACGCCATTTTATTGCTATTCAACCGCGACCCTCGTGCGGCATTACAATGTTTTTGCCAATGCGTTCAGTGATATTCCCTCGCTGGTTTGCTATGCAATGAAAGCTAATTCCAATCTGGCGGTTTTAAAAACCCTGGCTGATCAGGGTTCCGGGGCCGATGTGGTATCTGAGGGCGAATTGCGCCGGGCGCTGGCGGTTGGTATTCCAGCCGACAAAATATTATTCTCCGGCGTTGGTAAATCGGTTGCGGCAATCGACTATGCGCTGGAAGCGGATATTTTGTGCTTCAATGTGGAATCAGAACCTGAGCTTTTGCGACTATCCGAGCGGGCCGTGGCGATGGGCAAAATTGCACCTGTATCCTTTCGTATCAACCCGGATGTGGATGCGAAAACCCATGCCAAAATTTCCACCGGTAAAGCCGAAGACAAATTCGGTGTTCCGTGGAAAGAAGCCCTTAGAATTTACAAAAAAGCTGCTGAATTGCCGGGCATAAAAGTTTGCGGCATTGATATGCATATCGGCAGTCAGATTATCGATCTGGAGCCGTTTGACAAAGCATTCGCCAGACTGGGTGAACTTATTGGCGCATTGCGGTCCGAGGGGCATGAGATTGCGCATGTGGATTTGGGTGGTGGGCTTGGTATTCCTTACCGCGATGATATCACGCCGCCGCCTGATCCGCTGGCCTATGCGGAGGTTGCCAAGCGTCATGTGAAGGCGCTGGATTGCCGGGTTATGTTTGAGCCGGGGCGATTGATTGTCGGTAATGCGGGCATATTGGTAACAAAAGTTGAATATATGAAAACCGGTGATGACAAAACTTTTGTTATTGTTGATGCGGCTATGAATGATCTAATTCGGCCAACCCTCTATGAGGCCTGGCACGAAATTCGGCCGGTAAAACTGGCACCGGCCAGCACGCCGCGCATTCGGGCTGATATTGTTGGCCCGGTGTGTGAATCAGGCGATTATCTCGCCAAAGATCGCGATATTGCCCATATGAAACCGGATGATCTGATCGCGGTTGGATCGGCGGGTGCCTATGGCGCCGTGCAATCGTGTACCTATAATTCCAGACCGCTTATTCCAGAAGTTCTGGTCGATGGCGACAGGTTTCATGTGGTGCGCCCAAGGCCTACCTATGAGGAATTGCTGGCACTTGATTCTATGCCCGATTGGCTCACTGTTTAATCCTGTTACATCACAATCGAGCGAGGAAAATGTAAATTGCCTCGTCTTTGCCGCGTTCCCGGTGTTATAGTTCTGCAAGCAATATAATGGCAGGCGCAATATTGAACGATAATGATCATATAGATTCTTCTGGTAAAGAGGGTGAATTATCCGGTCAGCAAGGGGCTGTTGATAAGGACAGCGTTCTTTTCTGGCCGCGAGTTTTTGCCGGGTTGGCAATCGTCTGGGAGCGGATATGGCCATTACTGCTGCCATTTATACTGGTTATTGCCGGGTTTCTGATCGTCTCATGGTTTGAACTATGGCGCTTGGTGCCGGATTTTGTTCGTGTTGCCCTTGTTGCCTTGTTTGGCCTGTTGGCTATCGTAAGTCTTGCGCCGCTTCGCCGGTTCAGGCTCCCACAATTATCAGATATTGATTTACGGATTGAGCAACGATCCAACCTTTCCCATCGCCCGCTTATTGCGCAATCTGATAAATTGGTGGCGGGTAAAGAAAACGCGTTTTCAAATGTCCTTTGGCAGGAACATCGTTCTCGGATGGGCAAAAAACTTACAGGCCTGAAAGCAGGTGCGCCAAATCCTGCCATAGCTGAGCGTGATCCATTTGGATTGCGGGCGGTAGTTTTATTGCTGCTGTTTATCGGTTTTGGCTATGCCAGCGGCGATCATATTGGTCGGATTGAGAGCGCGTTTTCGGCGCAGATACCGGCTGCTGAAACTCTTTCCCGCTTGGATGTTTGGGTTTCACCACCGGCCTATACCAATCGCCCGCCGCTGTTTTTGAACCGTATGTCGGGTGATGAAAAAGGCATAAATTTTGCCCGGGTGCCGGAAGGTAGTTTGCTGGTTGTCCGGGTGGCAAGCCGTAAATCACTGGGCATGAAATATATTACAGCCGACGGGCCTATTGTTCTGGAGCCGGTTTTGCGCGAAGCAACTGATCCAGCAAAAGAGAATGAAAATGCGAACAGTCGGGAATATCGTTTTGTTCTGAATGCTTCCGGCGAAGCGCAATTGTCTTCCGAGGAGCAGATAATTGGTAATTGGCAATTTGATATTATTGAAGACCATGATCCTAAAATTCGATTTACAAGTGAGCCAAAACGCGGGCGTGGACGAATGCTCGACCTTGCCTATGAATTTGAAGATGACTATGGCGTGGTCAGCGCCACAGGCCAGATATCACCGATAAAACCCGGGCGCACAAATGCCCGACCTTTGGTTAAACCACCGGTCATTACACTTTCATTATCGCGGGCACGGGCAAAAGCCGGGAAAGCCAAATTATCAAGAGATTTATCCCAGCACCCTTTTTCAGGCGGTAAGGTCAATCTCACTTTGATTGCCAAGGATGGCGCGGGCCAGATCGGCAAAAGTGTGACCAAGGTGATTGTCCTGCCGGCGCGATTTTTCACCAAGCCGCTGGCGGCAGCGCTGGTGGAACAGCGTAGAATCCTGGCGATGGATGCTAATTCCGCGCGGCAGGTGGCCGATATGCTGGACATAATTGCTAATACTGCGCCTGAAGAGTTTATTCCCGATACAAGCATTTATACCGGGCTACAGGTTGTCTGGCGGACGATTTCTCGCGCCCGAAATGACGATGAATTGCGAGACGGGCTGGAACTGTTGTGGAGCCTTGCGCTGGCCATCGAGGATGGCGATTTGAGTGAGGCGGCATCCAGGTTGCGGGAGGCTCAGGAAGCGCTGAAAGAGGCTTTGGAAAATGGCGCATCCGATGAAGAAATTGCCGCGTTGATGAAAGATTTGCGACAGGCAATGAATGAGTATCTCAAAGAGCTTGCCCAGCAAATGGCGCGTGATAATAACAATCAAAATCTACCGCAGGATCAAAATAGTCAAACCCTTCGCAAACAGGATCTTGACCGGATGATGGACCGGATTGAAGATTTGGCAAAATCTGGCTCCAAGGATGCGGCGAAACAATTGTTGAGTGAAATGCAACAATTGATGGACCAGTTGCAAGCCGGGCGTCATCAACAACAAAGACAGCGGGAAGGTGATCAGTTTAATCAGCAGATGAATAAGCTGTCTGAAATGATGCAGCAACAACAACGGTTGATGGATGAGACTTTTCGTATGCAGCAACAGCAACGCAACAACGACCAAAACCAAAATGATAGGCGGAGCAACCAGCAGCAAGGCCAGCGGAACAGAAATCAGCAAAACCCGCGTAATAATGGTGAGCAACGCCCGGGACAGCAAAACCAGCAAGGCCAAATGAGCCAGAAAGAGTTTGCTGAAGCGATGAAGCAATTGCAGCAGCAGCAAGGACAATTGCAAAAACAGTTGCAGGATATGATGAAGGGTCTGGAGCAGCAGGGAATGGACCCCGGTCGCGAACTTGGTAATGCAGGCAAATCTATGGGCAAAGCCCGCGATGCACTTGGCCAGGGCGAAAACGGTGAAGCGCTGGGCCAGCAGGGGCAGGCGCTGAATTCTTTGCGCAATGGTGCACGCGCATTGATGCAGCAAATGCAACAGAATATGGCTGGAGAACGTGGCGGGACCGACCAAAATGGCCAGCAGCGTAATGATAAGGCGGGCAATGATCCGCTCGGCCGTCAACAAAGAACCCGCGGACCCAATTTGAATAGTAATGTAAAGATTCCGGGTGAAATAGATGCCCAAAAAGCCCGGGAGATATTGGATACTATTCGTAAAAAACTAGCCAATCCCGGTATTCCCAAGCTCGAGTTTAATTATCTGGATCGATTGTTGAAGCGCCAATGAATGATTTGCACAAATGGGCATGATGATGATTTTTGAGGCGTGGACAGCAATTTGCGCAGTTGGTCTTTCGATGGAAAAACTTCCGGCCGTAACGCTTGGATAGTTCTGACCCTGGACTACAACCCCTAAATCGAACTAATTTTCTGGAATAATAATGCCGAGCCAAAATGTAAAGATGGATGCTTCAAAAATCCAACATGCCGCCTATTGGTTGATATTTTTGCTGGTGATTACAATGTTGGCTTTGTTTTTTTTCCGGCTCATGCCAGGGCTTGATTTGTTCGTGTCGAAATTAGCCTTAACGGTTCAGCCGTGCCCGAAAAACGCGACTGTTTCAGTTTGTGGAACATTTGCGCTGCAATTTGATGGCTTGCTTAGCGCCCTGCGCGAAATCAGCCTGCAAATTCCAAATGTCGTTGGCATCGGTATAAGTGTCTATTTAGTTTATCAAATCCTGCTCAATCCAAATACCGGTGCTGAAGCGATCCGGAAGATTAATCTGGTAATCTGGAGCGTTTTATTGGCGACCATTGTATTGGTGAATTTAATTTTGAAAGAACTCTGGGGTCGCCCAAGGCCATACCAGGTGGATGGATTGGGTGGTGAAAATCCATTTGTATTGCCGGGCACAATTTCCAATTATTGCGAAAGCAACTGCTCGTTTGTATCGGGGGAAGCATCCAGTGCCGCATGGCTGTTCACATTATTGGTGTTTTTGCCCAGGCGTTGGCGTGTCGTCGTAGCGGTATTTCTCACTGCATATATGGTGTTTTTCAGTGGATTGCGTATTGCTTTTGGGCGGCATTTTTTAAGTGATGTGGTTATATCAGTGCTTGTTACATTCTGTGTAATTGCTGCTTTGAACCTACTATTTTCAACTCGATATTTTACCCGGATATTTGAAAAAATAGCACTCTGGTCAAATCAGGTGGCATTCAATCTCAAAGTCAGATAAAGGCTTGACCTAGGTCGTAATCCCTTGCCAGAGGCAATAATCTCGCTAAAGTGCCGCCAAATTTTGGGGCGCCCTACCGAGATTGTTGCAGGCTTGGATGTGCCATTTCGTGATGAGAGATAAAATGAGCAAATTTAACAAGAATGAAATTAACAAGGTTGTGCTGGCCTATTCCGGCGGGCTGGATACATCAATCATTTTGAAATGGTTGCACACCGAATATGATGCTGAGGTCGTGACTTTCACAGCCGATCTTGGGCAGGGTGAAGAGCTTGAACCGGCGCGTAAAAAAGCCGAACTGATGGGCATCAAAGAAATTTATATTGATGATCTGCGAGAGGAATTTATCGCAGATTTTGTATTCCCGATGTTCCGGGCCAATGCGGTTTACGAAGGCGTTTATTTGCTTGGTACATCAATTGCCCGGCCGCTGATTTCCAAGCGGTTGATCGAGATTGCACACGAAACCGGTGCCGATGCAATTGCCCATGGTGCAACCGGCAAGGGCAATGATCAGGTGCGATTTGAATTGGCTGCCTATGCGCTTGATCCGGATATCAAAATTATTGCGCCCTGGCGGGACTGGGATTTTAAATCCAGAACCGATTTGATTAATTTTGCCGAACTGCATCAAATCCCAGTACCAAAAGACAAGCGGGGTGAATCGCCATTTTCTGTTGATGCCAATATGCTGCATTCCTCATCGGAAGGAAAAGTGCTTGAAGACCCTGCCGTTGCGCCGCCTGATTATGTTTTTCAGCGCACGCTGGACCCGGAAGCCGCCCCGGACAAAGCCACAGAAATTGAAATTGAATTTGAGCGCGGTGATGCGGTGGCACTTAATGGCAAGAAATTATCGGCTGCAACGCTATTTGCTGCATTAAATGACTATGGACGCGACAACGGGATTGGCCGGCTGGATCTGGTTGAAAACCGTTTTGTCGGCATGAAATCGCGTGGAATTTATGAAACGCCCGGCGGTACTATTTTGCTGCATGCCCATCGGGCGATGGAATCCATTACGCTCGATGCGGGGGCGATGCACCTGAAAGACGAGCTGATGCCGCGTTATGCTGAACTGATCTACAATGGTTTCTGGTTCGCGCCTGAACGTGAAATGTTACAGGCTGCGATTGATCATTCACAACAATATGTGGAAGGCAAAGTTCGATTGCGTCTTTATAAAGGTAATGTAATTGTCTGTGGGCGGGAAAGTGATAAATCGCTTTATTCAGAAGAGCTTGTTACCTTTGAGGATGATGCGGGTGCTTATGATCAGGAAGATGCACATGGATTTATCAAGTTGAATGCTTTGCGGTTGCGTACTTTGGCTGCAAGAAAGCGCAGATAAAATGTGACTGGTTTGAGCTGAATGGCTCAAAATTGTTCATGGGGAGAAGATGATGAGGGTGGCTGTAATATTGATTTTTGTCGCCCTGCTGACAGTTCTCGGCGGCAGCTGGTGGTATTTTACTCAAATCAATTCTCAGCCAACAGTTTTGACCGTCGCGGCAGGTCCGCGGGGAAGCGATTCTTTCAACCTGTTGAGTGAGGTTGGCGAAGTCCTTGTGCGCCACAGCGATAATGTTCGTCTGGATGTGCAGCCATCAAAAAACTCCTCCACCAATATTACTCTTGTTAATAGTGGGGCTTTCGATCTGGCAACCATTTCATCCGATACGCCGGTATCCAAAACCATCAGATTGATTGCGGATTTATTTCCTGACTATTTTATTTTGATCACCAAAGCAGGTGGTGAAATAAATGATATTCCATCCTTGCGTGGCCAACGTATTGCAATACCGGAGGATGGAAGCTCGGAACTTTTGGCTTTTTGGTCGGTGATTGATCATTATGATTTGCCGACAGGCTCTTTTGACTTTGTTTCAACCGGGTTTGAAGAGGGGACGGAACTGTTTTTAGAAGGCCGGGTGGATGGGGTGTTTTTGGTTCGTTCGTTGCGCGACGCATCATTGTTGCGCCTCATTGAAAATGCCGGGTTGAAAAATTTGGCTTTGCGGTTCGTACCGATTGATCAGGCGGCGGCAATTGCTCTGAAAAGACCTTTTCTTAATCCTGGTATTGTGGTGCGTGGATCGTTTGATGGTAATCCGGTTCTCCCGGTTCGCGATGTCGAAACGGTGACTGTGCATCGTCTTCTGGTTTCCAATGATAAGGCAGATGCAAGTGCCATCAGGGAATTAACCCGAGTGATGTTGGAAAATCGGTTGGACCTTTTAACCCGGATGCCTTTGGCAGCGACGATAGTTGGCGCCAATAATGAGCGCGGTGCATCACTGCCATTCCATGATGGGGCCGCAAGTTATTATAACCGTGATGCGCCCTCATTTTTGCAGGAAAATGCCGAACCGATTGCACTGATCGTTACATTAATTGCGATGTTGGTATCAGGGCTTCTGGCGCTTAGAAGCCGTTTTTCCGCAACCCAGAAGAATCGGTTGGATAGTTACAATTACCAATTGTTGGATATTGCTGAAGAGGCGCAAAAATCATCTAGTCTGAGTGAATTGAAGCATTTGAAAAAAAAGTTGTTTTCAATTCTGGAAACTGTGGTGAAAGCGCTTGATACAGATGACTTGACTGAAGAGGGATTTCAGTCTTTTTCATTTTTATGGGAGTCTGTTCGTGAAACCATCAACGACCGGGTTGGTGAATTGAAATAATTCTATTCAATTTCAGGATCACCGTTTAATTTAGAATTAGGCTTATTGCCGATTTCCAATTCTGTCTCAACTTTAGCTCTGGTAAGGCCCGATACAATCAGTGCTGTGGGAATTGCCACAATCAGCAGCCCAATTATTAATATAAGCGAAGTGAATATCTTACCGCCCACGGTAACCGGTGTCACATCACCATAGCCAACGGCGGTCAAAGACACGATTGAAAACCAGACCGAATGGGGGATTGAAGGAAACGCTTCCGGTTGCGCCTCATGCTCGAATTGGTAAATACCAACAGATGTGACGAATATGATGATGGCAGCCAATATGGCGAAAACAATCAATTCTTCCTGCACCAGCCTGATTGCTTTTTCCAACCTTCTTAAGGCTGACATGTAGCGCAAGATTTTTAAAACCCGGATCATTCTAATCAGGCGAAATGCGCGCGCACCTTGAAGGTTAATGCCGGTTGCGAGCCAGAATGGAACAATTGCAATTAAATCAATGATGCCAATGAAGCTGAAAATATATTTGAAAGGTTTTTCGGCCGTCCATATACGCAACATATATTCGGCAGTGAATACAATAACGATCAGCAATTCGAGGCCGTTGAATATCAAAATGGTTGAAGGCGAAATACCGGGTAATGTTTCCAGCGACATTGTGACCATGGAAAGCAATATGAAGGCCATAATGGTGTAATCGAAGCGATGACTCCATTTTACGTGGCCGCCCCAGATGATTTTGCGAAAGTGATTACGCATGAGCCTATCCTGAATTCGATACTGTGCAACTGGTAGAATACTCTCACATTTGACGCAATGTTCATTGTGATGAACATTGCATGCAAGAGGGGCTTTCGTTTGCAGTAAAAACCCTGTAAGGAGCAGCGCAAAGCATTAGGGTCTTGACCCTAAGCAAATGCAGAAATTTAGCATATTGGGCTCCCGATAATTAAAGGGCCTGGTATGGCCAACCTCCGAGTATTTATTATGACACTTCGCAATATCGCGATTATTGCCCATGTTGACCATGGGAAGACAACTCTCATTGATGTTCTTTTGCGCCAATCCGGCACTTTTCGGGAAAACCAGAAAGTCGAGGAACGGGCGATGGATTCCAACGATCTGGAAAGAGAACGCGGCATCACAATTCTGGCCAAGGTCACATCGGTCAATTGGAAAGATACGCGCATCAATATTGTGGATACGCCCGGTCACGCTGATTTTGGCGGTGAAGTTGAGCGTATTTTGAATATGGTGGACGGAGTAATTTTGCTGGTAGATGCGGCAGAGGGGCCGATGCCACAAACCAAATTTGTGTTGCAAAAGGCCTTGAAACTTGGTCTGCGCCCAATCGTTGCGATCAATAAAATTGACAAACCAGATGGTCGTCCTGACTGGGTTCTCGATGAGGTATTTGATCTGTTTGCAGCTCTTGATGCTGATGAACATCAGCTGGATTTTCAGGTGCTTTATGGTTCGGCCAAAGAAGGCTGGATGGCGGACGCTGCTGAAGGGCCAAAGGACAATATGGGCCCATTGCTTGATCTGGTACTTGAGTATGTTGAGCCGCCAAAAGTGGAAGAAGGCGCATTTCGCATGTTGGCCACAACGATTGAAGCCAACCCCTATCTTGGACGTATTCTAACGGGCCGTATTACTTCGGGAACAGTTGTTCCCAATCAGGCTGTTCACGCCATATCACAGGATGGAAAATCCATTGAGCAGGGCCGGATAACACAGATATTGTCTTTTGATGGATTGGATCGCGTACCGGTTGAAAGCGCCAGCGCTGGTGATATTGTCGCAATTGCCGGTCTTACCAAGGCGACTGTTGCTGACACATTGGCAGACCCAAGTATAAAAGAGCCAATTGAAGCGCAGCCAATTGACCCGCCAACACTTTCAATGACCTTTCGGGTTAATAATGGGCCGCTTGCCGGGCGTGAGGGTGACAAGGTGCAAAGCCGTGTCATTCGTGAACGGTTGATGAAAGAGGCTGAAGGCAATGTGGCTTTAAAAATCTCGGAAGGAAACAGCAATGATTCCTACGAGGTTGCCGGGCGTGGTGAATTGCAATTGGCAATTCTCATCGAAACCATGAGACGTGAGGGCTTTGAATTAACCATTGGACGCCCCCGGGTTTTAATGACCGAAGATGAAAGTGGCCAGAAAATTGAACCGGTTGAAGAGGCTGTCATCGATGTTGATGATGAGTTTTCTGGCGTTGTTGTACAAAAGATGTCAGAGCGACGGGCAGATTTGATCGAAATGAAACCGTCTGGTGGTGGACGTACGCGGCTGGTATTTCATGCGCCAACACGTGGGCTGATCGGTTATCTTTCTGAGCTTTTATCCGATACGCGCGGCACGGCAATTTTCAACCGTACCTTCCTGGAATATCAACCCTATAAGGGTGATATTGCCCAGCGCCATACTGGCGCTCTTATTTCCAATGGTGATGGCGAGGCGGTGGCATTTGCTCTGTTTGGTCTGGAAGATCGCGGTCCGATGATCATCTCTCCCGGTGATAAGGTTTATCGCGGTATGATCATTGGCGAACATGCGCGTGGCAACGACCTCGAAGTAAATGTGATGAAGGGCAAACAGCTTACCAACATGCGTTCATCGGGTAAGGACGAGGCGGTTCGCCTGACCACGCCCTTGCAGATGACTTTGGAAAAAGCACTTTCCTACATTACTGATGATGAACTGGTTGAGGTGACGCCCAAAAGCATCCGGTTGCGCAAGCGGGTACTTGACCCAATTGAGCGCAAACGCATTATGCGGGCCAATCAGGCAGCATCCGCTTGATGATGATGTCTGCAAGCAACAGATAGTTGTTGGCTGAATGGCGGCAAATTTTCTGTTGCTGTCTCAATTTTGTAAAAAACCGTGCGATAAAAAAGTTATACAAGTTGCCTGTGCATAGTTATTAAAAAGTGAAGTAATTTTGTGAATTACAGGTGTCAGGGGCTTGTTGGTTAATAGATCGTTAACTATGCTCAAATCCATGAGCACGATTGCAATTGATATCCGCCGGGCAACGCCGGACGATGCTTCTGGTATCGCTGAAACCCATGATACTTCATGGCGCCATGCCTATACGGGTGTACTGCCTCACAAGTCGCTCGATTCAATGGTGCGCCGTCGCGGTGTAGGTTGGTGGGAGAGGGCAATTCGTCATTCAACCAACATACTTGTGCTTGATATTGGCGAAGAAATTGTTGGATATGTAACGCTCGGTCCAAACCGGGTTAGCACTCTTCCGTTTGAAGGCGAAATTTATGAGCTTTATCTGAAGCCTGAGTATCAGGGCGTTGGATTTGGTAAAAAATTGTTCTCGCTGGCACGCCGTGAACTTGCTCGAATCGGCATGAAAGGGTGCGTTGTTTGGGCGTTGGAGGAAAATGAAAATGCGGTGCGTTTTTATTCCAATGCCGGTGGGCGTGATGTTGCAGAAGGCAATGAAACATTCGATGGTTCATTGTTGAAAAAAATTGCATTTGCCTGGAATTGATTTTCCTGTCACCTGAGTAATCTGTTATTTTTCAACAGTTTAGTGGAATGTTGGTGCGTAGTACCAAATAGCCGTGAGCGACAGAAAATAGAGTGTAACCGTCACAGACGGACACGCTCTAAGGCAACTACTCACCGCACGTGGTATTTTCATAACAAGTGTTGAGTTTTAAAACATAGCACCTCCGGCATATTTACCTTTTATGCCACGATATTCAGCCTTGTCTGTTGTACAATTAAAAGATGCGGCCAGATTGTCGGCTATTTGGCGTGCAAGCACATTGGCATTTGCATTAGCGCGCGCGTCAACCATTCCAACAATACAGGTTTGCCCTTTGCTGCTTTCTGCAACGCGATGAACGACTAAAACCTGCCCAAGGTTGGCCTTATCACCATCATCATTATCCAGATGGCTGTTTTGAATAAAAAACCGAACTATCGCCGCATAGGGTTTTCCATTATTGCTGCGCCATTCAATCACATTATTTATGTAGTTGAATTGGCCAAATGTCTGATATTCTTTTGGTGCGCCAAATCCAATAGACTGGCGCAGATCTCCCTCATCAAAATATATTGTCGGGAAGTTGCCAATCTGGCATTTGGCGGAAGACCCGGGGCCGGCATTTTCATCATCGGAGGGTGCTTCAAATTTACAGTCTTTGTCCAGGTTCAGCTTGGAATAGGAGCTTTCGCCGCCCCAGGCACCAAGCGGGGCAAATAATGTGATTACTCCTGCCAATAGAAATCCTTTAAATGCAGGCCTCATTATGGTTCTCCAATTTAATTAACATGCGACAAAGATAAATGTGGCCTGTTGATATGATACAGACTAAGAGCATCTTTAAACCACATTAGATTTAAATCAAAGGATACGCGCAATGCGCCTTGATGCAATTGCCATTGGCAATAACCCGCCCGAAGACATTAACGTTATTGTTGAGGTTCCTGTTGGCGGCGAACCGATTAAATACGAAATGGACAAGGCTTCCGGCGCACTGTTCGTTGACCGGTTTTTGTATACGCCAATGGTCTATCCGGGAAATTATGGATTTGTACCGCATACGCTTTCTGAAGATGGTGATCCGATTGATGTTCTGGTTTGCAACACCCGAGCAATAGTGCCGGGAGCAGTTATGAATTGTCGCCCGGTCGGCGTGCTGGTTATGGAAGATGATGGAGGGCCTGATGAAAAAATCATTGCGGTTCCTTCAGATCATTTGACCATGCGTTATCATTCGGTTCTCGACTACAAAGACCTGCCGCAGATTACGGTTGAGCAAATTGAACATTTTTTCCAGCATTACAAAGACCTGGAACCTGGCAAATGGGTAGATCTTAAACGCTGGGATGACGCGACCCATGCTCGTCAATTGATTTCTGAATCGATCGAACGGGCCAAAGCCGCTGCTTGATTGATTTAAATATTGCGCTTCACGTTGTTCAACGTGCAACATGAGATGAGAGGCACCGAAGAGGTGTCCGGCCGGTCAGGCCGCGCCCGCGCAGGCCGTGCGAAGCACAAATGGCCGTGAGCGAAAAATCCAGTTTAAATCTTGCGCTTTGCTTTTTTAGTGACTCATGTTTTGCGCTTCACGTTGTTCAACGTGCAACATGAGTAGATGCTCAACGTGCGATTTAAACTGGAAAAACTAATTCCATTGCTGGCGCATGCGTTTTTCAATCGAGCGGAGCACCAGCGACAGGCCTATGGTGATGATCAGGTAAATATAAGCAACGATTGAATAGGTCTCAAAAAAGCGGAACGACCCGGCTGCATAAATTTTTCCCATCTGGGTAATATCGGCAACGCCCAATACCGAGACCAGTGAGGAGTCCTTGATCATGGCAATGAAATCATTACCAAGCGGCGGCGCAATCGTGCGAATTGCCTGGGGCATGATAATCAAGCGAAACCGCTGATAGCCGTTTAATCCAAGCGCTTTTGCAGCTTCTATTTGCCCGCTGTCTACGGCCTGAATGCCGGCACGAAATACTTCCGCAATAAAGGCAGAATAGCCGATCATTAACGCAATGATGGCCCGCCATAAAAGCGGGAAATCCCGAACGGTCATTTTGGCGATAAAGCCTGCCTCAATCAGTGGGCCGGTGATGGCGTTCCACAGGGCGACAAAGCCTGGTGCGCCAACGAATGCGATATAAAACAGTAATACCAGTATGGGAATGCCACGGATTATTTCTACATAAAACCGGGAAATTTGTCGCAGCACTATCGAATTTGAAAGCCCCATAATTGCCAGCAGCAGACCAAGTGCTGATGCAAGCGTGAACCCCACAAGGGTTACAAAAATGGTGATTGATACACCGCGGGATACAGCTCTAAAAACCTGCGAGTAAAGGTCGTTAATACCGATAAAGATGGCGAGCGCTATGCCTATTGTGGCAGTGATTGCCAGCCACCAGGGAAAATCTGCTTTTCCGATACTATCTGCAACGGGCGCATTCATGTTGAATGCCTCAATGGTCGCGGTAAAACTATTTCATATACCATCGATAGGCGGGTAAAAAAAATATCGGCCGGGCAAGCCAGCCGATAAATATTATTCCAAATGTTCATTACCGGCGGCCGGTAATTATTGGCCAAACTTGTAATCGAGGAACCACTTTTTGTTGAGCGCATCAATTGTGCCGTCTTTTTTCATTTCGGCAATTGCTGCATTAATTGGACCAACAAGGTCAGAGCCTTTGGTAAAGATAAAGCCAAAATCCTCAGTGCCCATAGCATTGCCAATCAGTTTCAATCCGCCACTGGAGGCATCTACATATCCCTTGCCTGCTGTGCCGTCAGTTAAAACCACATCCACATCGCCGGATTTCAACGCCTGTACAGTTGCGCCAAATGTTTCGAACAACTTGATGCGCGGATTGGCTTCATTGCCGTCGAGCATGTTGTACACGGCCACATAAAACGGAGTAGTGCCAGCTTGCGCGCCAACGAGGCCTTTTTCAAATTTGCCAAAGCTTTTGCCATCGGTGAAACGGCTTTCGTCGCCACGCACCAGCATGAACATTTCGGAGCGCATATAGGCGTCGGAGAAATCAACCTTTGCCTTGCGTTCTTCCTTGATTGTAATGCCGGTCATGCCAATGCTGTATTGGCCATCGGAAACGGCCTGAATCATTGCATCCCATGAGGTGTTTTCGTATTCGACCTTGAAGTTAAGCCGCTTGGCAATGTCGTTCATTGCATCATATTCCCAGCCAATTTGTTTGCTGGTTTTTGGGTCAATAAACTGCAGGGGCGGATAGGCATTTTCAGTTACAACCACAATGGCTTTCCCGCCTAGATCGGGAAGACTGCCCGCATTTGCAGAAATTGCAAAAACAAGGCCAGCAGCCATTGTTAGCAATATTTTTATTAATGTTCTCATTTTTATCTCCCGGTTATTTTGTGCGTTATTACGCTCCGGGGTTATTTTGTCATACCTGGACGAACTTGGGAAGAGCTTGGATTGACCTATTAAAATTTCAATCCGTTAGCGCTTTGTGCGGCTTTTGTGGTGCGCAATGCCGCCTGTTTGCGAAATGTACTTTGCTGTGCATTTTTGGCGGTTGATGTCGCATCTTCCTGCCCCATTCTTCCCAATACTATCAGTAAGAGTGAACAGGTGGTGAAAATGACAGCGGGAATGACCGGTGAAATTAACAATGCCGGGAGCAGGCTTTCCAATTGTTGCCTTAATGCGTGGGAAGAATACCAGAGATTTGAATTGTCGGTTGCGGTTGCAATAATCAACATGATTTTGCTGGAAGAAAATGCCAGCAACCAGAATGATGATATTGAAAGGCCATATCCAAGCGGGGGATCTGCATTCCAGTAGCCATCAAGAAAATAGGAAGAATGGGTCGCAGAAAATGAAAGTAGTAACACCAGCGATGTTGCACTAAGCAAATACCACGGCACCTGCATTTGATCCAGTGAAATACTGAAGTCGGCATCCCATAAATCGCCTATTCCAACCAGAAATTGCTGGTCGAGAAATATCAAGATTATCAGGATAACAACCCAGTAATTTGATATCGGTGTAGCACTGATCCGACGCAATGTTGCTATTGCCGTAATTATGAAAAACAGAATTGTGGTTGTCAAAATGACATAATCCGGCACATCACTTGTAAGTGAAATGCAAAGGGAACTGACACCAGCACAATTTATTGACCCGGTAATAATTTCCATAAACGATTGAAAATTTGAGGTAATAACCACAAGCATAACGGTTGCAATTAACATTGCATATCGATATTGCCGCCGGTTTATTGGATCAAATGTAAACAAGGTACATCTCCGAATACCATTACTTGACCTATGGTAACAGGAGAATAGAAAAATTAAGTTAACGCAATTGGTGCAATTCTCCTTATAGGGGAATTTGTCATTGGTTGCCTGGATACAAAAATGGCGACCAGTGGCCGCCATTTCATCAATTAAATTGTGTCTGAAAGGCTTATTCAGATTTTGCTTCTGCGGCCGCTGCATCTTCAGCCGCCTTTTCAGTTGCAAGCTGTTCGACCGATGCAATCTTTTCTGCCTCCAGCCGGGCTTTTTCATCTGCAATTGCTGCACGCTCTGAATCATTGAGCTTTTTGGCGCGGATGCTGGTGTTTTCGATAATACGGGCAGATTTGCCGCGCAGACCACGAAGGTAGTAAAGTTTGGCGCGACGGACACGGCCACGGCGTACAACTTCCACGCCCTCAACCAGCGGTGAATACACTGGAAATACGCGTTCTACGCCTTCACCATAGGAGATTTTACGAACTGTGAAGCTTTCGTTCAGCCCGCCACCCTTACGTGCGATACAAACCCCTTCATAGGCCTGAATACGGGTACGTGTACCCTCGGTCACACGCACAAGAACGCGCACTGTGTCGCCCGGTTCAAAATTTGGAAGTTTGCGCTTGGCGTCAATTGCAGCAGTTTGCTCTGCTTCAAGCTCTTCAATAATGTTCATTTTCGTAACCTTTTTTGCCGCCGGTGCCTTTTGGCTTGGTGCGGGGATTATTATCATGAGCAAGAGCGGCGCTAATCAGGTGGCAATGTTTTTGCGGCAAACCCGCGATTGCACCTGACGGTCGTGATTGATTACGACCCGGTCGATAGTCTCAATTTTTCCGGTTGTCGGAAAACTCTCCATTTTTGGAAAATTCGCGGCTCAATACCGTACTTTTGCTGGATTGTCGACAGTAATCAGCAATCTTTTTTTGCATTATATCGTGCCAACAAATCAGGGCGACGTTTTTTTGTCAGTTCGAGTGATTTTTGTAAGCGCCATTGGTCGATTGCACCATGATTGCCGCTGGTCAGTATTTCGGGAATTTCAATGCCCTCAAAATTTTGCGGGCGGGTGAAGTGAGGGTGCTCGAGAAGGTTGTTTTCAAAACTTTCATATTCACCTGACACTTGATTGCCCATTACGCCCGGCAACAGCCTTACGATGGCATCCAGCAATGCGAGCGCTGCGACTTCTCCGCCGGATAGAACAAAATCACCAACTGAAACTTCAATGAGATTACGCGCCTCAATCACCCGCTCATCGACGCCCTCAAAGCGACCGCAGACAATTGTGACGCCTTTGCCATTTGCCAGTTCATGTACATATTGTTGGGTGAGCGGTTTTCCACGCGGGCTCATCAGCAGGCGAGGCCGGGCATCTTCTTTTGGCGATGCATGATCAATCGCGCTGGCCAGCACATCGGCGCGCAGAACCATGCCAGCACCTCCACCGGATGGGGTGTCATCAACATTTGCATGTTTGCCGCTGGCGAAATCTCTGATTTGGTGGGTGTCGTATGACCATATTTCTTTAACCATGGCTCGACCTGCAAGCGACAGGCCAAGCGGTCCTGGAAACATATCAGGATAAAGGGTTATAATGGACGCGCGGAAGGTCATGATTTGTCTTTTTCATTGTTTTCTGGTCTGCCGCTGATTTCAACCGGTGGAATAACGGTGAGGGTTTTGTTGGCGAAATCAATCGAGGGAGCGACCGCCCTGGTAAAGGGCAAATAATAGCTTTGGGCTGCTTTCCCCTCCACCTTTGCTGGCTTGATTTCCAGCATATCACCGGCACCAAAATTTGGCACATCGATCACAGTTCCGAGTTTCTCGCCCTGTTCGTTCAGCGCATCCATGCCAACCAGATCAGCAATATAAAACGCATCTTCATCGCTGTCGTCGGGTAGTTTCTCGCGTTCGACGAAAAGTTCCAGCCGGTTGAGTTTTTCCACTTCGTCGCGCCAGTTTAAACCCTTAAAACGCACCACCAATACGGTTTTTGCCGGGCGCAGGCTGGAGATTTCAAATTTACGCCCATCGTGCGAAAACAAAGGGCCATAATCAGCCAGAGCCATCGGGTCGGATGTGAAGGATTTTACCCGCACTTCTCCCTTAATGCCGTGTGGGGCACCGATCTGGGCCATGAGGACAGGGTTTTTGAGATTGGCCATTGTCATTCCGGTTAAAACAAAACGGGCGGCACCATCGCCGCCCGAAATAAAATAAACGAAGCGGTGAGCAAATTACTCAGCTTTTGCTTCTTCTTCCGCAGGGGCATCCGCAGGAGCTTCTTCTGCTGGCGCTTCCTCGGCAGGAGCATTTGCAGCCTCTTCTGCTGCTTGCTTTGCCTCTTCTTCAGCAGCTTTCAGTGCTTCTGCCTTATCGGCGGCAGCGGCAGCTTTTTCTTCAACCCGTTCCTGAGCTTTGATACCAGGTTTTGCTTTGTTGGGGTTGTTGCGGGCATCGCGCTTGGCAAGGCCTGCCGCATCGAGAAAACGCAATACGCGGTCGGTTGGTGTGGCACCCTTGCTCAACCAATGCTCAATGCGTTCAACATTTAGAACAACGCGCTCGGCGCTGTCTTTTGCCAAAAGCGGGTTATATGAGCCAACGCGCTCGATGAAGCGGCCATCGCGCGGGGCGCGTACATCAGCAATTACAATGCGGTAAAAAGGGCGTTTTTTAGAGCCCGCTCGGGCAAGACGAATTTTGGTAGCCATGGTTTAGTTCCTTCGATATTTGGTTTGTTTGTCTTTGGTTGTCTTTAATTTCTGTGTTGTTTCATAAGCGGGGTCAGCCCCGGATTATCTTGTGATGGCGGATAACTTCCTTGACGATGAACGTCATGAAGGTCTCTGCAAATTCTGGGTCGAGTTCAGATTTTTCAGCCAGTTGGCGCAGGCGCTCAACCTGTGCTTTTTCGCGGGCCGGGTCTGAAGGCGGCAAATCATACTTGGCTTTCAGTTCTCCCACCTGTTTGGTCTTGCGAAAGCGCTCCGCCAATATGTGAATAAGTGCTGCATCAAAATTGTCGATCGATGCGCGATAGCGGGCAAGCTCTTCATTCGGGTCGATTTCAGAGGTCATAATTACAAACCTTTGCATGTTCTGCCGGCGGCAAATGGCGGTAGACGCGTCCAGACCAATCATCATCGGAAAAATCGTTTTCGTATTTTGCGCCAAGGCGTTCTGCTACGCGGATAGAGGCTACATTTTCAGGTTCGATCTGGCTGATTGCGGTTTTCCATTTCAAATCTTGATAGGCAAACTGTAGTGCGCGCCTGGCTGCTTCAGTTGCATAGCCTTTGCCGTAATGGCCGGGCATTAAAACCCAGGAAATCTCTTTCTCATTCCATCCCAATGGGAACCATGGTCCGCAGATACCAGCAAATTCACCGGTGCTTTTGGTTTCCAGCGCCCATTCGCCAAATCCGTTTAGCGACCACTGACCTGCATAAAGCGAAAGTTTCCGCCAGGCTTTGATTGCATCAATTGGGCCGCCAAGAAATCTTGAGACCTCATCGGTAAAAAAGGCCGCAAAGGGTTTAAAATCAGAAGGCTTAACTTCCCGCATGATAAGGCGTTCGGTTTCAAGAACAGGAACAAGGGTCATGACTTGCCCTCTGCAGATGCTTTTTGTTTTTGCGCAAATCCCAATCTGATCAGGCCGATGAACAATAGCAGTATGCCCAATGGGATTGTTCCAAAAAAGATAATGAAGCCGTCAAACATGCCGCCTTGAGGGTCAGACGAGGCATTGCTGCCTGTCACCATGCCCAGCAACTCACTGCCAAAAGGTGCTGCAAGTATCAGCAGGCTGAGCCCAAGAATTCCGAGGCCGTACCAGATTAAAGTTGTGCCGGGGGCCTTCATTTTTTGCCCCCAAGACCTGGAAGTTTTGGTCCGCCAAGGCCGGGCAGTTTTGACATTCCACCACCCAATCCACTACCGGGGCCGCCAGCTCCACCCATTTGTTTGGCCATTTGCTCAAGTTGTTTTGGGTCCATATTGGCCATTTCGGGGGGTATTCCGCCACCCATGCCGGCCATACCGGGAGGCATGCCGCCCATTCCACCGCCGCCCAACATAGAGCCAAGACCGCCGAGCATGCCGCGTTTGCCCTTGCCGCCCATCTTCTTCATCATGTCGGCCATCTGACGGTGCATTTTAAGCAATTTGTTGATGTCCTGCACGCTTGAACCGGAACCGGAAGCCACGCGCTTTTTACGGCTGGCATTCAAGAGTTTTGGTGTGGCGCGTTCTTTTTTGGTCATCGAGGAAATGATCGCCTGTTGGCGCTTGAAGATTGAATCGTCCATGCCGGAGGCTTCGATCTGCTTTTTCATTTTGCCAATGCCGGGCAACATGCCGAGAATGGAGCTCATGCCGCCAAGTTTTGCCATTTGGCCAAGCTGCTCGGAAAGGTCGTTTAAATCAAACTGGCCTTTCTGCATTTTTTTGGCCATTGCCGCGGCTTTTTCCGCATCAATGGTTTCAGCGGCTTTTTCCACCAGCGAAACAATATCGCCCATGCCCAAAATTCGGTCGGCAATACGTTTTGGATGAAACTCCTCGAGCTCGTCCATCTTTTCGCCGACACCAATCAGCTTGATTGGTTTGCCGGTGACAGCCCGCATGGAAAGGGCGGCGCCACCACGGCCATCGCCATCAATACGGGTAAGCACCAGACCGGTAATGCCAACGCGGCTATCAAAATTCTTAGCCAAATTTACCGCATCCTGCCCGGTCAGTGCATCGGCAACCAGCAGGATTTCGTGAGGGTTTCCGGCAGATTTGATGTCTGCCATTTCCATCATAAGCGGTTCATCAATATGAGTGCGGCCAGCGGTATCAAGGATTAAAACATCATAGCCGCCAAGTTTTGCTGCCTGGGTTGCGCGTTTGGTAATTTGAACAGGTGTCTGGCCTTCAATAACCGGAAGGGTGGCAACATTGATCTGTTCGCCAAGCTGGCGCAATTGTTCCTGGGCTGCAGGCCTTCGCACATCGAGTGAGGCCATCAGAACTTTTTTGCGTTGCCTATCGGTCAGCCGTTTGGCGATTTTGCCGGATGTGGTGGTTTTACCAGAACCCTGCAGACCAACCATCATAATGGTAACCGGGGCGGGGGCGTTTAAATCAATAGTCTCGGCATCGGAACCGAGCATTTCAACCAGTTGATCGGAAACGATCTTGATGACCATCTGGCCCGGGGTAACAGATTTTACAACATCAGCGCCAACCGCTTTTACGCGTACTTTCTCGACAAAATCGCGCACCACGTCAAGTGCCACATCGGCTTCAATCAGCGCACGGCGAACTTCACGCAAGGCGGCATTGACGTCTTTTTCTGAAAGCGCGCCGCGTCTTGTCAGGCCGTCAAATATACCGCTTAGGCGATCTGATAACGATTCAAACATTTCTCGTTCCAATCCTTTGTGATTACATTCACAAAGTAAGTTCAATTACCCGAAAAGCCAAAGCAAAAAACCACCCGTGGGCGCATCGCGCTGACGGGTGTTGACCTGCGGGCTCTCTTTATACCTTTTCGGGGCCTGCTCGGTTGCTCTTTATTCTGGTCTTTTCACAAAGATTAGGGCCTTAAACAGCCAAAATCGACAGGTGTCAAGTTTGGTCTGGTCCGGTTCGGCCTTTGCAAGTGCAGTCGTGCACGCAGGCTGAATAATTCAGGCCACAATTTGGTGAAACCAGTTGATTTGATCAATGACCATCTCCATGTGATGTTTGTGCCGGGAGGCCTAATATTATGACCTTAACCCTACGGAGAATTATTATGAAATTCCTATCCAAAACGCTTCTTAGTACCGCACTTGTTGCCGGCATGTTTTCTGGTTTCTCAATGGTTAATTCTGCGCAAGCCGGTGGTGCTTATGGCGATTATGAGCGTGGGGTGACTTGCAAACAATTGCGCCGTTCAGGTGCGCTTCAATGGTATTCAGTTGCCAGCGGAACAATAAATACCGGTGGTGGGCGTAGCGGCTATAGCGGTTTTGTTACCAAGGCCTGCCATACCAACCGCTCATCCTGTCAGCGCTGGGTTGACCGGGTTGCCCATGAAATTGGCAATCTTGATACGCTGGAAACAGCCTATTGCCAGCGGGCCAAATAGCGCCGGGCGTTGTTTGCTCACGGCTGCTCGAGGCTTTTCTAATGGCTCAAGTTTTGCGCTTCGCGTTGCTCAACGTGCAACTTGAGCCGGGCTTCAATCGCGACTTGAGTGCTTTCATGTAAACATGAAAGACTCTAATAAAGTTGGCTGGCGTAACGCTTTTCCATGTCTTCGGTGGATTCAGGCGTAATCTCGGCGGTATTTTGAGCCACCATCCAATCGCTCATGGATGGCAATTGGCTTCGTTCAATTTGGACACTTGGGTCCCATAATTTTGAACGCATCAAAGCCTTGGCGCAATGCATATAGGCTGTTTCAATGTGAACCTGAATGACGATGCGGGGAAGTTTGCCATTTACCTCACACAGGGCCATTAAATTCTCGTCATTGCGAATTTCTGCCTTGCCGTTAATGCGCAATGTTTCCTTGACCCCGGGAACCAAAAATATCAAACCAACATTGGGGTTCTCCAATATATTAGTGAGCGTATCCAACCGATTGTTGCCGGGCCGGTCTGGAATTATGATGGTGGTATCATCAACAACCTTGACAAAACCCGGCATGTCGCCGCGGGGGGAGACATCGCCCAAGCCATCCTTGTTTTGAGTGCCGATCACCAGAAACGGCGAAAGCGCCAGATAATCGCGGCAATGCTGGTCAAGGGACGACAGTTCTTTGGTTATGGAACGTTTAACCAATGGCGGATAATCGACGCGTAACTCTTCGACTGAGGTGATTTTTGCCATATCGTGGGCTCCTAATGCTTGCGTTCAATAATGAATTGTGCCGCTTGGCGCAGAATATCGGCTTTTGCACCAAAGGGGGAAAGCAGCGCGTTTGCTTCATCGAGCAATTCGCGTAGGCGGGCGCGGCTGCCCTCAATGCCATAATAGTCAATCAGAGTTTTTTTGCCTTTGGCCTCGTCCTTGCCGGTGGCCTTGCCCATTGTTTTGCTGTTTGATGTGACATCGAGTAAATCATCGGCGAGTTGAAAGGCCTGTCCGATAATTTCGCCAAATCTATTGAGGCTTTGTTTGTCTTCTTTTGATGCGCCAGAGATAGTAGCGCCCGCCTCACAGGCAAAACGAATGAGCGCACCGGTTTTCATAGACTGTAATTGCAGGATCTGCTCTTCGTTCAAACTGCTGGTTTCAGCAGCAATATCCAATACCTGGCCGCCGATCATGCCGCCATGTCCGGCTGCGCGGGCAAGCTGTTGCACCAAAGTAGCGCGGATATTGGCATCATCACTGATAATCGGGTCAGACATTAAATCAAAAGCAAAGGTCAACAACGCATCACCGGCAAGCACCGCCATCGCCTCATCATAGGCTTTGTGGACGGTCGGTTGGCCGCGCCGCAGATCATCATCATCCATTGAAGGTAGATCATCATGAATGAGCGAATAGCAATGCAGGCATTCAAGCGCACATGCGGCCTGCAAAACGCCCTTACCAGTTGCGCCAAACATGGCGGCTGTTTCGATCAGCAGAAACGGGCGAATGCGTTTGCCACCGTTTAATACCCCATGGCGAATAGCGGCCATTAATCGGGGCGGGCGAATGATTTCACCGGCAAGGCCTTCATTACCAAGCAGCCCATCCAATATAGAATTTATAACGGATGCATTCTGGCTCAATCGCCGTGCAAATTTATCTGGCATGTTATCTTTGTTCATGATGGATGTTGAATTGCCCGTAAAATCGAAATTGGTCAATATTTTTTGTACTATCACATATTGCCACTGCAAAAGCTGGCATTGTGATAACTTGTGCAAAAAGCTAAGAGCTTCTGCACTTGTGATTATGTTTATTCTTTTTAGGAAATTTTGACTTGGCTAAACGGAAGGGGAAAACAGGTGCCGGTAGCAGGGGAAAACAGGCAGGTGTGGCAAAGAAACCGGCCAGGCGTGGTCGACCGAAAAAATCGACCGGGCGTAAAAAAACCGCCGGAAAACCAAACTCTCTGCGAAAGCGTTTGCTTTCAATCGCTGTGGCGACATTGTTGATTATTACTCTGGTGCCGGTGGTGCTTGGGCTCATATATCGTATGTCGTGGGTGCATCCGGTTTCAGTGCCGATGCTTGCTGACAATTGGAATGGATTGCAGGCTTCGCGTTCGTGGGTCAAATTTGACGATATTTCGCCATTGCTGGTTAAGGCGGTTATTATGTCGGAAGACGGGCAATTTTGCAGCCATAGAGGCGTGGACTGGAGCGCCATCAATACGGTGATTGGTGATGCGATGGAGGGCGAGAAAGCCCGCGGTGCCAGTACAATTTCCATGCAGGTGGTGAAAAATCTCTTTTTGTGGAACAGCCGTTCCTATTTTCGTAAATTGCTGGAAATGCCGCTGGCGCTTTATGTGGATTTCATCTGGTCGAAGCGACGGCAGATGGAAATCTATCTTAATATTGCCGAATGGGGCCCGGGAATTTACGGTATTGAGGCGGCCTCATTTTATCATTTTGAGAGGTCTGCCGCCAGATTGAATGCGGCCCAGGCGGCCCTGTTGGCGGTGACCCTGCCCAATCCCGCATTGCGTGATCCAAACAGACCATCAAAACATATGCGAGCACTTGCACGGATCAACCGTGGCCGCATTGGCATCGCTGGCAGCCATGTGCGCTGTCTGGCCAAATAATAAATTGAATTGAACTGATTTGGTCAAAGAAGGCTTGCAATTATTATCAACTTGGGTTTATACACCGCCAAACTATCCCAACAGGCAAAATCATTGGCTGAGACCTTCAGCATAGGGCCTGTATGCAAAATGGAAAAGAACAATGGCTGTTCCAAAAAGTAAAATATCCCGTATGAAGCGCGGTTTTCGCCGCTCTACCGATGCGCTTAAAGCGCCTGCTTATGTGGAAGACAAGGATTCTGGCGAATTGCGCCGTCCGCACCATATTGATCTGAAAACCGGCATGTATCGCGGCCGTCAGATTCTTGAACCAAAAGATAATGCTTAATTTTTGGGCCTAGTTTTTGGGCATAATATTCGAGTTTTTGCCTGATTATTTGTTTAAAGAGTGTTTGGGGTTGGTCGTTGACCGGCCCTTTTTGTGTTTTATGCTGAAAAAATACCTTTTCTGATTGTAAATTATCTGGCATTTTGGACGATCTGGCTCGCAGGTGCCACAATGCACGTATACTTGATATTATTTTGGGCGCGAATGCGCGGGGAGAGATTATGATTACCAATGTTCCATTAATGGTAGTTCCGCTGATTGTTTATAATTTGGTATTGTTTGGATTGATTGGTTCAAATGTTCAGTCTCCCTGGGATGACCCTATATTTCTGCTTGATATGATTTCAGGGGCAACCTGGATTATGACGCTGGGCGATCTGATGATTGTCCTTGGCTTGATCCTGCTGTTTTTTGAAATTCTCAAAGCCACGCGTGTTGGTTCAAACTCGATCATCGACCACCTGCTTTCGACATTCATATTTATAGCATTTTTGGTGGAGTTTCTGATTGTTGGGGGTGCTGCCACTGCGGTATTCTTTATTCTTATGATGATGACCATGATTGATGTTTTGGCAGGATTTTCGGTATCCATTCGTTCTGCCACCAGAGATGTGTCGCTGGGCGGCGGGTTGTAGGGTTTGGGCTAACCGCAAAACCCGGTTTATTGGAAAGGCAGTCCATGCGTAATTTTCAACAGCCCGGCAGATCACCCGTATTGGCCACCAATGGCATGGCTTCTACTTCGCACCCATTGGCGACGGCAACAGCGCTGAATATCTTGCGCGAGGGCGGCAATGCGGTTGATGCAGCCATTGCCGCAAGCGCTGTACTGGCGGTGGTTGAGCCTGCTATGACCGGTATTGGTGGCGATTGTTTTGTTATTCTTTGCGAGCCGGATGGGAGCCTGCATGGGTTAAATGGTTCCGGGCGTTCGGCCAATGGGGCGCAGCTTGACTGGTATCTCGAGCGCGGCATTAAAAATCTCGATGAGCTGCCGGCCCATTCGGTCACCGTGCCAGGCGCGCTAAAGGCCTGGGATGCGCTGCTAACGCGGTTTGGCACCAGAGGGTTTGATGATCTGTTTGAGGATGCGATTGCCTTTGGGCGATCCGGTTTTCCCATCGCACCAAAGGTCGCAAAAGACTGGGCTGGATTGTTTGATAAGATCAACAAAAACGCAGGCGCAAGAACTCATTTGTTGAGAGATGGTCGCGCGCCCCGATATGGCGAAATGTTTACGCTGCCAGCCCTCGCGGATACGCTTGAGATTGCTGCCAAAAAGGGTGTTGATGCCTTTTACACCGGGCCAATTGCTGCCGAAATTGCCGCCACTGTGCAGGGCGAAGGCGGCTTTTTAAATGAGCAGGATTTAGCCAATGTTACGGCTGATTGGGTGACACCGATTTCCACCAAATATCATGGCATTGAAATGCATGAAATCCCGCCAAACGGGCAAGGCATTACGGCGCTTATTCTGCTTAATCTGTTGCAAAGGCTGGGGGGTGAAAATCATGGTGCAGATAGTGCAGAGCGTGCTCATCTGGAAATGGAGGCCGCACGGATTGCCTATAGTGTTCGTGATCAATATGTGAGCGACCCCGCCCATATGGAGGCCCGTATTGAGCAATTATTGTCGGATCAATATTGTGATCAACTGGCAACAAAGTTTGATCCCAACAGGCGCAATGAACAGATTTCACTGCCGGAATTGCCGCAATCGGATACTACCTATCTAACGGTGGTCGACCGTGATTTGCGTGCGGTATCTTTTATCAATTCGCTTTATAACGGCTTTGGTTCGGGCATTGTTACGGCTCAATCCGGGATTGCCCTGCAAAACCGTGGTGCCTGCTTTTCGCTGCAAGCGGGCCATGCCAATGCGATCGGCCCGTCGAAAAGACCGATGCATACGATCATCCCCGGCATGGCAACCAAAGACGGCCAGCTTGCCTATAGTTTCGGCGTTATGGGTGGTGCCTATCAACCAATGGGCCATGCACATGTGCTGGCCAATATGGTTGATTACGGTATGGACCCGCAGGAAGCACTCGATCATGGCCGCATCTTTTGGGGTGCGGATGGGGTGCTGGATGTGGAAGAAAGTGTGTCGCTTGATGTCTGCAAGGGGCTAGAAGCGCGTGGTCATAAGGTGCGCCGGGCGGCAAACCCGCATGGGGGCGGGCAGATTATCGCCATTGATCATAAAGAGGGTGTGATGATTGCTGGTTCTGAACCGCGCAAGGATGGCATGGCAGCTGGGTTTTAGGCTGCAAAAACCTAACCTGAAACGCCCTTATATTTCGGCTTTATTAAGCCTTTTGTCCTATCATTAAGCCTCAATGCCCATCATTAGTTTATCGACAGGATTGAGAATTGAGCAGGATTAAAGATCGTCGCGAGAAAAGCGCAGGTTCATCTTTGGCGCGAACCGTATCGGATGCGGGCGAGGTATTATTATCGGTTGGCGAGACCGTTTATCAATGGGATATTCCCAATGATCAGCTGACATGGGCCGCTAATGCGCAATCGCTGCTGGGGGTGGAGAACGCACACAAAATTGCATCTGATCGGGAATATTCCCATCTGCTTTTGCCTGATGCGGCGAGCAGTCGAAATGCTACAATATTTGGCAGCGAGGAAAAAGATTGCGGTGATGGGGTTTATTTCCAGATTCAATATGCCCTTTCTGCCGAAGTTCTTGGTGTTGAAAATGATGTCTGGCTGGAAGATACCGGACGCTGGTTTGCCGGTGAAAATGGTAAACCTGTGCGGGCGCACGGTATTGTACGGGTGATCAACGAGCGGCGGGCATTGGAAGAACGCTTTGACCGGCTGACGCGGTTTGATGATCTGACCGGCCTTTATAACCGTGGTTATATGAATGAATGCCTTGAGGTGGATTTGCGTGAGGCGGAAATTGAAAACTCCAGCATGGCGTTTGTGATTGTGGCGCTTGACCGGTTTGAAGATATCAACTCAATCTATGGATATGATGCGGGCGATCAGGTGATTGCCGAGGTTTGCAATCGTATGAAGGTTAGCCTGCGTGGTGGCGATACAATTGGCCGTTTTTCCGGCGCCAAACTTGGTGTGGTTTTAAAAAAATGCAACGAAAAAGAACTGCGAATTGCCGGGCAGAGATTTTTGACCAATATCAGCAAGGATGTGATTGAAACAGATGCCGGGCCAGTTGCTGTTACCGCGTCGATCGGCGGGGTAATCATGCCACGCTTTGCCAGCAATGTGCGTTCTGCCAGTGCGGCCGCACAGCAAGCGCTGGAAGAGGCGAGGATACAACGGCATCCAAGATTGGTCACCTATAAGCCAAATCCGGCACTGGATAAAAAGCGCGAAGAGCAAACGGCCCTTGCCGGAGAAGTCGTGTTGGCGGTTAAGGAAAACCGGCTGCAACTGGCCTACCAGCCGATTGTGGACGCAAACAGTTACCGCGTCGCATTTCACGAGGCGCTGGTGCGCATGGTCGATAGCAATGGGGTAATTGTCCCGGCCACTGATTTCGGCAGGGTTGCGAGAAGGCTTGGGCTTATCCGGATGGTGGATCACCAGACATTGGATTTAACCCTCGATATTTTGAAACGGGCGAAAGCTGCCAGACTATCGCTGAACGTTTCGATTGAAACCTCCTATGATGCCGATTGGCTTTCAAAACTGACAATGGCCATTCGTCAAAGGCCGGATATTGCGGCCCGACTGACGATAGAAATTACAGAGACTCATGTATCGCGTGATATTGACGAGGCCTGCCGGTTTATTGACGTTCTCCAGCAACTGGGGTGCAAAACCGCGATTGATGACTTTGGTGCCGGGTTCACAACATTCAGTAATCTGAAAAGGCTGCCGGTTGATATTATCAAGATTGATGGGCGGTTTGCCGAAAACCTTGCGGTCAACACTGAAAACCGTAATTTCATTAAAGCGCTGGTGGATTTAGCCAAAATGTTTGGCACCAAAACCGTGGTTGAATGGGTGGATGACAATGATACCGCCTTGCTGTTAAAAAGCTGGGGCGTTGATTATCTGCAAGGTTATGGTTTTGGGGCGCCGGTTATGGCATCTCCCTGGAAACTCGACCCACTGCCGGATGATCTTTCTGAAAACGGTAAAGATGGTATAATGTCTGCATGAATTTACTCGATGGCGGATTTGTAATCGCAGCCGCAATGGCAATCGCCTATGGCGGCTGGCTGGTTTGGCAGGAACCATCTAATCTTCGCACCCTGGTTAAAACTATCTCTATCGGCTCTCTGGCGCTTTTAAGCTACCGGGTTGGCGGGCCTTTATTGTTGACAATTGCGCTTGCATTCAGCGCCATGGGTGATGCTTTTCTTGCCAACAAAGGCGATAAGAATTTTCTGTTCGGGCTTGGTTCGTTTCTACTGGCGCATTTGGCCTATACGGCCCTTTTTGTGACAGATGCCGATTTTGGCAATGGGTTGAGTTTTAAACTGCACCTTGTGGTGGTGGCGGTTATGTTGATATTTGCCGCACTTATCCTGCGTAATTTATGGCCGCATCTGGGGGCCATGCGTATTCCTGTTTTGGCTTATGTCGTAGCGATTTTAGCCATGGGCATTGCTGCAACCGGGTTGGTGCAATTGCTGGTTATTGTTGGCGCCTTGATGTTCATGGCATCCGACATCATCCTGTCGCACGAACTGTTTGTGTGGAAAGAGGGCAGCCGCATACGCCAATATTCACCCTATTTCATCTGGGGGCTTTATTGGAGTGGACAGGCATTGATTGCCTGGAGTTATTTGGTGCAAATGAGATGATTTGAACGATAATCCCTCCATCGTCATCCTCGGCCTCTGTGCCGAGGATCCAGAGAGATTGCGGCGCATTGAATGGATATGGGCCCAGTCATTCTTGCAGCATCTACAACGCATCAAACCAGATTAAGCAAACCGATAACTTACTGGATCCTCGGCACGGGGGCCGAGGATGACGACGGTGGAGAGTATTTAGTGCCTCAAATCTTGCGTTCGTTTTATTAGTCGTTCGCTTGCGCTCATTTGTTTCAAAAATTGTCCTTACGGGCGCGAATTTCAGCAAAAACTTCCGTGTCACTTGCCTCCATCATTCCAAGATTTTCGCGAATATTCTTGTCCTCCGGGCGCAGGAACGGGTTGGTATCCAGCTCCAGCCCTATACTGGTTGGCAAGGTAGGTTTATTTTCTGCGCGCAGTTGGATGATTTCGTTCAGCCTTGTATTTAGTGCTTGATTATCCGGGTCAATGGTAACGGCGAATTTGGCGTTGGAGAGGGTATATTCATGACCACAGTAAACAATCGTATCGCGGGGAAGCATGGCCAGCCGTTGCAGGGATTGCCACATCATTTCAGCCGTTCCCTCAAACACCCGACCACAACCGAGCGCGAAAAGAGTATCGCCGGTAAAGGCCATGCCCTGATCTGGAATATGGTATGATACCTCTCCCAATGTGTGGCCCGGTGTGCCGATCACCTCGACCTGGTGTTTGCCGAATGAGAAATGCTCGCCGTGGCCATAGGCCTCGTCGATTTGCGGAATTTTGTCCGCCTCATCTTTGGGGCCAATAATCGTGCAGTCAAATTCAGCCTTAAGATTGGCGTTACCCTCCACATGGTCAAAGTGATGGTGCGTGCAAAATATATGGGTCAACTCCCATCCGGTATCGCCAAGCGCCTGGCGAATTGCTTTTTCTTCAGGCGCATCAATGCTGGCGGTAAACCCGCTATCTGCATCATGGATCAACACGCAAAAATTATCGCTTCGACAGGTAAATTGATGAACTTCAAGAGCGGACATGAACATTTCCTTTGCGCATTTTAATCAGCTTACGCATAATTGCCACAAGCCGCAAATTATTGTGTTATACGATCACCGGTAATTGAGTTGGGTGGTTTCCATGCATATGGATATTGTTGATCTTCGAGACTTTTATGCAAGCGCGCTTGGCAAATTGTCCTATAACGCAATTGCCATGGCGCTTTCGCCTGTATGGGCGAATATTCCCAATGAACGGTTGTTGGGCATTGGCTATGCAACGCCCTATCTTGACCGATTTTGCAGTGATGCGGAACGCACAATGGCTTTTATGCCGGCAGCACAAGGGGCGGTGAACTGGCCCCATGCGGCCCCTTCGGCAACTGCGCTTGTGTTTGATGAGGAACTGCCCCTGCCGGATTCCTCTATTGACCGCATTTTGTTGATGCACTCGCTGGAGCATTCGGAAAATCCGGTCGAAAGCCTGCGTGAGATCTGGCGGGTGCTAGCCCCCGGCGGGCGGCTGGTTATCGTTGTGCCCAACAGGCGGGGTGTCTGGGCGCGGTTTGAGCATACGCCCTTTGGTTCCGGGCGACCTTTTTCGCGCGGGCAATTGCTGGGCCTGTTGCGCAGTTCAATGTTTACCCCGCTTAACTGGTCGGATGCGCTATATTTCCCGCCCTCCAAACGCCAATGGATAAGAAAGTTTTCTGGTCTGTTTGAAAGAAGTGGCCGCATGCTTTGGTCGGCCTTTCCAGGCGTGATTATTGTGGAGGCGACAAAGCGGCTCTATCAGGGGCTGCCGGTTAGTGCGCGTCAGTCGCGGCGGGTATTTGTGCCGGTTCTTTCACCGCAAGGGGTGGGGGCTCGTCAGGCTTTCTCGGCCCACGAAAATGCGCAAATACAAGAAAAAAGTAGACCTTGAGCCGAATTTCCGCCAATAGACGGGCCTGTCAAAACAGACAAGAGAACCGTTATGAACGCCAATATTCCGCAAGCCAATGCAGGCATCGAGAAAATCACCATCTATGTTCCCGGTAAATCTGCCGTGCCTGCCGGTGTGCATCTTCATAAACTTTCCTCAAATGAATCGCCTTTAGGCCCGTCGCCAAGGGCAATTGATGCCTATTCGCAGGCTGCTGCAAAGCTTGAATATTACCCCGATGGCAGTGCATCAGAACTGCGCGAGGCAATTGGCCGGGTGCATAGCCTTAACCCGGACAATATAATTTGCGGCAATGGTTCAGATGAAATTCTGTCGCTGTTGGCCAATGGCTATCTTTCTTCTGGTGATGAGGCAATTTACAGCGAATACGGATTTTTGGTTTACCGGATTGCAACCCTTGCCGCAGGGGCTGCGCCGGTCATTGCGCCGGAAACCGATTACCGGGCCAATGTGGATGCAATCCTAAAGCGGGTAAGCGATAAAACCAAACTGGTATTTCTGGCCAATCCGAACAATCCGACCGGAACCTATTTGCCGATACAGGAGGTCAGGCGGCTGCATGCGAGTTTGCCGCCGCATATTTTGCTGGTGCTTGATGCGGCCTATGCTGAATATGTGCACTGCGATGATTATGAGGCCGGTATCGAGCTTGTATCTTCCAACCAGAATGTGGTTATGACCCGCACTTTCTCCAAAATATTCGGGCTTGCTTCCTTGCGCATTGGCTGGGCCTATGGGCCATCGCATGTGATGGATACGCTCAATCGTATTCGCGGACCGTTTAATGTGAATGCAGCTTCTATTGCGGCAGGATCGGCCGCCATTCGTGACCGTGAGCATGTTGCTGCATCTATTGCACATAATGATTTATGGCTTGGTAATATCAGCGAGGCCTTGCAAGCGCTTGGCCTGAAAGTAACGCCAAGTGTTGGCAACTTTGTGTTGATACATTTTGGCCTCGATAAGGGTAAAACGGCGGAAGATGCGAACCAATATCTGAGCGAGCGTGGTTATGTGTTGCGCGGGGTTGGTGGCTATGGCCTGCCAAATGCACTGCGTATGAGCATTGGCACGCAAGAAGCAAACCTTGGTGTTATAGCCGCATTGAAAGAATTTTTGGGAGCAGACAATGCGCGATAAACCTATGTTTAATAAGCTCGCCCTCATTGGTATCGGGCTGATTGGTTCGTCCATTTCCCATGTGGTGCGACGTGAAGGACTGGTTGGTTCGATCGCGGTTTCCACCCGCAGTGACCAGACCCTTGCCCGGGCCGAAGTACTTGGTTTGGGTGATCATTACACAACAAATGCAGCGGATGCGGTTGTGGATGCGGATTTGATCATCCATTGCGCCCCGGTGGGTGCCGGTGCTGCAATTGCCGAGCAAATTGCCCCGGCGCTTAAACCCGGTGCGATCGTCACTGATGTTGGTTCTGTCAAGGCCTCTGTGATCGCTCAGATGAAGCCGCATATGCCAAAGGGCGTGCATTTTATTGCCGGTCACCCGGTGGCGGGAACAGAATATTCCGGGCCTGATGCTGGCTTTGCTTCGCTGTTTGAAAATCACTGGGTTATTCTTACGCCGGAAGACGATGTGGATGAGACTGCCTTGGACACCCTTAAACAGTTCTGGCAGGCATGCGGTGCCAATGTTGATGTTATGGAGGCCAGCCACCATGATTTGGTTTTGGCGATCACCTCGCATATCCCGCAATTGATTTCCTATAATATTGTCGATACGGCGGCCAATCTTGAAAGCGTTACCCAGTCGGAAGTGATGAAATATTCCGCCGGTGGTTTTCGCGATTTTACCCGGCTTGCATCATCCGACCCAACCATGTGGCGCGATATTTATTTGCATAATAAGGATGCTGTGCTGGAAACGCTGGGGCGGTTTAGTGAAGACCTGACCGCCATGCAAAGGGCCATTCGATGGGGCGATGGCGATGCGCTTTTCAAGATTTTTACCCGCACAAGACAAATCCGAAAGGACATCATTGCTGTCGGTCAGGAAACTGATTCGCCAAACTTTGGCCGTAACGAGCCTCTCGAGTAATTGGCAGGAGCAATTCATGCAGGATTTTTGGGTGTTTGGATATGGATCGTTGATGTGGCGGCCGGGATTTGAGGTGATTGGCTCATCGCCCGCCACCATGCCCGGTATGCATCGCTCCTTATGCATATATTCCTGGGTTCATCGGGGAACCAAGCAGCGCCCCGGCCTGGTGCTGGGGCTCGATGCGGGCGGTTCATGCCGTGGCATGGCGTTTAAAATTGCCGGTGAAAAGCGCAGTGAAGTAGTTGATTATTTGCGCGCCCGCGAGCTGGTCACTAATGTCTATCGTGAGGTTGAACGCCCGGTGAAACTGGAAAGTGGTGCGCAGGTTTTTGCGCTCACCTATGTGGTGGACCGGCACCACCCGCAATATGCGGGAAAATTACCCGATCAGGCGTTGGCTCGCCAGGTGCGTGGTGCCATTGGCCAATCCGGCAAGAATGAAGAATATATTTTAAACACTGTCACCCATCTTCGTGAACTTGGTATTCATGATGCGCGGTTGGAAAAACTGGTTGCTGAGTTTTGATGGTGGAGCATAGTAAGCTGATACGGTTCAGGAAATATATCAACTATCCATGGATTGCCGGGGTGATGTGTTCCCTGCTGGTTTTTATCACGCGGCCTTTGGGAGAAGAACTGGGGCAGGCCTTTCGCCGGCTGGTCGATCATATCGTCAGCCGCAGTGATTATTTGTTTGAATATGCCGCCAGTTCAAATATAGCGGCTACCAATATTCATGCAATTCAAGCTTGGGGGGCGTGGATTATTTTTGGATTTGTGTCCGCCTATTTTGCCATGTTGATCACAAGGTGGCTGGCGCGAAGCCCTATATCCTGGGGTGCTGTATTTATTGTGCTGGTCTTATGGTTGGCGCTTTATTTATTGGTTTGGAATTGGGATGCCGATATGCAATTTCCGCTTGCGCGCGCGGCTAGCGGTGTAGGGCAAGTCTGGGGGCCTTGGCCCTCTGCCGGTTCATTTGGTTATTTTGGCGGCATGTTTTTTGGGCTGGTTTTGGCAGCCACGCCGTGGCGGGCGAGAACACTTTAGATTGAAAGTGAAGTGCTGAAAGGCCTTTTTGCGGTGCGCTGAGGCACATAAAGTGGTAAGCACGACTTGGTTTTCGCGCGTCATTGAAGCGTATAATTTTGAAGATAATGTTGCTGATATTGAAATATCGCACGAAGTGTGTGGTGCAGCGGGGTTGAGAAACCTAAAACGCAGCGCACCAAAACGGCACAAGTGCCGTCAGCCGGTCAGGCCGCGCTGTCGCAGGCATGAGCGTTTGGCGAATTTGCCGTGAGACAATATCAATCACACGAAGTGTGTGGTGCAGCGGAGCAGAGAAACCTCGAACACTCTCCCAAGGCCACAAACGTGGCCCGGGCCAATAGCCCGCCCCCGCGGAGCGCAGCCCGAAGGGCGACAGCGTGAGCGAGAAAATGGTGCCCAGGAGAGGACTCGAACCTCCACTTCCATACAGAAACTAGCACCTGAAGCTAGCGCGTCTACCAGTTCCGCCACCTGGGCAGGTGTCATAACCAAAAGAGTTATCGTGGCGGTGTTTAAGCGTCAACATGCGTTCTGTCAATTG
>JAJRQF010000023.1 GCA_024280375.1 Alphaproteobacteria bacterium | reverse complement strand
GTACGAGATAGTCAAAATCGACACCTGACTTATCCCCGGCCCTGTTAAGAACCAGCGCAAGATTTCGTGGAACCTGAATTGCTTCAACACTCAAGAGTCATTTCCCGCTCAAAATTATGGTTAACATAATCCTAAAGAACACTTAAGATGGCGTTAACGTTAGGAGTGATTGGCGCCAAACTAGTGACGCCTCACACGGCTTTAGCCTTGCCACATCGACACATATTTTTCGAGTTCAGGCTTCGGCTTATCCTCCAGACGTTTTTCTGGCGTTCCCATATGAACAAATGCCACAAATTGCTCACCCTCTTTAGCCCCAAGCATTGCAGCCGCTTTTGCATCATAGGCAAACCAGCGTGTGACCCAATGGGCAGCAAATCCAAGAGCATTGGCCCCATGCACCAGATTTAGGGCAACATTGCCAGCGGACAGAACCTGCTCAAGTTCCACAACTTTTTTATGCTCAACCGGCTTACTCAAAACACCAACCGTAATTGGCGCGGGTAAAAACCGGTTACGCTCAACCTCCAATTGCTCTTCATCCATCTCAGGATTATTGGCCAAAGCAATTGCCGCCAATTTTTCCCCAGCCTGTTTGCGCCCCTCGTGCATAATCAAAACCAAGCGCCATGGCCGCACTTTAGCATGGTCTGGCACACGCATGCCGATGTCTAAAATCAAATCCAACTCGTCTTTGCTCGGCCCGGGCTCTTTTAAAAATTGCAACGGCACAGAGCGACGAGTTGTCAGGTATTTTATTACTTCAGGTTGTTTGCGCATAATTTTCTCTTTTCATTCTCACTCTTGAGTTGTGCGCCCGCATATGACACAGGTTTTCCACAATCCGATTTTATAGCTAATCTGATTTTGATACACTCTAACTGATTCCACACTAATTTCACTGCGGGAACTTGTCTGTTGCAGCATATTCGTATTGCTTTTTTATCATTCTTGATGGTTTTGCTAGCCCAATCGGTGCTTGCGCAAGTGGTTGCCCCAACGCCTCAACCACGCATTACGCGCGATGGTGGAACGCCTACCACCCAAAACCAAGATCAACCCCCAACCTCGCTGGACGGTCAAACTGGATTAACGATCGTACCCTCAGATGCAGCGGCCACACCCAATATCCCCGGCCCGCCTCAGCCCATCTCTCTTTCAGCCACGATTGAGGTAAATGGTACGCGCATTCCCTCCGGGCTAATTTGGCGGGTTTATGACACAAAGACAGATGCAAGCGGTCAACTCACGCAATTATTCAAATCTGAAGATGCCACCGCTTCTCTTTCACTTCCCCCTGGTGAATACCGGGTACATGTATCCCTTGGCCGCGCCCAGACAACGGATGTTCTACAAGTGGAACTTGGCCCCAATATCAAAACCCTCGTTCTGGACGCTGGTGCTCTAAGATTGCGAAGTGAAGTTTCCTCAGAAATATTTATTCCCCCCAACCAACTGAAATTTGACGTGTTTACCGATGGACTTGATGGGGAACAGATCCCAATCATTGTTGATGTTGAACAAAACGCCCTCATTCATCTCAATGCCGGGGTCTATTCAGTTGTTTCTCGCTGGGGCGATCAAAACGCCACAGTGCGCGCCGACATTCGTGTCGAACCTGGTCAAGTTACTGAAGCCACCCTGTTCCACAAGGCCGCCCAAATTAGCTTCTTGCTGGTATCAAGCCCCGGGGGCGAAGCCATAGCCGATGTGGACTGGAAAGTTCAAAATCAAAGTAATGAAATAATATTCACCCATTTAGGGGCCTTCCCCACCGCCATATTGGCTGAAGGGGATTATACCATCATCGCCCAATCAGGCGACACGGTTTACAATCGTGAATTTCAGGTTCAAACGGGCCGCCCCCTGGAAATTGAAGTACTTACAACGGTTTATTGATTCAACTTATTGGTCAGTCGGGTCAAATGTTTTCAATGGAACCCAACCCGTTTCACCCGAATTGTTTTCACACCATGCCCAACCGTTCGTTTCACGAACAATTTCTAAGCGTTCACCAGCCGCAACATTAAGCTCGCGTGCGGAGTATTCTCGCGGGGCAACTGCCTTGCCATTTTCAACAACGGCAAAGCCTTCTGGGACCCATCCCTCGCGTCCATCCTGAGCAATCGCCCAAAGCCAAATATGATTTGGGTTATTTTCCCAAGCATCTCCGCGACCTGAAAAAGCAAATTTCTCTCCGGTTTGCAGCGCTAATGGATCATCATAGTAAGCTTTGTGTTTTGCGTAAGCGATTTTCAGCATTTGGGACTACTAATCACGCAAGTCTGGCGGCACTGCTTCACTGACCAACGCCGCAATCGCCTCTTCAACGGACATCACAGTTTGCCCCTGAGCGCCTAAACGACGCACAGATACACTGCCTTCCTCGGCTTCGCGCTTACCGATAACAAAGATTGCAGGAACCTTCGCCACCGAGTGTTCGCGCACTTTATAATTGATTTTCTCATTGCGAAAATCGCTTTCCACACGAAGGCCAGCAACTTTCAACTGCTCAACGACCTTCAACGCCGCCTCATCCGCATCGGAAACGATGGTTGCGACCACACATTGCACTGGTGCCAACCACATGGGCATACGCCCCGCATGGTTTTCAATCAGAATACCGATAAAACGCTCAAGTGAACCAAGAATAGCGCGATGCAACATCACCGGACGGTGCCGCGCGCTGTCTTCGCCGATATAGGAGGCATCGAGGCGTTCAGGTAGCACAAAATCAAGCTGCAATGTGCCGCATTGCCAGGACCGACCAATAGCATCCTTTAAATGGAACTCCAGCTTAGGCCCATAAAATGCGCCCTCACCTTCTTCAATCGTGAAACTGCGACCCGTTGCCTCAAGTGCATCCCCTAAATCGCCCTCGGCCTTGTCCCAAATCTCATCGGTTCCAGCGCGAACCTCAGGGCGGGTTGAAAGCAGTATATTGACATCTTCAAAACCAAAATCATGGTAAATTGAATCCAGCAAATCACAAAATTTCTTCGTCTCGTCTTGCACTTGATCTTCACGGCAAAAAATATGTGCATCATCCATCGTTAACTGGCGCACACGCATCAAACCATGCAGAGCGCCATGGGCTTCGTTCCGATGACAACAGCCAAACTCAGCCAAGCGTAAGGGTAAATCACGATATGATTTTATTCCCTGATTAAACACTTGCACATGGGCCGGGCAATTCATCGGTTTCAACGCCATAAGTTTGGCGTTTCCAGAAAGAACAGGCGCATTATCATCTTCAGAGGGCACCTCATCGGGCACGACGAACATTCCATCGCGAAACTTTTCCCAATGCCCGGATTTTTCCCACAGCTTGATATCTAGCAATTGCGGGGTTTTTATCTCCTGATAACCTGCATTATCCAGTTTGCGTCGAATATAACTTTCAACGGCTCGAAAAATCACATACCCCTTGGGGTGCCAAAATACACTCCCCTGTGCTTCCTCCTGCAAGTGAAACAAATCCATCTCGCGGCCCAGTTTGCGATGATCGCGCTTTTCAGCTTCCTCAATCATGTGCAAATGCTCGGCCAACTGCTCCTTGGTTGCCCAAGCTGTGCCATAAATGCGGCTCAGAACCGGATTGTTGCTGTCTCCGCGCCAGTAGGCTCCGGCAACTTTGGTCAGCTTAAAAGCCTGCCCAACATCCCGTGTAGTGCGCATGTGCGGGCCGCGACATACATCAAACCATTGGCCTTGTTTATAAATATTGAGGTCTTCGCCCTCTTTAACGGCGTCGATCAGCTCAATCTTAAAATCTTCGCCTTTGGCCTTAAAAACCCTCTTTGCTTCCTCACGACTCCAGACTTCCTTGGTAAAGCTCGCGCCCCGTTGAATAATCTGACCCATGCGTTTTTCAATGGTCTTTAGATCATCCATGGAAAAAGGTTCGTCCCGGGAAAAATCATAATAGAACCCATTTTCAATCACGGGCCCAATTGTTACCTGCGTATCAGGCCATAATTCCTGTACGGCTTCGGCCAGAACATGAGCCGCGTCGTGGCGAATGAGCTCAAGGGCTGCCTCGTCATCACGCAACACAAACTCAATTGCATCACCGTTTTCCATCACATCCGACAGGTCAGAAAGTTCCCCGTTGCGCCGCATCGCCACAGTTTTTTTCGCCAGCGATTTAGAAATCGACTCAACCACGGTGGTGCCGGTTGTGCCCACAGCAAAGTCACGCGTTGCACCATCGGGAAATTTCACCGTAATCATCATAATTCTCCAAAATTCTAAATATCGATGCTTGAAAATAGCCTCAAGCTGAGTTGCTCATTACCACCAAGTAAATGTCAGGGTCTAGAGGCTAAAGCATGTTGCGCTAAAAAGTTGTACACCCCCTGCGTTAGCTAATTCTCCTCGCGTGCCATTTATCCAATAACCGGTGCCCACTTATTGGTGACACGCTTTATTTCCAGCGCCCATATGTCCAAGGTAAATACCATTGAGACTTTTGCGGCTTTTCCTCTGGTACCGGGTCATATCCATGGGTCCCCCTGGGGCCGCATCGCACGATACGCGCCAAACCCATCCAACCCCCTGGCCAAAAACCATGCTTCCAGATCGCATCACGGGTAAATTCTGAGCAAGTGGGCAAATGACGACAGGTACGCCCCGAAATTGCAGACAATGTATAACGATAGATCGTGATCAAAAACACAGCGACGACTTTGAAAGGCCAGTCGATCAGGCGGCCAGCACTTCGTAAAAACTCTCTCACGCGTGTTCGCCTTCAATTATTGCCAGACATTCCACCACAGCATTAAACGCAAGCATCGTAGAAGCATGACGTTGGGGAAAATCCTTAACTGGCTGCAAATGCTTCATCTGCGACCATTTACCGGTGGGTGGGTCGCCCCCATCCTTGAGCATAGCTTCCACCTCATGGCGCACCTTCTTAAGTTCATCGGGCGTACACCCAACAATGTTGGCAGCAAGAATGGATGCGGACGCCTGTCCCAAAACGCAAGCATTGGTTTCTTGCCCATATTCACTGACAATTCCGTCCGATAAATTCAAACTCACCTCAATTGTGGAGCCACAAACCCGCGATATCCGCTTTGTTTGTGCATCTGGGTTCACAAGGTGTTTCGAGGGCGGTGCATTCCCTGCAATCTGCATAATTTTGAGTGAATAAATGTCAGCCATTATTCTGTTTACGCTCTAATCCAACGATTCGGGTTCAAAATATTATCATCAAGTACAAAGCGGGTGCATACTTGTGCAATAATTCTTACCCTCTATATATGGTTTAGTCTGATGAATGTCAGGGCCAATAACATCAAAACTATCAAGAGATTTCCAATCATGGACAAACCTTTGTCATCAAGCAGCTCTTCCAATCCAACCACCCCGGCCAAACGTCCCAGCCGAGAACAAGCGGCTGAGGCTGTTAAAACCCTGATTGCGTGGGGTGGCGACAATCCAAATCGCGAAGGCATGCTTGACACACCAAACCGGGTTTTGGATGCCTATGGTGAATTATTTGCCGGTTATGATGAGGACCCAAAGGAAATCTTGGGCAAAACTTTCAAGGAAGTTTCCGGCTATGATGATATTGTCTTGGTAAAAGACATTCCCTTCCATACCCATTGCGAGCACCATATGGTGCCATTCTTTGGTCATGTGTATATTGCCTACTTGCCCCATGACGGTGTGGTTGGACTTTCCAAACTTGTTCGATTGACCAATGTTTTTGCGCGACGCTTCCAGACTCAGGAAAACCTCACGGCACAAATTATTGACGCGATAAACAGCCACCTCAATCCGCGAGGCGCGGCAATATTGATCGAAGCCGAGCATATGTGCATGTCCATGCGCGGGGTCAGAACACCGGGTACCACCACCATTACACAGCGCTTTACCGGGGTTTTTGCCGAAGAACACGCCTATCAAAAGCGATTCTTTGCCATGATTGACAGATAATAACGCCTATAAACATTTGGAATTTCCCATGCCTTTTGAGTTTGATGCTCCCGAAACGCTTTCCAAGAAAAACCTTGAAGATGGCACTGTTTTCGCACCCAAATTTGATGCCAAGGGTCTGATAATGGCCGTGACAACCGAGCAAGGTAGCAAAGACCTGCTCATGGTGGCCTATATGAACAAGCAAGCCCTTTCGCTGACCCTTGAAACGGGACTTGTGCATTATTATTCCCGCTCTCGGCAAAGCCTATGGAAAAAAGGTGAAACTTCAGGGGAAATGCAGCAACTTATCGAAATGCGTACTGACTGCGACCAGGACGTGCTGTTGCTCAGCGTGGAACAAACCGGGCGCGGTGCCGCCTGTCACACGGGCCAAAAAAGCTGTTTTTATCGCAAGGTCAGAGTGAGCGAAGGCAAAGCTGAGTTGCAAAAAATTGAAGGTAATCAGATTTTTGACCCTACCGAGGTATACTAATGGCTGACCTAGAAAAGAACAAACGCACCGTCATAGAATTTTACGACATTATGTTCAATCAATGCAATCCACGCGATGCAATTGAGAAATATACTGGTGCTCAATATATTCAACACAACCCCCATGTTGCAGACGGAAAAGAAGAATTCATCGCCTATTTTGAAAAAATGGCTGCTGAATTTCCGGGAAAATTGGTGCAATACAAACGCGTATTTGCCGAGGGAAATCATGTAATTTTGCATTGCCATCAAATATGGCCAAACGGCACTGATTATGCCGGAATTGATATATTCAGATTGGATGATGGTGGAAAAATTGTTGAACACTGGGATGTATTGCAAGTTGTTCCTAAAAAATCAGCCAACAATAACGGTATATTTTGATAATCTATTTTGATCGAGCAACTAAATGACGCTCGATAATGCTAGGTAATATCAGCCCCACGACAAAGCCACCGATATGGGCCTGCCAAGCAATCAAAGGGCCATCAGAAGCCGAAAAAAGCCCATAAATTGGGATAAACAGATTAATCCCAAGCCAGAACAGGGTGAAGGCACGTGCGCGCGGGTTTGCCCAAATCCCCATGATGCTGACAAGTTTTCGTCCCAGCACTACCACGGCTCCGGTTTTGGGATGCCGCGCCATCTGAACAGGTTCAAATACAAATCGCATCGCCGCCCCAGTCAGTCCAGCAACTCCCCCCGAAGCACCAATCAGGACGCCTGAGCTTGCAAGGTTAAATACCAAATATAGGCCTGCGCCCCCAATCGCGCCGATAATGAATACGGCCAGAAACCGCCCCCCCCCATACCGCCTCGCCACCGGCGTGCCAAATATAGCCAACCATACAACATTCATCCCCAAATGCGTCCAATCCCCATGCAAAAAAGCATGGGTAATGGGTGTCCAGATTAATGGCCACATTCCGCCGGGCACGGTTGTATTATAAAACCGGGCAGGAATAAGCCCAAGCCAAATCCACACCTCGAGTTTACCGTTGTCATCCAATGAAAATTCATAGGCCGCATGAATAACAATCAGCAGGATTGCTAAAATCATCACCGCCTTAGGCAGTAAAAATACCGGTTGATGTTCAGTGTTCTGGGAGTTTGAGGAATTTTCGGGGGTTTGCACATTCATTTCCTTTATTGCCTTGGCATATAGGGCCGCCTCCCCTCATTTTTCAACAGTCCCTGTGCAAATTAACCTTAATAAAGGTTTAACGGCGATTTTTATGGGAGTATTTGCAAGTATGACCCAACGCCGTGACATAAAAAGAATTTGCGGCACGAACAACACTAATTCAATACGGGGCAAACATGCAGCATACGGCGACAAAAACTCTCTTTAATTATTGGAACCAATTGCGCGGCTCACGCAGTGCACCTGAACGCAAGAATGTCGATCCGACAAAAATTCGTCACGCCCTTTCCAATACATTTATTCTGGAAGCGGACGAAAATCTGGAATTTAATTTCCGCTTAGCCGGTTCTCACCTTTGCTCGGCCTATTGCCGTGAACTTAAAGGACGAGCCTTTCAAAACCTGTGGGCTCCAAAAGACCGTGAAGCCCTGAACACTCTGATTAAGGCTGTAACTCAGGATCACGCCGTGGCTTTGGTCACTTTTGAAGGCACCACGCAAGCCGCAAATAAAATGAGTTTTGAAACAATCCTATTGCCCCTTCGCCATAATGGTTCTTCAACCAACCGGATACTAGGCTCCATGGCAACGCAAGATGAGCCATATTGGTTTGGCGCACAGCCCATTATTGATCAGCGCATAACCGGGCTTCGACTAATCTGGCCGGATGATCTGGCCACCAAAAGCACGTTTCTTGATGTTTCAACAAAAATTACAGATAATTTTGCACCCAATGAAATAGTGGATTTAGCGCCTGTTCAATCCACCGTTCATGGATTTTCTGCACGCCGTTATTCTCATCTTTCAGTCATTGATGGCGGTCGTAACTAACAGCCCTGGGGCAACGAAAGCCAGCATGCCTATGATACACCTAAATATTTTTGCATAAAACATGCATCAATTACCTCTGATTAACCAAACTTGGTTAGCCTAAGGGAAGGATGAATCAACTCTAAGATAATCGCATGCTCAAACAAGACGCTATGGCCAGTTCGCAATTGGGCTCTCAAGTAAGCCGTCGCGCTATTCCAATTGAAGCACCACGTTTTCAACGTGTCGATATTTCTGTTCTTGGCCGGTATATGCTGAGCAATAAAACCGAGTTCCCCTGTCAAGTGATTGCGATGTCCCCAGGCGATGCCGTTGTCATCGCTCCAATTACGGACGAAATTGGCGAACGGGTCGTGATTTATCTTGATCATTTGGGGCGAATTGAAGGCCCAATTTCCTCAACTATCGATGGTGGGTTTGAAATGACCCTGATCGCATCCGCTCGAAAACGCGATAAGCTCGCCGCACAGCTGACTTGGCTGGCTAACAAAGATGAACTCGGCCTTGCCGAAGATCGCCGGCACGATAGGGTAGTCCCCGATATTCGCCATTCAAAACTCGTGCTGGACGATGGGCGACAATACAATTGCAAGATTGTTGATATTTCATTGTCCGGTGCCGCCATTGATATGGATGTGCGCCCAGCTGTTGGGACACCAGTTACCCTTGGTCGTATGCGCGGCCGCATCGTTCGCCACTTCGACTATGGCATTGGCGTGGAATTTATCTCTGCCCAGCAGATACTTTCAGTGGTTCAGCAAAACCTGAACGTAAATTAGCAACAGCTCAAAGCCATATGTTTGCATAATCCACATATTCCAAATTTGATTTGATTAAAGAGCGCACAATCACCCTTGCGCACCAATTATCAAGTATTGCCAAATTTAGCTTCGGTTTCTACCCTCAAAAATCATGCCTAATAATGAGTGAATTTAATGCAATCAATTTGCATTAAAAGCGCATGGTAATTTTCTAAAACTAGAAATTTTGTGTCCCTATCTTACTCCCATCAGGGAGAACAAGAAAATGACATTTACCAAGAAAATCAAAATTTCACTCGGCTTTACATTACTGGCTTTGGCCGCACTCATCACACCAACCCAAGCATCAAGCAATGTCGATCTGTCAAATCCAGCCTTTGCCAAGGTGACCGGAAGCACCTCCATCCCCATTG
>JAJRQF010000002.1 GCA_024280375.1 Alphaproteobacteria bacterium | reverse complement strand
TACAATTCCGCTCTACTACCAGCAGCTTTTCATTTATGAAAGCGATCGGTTGGACAGGAATGGTAGCTTGTACGGCAACGAACAGTATAATTATGACTGGGGAATTGTTGACTGGACAATTGAGCCGGACGCAAATGGCGACAAGATAATGTATACCAATACCGCTCCGGCTCAGTTCTTTGAACTGCCTTGGGCCAACCTTGGTATCTGGATTTCATCTAAAGTCGTTTTTGATCATTTGTTGGTTGCCGATGGCTCATTGTCGCCCAGTGGCGGATCGATGGCAGAAAACTTTGAAGTGGGCGCAGATGGTTTATCTGTGAGCTTTACGCTCAAAGATGGCCTAACTTGGCATGATGGCGAAGCTGTTACGGTTGATGACGTAAAATGGAGTGTGGAAACAGCGCTACTTGTGCCCACCATCCATGCAGTGGTCAGCAACACGTTTACTTCCCTTGATGGTGGTCAAGCCTATCGGGATGGTGAAGCTGACAGCGTGAGCGGGATTGCAATTGATGGCAATACCATCACTTTCAGCTTTGAAAAGCTGGACCCCAATATGCTGTTAACTTTTAGCCAGTTCGCAATTCTACCCGAGCATCTGTTAAACGGCACGGATCCATTGCAACTTCAGCAGGCTCCATACTGGCAGCATCCGATTGGCTCCGGACCATTTAGAATCGAAGAAGTACAGATGAATGACTTTGTTCGCTTTGTGCCCTTTGAAGACTATCATGGTGGTGTGGCTAAGATCGATGAAATTGTTGCCTTCCCGAGTGGAGATGGCGATGGCAATCTGATCAAGAATGCCGGTGCTCACAAAATGGATTATGGCTTTACCAAAAACACTGCCGATGTTGCAGCGCTTGAAGCCATGGATTTCATGCGGGTAATTCCAGCCGACATTCCTTACACACGGATGATCTGGATTAACAAGTTCCCACGCGCGAACTAAATTGATCCCTTCAATAACTGTGTTGCGGCTACGGCCGCAACACGCTTTACTATGTTGAAACAACAAGGAAATCGATCATGCTCACGTATGTGATCCGGCGAATTTTGATCCTTATTCCTATGTTGCTGATAATCAGTTTTCTGGTTTATTGGGGACTAGAATTAACCCCAGGTGACGCCGTATCTCATCTGATAAACCCTGAAGCCGCCGGTCGAATGAGCGCCGAACAATTGAACGATTTGCGAGAATCCTACGGGCTGAACAAATCCTTCATCGAGCGCTATGGCATCTGGCTTATCAACGTACTGCAAGGAAATTTTGGGCATTCTCTGGCCGGAGGCGTCCCCATCGCCGATATATTTCTTGATCGCCTTCCTGCGACGTTGGAACTCTCATTTGTTGCTCTGTTTTTTTCCACGGTCATGGGTTCCATTCTGGGTACCATTAGTGCCTTGAAAAGAGGTTCAGCCATCGATAGTGGCTTAACGGTTGTTGGCATGCTGGGCGTTTCTATTCCCGAATTTTTCTTTGGCCTTGTGGCCCTGCTCATCTTTGCGTTAGAGCTAGGCTGGCTACCAGTTGGTGGTCGATTGTTGCCAAGTTACACATCCTACTGGGACCATGTCCCCAATATCGTATTGCCCGCCTTGGTCCTTTCATTGATGATGACTGCCGGCGTAATGCGCTACTCGCGCTCGTCGATGCTTGACGCGTTATCGCGGGAATTTATCACCACCGCGCGTTCCAAAGGTTTGCCAGAATGGCGCATCAACCTTTTACACGGGTTCCGTGTCGCTCTGACGCCTGTTGTGGTTTTAATCGGCTTCCGCCTTCCTGTGCTGATCGGTGGTACCGTAATAATTGAACAAGTGTTCCAGTGGCCCGGCATCGGCAATGAGTTCATATCCTCCGTGCGAGGCGCAGATTATCCGCTGGTAATGATGATTGCGCTATTTTCGGTGTTCGCGGTGTTATTAGCTAGCTTGATTATTGACGTACTTACGGCACTGATCGATCCGCGCGTTAGATTGAGTTAGAGGAAAATATTATGGAAAATAGCTCTCTGAACCGCAAATTCGACCGCATACTGGCTTTGGAAAATGCAGGCAAACTAAAGGCTTCAAGTGGCAATCGAGCCTTAAGCAAATTTTACAATAATCGCCTCGCGGTATTTGGGTTGATTGTATTTTCTATTATTCTGCTTACGGCCGTTTTTGCGCCACTGCTCACATCCCACGATCCGTTAAAAATTAACCTTCGCAATATCGCACAATCACCATCATGGGAACATTGGTTCGGCACCGACAGAACCGGGCGAGATGTATTTTCCCGCGTACTTTACGGGGGCAGAATTTCAATTCTGGTTGGTCTTGGAAGCGCCTTGATGGCAGCGGTAATTGGTGTCGCCATCGGCGGTTATACGGGATTTAAAGGGGGGTGGCTCGACGTAATTGCTCTTAGAATTTCTGAGATTTTCATGTCCTTTCCGCAAATTATATTGGTACTTATGCTGGTTTCCATCGCCGGGCAAAGCCTATTCAATCTAATTTTCATTTTTGTCCTCACTGGCTGGGGTGCCATGTATCGCATGACCCGGGCGCGCATGCTTTCCCTTCGTGAAGAGGAATATGTGCAGGCCTTGCAAAGCTTTGGCCTTTCGACGGCCACCATTTGCTACAAACATATTTTGCCAAATGCCCTTGGCCCAATCATGGTCAATATTACCCTGTCGACGGCCGCCTTTATATTGGCTGAAGCAGGCCTGAGTTTTCTGGGGCTTGGTGTACCGTTAAACCTGCCCACCTGGGGCAACATCCTCAATGTCGCCCAGGAAATCCGGGTGCTTCAAAACTTCTGGTGGATGTGGCTTCCCGTTGGATTGGTCATTTCGCTTTTTGTGCTCAGCGTAAACTTCATCGGTGATGGCCTGCGCGATGCAACTGACCCATCGCAGCAGGGATAGAACCAATGGAAGAAAATCATAATATCGCCCTGAGCGTGAAAAACCTCAAAACATATTTTTACACCAACAATCGCTGCAACAGAGCGGTCAATGGTGTGTCGTTTGACATTGAAAAAGGCAAAACCCTGTGCATCGTGGGCGAAAGTGGATGCGGCAAAAGCGTTACCGCCTCCACCATCATGCAATTGTTACCTAGACTGTCACGCATCGAAGAGGGCAGCATCACCTATCATAGTGATGCCGGTGATATCGACATCGAAAATTTGGAACGTAACGGGCAAAAAATGCGCGCCATCAGAGGGTCGGAAATCGCCATGATTTTTCAGGACCCGATGACAGCGCTAAACCCGGTTTACACAATAGGCTTTCAAATCGGTGAAAGCCTTAAATATCACACCGACCTGACCAAAAAGCAGATACGGGACAAAACAATTGACCTGTTGCGCGATATGGGAATTTCGCTACCTGAACAGCGTATTGATGAATACCCTCACCAGTATTCGGGTGGCATGCGTCAACGCGCCATGATCGCGATGGCCATGTCGTGCAACCCCAAAATTCTGATCGCCGACGAACCCACGACAGCCCTTGATGTTACAATTCAGGCGCAGATTTTTGAGCTGATGGACCGCCTTAAAGAAAAGCACAACACTGCAATTATGCTCATCACCCACGATATGGGTGTGGTGGCTGAATTGGCCGACGATGTAGCTGTAATGTATATGGGCAACATCGTCGAAGCGGGCACAATAGACGAGGTTTTACGCACCCCAACTCACCCCTATACCCGGGCTCTTCTGGACTCAATTCCCGTATTAGGTGAAGGAAAAAATCAAATCATAGAACCTATTCCCGGTTCAACCCCTGACCCCTATCAACGGCCCAAGGGATGCCAATTTGCGCCCCGTTGTACGCACTACAGCGAACAATGCGATATTATGCCTGAGGAGACACAAATCAGTGAAACCCACCGCATCATGTGCTGGAAATATCAGGAGTTCGCCACTAATGGAAAATGACAAAGACATCATCCTGAAATTGCGCGGTATAAAGACCTACTTCCCCGTCAAAGCTGG
>JAJRQF010000022.1 GCA_024280375.1 Alphaproteobacteria bacterium | reverse complement strand
TGGTAATGGCCCACCTTATGCAATTCGGATGGATTGATGGACAAAATATTACTTGCAGAAGATGACAATGATATGCGTCGCTTTTTGGCCAAAGCACTGGCAAATGCCGGCTATGATGTGATTTCGTTTGACAACGGGGCCAGCGCTTATGAGCGGTTGCGCGAAGAACCGTTTTCCCTATTGCTGACCGATATTGTGATGCCGGAAATGGACGGGATCGAACTTGCCAGACGCGCCACCGAACTTGACCCGGATTTGAAAGTTATGTTCATCACCGGATTTGCCGCCGTCGCGCTTAACCCTGAATCCAATGCGCCGAAGGATGCAAAAGTTCTTTCCAAGCCGTTTCATTTGAAAGATCTGGTCAACGAAGTTGAAAAGATGCTGGCAGCCGCCTAGAGCGTGTCCGTCTTTGACGGGGCGTTCCAGGTTTTTTGGCGCTCGCGGCAATTTGGGGTTTTTCTAATGGCTCAAGTTTTGCGCTTCGCGATGCTCAACGTGCAACTTGAGAATGCACCAGCCTTCGCGGGAGCGATGCATTCGCATCGGGCTGCTCTTCACAGCCTGACTGCTTCCATGTAAACATGACGCAGTCTAGAATGATCCATCTTCGATGGGGCGTTCCAGGTTTTTTGGCGCTCGCGGCAATTTGGGGTTTTTCTAATGGCTCAAGTTTTGCGCTTCGCGATGCTCAACGTGTAACTTGAGAATGCACCAGCCTTCGCGGGGTGCGGTGCAAAGCGCCAGGCCACTTTTCGCGACCAGCAATAAATGATGTGTTTTATTTATTGCTATTGGCACTTTTTGTCTTAAGCCGTGAATTTCTATTGACCTTGAACCGTATTTTGTGGTGTATCGCACCCAACGGTGCAATGCCGTTCCCGAACACGGTCATAATTGGCCATCCGTTCAAAAACGGGCGATTAGCTCAGCGGGAGAGCACTACATTGACATTGTAGGGGTCACTGGTTCAATCCCAGTATCGCCCACCATTTTATATGATTCAAATCTTGCGCATCGCATCGTTTAGTCGTTCGCTTGCGAGGGCTTTGCCCCACGTGCGCTTACTTAATGCTCTACGTGCGATTTGAATTGCAATTTCTCAGATTATAGTCATTTTGAATGTCGTTGCGACGACTCTAATAAAGCTGACTAATAACTGTCAAACCGCAGAGGAATGCCGTGCCTTGCCGCTGGCAAAGAATGTATCAAAAGTCGCGGCAATCGAGCGGATATAGGGACGGCCTTCTTCCGAGATTGAATAATGGCCTTCATTTTTAATGATAAAACCTTCTTCATCATGGGCGTGTAAATCCTGCAACTCAAGCTCAATTGGCTTGGCAAGAGTACCAAACTTGCGGGTCAGATCACCAGTATCAATCGCATAATCACACATTAGCTTTTCGATCAGATGCGCGCGCATCCGGTCCTCGTCGCTCAAAGCATAGCCTTTGGCAATTGCAACGCCGTTATCTTCGATCTCACGCATATAGTCTGACGTTGCCGTAATGTTTTGCACATAGCCTTGCGGCAGTTTGCCAATGGAGGAGGCGCCAAAACCAAGCAGCGCATCGGCATTATCTTCCGTATAGCCCTGAAAATTACGGGCCAGACGGTTTTCGCGTTCGGCGACCGCAAGCGCATCATCGGGTTTGGCAAAATGGTCAAGTCCGATCTGCTGGTATCCCGCCTCAATCAACCTTTTGGCCGCATGATTTGCCTGTTGAAAACGCTCACTATTATCGGGAAGTGACTTTTCTAAAATCATAGTTTGATGCTTTTTCATCCACGGAACATGGGCATAGCCAAAAAATGCGATACGGTCAGGACCAAGCGAAATAACTTTATCGACGGTTGCTTCCACATCCTGTTGGGTTTGGTTTGGCAGGCCATACATAACGTCGAGATTGAGCGAATTAACCCCGCGAGCACGCAAACCATCGACGACGCGTTTGGTTTCTTCATAGGTTTGAATGCGATTGATCTTTTCCTGCACATGCGGGTTAAAATCCTGCACTCCAATGCTGGCGCGGGTTAGCCCTGCCTCAGCCATTGCATCAAGCTGCTCATCGCTTATTCCGCGCGGGTCGATCTCGATGGAAAATTCCAGGTCATCGCTACATTCGAAGCTGGATTTAATGTGGTTTGCCAACCGCAAAATATCCTCTGGATTGAGGATGGTTGGCGAGCCGCCGCCCCAGTGCAGCCGGGTGGCCGTTGGCCGGTTTTTGGCATATTTCGATATGGCGGTAATTTCTTTCATCAAGACCGGCAGATAGTCGGCCACCGGTTGATATTTCAACGTGTGCTTGGTGTGGCAACCACAAAACCAGCAAAGTGTATCGCAAAACGGAATGTGCACATAAAGCGATAGGCTATCGTCTTTTTTCAGATCGCCCAACCATGATTTATAGGTTTCATTGCCAACATCACTGTTGAAATGCGGGGCCGTTGGATAGCTGGTGTAGCGCGGAACCGGTTTGGTATATTTCTCGATTAATTGTGGTTGCATGGCGTTTTTGCTCGACTGGCACAGGCTGGTTTGGGAAGTTTCATGGCAATATATGCGGGGGAAAATTATTGGCATTGACCAAGATCAATAGGCTTTTTTGCATTTTTGTATTAATTGGTAGCTTCAAACCCGATTATATGATATGCATACATATGCATATGTCTTGATATGCTTTTATTTACAGATCACTTGGAATTGAAGGAACACCCCATGAACGCACAACGCTGGACAATGACCCTTGCAGGCGCATTTATTGTTCTCAGTCTGGTACTTGCCCATTTGTCGGGCACCATAGATATGAGCGGCATTAGCTGGCTTTGGTTCACTGCATTTGTAGGGCTAAATCTGTTTCAATCCGGTATTACCGGTTTTTGCCCGCTGACAAAAATTCTGCGTGCCGTTGGTGCAGAGTAAGCTAGGGTCCTGAGCCCGGCTTATGAAATAATAATCTTAATCCGCGAAGCTATTTCAATAGCTGCGCGGATTTTTTGACATTTACAGGTTTTACATATTTGAGAACCCGGTCAATAACCGTCTGCTGAAGCATTGGTTGTTTCTCAATATTGAAATGACCAATTCCCTCAATATCGACCATATTCCTATTTTCAAATGTCCCACTAGAGCCTTGGGCCTTCGTAAGTGGCACGCCCATAGTGGAATTAGATAGATAATAGTTGATCGCAATATCTACATTTGAAGGAATTTCAAGTGTTTGGGTGGGTTCAAAGGTTACCAGATATTGCACCTTTATTTTGTGTTCATTAAGCTGTTTCGCAATGCGTATAACTGCATTTGCACCCAGTGAATGGCCAATTAATATAACCGGCACACCACCATATTTTTTCTGATTGTCAATTATCGTGCGCGCCACATAGCGCCAGCTTGTATGCCCGATGACCTCGGCATCAATGCCTTTAGCTTTCAGTCTGGCACCAATATCATCAAGCCCGCGGGAAAAAATATCAGCAAAGCCGCGCAGTAGAAATACATCACCCTGATAGTTCGATTTTATTGCAGCCAGCTCATGGGCAGGCAATTTGTCTTCAGGTGGCGGTCCACTAATGGTGAAAGCATGGCTAACCAGGCTTGCTGAAAGCAAAAAGCTCACTAATAACATGGCTTTGTAAAATAAACGGGTCACCAAACGAGTCCTGAATTTTCATACTTTTACCGGCGCATTCGACAATGACAATTTGTCGAGATGAATAATTGTATTTTCATAGTACGGCAATTGTAACTCCCTGTATGTGACATTTGTCATATTTGAGGCAAGTTCCTATAATTTTGGAAAAATTCTGCCAGTTTTTACGCAATAATCATCATATTCCTTACCAAAAGTTTGGCGCATCATGGCCTCTTCCTTGCTAACCCGTGAAAAATACAGAATTGCCACACCAACAAGGCCGGAAAATCCGGTGATCCAGTTATTGAACAAAAAGGCTTGTGAAACTGCCCAAAGCCACAACGCTGAATACATAGGATGGCGTATATATTTGTAAAGCCCATCTGTTACCAGTTTGTGTTTTTCACGGATTTCCAGGGTGATTGACCAGTTTTTTCCAAGTTGCCGATGGCTAATATGGAATAACCATAGAAATGCGATCAAAATGATAATGCCGATGGATGACAGCAGTGGATTGAATGGATAGTCGGCAAAACGGAAAGTCTTGAAAGCGATATTGATGGCTGGAATTACCACCAGGCCGACGGTTGCAAGTGCCAGCACGGTACGTTCGGCGGTACTGCGCTGATGGTCTTTGATGTTTTGATTGCGCGCACGTTTTTGGTGCGGCCGACGAATAAGGTAGACACCAATCATGCCGAGGACCCACAATATCGATATGATTGTACTCGTCATTGGGTCACTCTGGAGTAATCTATGGTCAATTCCGGTTCCTATGTCGTTTCGTTTTTGTCACCCGGTATTGCGCCGGTTATCTGTTCGTTGGCTCGTAGGGTTGCCGAGAGCGGTGCGCAGCAAATCATGAAAAAATCATAATAGTAAGGCCGGGTATTACCCATAATGAATTGGTAATGCATGCGGAAAAAATTCTTTTTAACCCTTTTATAGATTTCTGGATCCAGCATTTCTCGAATCCTTACGGTTCGAACGATTGGAAATTCGCGTGAATGGGTATTTTTCACATTCATTTCCTTAGCCGGATTGGTTTTGTAGAAGTTGATAATGTCGGTGTGAGATTGATATTCAACCCAGTTGATATGGGCATTATCGGCGAGCGTTTGAACTTTTTGTCTGAATTCCCTGGCCGCCGGATGCAAGCCGATTTTAAGCGCAGTTGAGCCAACGGTAAGGATAGTTATTTCGGCGTTTTGATCGGTGAATTCAGGGGCGTCAGCAAGGGCGGTTGCGGCAATGTCTAATATCAGCGCGCCACCGGTCGAGTGGCCAACCAGCAGAATTTCATCGAACCTGTTGGAATTTGCAGCCTCTATGACTGCTTTTGCATAAAGCTGTATACGCGGTGCCACATCATTGCGTTTGCCATGCAAATAATAGCGGGAAAAGGACCATAAATCCATCAGGTGCAGCACAAACCAGCGCCCGCCAATGCGGTAAATAAGGGCCGTAAACACGGCAAGCGCAACAAAAGTTGCGGCACTGGTGTGGCCAGGAAAATCAAAAGCAAGGACCAGTTTTGCAGCACCCAGCGAGGCCAGAATGAACAGGGTGATCATGATTGCCGGATAGAGAAAATAAAGCGCAAAGCGCCAATTGGTACGGAAGAATGAGAAAGCCGTACCGGTCAGCACATAATCAAAAAACGTGGTAAAATAGCGCAATAGTCGAACCGGCAGGGGGCGGGCAAAGTCTTTTAGCACCAGTTCATTATAGACCAGAAAATTAAACTCGGTCTTGACCTGCCAGTCAGTATCGCTGGTTTCCAGATTAACGGTTGCAATATGACCATCGTCGGAAATTTCCAACGGGCCAATTTCGGTTTGCAATTGCCATGTTTCGCCAAAACGGCGATATTCGCGGTTGGTGCGCTTGAAAAATGCATCGGATGATTTTGGCTCATAGCCGCCGATCATAAATATAGCGCGATTTTTAATCCGGAGATTTTGCACGAAGGTTTTACCGCAAGATTGATGAGTGAGGCGAATTGAGGGTCAGGACCCTAGCCTTCTAACGGCTGATGCCCGATTTATCCAGCGTCTTTTGAGGCATCCAACAGAAAGGTCCAAAGATATTCAGAATAGGAACGCCATACCTCGATGTGGAAACTATTCTCTGACAATCGCCAAAGGATGATTTCGATCTTGCCAAACAGGGTGCGGGAACAAAAGCCTGGCGGGAAAGCATCAAGCGACAGATCGCGCGGGCAACCCGAATTCAGCACGTCTTCCGCCGCCTTGCCGGAGATGATTATTGCCGTGTTGCGGTGGCTGATATCGACATTCGAGCATTTAACCGCATCCAGATTTTCCATCAGTTTCGAAATGGCCTGAGGATCATTGTTGATCAACAACCATTCATCCGGGCCAAGCCAAAGGGCTGAAAGGCCGGACTTGGTTTTTGATGTGCCGGGTTTTGACGGCAGCTTGAAGCCTAGCGGTTTGGTGAGTTCGGCAAGCTCGTTTGATCCAGCGCGCAAGGAAATTCTGCTTGCGGGCAGGGCCTGTTCAATCGAGATTGCAGAATTTGCAAAACGGCGACCCTCATGCGGTGGCCGGGCTTTTGCCATTTTAATTTTTGCCATTGAGCCGCCCTCCATCCAAATCATAAAATACGCAGCCGCTCACTTCCACTTCGATTGTTCTATCTTCCATCGGCACATAAAGCGTGTCGCCCTCAAGGCTGTGGCCGTCTTCCACCAGCGCCAATGCAATCGAGTGACCGAGCGCCTCCGACCAATAGGATGAGGTGACAAATCCGATCATTTTCATTGGAATTGCCGGGGGGATTGCGGGGGGTACAGTTTGTCCGGGGGTGGCGACAATCTGTGCGCCTTCTTCGAGCACCACTTTGGGATTTTTGGTTCTCAAGCCGACCAATTGCCTGCGCCCCTCGGCAACAAGATCGGGTCGACGCATACCGCGCTTGCCAACGAAATCCGGCTTGGCTTTGCCGATCGCCCATGAAAGGCCCGCATCATGCGGGGTGACCGTGCCATCAGTATCCTGACCAACGATGATATAACCTTTTTCAGCGCGCAGCACATGCATAGCCTCAGTACCGTAGGGGGTTAACCCTCTGGGCTCACCTTGTGCATAAACTGCCTGCCAGACTGATTCACCGTAATCGGCTGGCACGTTGATTTCAAAACCCATTTCGCCGGTAAACGACATGCGGAACAGCCTTGTCGGCACGCCGCAGATCTTGCCCTCGCGCACGCTCATATGCGGCATGGCCTCATGCGACAAATCAATTCCTTCTACCAGCGGTTCGATAATTTCGCGGGCCAATGGCCCTTGAACGGCAATCACCGCCCATTGCTCGCTGGTGGAGGTGAGGTGCACATCAAGATCGGTAAATTCTGTTTGCAGATAGTCTTCCATATGGTTCATCACCCGTGGTGCGCCGCCGGTTGTGGTAGTCACATGAAAGCGGTCATCGGTTATACGACCGATCACGCCATCATCGTAGATGAAACCGTCCTCGCGGCACATAATGCCATAGCGGCAACGGCCAACGCCGAGTTTGGTCCACGGGTTGGTATAGAGACGATTTAAAAATTCTGCCGCATCGGGGCCGGTAATCTCGATTTTACCCAAAGTGGTTGCATCAAATATTCCGGCCTTTTTGCGCACCGCAACACATTCGCGATTGACGGCTGCATGCATATCTTCGCCTGCTTTAGGAAAATACCAGGCGCGTTTCCACGGGCCGACATCTTCAAATACCGCGCCCTTATCCACCGCCCATTGGTGCATCGGGGTTTTACGGGTCGGGTCAAACAGCGGCCCGCGCGCATGGTTGGCGATGGTTGAAAAAGTTACTGGCGTATAGGGTGCACGGAAGGTGGTAAGCCCCACATCTGGCAGGTTTTTTCCCAATTGTTCGGCGGCAATGGCCAGCCCGTGCATGTTGGATAATTTGCCCTGATCGGTCGCCATGCCGGTGGTGGTGAAGCGTTTTACGTGCTCAATCGAATGCATGCCCTCGCGCACCGCGAGCCGGATATCCTTGGCGGTCACATCGTTTTGAAAATCGACAAAGGCTTTAACATTATCACTGGGCCCGGCACCGGGGGCTGCACCAATGGCGTTGCCCGCCCATGAGGATTGGTTTTCTATTCTGATGGCTTTGGCTTTTTTGCGGGTCGCATTACCGGCGGCCTGAGCCTCGGCAATCAGTTCATTTTCATCAAATGTGCCATTGCAGGCACCGATAGAAATACAGTCCTGTACATAAATATCAGGCAGAAAGAGATCGCGGTCTTGATGCCATTTGAGTTTGCCGCGTGATTGGGAAAATAGATGCACGGAGGGTGTCCATCCGGCCGAGTTGAGCAAGGCATCGACGCGGATTTGTTCTACTGTTCCGCCATTGATCGGTTGCACTGAGATGGATTGAACGCGCAACCGCCCGCTGGTTTTGGTAACTGTGTAGCCCCTGAGAATGCGGATTCCACAGGTTTGCGCTTTTTCTTGCAATTCAAGAGGCGGATTATCTCGCAAATCGACAATTGCTGCAATGTTGACACCGGCTTTTTTCAAATCAAAGGCAGCGGCCCATGCGGAATCGCAAGCGGTGAACACGCCGACATTGGCACCAATGGCGACACCATATTGATTGAGATATTTCTGTGCGGCCGAGGCCAGCATAATGCCCGGGCGATCATTGTCAGCAAAGACCAGATGACGCTCAATCGCACCGGTTGCCAAAATAACTTCTTTGGCCCGCACCTGCCATAATCGTTCGCGCGGCAGGGCAGGGTCCGGCTCGGCCATATGTTCGGTAACGCGCTCGGCAAGGGCGACAAAGTTTTGTGCGTAATAACCGAACGCCGTTGTGCGGGTTAACAGGCGTACATTTTCCAGCGCGGCCAATTCTGCAACCGCTTTTTCAACCCACTCAGTCGCGGAAAGCCCATCAATTTCAAGGGCGTTGTCGTAAAGGATTGCGCCACCAAAATTCGGGTTTTCATCGCAGAGAATGATTTTTTTGCCAGCTTTAGCAGCGGCTAGGGCTGCCGTGAGGCCAGCAATGCCGCCACCGGCAATCAGCACATCGCAATGGGCATAGCGGTTGGCGTAGCGGTCCGGGTCGGCCTCGGCTGGTGATTTGCCAAGGCCAGCGGCTGCACGAATTATTGGTTCATAGAGCTTGTCCCAGGCTTTTGGCGGCCATTTGAAGGTTTTGTAATAAAAACCGGCCGGAAAAAATGGAGCCAGGCCATCATTAATGGCGGAAAAATCGAACGCCAGCGAAGGCCAGCGGTTTTGGCTTTCGGCGGTAAGCCCATCATAGAGTTCCTGCACCGTGGCGCGAATATTGGGCTGACTGCGGGTGCTGTCGCGGGCGATATTCACCAGTGCATTGGGTTCTTCCGGCCCGGCTGAAAGAATACCGCGTGGGCGGTGATATTTAAACGAGCGCCCGGCAAGGTGCACCCCGTTGGCCAACAGGGCAGAAGCCAGTGTGTCGCCCTCAAGCCCCTGATAGGTGGTGCCGTCAAAGGTGAAATTGATGGTCTTGGCAAGCGATAATTGTCCGTGGCCTTTAATGCGGTTTTGGGCGCTCATTTTTTGGCCCCCTGAACTGGCTTTTGTGTGGCAACTTCTGGCTTCTTCTCGCCGGATTTATAGGTGGTCAAAAACTTGTCGGAAACCGTGTCGCGCGCCGCATTGAAAAACCGGCCACAGCCGTGAATATGCCGCCAGCGCTCATAGTTCACACCCTTTGGGTTGTCGCGAATGAAGAAGAACTTTTCAAATTCCGCATCGCTCATGGCATTCATATCTTTCGGGCGGTCGATATGGGCCTCACCGGCACCGGCAAATTCGACTTCCGGGCGCTCTTCCTCGCAATAGGGGCAATGGATTAACAGCATTGAAATGTTTCCAGATTGAAGTTTTTAGTTGTCTGGCGGGGAATATTACTATTGGCTTTCTCCTCTCCCCTTGTGGGAGAGGGTGGGCGGTGCGCAGCACCGGTCGGGTGAGGGGTGTTCGACAATCTGCACCCCTCACCCAACTTCGACCAGCGGTTCAGCTTCACTTCACCGGGTCTTTGTATCCCTCTCCCACAAGGGGAGAGGTAAGCAGGGGTTGGGTGGTATTGTTTCATATTATCCATCATCCCATCCCCCTAATGAGCCACGGCGGCGGCTGCCGCTTCGTCGATTAATCGGCCGTTGCGGAAGCGTTCCAGCGTAAAGCCCGCATTGATTTCATGCGGTTCATCACGGGCAATGGTGTGGGCAAAAACATGGCCCGAACCCGGTGTTGCCTTAAAGCCGCCGGTGCCCCAGCCACAATTGACATAAAGCCCGGAGACTGGGGTTTTGGCCAAAATGGGCGAGCGATCCGGGGTCACATCAACAATGCCGCCCCATGAGCGCAGCATTTTCATGCGCGAGAAGATCGGGAACATTTCGACAATTGCATCCAACGTATGGGTGAGAATATGCAGGCCGCCGGTCTGCGAATATGAGGTATATTGATCGGTGCCAGCGCCTATAACCAATTCGCCCTTATCGGATTGGGAAATATAGGCGTGCACAGTGTTGGACATGACCACGCAGGGCATGATGGGTTTTACCGGTTCGGATACAAGCGCCTGCAGCGGAAAGCTTTCCAGCGGCATTTGAATATCGGCCATTTGCATCAACACAGATGAATGCCCGGCTGCCACCACGCCAACTTTTTTGGCATTAATCGTGCCCTTGGTGGTTTCAACTCCGGTGACATTGCCAGCTGCATCGCGGTTAATACCGGTTACCTCGCATTGCTGGATAATATCAACGCCGCGATCGGATGCACCGCGCGCATAGCCCCAGGCAACCGCATCATGGCGGGCGGTGCCACCTTTTCTCTGCAAGGCTGCACCCATTACGGGATAGCGGGCCTGTTTGGAAATATTGAGCGGCGGGCAAAATTCTTTCGCCTGTTCAGGCGTGAGCCAGGCATTGTCGACACCGTTTAGCCGGTTTGCGTGAATATGGCGCTTGAACACCTGCACATCATGCACATTATGGGCCAGCATCATCACACCGCGCTGGGAAAACATGATGTTGTAATTTAATTCCTGGCTTAAGCCTTCCCACAGCTTAATCGCATGATTATAGATCCCGGCGCTCTCGTCATAGAGATAGTTGGAGCGAATAATCGTGGTGTTGCGGCCGGTATTTCCGCCGCCAAGCCAGCCTTTTTCAATCACCGCAACATTGGTTATGCCGTGTTCCTTGGCCAGATAGTAAGCGGTTGCCAACCCATGCCCACCGGCACCAACAATGATTACATCATAGGACTTTTTGGGTTCTGGCGAGCGCCATTGTTCGGCCCAACCCTTGTGGCCGCGCAGGGCTTCACGGGCCAGCGAAAATACGGAATAATTTCTCATGGGCTTATTGCCTCGGCATCCATCACAACAAAATTCACCATTGAATATTGACCTCACTTATAGGCAAGGACAATTCATCTTGAAAGTGTTTTACAATGATGCCGCTTTTCTGCTTGCGACATTGGGCGACGTGCGGTGTTGAATGCGCGACTTTTACCGGTTAAGATTGCTACCAAAGAATGGGAGGGTTAGCCGGTGAGTTTTCAGGAATGGACAATATTCATGGGCATATGGATTGCTGCAAGCATTCCGCTTGGTCCAAATGCGCTTAACTGTATTTCGTCGTCGGCAAGTTATGGATTTCGAAAAGGCCTTTGGAGTGTTGTTGGCGTATTCTTCGCGGCAGTCCTGCATATGTCTTTGGCATTTGCCGGACTAGCGGCATTCGTTTCCACCAATCCAATGACATTTGAAATACTCAGGTGGTTAGGCGTATTTTATCTTGCCTGGATGGGATTATCTCTATTGCGTTCGAAGGGCGAATTATCGACAGAGAAACAAACGCGGACGAAGTCAAATTTCCAACTGTTTGTCCGGGCAATTTTGATTTCTTTGAGCAATCCTAAAGCCATATTCAGCTGGTTAGCAGTATTTTCCCAGTTCATAGATTCCACTAATCCATTGGCACCGCAATTAATTGTCCTCGCACCATCTGCCCTGTTGGTTACAGCTGTCGTTTATTTGACCTATTCGGCCATTGGGACTAGCGCTCGGCAATTGTTTGCCGGGATGCGAAAACGCTGGTTTGATCGGGTGACCGGGTCATTATATCTGGCATTTGCTATCGGCCTGATTTCGATAGACCTTCGAAAGAGCTGAGGTTGTCATTGTAAAACAAATCATTGGACGATTATGAAATGATCAGATAGCTTTTGGCATAGTGATTTGATTTACAAAAATTTAGAATTTCCCACCCCGTTCCTGAGAACCTTATGAGTGAACAAGCAAACTCTTTAGCGCCTGTGGTGCGTGATAATTCATGGCGCGCCCATGCGCGCGACACGCTTGTTCTAGGCGTGCCTCTGATCGGTGCTCAATTGGCCACATCGGTGATTGGCGTCACTGATACGGTAATGATGGGTTGGCTCGGAGTTGAAAAACTTGCCGGTGGAGTTTTGGCGACGCAAATGCATTTTGTCGTCTGGATTTTTGGTGCCGGGCTGGCATTTGCCATAATCCCGCTGGCTGCCACTGCCCATGGGAGCGATGATACGCGCGGCGTTCGGCGTTCCATTCGCATGGGCATGTGGGCGGTAACGGGTTATTTTTTTGCGTCGCTTATTCCGCTTTGGTTTGCCAGGGACATCATGCTGTTTTTGGGGCAGGAAGAGGTTATTGCCGATATTGTTGAGCAATATATTAGCATTGCCATGTGGGCGACATTGCCGCTTTTGCTTTTCTTTAGTTTACGCTCGCTTTTAACGGTTTTTGAGCTTGGCAAGGTCATACTTATTGCATCAATAGTGACAGCTGTTTTGAACGCGATGCTAAATTACGCCTTTATGTTTGGCAATTTTGGCGCACCTGAAATGGGCGTGCGGGGGGCGGCCGTTGGAACTTTGCTGACAAACGTGATCGTGTTTTTTGGCGGTTTGATCTATATGATTAGAAACACCGAAATTGCGCGCTATGAGATATTTGTGCGTATCTGGCAGCCAGACTGGAGCGCTTTGGCTGAAATTATGCGCTTCGGATGGCCGATTAGTTTTGCAATTCTGGCAGAAGTTTCGCTGTTTATCGGCGCATCCATCATGATGGGCTGGATAGGCACTGTGCCCTTGGCGGCGCACGGGATTGCGCTTCAATTGGCCACCATTACCTTTATGATTCCGTTGGCCCTTTCAAATGTGGCAACCGTGCGGGTTGGCAAGGCGCTTGGCCGCAAAGACTGGCTGGGGCTGGAACGGGCAGGGGTTTCTGTATTGGTTATATCTATTAGTGTTGCCCTGCTTGGGGCCATTGCGTTCTGGACAATTCCTGAAACCCTGATCAGGCTATTCCTCGATACCAGCAATGAAGAAACTGCATTGGTTATCGCTTACGCCATACCATTGGTGTTTGTGGCAGCGGCATTTCAGATGGTTGATTCAGCACAAGTGGTGGCAACCGGGGTTTTGCGCGGCATGAAGGATGCACGAACGCCGATGGTTATTGCAGTATTCTGCTATTGGGTTGTGGGTATGCCAATTGCCTATTTCTTTGCTTTTACGCTTGATTATGGCGGCGTTGGCCTTTGGTTTGGGTTGGCATTGTCATTGGCAATTGCCGCCGTTTTGTTGAATGGCCGCTTTATTATGCGTAAAAGATATGGCCTGGTGCCCCATTGACGCGGCAATGAATATCCAATCTTATACACGTTAAGTATTTTGCCTCCCCCTTCTGGGCCTAAGATTAAAGGTCTCGAGCATGAATATTTCCGCGAGTTCAATCCATATGGCTATATCCCAACAAGAGACCTTGCCTGCGCGTTCGGATAACCGGACGCTGGAGGGCATTGGCTGGATGTTTGTTACCGGTCTTTGCTTTGTCACCTTTACCGGCATTATCCGTTCGCTCGGATCGAACCTGCCTGCGGTAGAATCTGCATTTATCCGTTATCTGATTGGTCTGGTATTGTTGGCGCCAATTATCATAAAGGCTTTTAAGGTGCGGTTGCCTCGTAAGGTTCTTGCGGGTTTTGCCCTGCGCGGGCTGGCCCATGGCATTGCGGTGATCCTGTGGTTTTACGCGATGGCGCGCATTCCCATCGCAGAGGTAACCGCAATTGGCTATACGTCGACCATTTTCATAACATTGGGTGCGGCTTTGTTTCTCGGTGAAAAACTGCGCTTGCGGCGCATGATGGGGGTTCTTGCGGGCCTTGCCGGTGCGATGGTTATTTTGCGGCCCGGATTTCAGGAAATCTCGATCGGGCAAATTGCCCAAATGGCCGCTGCACCGCTTTTTGCCATATCCTATCTGCTGGCTAAGCGGTTGACAGATTTTGCCAAACCGGAGGTAATTGTTGCAATCCTGACGGTGTTTTGCACATTGGTATTATTGCCGGGAGCCATTATGCAGTGGCAAACACCTACTTTGAACGAGGTAATGTGGCTGGGTCTGGTGGCAATTATTGCGACCCTGGGGCATTACACTTTCACCAGAGCGCTGCAGGCAGCACCAATATCTGTGACCCAGCCAATAACATTTCTGCAATTGGTTTGGGCAACTCTGCTTGGTATTATCGTGTTCAATGAGCCATTGGATATATATGTGATGATTGGCGGCGGCATAATCGTTGCCGCCGCCACCTATATTTCTCACCGCGAGGCAAAAGCAGCCAAGCAGCAGATTACACCGCCCGCCGGTGGGGCAAAATTTTGAATTTTCTCAAAATTATGAACCGTTCATCCAGATTATCAGGCAGCCTCTTATTCCGCTGGTGCTGGTGCTGGATCTGGTGAAGGTTCTGGTGAAGGTTCTGGTGAAGGTTCTGGAGAGGGTTCCGGTGAAGGTTCTGGTGCAGGGGCCGGAGCTGGTGCGGGTGCCGGAGCAGGCGATGGAGCCGGTGAAGGAGATGGCGCAGGCGATGGCGCTGATGCTTCGGGCTCATCGCGATCATGGTCGCACACGACTTCACCATCATCACGATTACAGTTAACTGCTTCTGCGGGCGACAACGAAAAGGTTGAAGCCAGTGCGAGCAACAAAATTAGTGATAAGAATTTCATTATATTTTCCTTTGTTTATTTTTACTATTATTGTTGCCGCTTGGTGACCATAGAGCAGGAAATCGCAAATGATATGTATTTTGACACATCAGATAGACGTAATAATTCGTCGATCTTCAGTTGACTTTCGCAGGTTTTGTTTTATATCTGCGGCAACAATTTTTGGGAATTCTGGCGCGCCCGTTGGAGTGCGCTTTTTTAGTGCATAAACATGTCGCTACATTCGTGTGTATATGGGCTTGCGGAAAATAGGTTGATACGATGAAAGTCAAGAACTCACTAAAGTCGCTCAAGGGCCGTCACCGCGCAAACCGTCTGGTTCGTCGTAAGGGTCGCGTTTACATTATCAATAAGGTAAACCCGCGTTTTAAAGCACGTCAGGGCTAATTGCTGCGCTTATTTTATTGGCGGCAATGCTTGATGGTTTTGATCAAGCCCTATTCACAAAAATTTTGATTTGATGTTTTGGTCGTATTCTTTACGATTAAAGCCATGAGCTATTGTTTTTTTAAATATTCTTCTGTGATGCAGGTTTTGTTGCTGGCGCTTGGATTGTCGCTCGCCGGGGCGAATGGTGCGCTCGCGCAAAATGTGGATCCTGAAAATCAGCCAAAATTTGATAAAAAGGCCAAACCGCCAGGTGTTAAGAAAAAGCAGGCGGAAAATCTGGAACAATTATTTTCTAAGCTGAAAAAAGAGCGGCGTCCGCAAATTGCCAAGAAATTATCGCGGCGTATCTGGGCCAAGTGGAATAAATCTGACAGTGCTTCGATTGATCTGTTGACCGGGTGGGCACGCAAAGCAATGGCTGAAAAAAAATATGCGGTGGCGCTAGATCTGCTGGATCAGGTGACAACTCTCAAGCCTGATTTTGCGGAAGGTTGGAACCAGCGGGCGACCCTGCATTATTTTATGCAAAACTATGGCAAATCGCTGCGCGATGTGGAGCGTGTATTGGCGCTGGAGCCGCGACATTTTGGTGCGCTTTCCGGCATGGGACTGATATTTCAGGCGTTCGATGAAAAAGAAAAGGCGCTTGCCGCCTGGTATCGGGTGCTGGAAGTTTATCCTGCAATGAAGTCGGCGCAAAAAGCGGTGATCCATCTTGAAGACGAAATCGCCGCCAAAAAGATTTGAGGTCCTGACCTAAACCTTGTCTCCTAAAAGCATGCCCTCGGACTTGATCCGTTGGTGGGCACCGGTTTTAGGAATAAAGACTAAGCGACAACAGATAGATAAAGCATATTGAGTGAATACCAATGAACGCGATATGCTTTAGGCCAAAACCCGGTTTATATGATACCGCTATTTCTTCTTTAATTTCAGGAATTTGGATTTGAAATTTTTCATGCAGTTTATTTATTATGTCACCGCTGGCGCTTTATTGCTCATTGTCGGGTTGTTCCTGTTTACGCATTTATACGCTTATCGGATTGAGGCTCAATTTCCGGCAATTGGAAAATTCGTCGATGTGGGCGGCTTCAAAATGCATTATGTTGATGTGCCTGCCGGAGAAAATCCTGATCTGCCGACAATGATTTTTATTCATGGGGCAAGCGGCAATTTGCGCGATCAGAAACTGGCTTATGAAGAACCGCTAAAGGGCCGGGGCCGGATGATTTTTCTTGATCGACCGGGTCATGGATATTCCGAACGCGGTGGTATGGGCATGAATTCGCCAAGCAAACAGGCTGAAGCGATTTCCGTATTGATGGAGAAATTGAAAATACCCAAAGCTGTGATTATTGGCCATTCATTTGGCGGGGCGATTACAGCCGCATTTGCTGTACATCATCCTGAAAAGGTCAAAGGTCTGGTGTTTCTGGCTCCGGCCACCCATCCCTGGCCTGGAGGGGTTTCGTGGTATTATGATGTGGCTGCCAAGCCAATAATTGGCTATTTATTTACAGAATTGCTGGCACTTCCTGCGGGGCTCATGAAAATGAAAGATGGCATCAAAAGCGTGTTTTCACCCAATGAACCGCCCCAACTATATTACACCGAAAGTGGGTCTGAACTGGTTCTTCGACCTGATGTTTTTCGTAATAATGCCCGTGATGTGGCGGCGCTGCGTGCTAATGTTGTGAAACTCTCGCCACGATATTCAGAAATTAAAGCGCCAACCGTCATCATCACCGGCGATAGTGATGATATCGTTTTGGCCTATATTCATTCCAAGGGGTTGGAGCGAGATATTGCCGGGGCAAAGCTGCTTGAATTTAAGGGCGTTGGCCACAAGCCTGATTACATTGTTAATAAGGCGGCTATTGAAGCCATTGAAGAAGTATCGAAGTAACCCGGTTCCTAGAGCGTGTCCGTCTTTGACAGAATCGCTCTAGTAACTTTCGCTCACGGCCATTTTGGGCTGCGCCCACAGCCTGCGCGGGCGCGATGCATCCGCATCGGGCTGCTCTTCGCAGCCTGACCGCTTCCATGTAAACATGACGCTGTCTAAAGCATATTGCGTTGATTGGCATTCACTCAATTTGCTTTATCTGTCTGTTTTCGCTTGGTCTTTATTCCTAAAACCGGTGCCCACCAACGGATCAGGTCCGAGGGCCTGCTTTTAGGAGACAAGCTTTTTTACTGTCGCATGTCTTTATTCCTAAAACCGGTGCCCACCAACGGATCAAGTCCGAGGGCATGCTTTTAGGAGACAAGCTCTATATTCCGCCCATGCCGTCGCTATCCACATAGGCAATGCGCAGCATATTGGTGGAACCCGGCGTGCGCAGTGGAACGCCGGCTGAAATGATCACCCGGTCGCCCGGATTGGCAAAGCCCTCTTCAAATGCAATGTGACAGGCCTTGTCGACCATCTCATCGAGATCTTTCGCATCCGGCGTAATAACGCTGTGCAGCCCCCAAACAAGGGTGAGGCGACGGGCGGTTTCGGGGATCGGTGAAAGCGCCAGAATTGGCGTTGTCGGCCGCTCGCGCGCTGTGCGTAGCCCGGTTGAGCCGGTTGCCGTATAGCAAACCACGGCAGATAGATTGAGCGTTTCGGCAATCTGTCGCACGGCCAGCGATATCGCATCCGCACCGGTTGCTTTTGGCTCCGGCCGCTGGGCATTGATGATGCCGGGATAGTTTGGATCTTGTTCGACGTTGCGCGCAATGGCGCTCATGGTTGATACGGCTTCAACCGGATATTTTCCAGCAGCGGATTCCGCCGATAGCATCACCGCATCGGCACCCTCATAAACGGCCGTTGCAACGTCAGATACTTCTGCGCGGGTTGGTACGGGTGAGGTAATCATTGATTCCAGCATTTGGGTCGCAACAATTACCGGTATTCCGGCCCGTCGGCATTTTCGAACAATCTGTTTTTGAATTGCAGGAACACTTTCAAGCGGTAATTCCACGCCTAAATCGCCGCGCGCCACCATAATGCAATCGGCCAGCTCAATTATATCATCCAGCTTTTCAACAGCTTGGGGTTTTTCAATTTTGGCCAAAACACCCACTCTGCCGCGGCAAATCCGGCGCATCTCGGCCAGGTCTTCCGGGCGCTGTACAAATGAAAGTGCAACCCAGTCCACATCTTCCTTTAATATGGCATCGAGATCAGCAAGGTCTTTCTTGGTGAGTGAACTGGTTTTAAGTTCCGTGTCCGGCAGGCTAACACCCTTGCGGTTTGAAAGGCTGGAGCCGGAAATTACCTTTGCGGTGACAGACCCTTCTGCGCAGCTTTCAACAATCAAAGTTGCCCTGCCATCATCGACTAAAAGCCGGTGACCGGGTTTGAGTGCGGCCATTACTTCTGGATGGGGAAGGAAAACCCGGGTATTATCACCGGGTTCGGGATTACTGTCCAGAACAATAATATCGCCAGCATTGATACTGATTTTCTCGTCGACAAATGTACCGAGCCTATGTTTCGGTCCTTGAAGATCGGCCAAAATGCCAATTGGGTATCCGACATTTTTTTCCACGCGCCTAATGCGGGCGATAAGCTCGCGCATGGTGTCGTGGCTTGAGTGGCTCATATTAATGCGAAAAGTATCCGCACCGGCCTCATATAATTGTTGAATAATCTGTTCTTCGGAGGAAGAGGGACCAAGGGTTGCGAGTATTTTAACCCGGCGTTTGCGTTTCATTTTGTCTCGGATGCTCCTGTTTGGCCTGCCTCGGTCAACCGGACCATCCAATTGCTTTGCTCACCTGTATCGATTTCAAAAAATCCTGTGCGCTCAAAGCCGCGGGCGAAACAATCCTTTATCCCATCAATTTTGTATTCTTTATCGCTGGTGCACATGAAAACCGGCCCGCGCCATTGCCCACCTTGATCGGCATCTTCTGCGTAAACGTAGAAAAACCGGGATGACAACTGACCTTCGATCAGTGATGCGCACGAATTAGCCGGTACGCGCCACCAACCTTCGGTGACCCAACCATTTTTGGTGCGATAGCCGATGGATACACCCACCAGACTTTGCGTATTGTTGCATAGGCGAAAGTCTGCCCGGGCATCGCCGGGCTGGGCGATGCCAAATGACAGCGCCACCATGAACAATGATATTGCCAATAATTGTTTGACGTATGATTTCAACTTGTCTGGCAAGTCTGTATTCCCGAACTTACTACCGCATTGGTATTGTAAAGCTGTTTTTGATTTCCCGTTGTTGCCTGACTGTTGTTGCTGTGTCAACGCGACGAATTCAATCGTTTTGCATTATAGGGAAATTAATTTGGAAGTCAGCCGATTGTTTGTCGGTTTTGGGAAATATTATATCAAAGGGGCACTATTTTGTCGGTCGGGCTATCCAAATTCCTGCTAGCACCAGCGAACCACCGCCGATTTGTATCAAGCCAATAGTTTCATCGAGAAAAATCCAGCCAAAAATTGCCGCCGCAATTGCTTCGATAAATATTACCAGCGAGGAAAATATGACCGTCAATGACCCAAGGGCAACGGCCAGCAATCCCTGACCGCCCGCATGGGAGACAATACCAAGTGCGGCCAGTGCGCCCGCACCTTTCCAGGTTTCAGGCAACAGGCTTTGACCGGCCATTAGGGTGATGAGCAGCAATATTATGGCGGTTATAATAGTAGACAGGAATATCAGAATACCAGCGCTATGTTGCCTGCGGGCAATGCGGACAACCAGAAAATAAAGCCCGAAAAATACCGAGGTAATCAATCCAAAAAAATCACCGTTCAGTTGTTGCGGGTTTATCTGGTAATTGCCCCCGATCAGGAAGAAGGCACCAATTAAGCAGACTGCAAGGCCAATAATCGTAGCGGGGCCAAATGTCTCGCCCAGAAAGGGTTTGGCCAGCAAAACCACCCAGACGGGCGCAAGACAGGCAAGCAAAGTGGCATTGGCCACATTGGTGTTGAGAATTGCCAAATGCCAGAAAACCAGGTCGCCAGCAAAAAGCAGGCCGGTTAAAATTACCGTCCGGTCGAAAACCAGCAGGGAACGAAGCGGCTGATTGAGTTTGTTTGCCTCAAGCTTTGCCCAGACCAACAATATCGGCAGCGCCAGGGCAACCCGCCAAAACGCGCTGGCAAAAGGGCCAGATTCGGCATTTCGAACAAAAACCGGCGAAACCCCCATCGCCAAAGCACCGATGAACAATGCCGCAAAGGCAATGATAAACGGATATTCGGGCTTTATCTGGTTTTGGGAGTTCATTGAAAAAGATGCCAAAAGAATTGGTTTGAATTTTATTACCGTGATCCAGCTTTGGTGGAAAAATCCATGATTGGCAAGTGAGTGGTTTGAGCGTTTCATCATTTGATTGAATCGCTCCAAATGCTCTCGCTCACGGCCATTCTTCCCCCGGATTAAATCCGGGGTCCGGCCTGCGCGGGCGCGGCGCCTAAGCGCCGGGTGTCTCTTCGCCACCTAACTGTTTCAACCTAAATGTGAAACAGTCTAACACCTATCTTGCTTGAGGCAAATTACTGCTGTAATTCTGGGAATATGAAAATTGAAAAGCCCAATAGAATTATACGCTTTCAAAAAACATTGCTTTTGACAGGACTGTTTCTTGCAGTTCAAATTTCCAGTCAGCCTAGCCGGGCTGAAGAGGCTATTGTTGCTGTTGCCTCCAACTTTGCCGAACCTTTGCAAAAACTAAAGCTGGCATTTGAAAATACGTCGCCCCACCGGATATCCATCAGTATTGGATCAAGCGGCAAGCTCTATGCGCAAATTATTAATGGTGCGCCGTTTGATATTTTTTTAAGCGCAGATCAGGCGCGTCCCATTTTGCTCGAGAACGCGCAAAAAACCGTGGCGGCAAGCCGTTTTACCTATGCAACCGGGCGCTTGGCGCTTTGGGGAGTAAACCCGATTGGTGACGTTAAAAAGCAGCTATTATCGAAAAATTTTGCCACATTGGCCATCGCCAACCCGAAACTTGCGCCCTATGGGCGGGCGGCGCGTGAGGTTTTGGTATCGCTTGGGGTTTGGGAAAGCCTCACAGGAAAAATTGTTGAGGGAGAGAATATTGGCCAAACATTTTCATATGTTTCAACCGGCAATGCCCAATTGGGGCTGGTCGCGCTTTCCTATGTGCTCAGTCCTCGAAACATGGTTGCCGGTAACCGTTGGGATGTGCCGGTTGATCTCTACCAGCCAATTCGTCAGGATGGGGTGCTGATAGCCGGGGCGGATAGAAACCCGGCGGCGATTGCATTTTTTGATTTTCTCAAAAGTCCGACGGCTCGAACCATGATTTCGAGCTTTGGCTATGGTTTGGAGTAGGTGGTGGAAATACCCGATCTGGGGCCCTTTTGGCTGACGCTGAAATTGGCAACTGTAACCACAATTATATTACTGGTGATCGGCACGCCAATTGCCTGGTGGCTTGCTTTCACCCGCTCGCGCATCAAGGTGGTAGTTGAAGCGTTCACCGCGCTGCCGCTGGTTTTGCCACCTACGGTGCTGGGTTTTTACCTGCTTATTTTCATGAGCCCCAATTCTGCAATTGGCAGCTTCTGGGTTTCAATGACCGGCTCAACTCTGGCATTCTCCTTTTTGGGGCTGGTTGTTGCGTCGGTGTTTTATTCAATGCCATTTATGGTGCAGCCTTTGCAGACGGCGTTTGAGGCGGTTGGTCGTGAGCCACTTGAGGCCGCCGCCAGTTTGCGCGCGTCGCCATTGGATGCCTTTTTGAGCGTTGCATCACCGCTGGCATTTCGCGGATTTATTACCGCTACCGTGTTGAGCTTTGCCCATACCATTGGCGAGTTTGGGGTTGTGTTAATGGTTGGCGGTAATATTTCTGGCCGGACCAAGGTTATTTCAATTGCTATTTACGAGCATGTTGAAACCATCAATTATAGCGATGCGCATGTGTTGTCGGCGATATTGTTGCTGTTTTCGTTTTCGGTTCTTTTGTTTGTGTTCATAATGAACCGGCGTTTTCCAGTGGGAATTGGATAGCCCATGTCGAAACTGGAAATTGATACATCGATCGAGTTTGATGATTTTAACCTGAATATCGACCAGAAATTTTCGATTGAGGGAATAACCGCCCTGTTTGGCCCAAGTGGTGGTGGAAAAAGCACCTTGTTGCGCATTATTGCGGGCTTTGAGCGGGATGCGCGGGGCAGGGTCGTCTTTGAGGGGCAGCACTGGCAAGATGGTAATGGTGCTAATTTTGTCCCGCCCCACAGGCGCGGAATTGGCTATGTGTTTCAAAATGCCCGATTATTTCCGCATCTGAGCGTTTTGAAGAACCTTCAATATGCGGATCGGCGCTCGCAAAATATGAATGAGCAGATTACCCTGAATAATGTGATTGAGGCGCTGGATCTCTCTGCGCTTTTGCAGCGCCAACCTCTGTCGTTATCCGGTGGTGAAACCCAAAGGGTTGCGATCGCACGGGCGCTTTTGACCCGACCAAATTTATTGTTGATGGACGAGCCGCTTGCCGCCCTCGATTTTAAGCGCAAGGCCAGAATATTACCGTTGATTGAAAAATTGCCCTCCACATTCGGTATCCCGGTTATTTATGTCACCCACGCAATCGAAGAGGTGGTTCGTTTGGCCAGCCGGATGATTGTGTTGGACGGTGGGAAAATTGTGGCGGAAGGGCCGGTTGGCGAAATAATGGAACGCCATGATATTCAATCCATTATTGGCCGGTTTGAGGCGGCAAGTTTGATTAGTGGAAAAATCTCCCGACATATCGAGGCCTATCATTTGAGCGAGGTTGAGTGTGGCGATGCCGTGCTCACCATGCCGTATATAGATATGGGCGTGGGAACAGATTTAAGATTGCGGATCAGGGCAAGGGATGTATCGCTGGCGCTTACCCGGCCTGAAGGCATCAGCATTCAGAACATTCTTTCGGCAAAGGTGCTTGAGATTATTGAGGAACAAGAGGCGGCCTTTGCTGAAATTATAGTGGATGTGGGCGGCACACGCCTGCGGGCACGGATAACACGAAAATCTGTCGCCGAGTTAAAACTTGAAACTGGTATGCCGGTTTTTGCGCTGGTTAAATCGATTTCGTTTGACCGCCGCGCCCTCTAGAGCGTGTCCGTCTTTGACGGAATCACTCCATTTTCTTTCACTCACGGCTATTTGGTGCTACGCACCAGCCTTCGCGAGAGCGATGCATTCGCATCGAGCTGCTCTTCGCAGCCTGACTGCTTCCATGTAAACATGACACAGCCTAATAGTTTGCGCAGTCTTAATTGATCTTGTAAAAATTGACTCAATTTAAACAAAATGCCCTCTATACAAACCAAAATGCAAATCAAATTAGCCAGATCAAATTTCAGGAGAAAAGTATGACGGAATCATTGGGTGTCGCTCGCGATCAACTTCGTTCAATCGTTGAGAGAGTGGAGCGGCTTGAAGAAGAAAAGAAAACCATCGCGGATGACATTAAAGAGGTTTATGCGGAAGCAAAATCCAATGGATTTGACACAAAAACCCTGCGCACAGTCGTAAGACTTCGCAAGCAGGAAGCAGCAGAACGTCAGGAACAGGAAGCCATGCTTGATCTTTATTTACATGCGCTTGGTATGATCGCTGATACTGGTGAAGAGGAATAATATCAACCGGCTCTAAAGCATATTGCGTTCATTGGTATTCACTCAATATGCTTTATTTATCTGTTTTCGCTTGGTCTTTATTCCTAAAACCGGCGCCCACTTTTAGGAGACAGGCTTTTTGCTGTCGCTTGGTCTTTATTCCTAAAACCGGAGCCCACTTTTAGGAGACAGGCATTTTTGCTGTCGCATGTCTTTATTCCTAAAACCGGTGCCCACTTTTAGGAGACAGGCTTTAGCCGGTTTTCGCTCAATATCGATTGGTGGGGAAAACCTGATTGTGCGATAGTTCGGCTGAGACAAATTTAGCAAATTTAATCCGCTTGATTGCCTGTCCGGAGAACCGGTTGGTGCGGTTGATAATCTGCTTCTCGTCAAAACCATTGTTAAAGATTGCCACTGGCGCATTTTTCAATATGCCCAAATAGCGTGGAGCTGTCAGCTTGGCCAGGCGGCCAACCCGTGTTGAATAGCTAACGGCCCATTCTGTCACATCGCTGCCATCGAGATTTCCAAGTTGCAGGTGGCTCACAGCCAGTATTGATGCTTTGTTTTTTGGTTTTGAATGATCGTCAAATGAGACGCGGGCCGTGCGCTCAGTTTTCCGGGTTGGGATGGTACTACGAACCGGATTGAAGCCAGTGCCGGGACGAGAGCGCGGCGTGATACTGACCTTGGTGGAAAGGGCTGCGAACGCTCGGTCTATACGATTGGCCTGAACGGGTTTGGTCAAAGTCGAATTACTATTTTCAGGCTCATATTTTGCCAATGGCTGCGAATTGCGCTGAGGCATGGCTGTTGGCAGGGTCAAAATATTTAAAGGAACTTCACCACCGGTTGCAACTTGCGTTGGAGAGGGGCTCTTCAGCGGAATCGCAATGGAACGGGCAGGGCCAAGCATCGCAAGCAAGAGTTTCTCATCTGCATCGACCTTGCGTTCAAAACGTTCAGATGAAACCGGTTTGTGGGCTGTCAGTCGTGGTTCTGGTTTGGAAGCCGCAAGCGCTGCTGCTGCTTTTTGGGTCGGCGTTAGTTCTGGTGCTGCTGCCAGGGCAAACCGTGAATTCTCAATTTTGAGCGAAGGCCGTAAAGCTGGAACTGCACGTCCGCGTGAATCAAATCTCGATGCGACAACGGTCGCAGCGGATTGTGGATCGGTGTTGTTTTGCGCAAATGCAATGCCGGTATCAGCGGTTGCCGGTGTTGAACCAGGTCTAGCGGTTGGGATAATGACACGTTTTGGCAGCACAGGTAGTTTCGCAACAACCTCTTCAGTTGTGCGTTCAGCGGCCGATGGCCCATCCGCAAGTGTCACACCCGGTAATGCACTACCGGATCTATTATCTTTTCTGGATTTGGCCTTACGTGTGTTCTTCTTTGAAGGTTTTTTGGAAGCAACACGAACGGAAGCATTATCTTCTTCTTCATCCAGGCCGCCGCCAAATATACGCTTGAAAAAGCTTTTGGTTGGGCTGGACGACGACGAAACGCTGGATGCCAGCAATATCGGTCCGCCAGTTCTCTGGCGCCGTTTATATTTTGCCAAGGCATAATTATAACCTGCCATCGGCTTGCCATCAGACGGCACATGCAGGGTACGTCCTCTTGGAAACACTTTGGCCAATTGGCGGCGAGACATGCGTGGCCAGTGGCGAACGCTGCCGGTGTCGAGGTGGACAAATGATCCGCGATAATATCCAACACCACCGACGTGGGCGCGAAGACCTAGGGCCCGAATTTTCTCGACTGAAACACCTGGAATGAAAAAGTCCAATGCGCGACCCTTCATGTGCTGGCTTTTTCTGGCGACCCCGCGGCCACGCCTGCGCAATGCCGCATTGGTTTTTGGTGAACGATAACCGGAGACGACCTTGATTGCCTGACGTGAGCCGGTTTTACGATAAACCTCCCAAATCAAATCAAACAGACGCGGGTCCATTCTGGTTGGTTCATTACGGCGCCAGTCACGCAGGAAGCGGTTAAGCTTTTTTAGTCCGCGGGGCAGGTAACGACCATTTTTCTTAAAGGCAATCGTTGCGGACTCGCGCGTATGGGTGAAGTAGAGTTTTAACGAACGCGTTTCTGCAGAAGCTGTATCGGTAGAGAAAATGGATGAGCCGGCAAGGCCTGTAAAAAAAGCACACAAAAACACAAACGCTGCCCAACTTGTCAGGCTGCGTTTTGAATTAGTCCCACTTCTTTTGGCTATTCTGTTTTTCAAAGCCAGCGTTCGCCCAATCTGATATCCCCAAAAACTCAAGACTACATTGCAGGAGAATGGTAAACAGGTCCCTCAGCATCCAATAATATGGCAAATATGGTCATACAATGGCACCTGTAGAATGATTTTCATTATGGTAAATGGTGTATAACTAACAATTTATTAAGAGTTTTGATTATCCCCGCGGAATATGGCGGTCGTTTTCTCATCATAGCGATAAATATCGGGCAATGTCACCAGTTTTCCATCGGCATTTACCGTGGCCGTGAAGTAGACCAGATGCACCGGCAGTATCGCTTTGTATTTGAGCCAGCGCTCACGCGGACCCAGCAATGTCCCTGGCATTTGAGATTGCAGATGGCTGTCGTAGGATGCAATTGCGTCGGCAAAACCGATCGGGTTGGCCAACCGAATACAGCCATGCGAAAGGGCCAGATTGGCGTTCGCAAACAGTTCCGGTTCATTTGTGTCATGCAGATAAATTGAATGAGAGTTTGGAAACAGCACCTTTAATTTGCCAAGCGCATTTTGTTTGCCGGGAGACTGGCGAAACCGATAGGAACGAGGATTGGTGATCTTTGTCCAATCCACTTTTGTCGGATCAACAATACGGCCACCACGCCTGAGTACTTTGATGGATTGGGTTTGCAGATAATCGCTCTGATTGCTTTGCAATTTGGGTAATATTTCACTGGCGACGACAGATGCGGGAATGTTCCAAAACGGATTGACGATGATGTTTTTGACTTTGGAGGTGATCAGCGGTGTTGGAGCGTCTATTTTGCCGATGATGCCCTTGGTCGAAAATGTGATCTTGCCCATCTCTTTCACCAAAAGCCGGTAAGAAGGCAGATTGATCCAGATATGCTTTTCGCCCAGTTCGCGCGGTAACCAGCGCCAGCGTTCCATATTGGCGATGATCATATCCTCACGGGCGAGGGTGGTTTTTATAACCGCCTTAAGCATCGGAACATCAAGTTTTGTATGATGTATTTTTGCCGATTTTTCATTCGCCCGCAAATTGGCCAGCTTTGCCTTGAGCAGCTTGTATTGAGGGTGAGGTGGCGGCAATTGTTCAAGAACGGCACCGGGGTTTTTGCTCGTGCTGGCTTTAACCAGCAATGCCGCAAGGTCCGGGTGAACGGGTTTTAAATCATGCTCTGCAACAATTCTTGAGGGGGAAAGCCTTCCTGCCTGCACCTGCTCACCATAGCGGATCAGCGAGAATGATAGTTTAATATCATCCATCATTCCATTTTTTGTGGCTTTGCTGGCGGGTAAATTATAGTCAGCCTGATCCAGGCCATCTTGATGCGCAAGGCGCAGTCGCTGCAACAGGATTTTACCGTTCGAGGTCAGTTCAATTTGGTTGTACCAGGCTTTTTTGTACCCTCTCTTGGCATAAAATTTGACTAATGCCTTATAATATCGAGAACCGATTTTAAGCTCGGTGCGGGCTTTGGCCAACATTGGGTGGGCACGGACCACTTTGGCGCGTGCACGTCTGGTTTTCCGTTTGCGAATACGCTTGCGGCTCTTTTTTCGAACATTTTTACCTGAACGTTTGTATACACGATGGTGTACTTTTTGATTTTTGCGATACTTTTTATATTTCTTGCGTTCGGCAAAGGCATCGTCTGCGGAAAAGGCCGATAAAACAAATGCGATGGCAATCGCCAGAATTCCAATCAAGATCCGCTTAAATGCGGTCCGGAAGAGTAGATATTCTGCCAAAGATTTTATCATCTGCTGCAATTACCCGTCTAAAATGCCAGTTCAATATGAATGGCCTGAATGTACGAAATAATAGGTCGGTTATTACAGGTAAATACCTGCATTGCAGTTTGGAATTGTAGCCAAACAGTAATTTGGTTCATTTCATAGTAAACAGCATTGCTATCTGATTTGCCGGCTATTGGAAAGGAGTTAAGGGTTTATTCCTGCGGTTCTACTTTTTCACTTTGTAGGACTTCCTTCACAGGCTCTAATTTTTGCAATTCAGACACATCCTCAGGGCCATCTTTGAACAACGCTGCGGGATATCGCCGCCAGGCAAACAGATAATTGAACGCAATGGCGATCAACACCATCATAACAGCGCTTAAACCGACCGGGAAAAACACATAGGTAAAGCCGAAACTGTCGACACTGGAGCCACCAATTACCGCCACAAGTGCGGTCGCGCCGCCGGGGGGATGCAGGCAGTTCAAATAATGCATGGCGGTGATTGAAAGACCAACTGCGGCTGCACCTGCAACAAATGGATCCTTGATCATGCCGTGGGCCAATACCCCGAAAAATGCTGAGACCACATGCCCGCCCGTAACGTTCCAGGGCTGCGATAGTGGCCCTTGCGGGGCCGCAAAAAGCAATACGGCGGTAGCCCCCATTGAGGCAACAAACAGCAATTGCGCATTGAGAGCCTGCTCAAACAGATTGGTGATTTTGTAGACGAGAAAAATGGCGATAAACCCGCCCAAACCAGAAATCAGTTTTTCTAAATGAGAAGATTTTTGCAAGCTTAGCCCCGGGAAATTTATCGCTCTGTTAATTTAAGTTCGATGCGGCGGTTTTTAGTGCGCGCTTCATTTGTATCGGCATTTTCAATGGGTTGGAATTCGCCAAAGCCGGCCGCAACAAGACGTGTCGGATCTACACCTTGAGAGATCAGATATTGCACCACAGAAATGGCCCTGAAGGATGAGAGTTCCCAGTTATCACGAATTCGGCCACGGCCTCGAATAGCACGGTCATCGGTGTGGCCATCAACCCGCAAAACCCAGTTAATTTCCGTCGGAATTTCCTCTGAAAGCTGTAATAGGGCATCGGCCAGCTTTTTCATTTCGGCCTTGCCCTGGGCGTTAATTTCTGCGGCACCGGAACCAAAAAGCACTTCCGACTGGAAGACAAACCGGTCGCCAACAACCCTAATGTCGGAGCGGTCGCTTAATATCTCGCGCAACCGGCCAAAGAAATCAGAACGATAACGCGAAAGTTCCTGAACCCTTTGGGCCAGCGCCACATTCAAGCGTTTGCCGAGATCGGCAATTTTGGTTTTGCTTTCCCGGTCAGTACTTTCAGAAGCATCCAGTGCATCTTCGAGTGCCGCTATTTGTCGGCGAAGGGCAGAAATCTGCTGATTGAGTAATTGAACCTGTGAGAGCGCGCGTTTGCTGAGTTTCTTTTGTTCATCCAGTGAACCGGAAAGCGCATTGGCCTTTTTTTCGGCAACTCCGATGGCACCCGATCCCTTTGCCAATAGTTTTTGCAGGCGCGAGCGATCCGTTTCTGCCACCTGCAAACTTGATTGCAGCGACAATAGACTGTCATTGAGGTCTTGTTTGTTGGAGCGCTCCAGCGCCAGCAGCGATGTTAATTCGTTGATTTGAGAATTCAGCCGGTTAAGCACCGTGTCCTTGCCGGAAATTTCCTGTGACAGGAGAAATTGCGCCAGAACAAAGACCGAGAGCAAAAACATGATGGCGAGCAGCAATGTGGACAGGGCATCAACAAAGCCCGGCCAGTAATCAACGCGGTTTTCCCGCCGTCTGCCGCGTGAAAATGCCATCTATTTATTTGTGATCCACAATGTCATTGAGCTTTTGTAGTAATTTTTTGATGTCTTTTTGTTGACTGGATTGAGATTCAACCCAATCCCGCAGTAATTGTTGTTCCGAGCGCATGTGTTTGACCAGGCCTTGAATGCCTTCGGCCAAATTGGCCATCGCTTCCGTTGCGCGCTGGCTGGAAACCGAGCCGCCTTCGCCAACATTGGTTGTGAGCTGTTTAATGGCCGCTGTCATATCGTCTGAATTACCGCCACCGGTTGCGTAAAAATCTCCGTTAACGTCGGTGACGGTGGAGAGCCAGTTTTCCAATTCGGTATAAAACCGGTTTTGAGCCTGACCGGATTGCAGGTCGAGGAAACCGAGAATGAGCGATCCTGCAAGACCAAATAGAGAGGATGAAAATGCTGTACCCATACCATCCAGCGGCTGCTTCAATCCGCTTTTGAGGGCGTCAAGAACATCATTAGTATCGCCGGTGCCCGGGTCTAGCGATTGGATGGTGTCACCAATTGAGCCGATCGTTGCAAGCAGGCCCCAAAAGGTGCCGAGCAGGCCCAAAAACACCAGTAGGCCGATTAAATAGCGCGATATCTCACGTGATTCGTCCAGCCGATTGCCAATCGAATCAAGGATTGAGCGCATCGAACTGGTAGAAAGTGAAACCCCTTCGCGGTGCTCGCCAATTAATGTGGCCATCGGTGCAAGCAATACCGGTTCGCGCCTAACCTCGTGTTCATGTTCTCCCAAACGGAAAGAATTTACCCAAGAAACTTCTGGCATCAAACGGATTACCTGCATGAAGCCAAGCAGCATTCCTACCACAAGAACCCCTATAATCAGGCCATTTAACCCGGGATTGGTGATAAAAGCGACGGAAAGTTGACGATATAAAATCATTGCCAGAAATCCAACAATGATCACGAATATCAACATGCTCAAGAGAAATACTCTTGGCGATGATAATTTGTGGGGGTCGTATTCTCGTGCCACCTGGCTTTGCCTCCAGTTAAATCTTTGCCTGCAGCCGCATTTTAAATTCCAGCCCGGCTTCCCCTTTGAATTTTACTTATTACCGCAATTCGGCACAAAAATGAAACCGCAATTACGATAATCCATAAATTGTGATTTTGTTGGGGCCGGGCAACCTGAAGACTGGACGTATGCACAGGTTCTTTCTATAAGCACAGGCGATTATTCAAGTACATTAAACAAACGGATCGAATAAAATGGCTGGCCATTCCAAGTTTAAAAACATCATGCACCGCAAAGGGCGCCAAGATGCAGTGCGCTCCAAGATGTTTGCAAAGCTCTCCAAGGAAATTACAGTAGCATCTAAAATGGGTGGCCCCGATCCGGATGGCAATCCGCGCCTGCGTCTGGCCATTCAAAATGCCCGTGGCCAATCGATGCCGAAGGATAATATTCAGCGCGCGGTCACCAAAGGCTCTGCCGGTGATGGTGATGATTATTTTGAAATTCGCTATGAGGGCTACGGCCCCGGCGGTGTTGCGGTTATTGTTGAAGCGTTGACCGATAACAAAAACCGTTCTGCGGGTAATGTGCGGGCCTGCTTTACCAAAAATGGTGGCCAATTGGGCGAAACCGGATCAGTTGGCTTTATGTTCGACCGGGTGGGTGAAATTCGTTACGGCGCGGATGCCGGTGATGAGGATGCCGTTATGGAAGCGGCGATTGAGGCGGGGGCAGAAGATGTGACCTCTGATGAGGATGGCCACATAATCATCTGCGCCTTTGAAGATATGGGCTCTGTGGCATCTGCGCTTGAGGGGGTATTGGGTGAGGCTTTATCTGTTAATCCGACCTGGAAACCGCAAAACCTTGTGCCGGTGGGTGAAGATAAGGCCGGGACTTTGATGAAGCTGATAGACGCGCTGGAAGATGATGATGACGTGCAGAACGTCTATTCAAATTTTGAAATTAGCGATGATGTAATGACCAAACTCTCGGCTGCCTGAATATGGAAAATATTGAAAATAGCGATGTAATGGAGTTTATGCCGCGTTTTTTTTGGCGGCGCGCCTTTGCTTTTTTCATTGATTTACTGGTTGTCGCAATCTTGTTTACGGTGATCGCGGTTGGGGTAAATTCTGTTTTTAAAATAAATTTGATGGCGCCCGGCTTTGTTAAGTCGACCTATTGTAAACCGGCCGACTTTATTTCTAAGGAACGCTTTGAGAAAATATTTCCCGACGAGCCTAATGTCGTGAGAAGCCAGTATATTTGTAAATATACGACGATGGGAATTACCTCGATTAATTTGGGTTTACTTATGCGTCAAACCTCAGTTGACGGAGTGGGTTACAATCAGAAAATCAGCTTACCTATACCTTCGATTGATCGTGAAATTTTGCCAATGGAATACCTGTTGCTTGATACAATTATGTATTTATTGGCCCCTTTGTTATTCGCGCTTATGATTTCCCGATATGGCAAAACAATTGGCAAGCGGTGGATGGGACTGACTGTTGCCGATATTTCCGGGAAGAAGCCCAGTTTAATGACTGCGATAAGAAGAGAGTATATCAAAGGAATACTTTTTGTATTGATTTCTTTGTCTGGATTATATGAATTGTTTCAATCATCTGGCTTAAGTTATGAAGATATAGCGCTGTCTTTGGGGCCATTAACCGAAATGCAGCTGTTTAATAGATTTGGTGTAGGCATTGCTCTGGCAATTGGCGGTTTTGTTGTTGTGTTCTGGTTTACATTTGGGTCTTTTATTCGTTGGCGCGATCAAACATATTGGGATCGCTGGAGCGGATTGTTTGTTGTTGGGGACCGCTGGACGCAACCAGCCGCAGTTTCAGCTAAATCACAAACTAAAATATAAGACTTGGTGGAGCTCTTGGACGCCGCCACATGGTTAACCAAACTTTAACGTAGAATTGTAAATCGCTCGACAACAACCCGGTATTTGCCTTATCTAGTCAAAAACGGGGAGAGATATGAGTAAAGAATTTAAAGCCTGTATTATTGGCGCTGGCGCCGGTGGACTTTCCATGGCGCGGGCATTGAAGCGCCGCAATATCAATTACGATCATTATGAACGCCACAGCAATGTGGGCGGTGTTTGGGATCAAAATAATCCCGGCAGCGCCATGTATGACAGTGCGCATATGATTTCTTCCAAAACCATGTCGGGATTTATGGGCTTTCCGATGCCTGATGACTATCCAGATTACCCCGGCCATCCACGGATTTTGGCCTATCTAAACTCATTTGCAGATGCCTGTGATTTAAAAGACAAAATTCAATTTTCAACCGAGATCACCGCGGCTAAACGGCTTGATGAGGGTTGGGATGTGACCTTGTCCGATGGCACCACCCACCACTATGATGCGGTGATTGCGGCAACCGGTCTGGCCTGGCACCCGCGCATGGTGGAATATCCGGGTGAATTTTCCGGCGAGATTATTCATTCCTCAAAATTCCGTAATGGCGATATTTTTCGCGGCCAACGGGTGATGATCATTGGCGCGGGTAATTCCGGCGTTGATATAGCTGCAGAAGCCGCACGCACCGCCGATGCGGCGTTTCTTTCCATGCGACGCGCCTATCACTTTATTCCAAAACACGTATTTGGCATGCCAGCCGATGTGTTTGCGGTAACCGGCTCGATTTTGCCGATGTTCATGCAGCAATGGTCGCTGGCTCTGGTGTTGCGGTTGATTAATGGTGATGTGACCCGTCACGGATTGCAAAAGCCCGATCATCTGCCGCTTAATTCGCATCCGATTGTTAATTCGCAAGCGCTGCACCATATGGCGCATGGGGACCTTGTGCCGAAGGTGGATGTGGAGCGTTTTGAGGGCAATGAGGTGGTGTTTAAGGATGGGTCGCGCGAAGAGGTTGATCTCATCGTCATGGCGACCGGTTATCAGCACAAAATTCCGTTTGTTGATGAAAGCGTGGTTGACCCGTCGCTCGATCACCCGGATCTTTTCATGCGCACGCTTTTGCGTAGCGATCCGAGCCTTGCCAGTATTGGGTTTATTGAAATTAATGGCGGAGTTTATCGCTTCTATGATGAGTTTGCCGATATTGTTGCGAATTATTATTCCGACCTCAAAAATGGCAATTCGGCCAATGTGGAGGCTTTTCAGGCAATTGTTAAGTCCGGGAAGTTCGATGTTTCCGGCAAGGTGAATTATGTGGATTCACCGCGCCATGAGGTCTATGCGAATGTGCTTGAATCAGCCAAACAGGTGAAGAAACTGCGCAAGAAAATGGGTTGGAAAACATTGAAGGACGCAGACTTGGCCGTGGGGTAAATTTAGTGCGCGTGCTTGGTTATCTCACCCATCCGCAAGTTGAGATCGAGCCGATATTCCCTTCGCCCTTCGATTTAATTGCGACAAATGGTGGATAGACGGAACTATATTTACTGGTCTAGTCTGTTGGAAGAAATTTCACGGGAGGCAAGGTTTTGACGTCGCAATATTCTGAAATCTATCAAAGCTGGCAGGATGATCCGGAGGAATTCTGGGCGATCGCCGCCAAAGAAATTGACTGGTATGAGCCAGCTAAAAAGATTTTCAATCCGTCGGCCAATGTTTATGGCGAATGGTTTGAGGGGGCTTTGTGCAATACCTGCTATAATTGCGTTGACCGTCATGTGGATGGGGTGCGGGCTGACCAACCTGCACTTATTTATGACAGTCCGATAACTGGCGCTAAAAAAACCTATACTTACAGGCAGCTGAAGGACGAAGTTGTAGCTCTTGCTGCGGTATTGAAAGATCGCGGGGTTGAAAAAGGCGACCGGGTAATCATCTATATGCCGATGGCGCCGGAAGCCTCATTTGCCATGTTGGCCTGCGCCCGGTTGGGGGCTGTGCACTCGGTGGTGTTTGGTGGTTTTGCCGCGGCCGAACTTGCAACCCGGATTGATGATGCGGAACCCAAGGTTATCATTTCAGCTTCTTGCGGTATCGAGCCGGGTCGGATTATCGCCTATAAACCGCTTCTGGATGAGGCGATTGAACTTTCTTCCCGTAAGCCAACTTCGACAATAATTTTGCAGCGGGAGCAATTGCCCTGCGACATGATTGATGGTCGTGATTTCGATTATGCTGCCGAGACCCGCAAAGCCATTGTTGAGGGCCGTGAAATTGCCTGTACGCCGGTTGCGGCAACTGATCCGCTTTATATCCTTTATACATCTGGCACCACTGGCCAGCCCAAGGGGGTTATTCGCGATAATGGCGGCCATATGGTGGCGCTTAAATGGACCATGTCGGCGTTTTACGGGGTGGCACCGGGCGAGGTTTGGTGGGCTGCATCCGATGTGGGGTGGGTGGTTGGCCATTCCTATATTACCTATGGGCCGCTGCTGCATGGGGCGACCTCCATTTTGTTTGAGGGCAAGCCGGTTGGCACACCCGATGCAGGCACTTTTTGGCGGATAATTTCGGAGCACAAAGTGGTGGCGCTGTTCACCGCGCCAACCGCATTTCGGGCGATCAAAAAAGAAGACCCGGAAGGGAAGTTGATCAAAGACTATGATCTTTCAAATTTCCGCACCCTGTTTTTAGCCGGAGAACGGGCTGATCCCGATACTATTCAATGGGCCGAGCGGCACTTGAAAAAACCGGTGATTGACCATTGGTGGCAGACGGAAACCGGCTGGCCAATCGCTGGAAATCCGGCAGGGCTTGGGTTTTTGCCGGTGAAATATGGTTCTCCCTGTGTGCCAATGCCAGGCTACCATATGGAAGTGTTATCGGATGATGGCGCGCCACTCGAGCGCAATGAACTGGGCAATATTGTCATCAAAATGCCATTGCCGCCGGGGTGTTTGCCAAGCCTTTGGCACGCGGATGATCGCTTTCGCGAGGCCTATTTGACCGAGTTTCCGGGCTATTACCAAACCGCCGATGCGGGCTATATGGATGAAGATGGCTATCTGTTCATTATGGCGCGCACTGATGACATCATTAATGTGGCGGGTCACAGGCTTTCCACCGGCGGTATGGAAGAGGTGGTGGCGGCCCATCCTGATATTGCTGAATGTGCGGTTGTTGGTATTGCTGATAAGCTCAAAGGCCAGTTGCCAGCGGGTTTCTTTATTCTCAATTCAGGCGTTACGCGCGATGTGGCCGAGATTGAAAAAGAGGTGATTGCGCTGGTGCGTCAGAAAATCGGCCCGGTTGCAGCCTTCAAAATTGCAATACCTGTTGCAAGGCTGCCCAAAACCCGCTCGGGTAAAATTCTGCGCGGCACGATCCAGAAAATCGCCGATGGCGAAGCCTATAAAGTGCCGGCAACGATTGATGACCCGGCCATTCTGGATGAAATTACCGAGGTGCTGAAAGCGCGGGGGATTTGTTAGAGCGTTTCATCATTTGATTGAATCGCTCCAAATGCTTTCGCTCACGCCAGCGGCTTCGTCACGGCTTCGCGGGGGCGGCGCATTAGCGCCGGGCCGAGCTTGTCGGCCTGACTGCTTACATGCAAATATGAAAGAGTTTAGTTTTTCTTTCCCTGAACTACACCCATATCGTCGATCATCTTTTGCGGGAACCGGCGTAGTCGACCTTGCGGGTTGACCAGCACCACGGTAACGGCGGCCTGTAATAAAACATCCTCTCCACGGGTGATAATCTGGTTGAAAATCAGCCGTGGACCTTTCAACACACCGCGATTGGTGCGGATATGAATTATTTCATCAATGCGGGCGGGTTTTTTGAAATCCAGCTCCATGCGGTGCACGGCAAAGGCCAGACTTTCACCATGTAACCCGTCGCCAATTTCATGATGGTGGATGCCCAAAAGGCGTACATAATCGGTGCGCCCGCGCTCAAGAAAATTGAGATAGCGGCCATGATAAACAACGCCGGTAAAATCGGTGTCTTCAAAATAAACCCGCTGTTCCAGAACGTGATGATCTGAATGAAGTTGGCCTGAAAGGGGGGTGCTCAAATGTTTGATCTCATATGGTGATGTAGCTTTTGATTGTGGGTTCGATTTCTTGCCAAGCACTGCGGCGCAAAATCTTTAGATCATAGCCCATTTGAAGGTTCAACCAAAATTCCGGAGATGTGCCGAATGCATGAGAAAACCTGAGTGCTGTATCAGGTGTGATGGACCGTTTGCCTTTGATAATATCCGCAATTCGACTAACGGGTACATCAATATCACGTGCAAACTGATTTTGACTAATTTCCAACGGTTCAAGGAATTCCTCGAGAAGGATTTCTCCTGGATTTATAGGATCAAGTAATTCAGGCATAGCGTTTGAATCTTCGTTGTTGCATTTGTTAGTGATAGTCTACGATTTCCACATCGCAAGCTTGATTTGAAATCCATCGAAAACAGATACGCCACTGATTGTTGATGCGGATACTATACTGCCCATTTCTGTCTCCACTCAGCAATTCGAGCTTGTTTCCGGGCGGCACTTTCAAGTCGTTTAATTCAGTTGCCGCATCCAGCATAGCGAGTTTTTTTCTTGCCTGTCCTTCAATTGAATGAAATTTCCGAACCCGCCTATCTTCGAAAAGCTTACTTGTATCCTTGTCTGCAAACGACTTTATCATAAATTATACCACATTACCCATTCTGTCAAACAGAATGGCACCATTTTTGTGTTGCGGACACTAAATAAAGTTAACTTTCGTCAAACAATTCGTTCTGTTTTGTTGTAAGGCTTCCCGGAACAGCAAGGCCCATATGTTCAAAGGCAAGCGGGGTTAACAGCCGCCCGCGCGGGGTGCGCTGAATAAAGCCCTGCTGAATGAGGAAGGGTTCAATAATATCCTCAATCGCATCGCGGGGTTCTGATAGGGACGCGGCGATGGTTTCAATGCCTACCGGGCCACCACCGAAACTCACCCCGATTACGTTAAGATAGCGACGATCAAGATCATCGAGGCCAATGCGGTCGACTTCCAATTGGCTCAACGAATTATCGGCAATTTTGCGGGTGATCTCGTCGCTGCCGGCAACAATGGTAAAGTCGCGTACCCGGCGCAGCAACCGCCCGGCAATTCGGGGTGTACCACGGGCGCGGCGGGCAATTTCCAGCGCGCCATCGTCGGTGATTTTCAATTGCATAATGCGGGCGCCGCGCTTGACGATCAGTTCCAATTCGGGAACCGTGTAAAAATTTAACCGCACCGGAATGCCAAAGCGATCGCGTAAAGGTGTGGTCAACAGGCCAAGTCTGGTGGTTGCAGCCACTAGGGTGAATTTTGCCAGATCAATCTTGACCGAGCGGGCGGCCGGGCCTTCGCCGATAATCAAATCAAGCTGGTAGTCTTCCATTGCCGGATAAAGGATTTCTTCAACTGCCGGGTTAAGCCGGTGAATTTCATCAATAAAAAGCACATCGCGGTCATCAAGATTGGTGAGAAGGGCAGCCAAATCGCCGGCCTTGGCAATGACCGGGCCGGAGGTTGAGCGGAAATTAACCCCCAGCTCTTTGGCCATGATCTGCGCCAGCGTGGTTTTGCCCAGACCCGGCGGGCCAACAAACAATACATGATCAAGTGCTTCACCACGGGTTTTGGCGGCTTCAATGAAAATCGAAAGATTGGCACGGGCCTGCTTTTGTCCGACAAATTCGCCCAAGGTCTGCGGCCGCAGATTTGTATCCACATCTTCAGGCTTTGGCGCTGGTGCTATCAGGCGGTCATCATCGTTCATGCAAATTATGCCTTACCTAACCTGACCATTCGGAAAAATCCCATTCTGGTTCAAATGCCCCCCAATTTGACTCATATATACTCAATAGACTTGGATTTGTTCTACGTATTTCGGTATGGCACACGATAAAAGATCGCCTTAAAGTATCAGGGAATGCAATTAGAATGTCTTTTTCGAACGCATATCGCCAATCTATGAAGCATTCATCTATTTCATCCAATACATCCTCTAAGAACATTAAATATGGCTTATGTTCATCCGGCAATTTTTGATAAAGTTTTTTCAGACTATGACCAGAAGTCTTAATGTTGGCTTTTCTATGCAAAATTTTAAGCGCCAGCTCAATCGAAAATGCATAATTCGTGATCATTGGAGCACTAACGGAGTGCGTAGGGTACTCACCAAATGAAAACTCAGAATTACAACGCTCTCCGGCGAGGAAGAATGAAACTGCCATATCAATCATTCGTTGAAGGTCAACGTCACTCACCGCGCCAGTTCCTTCAACCCCAAGCGTATTAAAGTGCCGGAATCCGCATCATTCCCGGCAGAAGATACGGCGGCGGATACCGCCTTGCTTGCCTGTTCGGAGGAATAGCCCAGATTGGAAAGGGCGGAGACGGCATCGACCACCGCATTAGTCGCGATACCATCGCCAATATCGCGTTGCAGGCCGATGGTTTCGCTTGCACCACCGGAAAGAGCTGGGGCTTTGTCTTTTAATTCGCTGACAATACGCTGAGCTACCTTTGGCCCGACGCCCGGTGCGCGTGATACGGCGGCTTTATCCTGCAAGGCGATTGCCGAGGCCAGATCACCGGGGGTGAGGGTGCCCAATATGGCAAGAGCCACCTTGGCACCAATGCCTTGAACGGTTTGCAGCAGGCGAAACCAGTCGCGTTCGCCTTCATCGAGAAAGCCAAACAGTTTGATTTCGGTTTCCCGCACATGGGTTTCGATAAAAAGTGTTGAGGCTTCACCGGCTTGCGGCAAGGAACCTAATGTGCGCGAGGAACAGTGCACCTGATAGCCAACGCCTTGCACATCAAGGATGATCCAGTCATCGCCGAACGAATCCATTATGCCTTTTAATTTGCCAATCATGATGCGCGCGCTATGTTTTCGTTGGCAAGCGCCGCCTCTAACCGTGCATTTGTCGGGCCACGATGATGGGCATGGCAAATTGCGATCGCCAGCGCGTCGGCTGCATCATCGCTGTCATAGGTGGCTTTCGGCAGCAGCATATTGACCATCAGCTTAATTTGTTCCTTATCGCCGTGGCCAACGCCGATGACGGCTTTTTTGACCTTGTTGGGTGCATATTCGGCAACCGGCAATCCAGCCCTTGCCGGCACCACCAGAGCGATGCCACGGGCCTGGCCGAGTTTTAAAGTGGCGCCTGCATCCTTGTTGACAAAGGTTGACTCAACGGCGGCCTCATGCGGCGTAAATTCGTGTAAAGCGGCTTCCAGCCCGTCATGCAATTGGCAAAGGCGCGAGGCCAATGATAATTTGGCATCAGATTTAATGGTGCCGGAGGCAATAAATCGAAGGCTGGAACCCAGACTTTCAATCACCCCCCAACCGGTATTTCTCAGGCCCGGATCAATGCCAATAATGCGGATAGTTTGCTGCATGGGTTTACCCTTAAACAATTTGGTAAATGATAGCCAGTAAATTGTGAACAAAAGGGAAACATGCGCGCGTTTAGCGGTGAATAAAGTTTGGGCCAGGTTTAAAACCCGGCCCGTATGCAGTCTAAATAGGCTGGCCATGATTGAAGCCCGATGTGCAAATTGATGAAATCAATTTGAGGGCGGAACTGGCCCGGTGCTTATGCACCGCCCTCGCGGAGGCCGGTCGGAAGCCCGATTAGCCGTGAGCGATAGCATTCAGAGCGATTCAATCAAATGATGAAACGCTCTAGTCGCTTTGCATTTTCATCTTCTTCATTTTGCTGTGGTCCATCTTGCCCATTTTTCCATGCTTTATAGTGGCGGCGATGGTTTCAACCTCGAATTCAACTTCCACCTTACCGGCATTTTTAAATTCGACGATGGCTTTACGTTTTTCACCGGCTTTCATCTGCTCTTTGAGTTTCATAAACATGATGTGAAAACTACCGGGCTTTAGCTGGACTGATCCACCGGCTGGAATTTCCAGACCATCGCCTAGTTTTCGCATTTTCATGATGCCGTCAGTGACGCCCATTTTGTGAATTTCAACCTTACCGGAAAACGCTGCATTGCCGCCTATCAGACGGTCAGCTTTAGTGCCGGTATTTTTGATGATCATAAAGCCGCCTGCAACCTTGGCATTTGGTACTGTGGCGCGAATGGCAGGGTGTTCAATGGTTAAATCGCCTATCTTGATTTCCTCTGCATTGGCAATTGAACCAAGCGACAGGACGAGGGCGGTGGTCGCAAATATAGTATTGAGTTTCATGGGTTTATTCCTGTTTCATTGAATTTGTATTGCAACTGGCCTGGGCTTAATTATTTGCTATTGCCGGTTGCGATTGGTTTTTTAAGAAAATTCAGGAATAGGGTGGTGCTCTTGGTGGGGCTGAGGGTGGAAATATCTGGGTAACCAGTGGTGCGGAAAGGGTGATTGTACGTTTCAGCAGCACGGGGGTGAAAATTCTTTTAGCCAGTGCCGGCGCATGTGGGACGGTAATGCCTGCAGACAGTCTACAAGCTTCGCATTTTCCGGCTTTTGTGGCTTTGCCGGTGTTGGCGTCAATCGTCAGGCAAAACACGGGAAGAGTGCCATCTGGTAACAGATAGGCGGATAAATCTGTTGTATTGCTTTTTGCAAGGGCGACGGGCTGATGAGAAAAACTCAACAGCAACAGGGCCATCACGCAGGCTATGCGCGTGATTATATGTTGTCGATTATATGCCTTGAAGGACAAGCCAACACCTGCTTTGATTGTTAATCCAAATCAATTATCTGCCTGTAATATCGGGTATTTTTAGGTAAATTTAAACTGCGGCATCTTTGCCAGCAATTGATCTGGCCAGAGCGTATCCGTCTTTGACGGTCACACTCTATTTTCTTTCGCTCACGGCCATTTGGTGCTACGCACCAGCCTTCGCGGGAGCGATGCATTCGCATCGGGCCGCTCTTCGCAGCCTGACTGCTTCCATGTAAACATGACACAGTCTAAAGTTTTTCAACCATATAGCCGGATAATTGCTCGGCCCATTTTTGAAAGCCTTTTTCACCCGCATGAAAGCCATCGCTACAAAAGTCTTCCGGCAAAATGTTTTTGAGCGGCGGGGTGGAATAAACACCACGCTCCTCGCATAGCTCGATCCCTGATTTTGCAAACAGGCGGGCGCGCAAATTCAAAATGGTCATCAATGGCTGGGCAAGGCGGGGAACGAAGCGAAAATCAAGCGGCTCCATCCACCAGATTTGCGCACGGGGAAAGCGGGCATGCAGGGCATATAACAGCCCGCCAAAGCCTTTTTCCCAACGGGCGATGGTGTGAAAATTCTTTATGTCATTGGTGCTGAGCGCAATGACAATATGCGAATAGTTCTGTCGCTTCAGATTGGGAACCACGTAATCACGAATTTCTTCGCTAACGGCCGCGTGGTGGCCGCTTGAAGTATATTGTACGGCACGCCCGGTTTTTTCGTTCAGCTTGCGGGCCAATTGGGTCGCAAGACCATCGGCACGGTTGGCAATGCCGACACTTGCAGCAGATGAATCGCCCACGACCAGTAGATTGATAAAGGGTGCTTTACCCTCAACGCTGCCCTCGACAACCCCATCTGCAGGGAAAGTTCGGTCGCCCTGGGCGCGAAGCCATAGCCCCTGCACAAGATAGAAGGGGTAGAAAAGCCAGGTGATAATGGAAATAATCAGGTTCATATCTTAGGTCGTGTTGACATTCAGGTTTCGGTCGCAGCGCGAGCGGTTTTTCTGTTTTGAAAAGGCGAAAACTGCGCCGTGGTGCCGCCCACCACAAGCATTTTTCAACACATACAGGGCTGAAAAAGCCCGCGTCAATGAGATATGAGAAAAATTACCCATAATTACGTCGAAAACCCTTGAAAGGGATTGCCCTGCCAGCGGTTTTTCTTCTGATTTTGAACAATTTTTCTTCATACTGCGTTCCAAACCCTGAGTGTCAACACGACCTTGGAATGTAATTTCATAGTGTCATCAATCTGCCCTCATATAGATTATCAATGTGACAATTGCCAAAATTATTTTGATTTGAGATTAATGTGCGGCAGATCTGCTTGAAAAACTAATTTCAACTTTGTTCCAGCTCTTTGTTCCATTTGCCCAGGGTCGCAAGGCCGTTCATTTTAGCCCGGTGGGCGAAGGCATCGCTTGCGGCTGTTATGTTTTCTGCCTTTCCCTGCCAGGCTTTAAGGGCTGATGCCTGCAATGCCCGGCCATAGGAAAAGGTCAGTTTCCAGGGCGTATCATACATGGCATTCATGGCGTTGAGATGGGCGGTTGCCGCAATGTCTGACTGGCCACCGGAAAGAAATGTAATGCCTGGCACGCTTGCAGGCACCTGATCCATCAATACCCGCATGGTGGTTTCGGCGACCTCTTCAACGCATGCCTGATCGGTGCAATTGGTGGCGGGGACCACCATATTTGGTTTCAGGATCATGCCTTCAAGATTGACCCGTGCATCTTTCAATTCGCTGAACACGGATTTGAGCACATGGGCGGATACATCAGCGCAACGGCTTAGGTCATGCGTTGCGCTTTCGCCGTCCATTTGCACTTCCGGCTCAACAATCGGTACAATGCCCGCTTCCTGACAAAGAGCTGCATAGCGGGCCAGCGCATGGGCATTTGCCTTGATTGAGCCGGCGCGCGGTGAATGATGCGAAATATTGATCACCGCCCGCCATTTGGCAAAACGTGCGCCAGCCGCATGATAGGCCTGAAGCCGTTCGCGCAATCCATCCAACCCTTCGGTGACGGTTTCGCCCGGGTAGCCGGCAAGCGGTTTGGCACCCATATCGACCTTGATACCGGGGACAGCACCGGCTTCCTTTATCAGCTCAACGAATGGAGTGCCATCGGCGGCCTTTTGATGAAGGGTTTCTTCAAACATGATAACGCCGGAAATATAGTTTTCCATCGCATTTTTCGAGCGAAACAGCATTTCGCGATAGGCTTGGCGGTTGGCCTCGGTGTTTTTTGTATTGATGCTGTCGAAGCGTTTTTCAATAGTGCCGGTGGATTCATCAGCTGCCAGAATTCCCTGACCCTCGGCCACCATGGCAATTGCAATGTCTTCGAGATGTTCGCTCATCTATATTCTCCGTTGGGGTGTGGTTTGTTATTGATAGCAAAGGCAAATCCATTGGAGAATAGGGACAGCGGTTTCAATCGTTTGAATGATGTGGGGAACTTTTATTGGCTCACGGCTCATTCAATGCTGGCGCATTGAGCCTCCGCGGGTGCGCCCTTTATAGTGACTCAAGTTTTGCGCTTCGTTTCACTCAACGTGCAACTTGAGCTTTCGGGCGGCTCGCTGTTTGCGCGCTATAGGTTGAATATATTTAAACTTGGCGACTTAGCTTTTAATCCAGTTATTCCAAACTCACCGTATGGTGAGCGCAGAGCGAGCCGCTGCTTATGCAGCGCACCTCGTAGGCCGCAGCGTTAGCTGCGAACAGCCGTGAGAGATAATATTTTCAGTGGTTCAAATCTTGCGCTTTGCTTTGCTTCCCGTTCGCTTGCGCGTAAACACGTGCGCTCACTTTAAAATCAGTTTGCCCATGGCAACTGCGGTGTCAGACATGCGGTTGGAAAAACCCCATTCATTGTCGTACCAGGTTAAAATGCGTACCAGATTGCCACCGATCACCTTGGTTTGCTGGGAAGCAAAATTGGATGAATGCGGATCGTGGTTGAAGTCGATGGAGACTTTTGAGGCCGGGTCATAATCGAGCACGCCTTTTAACTCGCCTTCGGCAGCCTTTTTGATCGCCGCATTGACTTCTTCTGCGGTGACATCGCGCTTGGCGACGAATTTCAAATCCACCACCGACACGTTAGGGGTTGGAACCCGGATGGATGAGCCATCCAGTTTGCCCGCAAGCTCCGGCAAAACAAGGCCAACGGCTTTGGCGGCACCGGTTGAAGTGGGGATCATCGACATGGCAGCAGCCCGGCCGCGATAAAGATCCTTGTGCATTGTATCCAGCGTTGGCTGGTCGCCGGTGTATGAATGGATGGTGGTCATATAGCCTTTTTCAATGCCAAATTCCCGGTCGAAAACATAGACCACCGGTGCAAGGCAATTGGTTGTGCAGGAGGCGTTGGAGACCACCAGGTCATCGCTGGTCAACACTTTGTGGTTGACGCCGTAAACGATGGTTTTATCGGCATCAGCGCCGGGTGCAGAAATAAGCACTCGTTTGGCACCGGCCTCCAAATGCATGGCCGCCTTGTCGCGTGCGGTGAAAATACCGGTGCATTCCATGGCAATATCAACGCCAAGTTCGCCCCATGGCAGGTCTTTTGGATCACGGATTGCGGTAACTTTGATGGCCCCGCGGCCAAGGTCGATGCTGTCTTCTGTGGTTTCCACCGTTCCGGGGAAGCGCCCGTGTACACTGTCAAAACGCAACAGGTGGGCGTTTGTTTCCACCGGTCCAAGGTCGTTAATCGCCACAACTTCAATATCGGTGCGACCCGATTCGTAAATTGCGCGCAAGATATTACGGCCAATCCGGCCAAACCCGTTGATTGCTACTTTAATAGCCATGGTAATTCCTTTCAGGTGACGCCTGTTAGTCGTCTTGGGGTGTGTTGGAAGAAAGTATTTCCTTAGCGGCCTCAACGGCTGCTTCAGCCGTTATGCCAAAATGCTCATAAAGCTCTTTATAGGGACCGGAGGCACCAAAACCGGACATGCCGATAAATGTGCCGTCATTTCCGATGAATCGTTCCCAGCCCTGTTTAATGCCGGCTTCAATGGCAATGCGCGCGGGCGTATTGCCGATGGTGCCAGACTGATATTCCCGGTCCTGTTTTTCAAACAATTCAAATGATGGGACTGATACAACGCGGGTCGGGTGACCGTCTGCATCCAGCATGGCTTTAGCTTCAATTGCCAATTCAACCTCGGAGCCGGAGGCAAAGATTGTGACGACCGGGTCATCATCGGCTGCGGCAATTTCATAGGCACCACGGGAGCACAGGTTGAATTTTTCATATTCGTGGCGCTGCGGTGCGAGATTTTGCCTTGTTAGGGCAAGGGCCGAAGGCATGTTTTCAGATTCAATGGCAATCTGCCAGCATTCGGCCGTTTCGGTTGCATCGGCAGGTCGCATGACATTGAGATTGGGGATGGCGCGGAGCGAGGCCAATTGCTCGACCGGCTGATGGGTCGGGCCATCTTCGCCAAGGCCAATCGAATCGTGCGTAAGCACGTGAATGACGCGTATTCCCATTAAAGCGGCGAGGCGGATGGATGGCCTGCAATAATCAGAGAATATCATGAAGCCGCCGGAATAAGGGATTAGCCCGCCATGCAGGGCCATGCCGTTCATGGCGGCCGCCATTGCGTGTTCGCGAATGCCGTAATGGATAAAGCGGCCGGAAAAATCGTCCGGTGTAATGGGCAGGGTCTGGCTTGTATTGGTGTTGTTGGAACCGGTTAAATCGGCCGACCCGCCAATGGTTTCAATCAGCGCGCCATTGACCACTTCAAGCGCTGCCTGCGAGGCTTTTCTGGTGGCAAGGGTTGGCGCGTCTTCAATCAGTTGCTTTTTATAGGCGTGAATATCCTTGTCGAAACGCTTGGGAATATCGCCTCGTATGCGGCGCTCAAATTCGCATTTTATATCTGTTTCCAGCCCGTTAAGCCGCTTTTCCCATTTGTTGCGTTCCGATTTTGAGCGCAGTCCGGCCAGGCGCCAGCTGTCGAGAATTTCCGATGGAATTTCAAATGGTTCTGCTTTCCAGCCAAGCGCCTTGCGGGTTTTGGCAATTTCTGCATCCCCCAAAGGAGCACCATGAACGCCGTTTGTGCCGGCCTTGTTGGGCGAGCCGAAACCAATGGTGGTTTTGCAGGCGATCAAGGTTGGGGCATCGCTGGATTGGGCTTCTTTGATGGCGTTGGAAATTTCATCCGGGTTATGGCCATCAATTGAGATGGTGTGCCATTTTGAGGCTTCAAACCGGGCAACCTGATCGGTTGAATCAGAAAGTGAAATCGGGCCATCAATTGAAATGTTATTATTATCCCAGAATAAAATCAGCTTGTTGAGCTTCATGTGGCCGGCAAGGGAAATTGCCTCTTGCGAAATGCCTTCCATCAAACAGCCATCGCCCGCAAGGCACCAGGTGTAATGGTCGACGATATCGCTGCCATATTCATCGTTTAATTTGCGTTCCGCCATTGCCATGCCAACCGCGTTGGCGATGCCCTGACCCAGCGGGCCGGTTGTGGTTTCAATGCCTGCGGCATGGCCATATTCCGGGTGTCCGGCGGTTTTTGCACCCAATTGGCGAAAATTCCTTATTTCCTCAATGTCGATATCAGGGTAGCCAAGCAGATAAAGCGCCGAATACAGCAACATCGAGCCGTGCCCGGCCGAAAGCACAAATCTATCCCGATCGGGCCAGTTTGGACGGGTCGGGTCGAATTTCATGAATTTTGTGAACAGGATGGTGGCAATATCTGCGGCACCCATCGGCAGGCCCGGATGGCCGGAATTGGCTTTTTGAACTGCGTCCATTGATAAAAAACGGATAGCATTTGCCATACGCTGGTGTTTTTCAATGTTTGTCATGAGTCTCGCGTTTGATATCTGTTGTTGTTCGGTCGCCAATTCAGGAGACGCCGAAGTTTAGGGGACGTCGAAGCTTATTTGCCTCGTCTAACAATCTCGCCGACACATAGCACTTGGCATTCTTGTGTCAATGCTTCCTTGGGTTTCCTTTGGGCTGCACTTGGCTTGAAGATTGTGATCAAGGCTTGATTGATTCGAATATATTTACTGTAATTTTTGACGTTCAACAATAAAGCCAATCTGTTCAATACTGGCTCTAAATTCGTATATTGGTTAATGAACTATGGATAAATCACTAAAGCGACTTGATAACTGCGATTCAACATTACATAAAGTGAGTCGGAAATATTAAAAAACTCAAATCTGGGTGCGGGGGCGGTTTAAGGTTTGGACGGATAAACCATGTTGTCAGAAAGTAACGATAAACCCGGGTTCGACGAAGCATTATCTCGTTTCAATAGTTCCCTCTCAAAGCTGGAAACTACCATAAATGGCCACTTAGAGGGCCAGCGTTCAATTCAGGATGCGGAAATTGAGGTTCAAGGGGTCAATTTTGACCGTGGAGAACTTGCAGAAAATCTGGATAAATCCGAGGCCCGTGCGGCCCGTTTGGAGAGTATCAATCAGGAGGTGTCTCGCCGCCTGGTAACTGCGATGGAATCGATTCGCAGTGTCATTGATTCCAGAACGGTCGAAGAAAGTAGTTCGTAAATGCCTCAAGTAGCTGTAATTATTAACGGTAAGACCTACCGTATGGCCTGTGATGAGGGCCAGGAGCAACATTTGCTCGAGCTCGCAAGAAAATTTGATTCCTATGTGGTCAATCTCAAGGATTCTTTTGGTGAAATTGGAGATCAGCGCCTAACCGTAATGGCCGGTGTTATGGTGACTGATGAACTCACTGAGTTACAAAAAAAACTGCGTAAGGTTGAAGAAGAGCTGGCGACGCTGCAACGCACCAGAGATGATGCTTTGGACAAGATAAATTTGCGTGAAAGCGAATTGGCCATATCGCTGAATGCGGCGGCTGAAAAGATCGAGCAAATTGGCACCAAGTTATCGAGCCGTGGCAAAGCTGGATAAGTTGCCGGGTTGGATAAAATTCCGAAATTTGAGTGCCCGTAGTGAAATATATTGATTGCTGGTAATTATCGTCCGCCGGTATTATGTTGGCGTGGACGGTGCTGCGTGGTTCGACTGGAATTTCAATCCCTGGGGCCTTACCGATCCTTAAGGGAGCTGTCACTGATTAAGCTCGTGGGCTTTTTCACACGGTGCCCACCTACCATGTAGGTTCCCAGGATCCAACTTCTAACGGCCAACGCGGCTCGTCACCAGACTGCAATCTGTTCCAACTTCTTAAAGAGCACTTCAATTTCCAAGTCCCAAAAAGAAATTATGCGCCGCGAGGTGCTTTCCCGCCGGGATAGAATTAGCGCGGAAGAACGCATCACAATGAGCATTGCTGCCTGTGAGATGGCGGGAAGCGTGATTGAATTTCAGCCAGGTGATATTGTCTCCGGATTTTTGCCGATACGTTCCGAGATTGACCTTCGTCCGTTAATGGCAGAAATTCAGCGCAGGGGTGTGGTGCTATGCCTGCCGGTGGTGCTGGACCGGGAAACCATTATATTTCGTGAATTGCTGCGCGGTGAACAGCTCGTTGATGCTGGATTTGGTACGATCGGCCCCGGGCCAGAGGCGCGCGTTGTTGAGCCAACTATTATGTTTGTTCCGCTGGCGGCATTTGACAATGATGGCGGCCGTCTTGGTTACGGTGCTGGCCATTACGACCGAGCAATTGATAAATTAATTGCAAAAGGCCCGCGCCCCAAGCTCATTGGTGTTGCATTTGGCGTGCAAAAAGTAGACAGGGTGCCGGTTGAAAAACATGATCAGTTGCTAGATATGATCATAACTGAAAGTGGTATTGTCAATGTTAAATAATTATTGTGGGATGAATGAATAATGAGGTTGCTGTTTTTGGGTGATATGGTCGGGCGTATTGGTCGCGACATTGTATTTGCCAAATTACCGGGATTGATTGAAACCCATAAACTGGATTTTGTCATCGTCAATGGGGAAAATGCAGCTGCGGGATTTGGCATTACTGAGAAAATATTCCTGCAAACACTTGAGGCTGGTGCTGATGTGGTAACCACCGGTAATCATGTGTTTGATCAAAAAGAGGCGCTTGGGTTTGCAACCCGTCAGGACAGGTTTTTGCGGCCGGCAAATTTTCCAAAAGGGACACCGGGGCGCGGTGCCAATTTGTATGAGGCTCGAAATGGGGCAAGAGTGCTGGTCTCCAACATAATGGGAACAGTATTTATGCATCCAAGTCTGGATGACCCGTTTCAAGCGGCAGAACGCGAGCTTGATGCCTGCCCAATGGGCACGGGCGCAGATGTGGTGGTGATTGATTTTCATGCCGAGGCGACCAGTGAAAAACAGTGTTTTGGTCATTTCGTTGATGGTAAAGTCAGTCTGGTTGTGGGAACTCACACCCATATTCCAACTGCCGACCATCAAATATTGCCGGGTGGAACGGCCTATATGAGCGATGCTGGCATGTGCGGTGATTATGATTCTTCACTTGGTATGGATAAGGAAGAGCCGCTTAATCGGTTTTTGAAAAAGGTTCCAAAGGGACGAATGGAGCCTGCATCAGGCCCTGCTACCATGTGTGGGGTTTGTATTGAAGTGGATGAAATTACCGGCCTTGCCAGCAAAATTGCACCGCTTAGACTTGGTGGTCGATTATCACAGGTTTTGCCGGATTTCTGGTAAGAAACCGATTGTTTGCCATGATCGTTTTCAGGCTGACAGGCGCATCTTATCAGATGCCGATGGGTTGAGCAGTTCTATGCTTTTTTCAGACGAAATGGGTTTGCCGAACAAGTATCCCTGTCCCATTTTGCAACCCATATTGGACAAGATTTTACGTTGTTCTTCGTCTTCAATGCCTTCGGCCAGGCAACATATATTGAGGTTCTTGCACATTCCGACAACCGAAAGAACAAGGTTACGGGTTCGCTGACTGTCGCAAATGCCGTCGATAAAGCTTTTGTCAATTTTGATTTTGTCGAAGGGGAGTTCTTTAATCTGACTCATGCTTGAATAGCCGGTACCAAAATCATCGAGCGAAATTTTTATTTGGGCTTTTCGCAGGTTTATAATTGTTGCCCGGGCTCTTTGAAGGTTTCGCATTATCGCGGTTTCTGTGACCTCTATTTCAAGTCGCGTCGGATTGAAGTTTTCCTGCAACATGATTGACAAAATATTCATGCCTACGGTTGGGCGGGTCAGGTTTTCGGCTGAAAGGTTAAATGACAGGAAATATTCCTCCGGCCATTTCTTGGCGGTGGTAATCGCCTTTCGAAAAAGATTTTCGGTCAGCTCGGCAATCAAGCCAGAATGTTCGGCAATTGGAATGAACCAATCAGGCGATATGTCACCCAATTCTGGATGATGCCACCGGGCAAGTGCTTCCATTCCGATTATTTTTTTGTCGTGTAAATTCACAATTGGCTGAAAATGAATATCAATGGAATTGTCAGCAATGGCTTCACGCAATGCCTGTTCTACCTGCGAGCGTTTTCTGACATTTTCTTCCATTTCACGAGAAAATATTTCTGTATATCCGCGGTTTTCCGATTTCGCCTTGTAAAGTGCAAGGTCGGCTCTTTCCATAACACAGGAGGAGCTCGCGCCTTCATTACTTACCAGATTAATTCCGCATGATCCCGACAAGTGTGCCTTTACAGAATCAATATTGTAAACGGGACGCAGGGCCTCAACCAGATGATCACCAAGCAAAGTTGCGTCTTCCTCTGTCACAATATCGTTGACCAGAATGCAAAACTCGTCGCCCCCCAGCCTTGCCACCATGCCAGAGTTTTTGATAGCTGAAACCAGCCTTTTACCAACTTCAATCAGGACAGCATCACCGGTTTGATGGCCATGCACATCATTGATCGGCTTGAAACCATCAAGGTCGATTATGGCCACGCTAAACGGTTTTGTTTCGCCATTTTCGAGTTGGATCAGTTTCTCGTCCAGCTTGTCGTAAAAACTGCGCCGGTTTGGCAGTCCGGTTAAATTATCTGTGTAGGCAATTTTGGTGGCGAATTCTCGCTCATTTTCGATGATTGCGTTCTTCTTGGATAATTTACAACGGGTAATGATCGTTTCTACAAAGGTCCGGTAGGTGACGCTATTGGTGTAAATTACAAGCAATGACAGGGAAATAAATATTGATACAAGGGGCGTGAGGTCAGACGTTCCGTGGAGAGCAAAACTGATCGAAATTGGAATTGTCGCAAACATAATCACAAATATGGATGTGAGCGGCAATGTGCTCAGGGAAAATGCTGTGACCAAAGCAACGCACCAGACTACGACAACTGCAAGAGTTAAATGGTGATTTCCCTGGTCCAGTTGCGAGTAAATCGCCAATGTAGAATAACAAAGTATCATCAACGGTGTTACCCAGGAGACTGATCTTATGTCTTTCTGGATCTGCTTTATGTTTGGCTCGGGGCCTCTTCGAAAGCTTTTAAACCAGTAATTGGCACGTATGGTCATGAACCCCAAAAAGCCAAGGGGCAGGTAAAGACTATACCATTGTGGGAGCATATCTTTAAATGACAATGTGAATACAATGAGGGTGACCATCATTGTTGCATAAAGGGCCGGAAGAACATTGCGCAGCATATTGTGCTGCTCACGAATCAAGGCGGTACGCAGATTACCTGTAATCTGTTTGTGCTTGGGCTTGTAAAAATACTGAAATTTACCCATTGGGGTGTGCCTTTGCTCTCCTGCGTATAGACAGAATAGCAAATGCAACCTAATATTCAGTAAGGTGCTATCACTAATGAATTATTATAATTATTGATGGTTGTTTATCTAATTTCAGCTTAGAATAACGCTGCAATTACTTTAAAATCCCAAGAATTTTCTTATGAATATACTCGTTGCCTGCAATGATGTCACCGTTTGAGAACATCTCGTTTTTATCGTCATAATCTGTGACATACCCACCAGCTTCGCGTACCATAAGTATGCCTGCAGCTATATCCCAGGGGGCAAGCTCAGATTCCCAATAACCATCGAAACGACCGGCTGCAACATATGCAAGGCTTAATGCGGCTGAGCCAAGCGCGCGCACGCCAGCGGTCTGTATCATTATGTTATTTTGTTGGGTGATAAATTCAGCCTGGGTTTTTCGACCGGGATGGGGAATGCCGGTAACAACAAGGCAATCCATCATTTCACGCCGACCAGATACCCGAAGACGGCGATCATTCAAATAGGCACCCTGACCACGTTCGGCGGTAAATAATTCATCGGTAATCGGATTATAAATTACGCCAGCAACAACTGTGCCCTGGGTTTCCAATGCGATAGAAATGCAAAAGAAAGGGTTTGAATGGAGGAAATTGGTTGTGCCATCCAGGGGGTCGACAATCCAGCGATGTTGGGTGTCGTCGCCTTTGATCGCACCGCTTTCTTCCAGCAACATGGAATATCCCGGCCGGGCCTTGCGCAACATTGAGGCGATGGTCGTTTCGGCCTGCTTGTCGGCATTCGAGACGAAATCTCCGGGGCCTTTGCGGGAAACCTGAAGATTTTCAACCTCACCAAAATCCCGGGTCAGGCGGCGGGAGGCTTTTAGGGCTGCTTCCACCATTACATTTAAAATTGCCGAGCGGGCCATGTGCTACTCCAAAAAGCCGGTTTGATTTGTTGGTTGGATGAACTAAATGAATTTGTTGCAAGAGGTGCTTTTCACCGCGCAATTAAGCATCTGCGCGGCGAATGTATGTAATTTCGCTGGTATCGACAATTATGCTTTCACCCGCATCGATGAAGGGCGGAACCATGACCCGGATACCATTTTCCATGACTGCCGGCTTGTAAGATGAAGAAACGGTTTGGCCTTTAACCACCGGGTCAGCTTCTACAATCTTAAGTGTAACCTGGTCGGGCAATGTTATTCCGATCGCCTTTTCTTCATACATTTCCACCCGAACGTTCATCCCGTCTTGCAAAAATGCCGCGCGTTCACCGACGAAATCATTGTGCAGCTCAAGTTGCTCATAGGAATTGAGGTCCATAAATACCAGCATCTCACCTTCGGAATACAGATATTGAAAATCTTTCTGGTCAAGCCTTATTTTTTCGATGGTTTCGGATGCGCGAAAACGCTCGTTTAGTTTAGTGCCGTCGATCAGGTTTTTTAACTCAACCTGGTTAAATGCACCACCCTTGCCGGGTTTCACAGCATTGGTTTTAACTGCAGCCCAAAGCCCGCCTTTGTGTTCGATTACATTACCGGGTTTGATTTCGTTACCATTGATTTTCATTTTATATCTCAAATTAATTGCGTTGCCGGCTGAGGTAAATATTCAACTTCAACAGCGTTGGAAATGAACCCGGTCGCCAATTGCATTAGTCCTTGGCTTCGTTCACCACATATCCGTTGGCAATTCAAGTCGAAAGCGTGTTTTAGGCCTAGGGTCAGTACCTATTAATCTCAAACAATTCTGTTTGGAAAGAAGTATTCGAATGGTTATAACAAAGCGCAAGGGCAGATCGGGATCTTTTCGAGCATTTGTTGCAACCAGGCGGGTACTTATCTCCAAACCCTTTGGGCGCGGTTAATTTGATTGCTTGCCCTTCGGGC
>JAJRQF010000021.1 GCA_024280375.1 Alphaproteobacteria bacterium | reverse complement strand
CCAATCGAAGATGTGTTCTCGATTTCCGGTCGTGGTACTGTTGTAACTGGTCGTGTTGAGCGTGGCGTGATCAATATTGGTGACGATATTGAAATCGTTGGTATCAAAGACACACAGAAAACCACTTGTACTGGTGTTGAAATGTTCCGCAAGCTGCTTGATCGCGGTGAAGCTGGTGATAACATCGGCGCTCTTATTCGTGGTATTGAACGCGAAAAAGTTGAACGTGGCCAAGTTCTTTGTAAGCCAGGTTCGGTTACACCGCACACCAAGTTTACTGCAGAAGCCTATATTCTGACCAAGGAAGAGGGTGGCCGTCATACTCCATTCTTCACCAACTATCGTCCACAGTTCTACTTCCGTACAACTGATGTGACCGGTGTTGTGAGCCTTCCTGAAGGTACAGAAATGGTTATGCCTGGTGACAATGTTGAAATGTCAGTTGAGTTGATTGTGCCAATTGCAATGGAAGATCGTCTTCGCTTCGCTATTCGCGAAGGTGGCCGTACCGTTGGTTCAGGCATCGTAAGCAAGATTGTTGAATAATTGAATAGTAGGGGGCGTGGCAATAGTTGCTGCGCCTTTTGCTGACAAGAGGGAATTCCCATGAACGGCCAAAACATCCGGATACGCCTTAAAGCGTTTGATCATCGTATTCTTGATGCGTCGACAAAAGAGATTGTTTCGACTGCAAAAAGAACCGGTGCTCAGGTACGTGGACCTGTTCCACTGCCGACCAGAATTGAAAAGTATACGGTAAACCGTTCGCCACATATCGACAAAAAGTCGCGTGAACAGTTTGAAATGCGTACACATAAGCGCCTGTTGGATATCGTAGATCCTACACCGCAAACTGTTGATGCGCTGATGAAGCTTGATCTTGCTGCCGGTGTGGACGTCGAGATTAAGTTGTAAGTCTGATTGTTCAGATAACTAATTTGTCCGGAATGATTTCGGATGTAGAAATTGAAACAAACGAGGCAAAGCTGCATTTGGTGCAGCGATACCCTCAATGAGGATTGAACCAATGCGTTCAGGCGTGATTGCTCAGAAAGTGGGAATGACCCGCGTATTCACCGATGAAGGTGTTAATGTGCCGGTGACGGTGCTCCGAATGGAGAATTGTCAGGTTGTTTCTCACAAAACAGAAGATAAAAACGGCTACACAGCTTTGCAGCTGGGTGTTGGTACCGCTAAAGTCAAAAATGTAACCAAGCCATTGCGTGGTCACTTTGCAGTTGCAAAGGTTGAGCCTAAACGCAAACTGGCCGAATTTCGGGTTGCGCCTGAAAACATGGTTGATATCGGTGCCGAGATTACTGCAGATCACTTTGTACCTGGCCAAAAAGTTGATGTGACGGGTACGTCGATCGGTAAAGGTTTTGCCGGTGCGATGAAACGCCATAACTTCGGCGGGTTGCGGGCAACACATGGTGTTTCCGTCTCTCACCGTTCGCATGGTTCAACCGGCCAGTGTCAAGATCCTGGTAAAGTATTCAAGGGCAAGCGGATGGCTGGCCACATGGGTTCAACCCGGGTGACTACTCAAAATGTTGAGGTTGTTCGCACCGATGTTGAACGTGGACTTATACTTATTAAAGGCGCGGTTCCTGGCTCTAAAGGCGCATGGATATTGGTGCGTGATGCGGTTAAAAAAGCGCGCCCTGATAATGCTCCAATGCCTGCAGCAATTAGAACGGCTGCCAACGGCAATGAGACCGCAAGTGAGGGAGACGCATAATGGATATTAAGGTCACCACTCTTGATGGCAAGGCTTCTGGAAAAGTGTCTTTGTCGGATGCGATTTTTGGACTTGATCCTCGTGCAGATATTCTGCAACGCATGGTTCGTTATCAGTTGGCCAAACGCCGTGCTGGTACTCACCAGGTTCAGGGCCGTTCGGATGTAAACCGAACCGGTGCTAGATTGTACCGTCAAAAAGGTACTGGTAATGCACGTCACCATGCGGCTTCTGCTCCACAGTTTCGTGGTGGTGGTAAGGCTCATGGTCCACAATCACGTGATCACTCACATAATCTGAACAAGAAATTTCGTGCTTTGGCTCTTCGCCATGCTCTTTCAAGCAAACTGAAAGATGATGCGATTGTTGTTGTTGACGATGCTGCTTCAAAAGATCCAAAAACTTCCGCATTGCGCAGTCAGCTTGAAAAGCTTGGTTGGACAAATGCTCTGGTAATCAGCGGCAAGGAAGTCGACAAGAATTTTGGCCTCGCAGCCAGAAACATACCCAATCTTGATGTTCTGCCAATTCAGGGCATCAACGTGTATGATATTCTGCGTCGTGAGAAACTTGTTTTGACCAAAACGGCTGTTGAAGCCCTTGAGGAGCGTTTTAAATGAGCGAGATTAATAATTATGATGTGATCCGCTCACCGGCGATCACCGAGAAAGCAACGATGGCTTCAGAAAATGATCAGATCATTTTCAATGTGGCTTCCGATGCGACCAAGCCTGAAATCAAACGTGCTGTCGAAGGCCTGTTTGGTGTGAAAGTAAAAAGCGTCAATACGCTGGTTCGCAAGGGTAAAGTGAAGCGTTTTCGTGGCCACCTTGGTCGCCAAAGCGATGTGAAAAAGGCAGTTGTCAGATTGGTTGACGGTCAGTCGATTGATATTACAACAGGTCTGTAGAATTTGAATTATGTGACCTTCGTGGTTTACAGGAAAAAGAACAATGGCGTTAAAGAAGTTTAATCCAACGACACCGAGCCAGCGACAGCTGGTTATCGTTGATCGTACCGGTCTTTGGAAAGGCAAGCCTGTCAAGAAATTGACAGAGGGTCTTTCCCAAAGCGGTGGTCGTAATAACCGTGGTCGCATTACTGCATTCAATCGCGGTGGTGGCCATAAGAGAACATACCGTAAGATTGATTTTAAGCGTAACAAGTTTGATGTTTGGGCGACTGTGGAACGTATTGAATACGATCCAAACCGCACCGCATATATCGCTTTGTTGACCTATGATGATGGCGAGCAAACTTATATTCTTGCGCCTCAGCGTTTAGCTGCTGGCGATAAGGTAATTGCTGCTGAATCTGCGGATGTGAAACCTGGCAATGCGATGCCGCTTTCTGCAATCCCTGTTGGCACCATTATTCATAATGTGGAAATGAAACCGGGCAAGGGTGGTCAAATTGCTCGCTCTGCTGGTACATATGCCCAGCTTGTTGGTCGTGATGGAACATATTCCATTCTTCGTTTGAAGTCTGGTGAGCAAAGATTGATCCTGTCTACGTGCATGGCTTCAATTGGTGCTGTTTCAAATCCTGATAATTCAAACATCAACCTTGGTAAGGCCGGCCGTTCTCGCTGGTTGGGTCGTCGTCCAAGTGTTCGTGGTGTTGCCATGAACCCGGTAGATCACCCGCATGGTGGTGGTGAAGGTCGTACATCTGGTGGTCGTCATCCAGTTTCTCCTTGGGGTAAACCTACCAAGGGTAAACGGACACGGTCTAACAAAACCACCGATAAATTTATTATGCGTTCGCGCCATCAGCGCAAGAAGTAAGGAAAGCAATTCGTGTCACGTTCTGTTTGGACAGGTCCATTTGTTGACGGTTATCTTCTCAAGAAAGCTGAGAAGGTTCGTGAATCTGGACGCAATGAAGTGATTAAGATCTGGAGCCGTCGTTCCACCATTCTTCCCCAATTCGTAGGGTTGACCTTTGGTGTTTATAACGGTCACAAGCATGTGCCTGTTTCTGTATCGGAAGATATGGTTGGTCACAAGTTTGGTGAGTTTTCGCCAACCAGAACTTATTACGGCCATGCTGCCGACAAAAAGGCAAAGAGGAAATAATCATGAGCAAGCCAAAGCGCGAACGCGCGCTCAAAGAAAATGAGGCCAAAGCGGTTCATCGCACTATTCGTGTGAGCCCGCAGAAGCTCAATCTGTTAGCCCAGATGATACGTGGCAAGAAAGCAAATGCGGCTTTGGCTGATTTGACCTTCTCGCGCAAACGTATTGCCGAGACAGTGAAGAAATGCCTCTTGTCTGCGATTGCCAATGCTGAAAACAACCATGATCTTGATGTTGACAATTTAATTGTCGCTGAAGCTCATGTGGGCAAAGCTTTGGTGATGAAACGCTTTATGGCGCGCGGTCGCGGTAAATCCAGCCGGATATTGAAACCATTTTCCCATCTCACGATTATCGTTCGTGAAGTTGAAGAGACTACTAATGATGATTCCGTTGGGGAGGCTGCATAATGGGTCAAAAAATTAATCCAATCAGCTTTCGTCTGGGTATCAACCGCACGTGGGATTCACGTTGGTTTGCCAGCAAGGGTGAATACGGAAACCTGCTTCATCAGGATATTAAAATCCGTAATTACCTGCAGAAAGAACTCAAGGCAGCTTCAATTGCAAAAGTTGTGATTGAGCGCCCGCACAAAAAATGTCGCATTACCATTCATTCTGCCCGTCCAGGCATTATCATTGGTAAGAAGGGTGCTGATATTGAAAAATTGAAGCGCAAGATTTCAACAATGACTGATTCAGAAGTTCATCTGAATATCGTTGAAATTCGTAAGCCTGAGATGGATGCAACCATTGTTGCCCAGTCTATTGCTCAGCAACTTGAGCGCCGGGTTGCATTTCGTCGTGCTATGAAGCGGGCGGTTCAATCTGCCATGCGTCTTGGTGCGGGTGGAATTCGTATCAACTGTGGTGGCCGTCTTGGTGGTGCAGAAATTGCACGCATGGAATGGTATCGCGAAGGTCGTGTGCCGCTTCATACAATGCGTGCCGATATTGATTATGGAACAGCTGAAGCTGCGACTGCCTATGGCATTTGTGGTGTGAAGGTCTGGATCTTCAAGGGTGAAATTCTTGAGCATGATCCAATGGCATCTGAACGCCGCAGTGTTGAAAGTCAGGAACAGGGTTCTGGCGGAGGCCGCCGTTCTGGTGGGCCGCGCCGGTAATTTGAGGATTGAGATAAGATGCTGCAACCAAAGCGCACAAAATTTCGTAAGCAACACAAGGGCCGTATCCACGGCAATGCCAAAGGTGGTACATCTTTGACATTTGGTGCTTTTGGCTTGAAAGCCATGGAGCCCGAGCGTATTACCGCCCGGCAAATCGAAGCAACACGTCGTGCCATCACCCGTCACATGAAACGTGCCGGTCGTGTGTGGATCCGGATTTTTCCGGATGTGCCGATTTCCAAGAAACCGACCGAAGTCCGTATGGGTAAAGGTAAAGGCTCTCCGGAATATTGGGCAGCTCGTGTGGCGCCAGGCCGGATCATGTTTGAGATTGATGGTGTTAATGAAACGATTGCTCGCGAGGCGCTTCGCCTTGGTGCTCGTAAATTACCCATTAAAACCCGTTTCGTTCAGCGTGTTGCTGACTGATAACCAAATTAAGTGACGAGAAAGGTTGAGGCAATGAAGCCCAGCGACATTCGTGCAATGACAGATGATCAGCTTAGAGATGAGCTGGTGAAGTTGAAAAAAGAACAGTTTAATTTGCGTTTTCAGCGCGCCACAGGTCAACTTGAGAATACTTCTCGGGTTCGCCAGGTTCGCCGTGATATCGCACGCATTCAGACAATAGCCCGCGTGAAGCAGGCAGAGGCTGCTCAGGCTTAACGCCTGGCGGGATTTAAGGAAAACACTATGCCGAAACGCATTTTGCAGGGCACTGTTGTCAGTGACAAAAATGACAAGACCGTGGTTGTAAAAGTGGAACGCCGCTTTACACACCCATTGTACAAGAAAACTGTGCGCCGTTCTAAGAACTACAAGGCGCATGATGAGGCCAATGCCAAGAAAGTTGGCGATCTGGTTTCAATCGAGGAAAGCCGTCCAATTTCTAAGGACAAGTGCTGGGTTGTTATTGAAGACGCAAAAAGCGCCTGATCCTCGTTAAAGAATGCCGGATTGGCCGTTTGGTTGATGCGGATAGTAATTTGAGGCAATTATTTTGATTGCCGCATGAATAGAGAAGAACAGACATGATTCAGATGCAATCAAATCTTGAAGTCGCCGATAATTCCGGTGCCAAGCGCGTTATGTGCATCAAGGTGCTTGGCGGTTCCAAGCGTAAATATGCTTCAGTTGGCGATACTATCGTTGTTTCGATCAAGGAAGCTATTCCACGTGGTCGCGTTAAAAAGGGTGATGTCGCAAAGGCTGTTGTTGTTCGCACCCGCAAAGATATTCAACGCGCTGATGGCAGTGTCATTCGTTTCGATGGCAATGCGGCTGTATTGGTTGATGCTAAAAAAGAGCCAATTGGTACTCGGATTTTTGGACCTGTGCCTCGTGAGCTTCGCGCTAAAAGACACATGAAGATTATCTCTTTGGCACCTGAAGTGCTGTAAGGATTTATTGAGATGCAAAAGATACGCAAGGGCGACGAAGTCGTCGTGCTGACCGGCAAAGATAAAGGCCGTAAAGGCAATGTGATGAGTGTTAATCCCAAAGAGGGAAGAGCATTTGTTTCCGGAATTAATATGGTCAAGCGGCACACAAAACAAAGTGCGTCGCAAGAGGCCGGTATTTTTTCTAAGGAAGCTGCAATTCAAATGTCAAATATTGCAATTGCAGACCCAAAAGATGGCAAGCCCACACGGGTTGGATTTAAAACAGCAGACGATGGCCGCAAGGTTCGTTTTGCAAAACGTTCTGGAGACGTAATCGATGGCTGAGGCAACTTATGAGCCGCGTCTGAAAAAGCATTATGCCGCCGTTGT
>JAJRQF010000020.1 GCA_024280375.1 Alphaproteobacteria bacterium | reverse complement strand
TTCATGTTTGCACCCTCCCGCCAATCTGGCTACAAGCGGCCAACAGTTTTACATTACAGGAGAGCCGAATGCGGCCGTCAAAACGACAAAATGATGAAATGCGGGCCGTGAGCCTTGAACGCGGTTTTTCAAAACATGCGGAAGGTTCCTGCCTGATTAAATTTGGCGACACCCATGTGCTTTGCACCGCAAGCCTGGAAGAGCGCGTGCCACCCTGGTTGCGCGGTGGTGGCAAGGGTTGGGTTACGGCTGAATATGGTATGTTGCCGCGCTCCACCGGCTCACGCATGCGGCGTGAGGCTTCATCCGGCAAACAATCTGGTCGCACGGTTGAAATTCAACGCCTGATTGGTCGCGCACTACGCGCCGGTGTTGATATGGAAGCGCTGGGCGAGCGACAAATATCCATAGACTGCGATGTTATTCAAGCTGATGGCGGCACCCGCACCGCCTCAATTACCGGGGCATTTGTAGCGCTGAAAGAATGCATCGGCTGGATGGAAGCCCGTTCGATGATTTCCAAACCCGTATTGCTTGACCATGTGGCAGCGGTTTCCTGCGGTATCTATGAGGGTGAGCCGGTGCTTGATCTTGATTATGCCGAGGACAGTGTGGCTGAAACCGATGCCAATTTCATCATGACCGGTTCCGGCGGTATTATTGAAATTCAGGGTACGGCAGAAAAAGAGCCGTTTAGCGAAGATGAATTTCTCAAACTGATGGGCCTTGCCAAAAAAGGCATTGGCGAATTAATCGAATTACAAAAACTGGCATTTTAAAGCATCATGGCAATCAGAAAACTTGATGGCAAAGAGCTGGTGGTGGCAACCCATAATGCGGGCAAGGTTCGCGAAATTGGCGAATTGATTGCTCCTTTTGGCTTAACCGCCAAATCTGCGGGCGAGCTTGGATTGGCTGAACCGGAAGAAAACGGCACGACGTTTGAGCAAAACGCCTATACCAAGGCCCACGCCTCTGCCCTTGCGACCGGTCTGCCATCTTTGGCCGATGATTCAGGTCTTTGTGTTGCGGCCCTTGATGGTGCGCCCGGCGTTTACACCGCCGACTGGGCTGAACAGGAAGACGGCACCAGAGATTTCGCCAAGGCCATGCAATTGGTTGAGGACAAGCTCAATGAATGTGGGGCTGATGAACCTTCAAAACGGGGTGCAATGTTTGTCGCCACCCTTTGCCTTTGCTGGCCGGATGGTCATGCGGAATATTTTCGCGGCGAAGTGCATGGGCAATTGATCTGGCCGCCAACCGGTACGCAAGGCTTTGGTTATGATCCGGTGTTTTTGCCCGATGGCGAGGACCGTACATTCGGGCAAATGAGTGCCGAAGAAAAACACGGATGGACACCGGGCGGTGATATACCGCTTTCACACCGGGCGCGTGCATTCGCCAAATTTGCAGAAGGTTGTTTGGATTAATTGTGGGATCTGATAATTTGATAAATCCGGGTTTTGGCATTTACATCCACTGGCCGTTTTGTGCCGCCAAATGTCCCTATTGCGATTTCAACAGCCATGTGCGGCACCAAAAAATCGATCAGGCCCGATTTGTCAAAGCTTATCTGAAAGAAATCGCCCATATGGCGGCCCTTGCGCCCAACCGCACGGTGACCAGCGTGTTTTTTGGCGGTGGCACGCCATCACTGATGGAAGTTGATACGGTCTCAACCATTCTGGAAGCCGTAGCCGGTCACTGGCATATGGCAGATGACTGCGAGATTTCGCTGGAAGCCAATCCATCCAGCGTTGAGGCGGAGCGCTTTCGTGGCTATCGCGCTTCAGGCGTTAACCGGGTATCGCTCGGGGTTCAATCGCTGGATGATGAGCAACTCAAATTTCTTGGCCGATTGCACAATGTGGATGATGCCAAACGCGCCATCGAAATTGCCCGTGAAACATTTCCACGCCTTTCGTTTGATTTGATTTACGCGCGCCCAAACCAGACGATTGAAAGCTGGGAGCAAGAGCTCAATCAGGCGATCGACTTATCAGCCGATCACCTGTCGCTCTATCAATTGACCATCGAGCAGGAAACCCCGTTCTGGGACCTGCGCGAACGGGGGAAACTAAAGCCGCCACCAACAGAACAAGCGGCACGACTTTATGAGGTGACGCAAGAAATTACTGCATCCCGCGGGTTGCCCGCTTACGAGATTTCCAATCATGCGGTGCCGGGGGCCGAATGTCGCCACAACCTGACCTATTGGCGCTATGGCGATTATGCGGGCATTGGTGCCGGTGCCCATGGACGGCTCACCGCCAATGACGGCAAACACGCAATCATTTGTGAAAAGCACCCGGAAACCTGGTTGGAAAATGTGGAAAACCACGGCCACGGGATTATCATTGATGAACAACTCACCACAGAGGCGATGGGTGATGAATTTCTGCTCATGCAGGCGCGGGTGCGCGAAGGCTTTGACCCAAAACGCTATCTGGAACTAACGGGAAGAGAGATCAACCCGGAACAGATCAAGGCGCTGATCAGCTATGGTATGATTGAATGGCTGGAGGGTGGTCGCCTGCGCGCCACCCAACGCGGCTGGCTGGTACTGGACGCGGTGATTGCAGATTTAGCGGCGTAAGAGGAAACCTGTCAAACCTCGGCAACCTCATGCAGCATCGAAGTACGCCAGTCGCCGGTTTGGGCATCAAACAAGTGGATTATACCATCGACCACATAGCCAAATGCGGTGTTGGCATCCCAATAGTTCTGCCAGGACACAGTAAACCCTCCGGTCGCAGGATCAATTGACCACCGGCCACTGTCTTTTGTACCAAAATTGTTTTCACCCCAAAGCGAGCCATCGGCTCCAATGCGGATTACATACTGAAATGGAGGTCTATAGAGACCAGAAAAACTATTGCCCTTCACAAGCGTTTCCAGTTCAAGCGCAGAAAGGCGCTTATGACCTTTCTCGGCAATTTCAGCTTCATATTTTGGCATATTATCATGCTGCATTGATTTACTCATTTTGTTTAGTCGCTCGCTTGCGTAAACTTATGCTCAAGTCTTGCGCATCCCCCGGATCAAGTCCGGGGTCTACGTGCGATTTGAGTTTATACATGTGCACTCACTTGATGCTCCAACTGAACCGATAGGTGAAGCGCGAAGCGCCCTCGCGGAGCAATGGCAACGCCATTTGCGTGAGTGCTTTATTGGTCGTGCACTCACTTTATGTAACCGTTCGCTTGCGCGTAAATACGCTCGCTTACATGATCTAACTGTTCACGCCAGATGTGCAATACACACCGGCTCCACGAGGGCGCCCTTTTCGGGCGGCTCGCTCTTCGCTCACTATGCGGTTAAAGCTAATTAAATTTACCGCTAAATCCCCGGACCAAAGGTGTTTGGAGCCTTGGAGACAATTTGCGTAGCACCGTTTTGCACCTGATAAATTGCCAATCCACGTTCTACCTTGCCATTTGCGCCAAAACGGAAAATTCCGTTAACCCCACTATAGCCGTTGCGACTTTCTATACTGGCAAAGCTGAATGGATTGGCACCACTGCGGCGCGCCAGACCTGCAACCATGCTAACAGCATCATAGGCAAGCCCCGCAGTTGATGAGGGCAAGGCACCATATGCTGCTTTATAGCGAGCAGAAAAATTGGCGAATTGGCGCTTGTCCCGCCCGGTAAATATTGTGCGGTTAAATGCGGCACTCGACAAATTGGTCGATTCCCACTGACCGGAACCCAGCACTAATTTGGCATTGGTATCTATGCCAGCCCTGCTCAATTCCACCAGAATAGCGCCGGGTACTTTGCCGCCATCAGGAATATAAATCACGTCTGCAGATTTTGCCTTAGCAGCAATTTCCCTTACAGCCGCCTCAATAGAAACATTGCTGTGATCATATTTTTGCACTGCAATTAACCTGCCGCTATTGCGGTTTAGTATGTCACGCAAAGCATTTTCGGCCAATGTACCATAAGCGCCATTTGGCAACAGGGTGACAAATTTGGTTTTTCCCTGCGAAATTGCAAAATTTACTGATCGTTTGATATCGGCCACAGGAGAAAAAGACATAAGATAAACCCCGCGCCTGGCTCTTCCTGGATCCGAAGAAAACGCTATCATCGATATATTGGCAGGCAGGGTAACCGAAGATACTGCCGCCACGCTGGCTGAGAACAGCGGCCCGATAACCACAGATGAGCGCTCTGTAATCGCCGTGGTTGCCGCAATTTGTGCATCTGCAGCCTGCCCACCGGTGTTCTTGATGACCAGCTGGATGTTATTTTGACCAAAATCCCGCATTGCGAGCTTGGCGGCATTCTTTAATTCGGCGCCAATTTTACCGGCATTACCCGGTGCCGTTAGCGGCAATAGCAGCGCTACCCTGATTTTACCGGTGCCAACAGTTTCGCCCGTTGCCGGCGGCAAGGTATTTTCAACAGGCGAAGGGTTGGCAGAAAGCTGGTTATTGCCGGCAAGACCCAGTTGCCCAACCTGACATGAGGTGAGAGCCAAACCGATTAATATCAATGCTATGATATTTCCAGTTTTCTGTATTTTCTGAGTAACTAACATCAGTCCTGTTATGCTTCCCCATGCATATTGGCCACTATACCTGTTACAATCCGCTTTTGACGGCTGACACGACCTATGTCAAAGAGGGTTACCGACGAATAACACCAAACAAATCACCCCCTCTTTGACAGGTTGCAATTGTCTGACTCTAAACGAACCTACACCCTGCAGCAAGCAGTGCTTAAAGCACCTCCACTACCCTGTGGACTATATCTTGTATCCACACCAATCGGCAACCTTGGTGATATCACTTTGCGGGCGCTGGAAACCCTTGCCGGGTGCGATCTGATCGCTTGTGAGGATACAAGAACCTCCGGAATTTTGCTCGCGCGTTATGGCATTAAAACGGCCAAAACCTCGTATAATGAACATAATGCCAAGCAAAAAGGCTTTGAAATTCTTTCAAAACTGGAACAGGGACAATCTGTTGCCGTTATCAGCGATGCGGGTACGCCTCTGGTTTCTGATCCGGGCTTCAGACTTGTCATCAGTGTTATCGAAGCTGAAATAAATATTGTTCCCATTCCCGGCGCTTCTGCCCCGCTTGCCGCACTTGTGGCCAGCGGCCTTGCGAATGAGCAATTTTTGTTTGCGGGGTTTCTGCCCCACAAACAGGGCGCGCGTAAACGACGAATAGCCGAATTTGCAAATTGTAATGCAACCCTGATTTTCTTTGAATCACCCCGAAGATTGACCGCTTCGCTTGCCGATATGGTTGTTGTGCTGGGGCCTGAGCGAAATGCCGCCATTGGCCGTGAAATTACCAAAATGCACGAGACTTTCTATCGCGGAACGCTTGATGATCTTGCGCAGGAGTTTGCCGATAGGGATGCACCAAAAGGTGAAATTGTCGTGTTGATTGAAGCCGCCGCCAGTATTGAAACCAGCGATGAATTGATTGATCAACGCCTTGGCGAATTGTTACAGGAAATGCCGATAAAAAAAGCGGCCGCTGAGCTTGCGGTCGCTCTTGGCCTTTCAAAGCGCGACCTTTACCAACGTGCGTTGGAACTGAAAAAGAAAAATGACTAGGGTCACAAACCCAAGACCCGGGCAAAAAAGGATTGCCGCTGAAAAGCGCGGGCGGCGGGCTGAATTTCTGGCCGCATGGTTCTTGCGGTTTAAGGGTTACAGAATAATTGAAATGCGCTTTCGCACAAAATCGGGCGAGGTGGATATTATCGCACGAAAGGGTGACCTTATTGCCATGGTTGAGGTTAAGGCCCGCCAAAGCCTTGCGCAAGCGCATGACGCTGTTGGCCACACCGCACAACAACGTATTATCAGCGCCGGGGATTACTGGCTTGCCAAACAGGCGGATTATGCCAGACTTTCCATTCGCTATGACATTATTGCCATTGTCCCGCGCACATGGCCGCACCATATTAAAGGCGCGTGGGAAGGCTGAGGCATCGGCCGTAATAATATTTTACGCCTTTTCACCTTTCAGATTTTGCCGTAAGAAATTTAGCCAGACAAAACAGGATTTTTTTATGCCGCTCAATATTGCTGTTCAAATGGACCATATTTCCACCGTCCATATCGAGGGAGATTCAACCTTTGCCCTGATGCTGGAGGCACAAAAGCGTGGGCACCACCTTTCTCACTATACGGTTGACCGGCTTTCCATGCGCGATGGCCGGGTTTTTGCCAATGTGGAATCGGTTAAAGTACAGGATATTGCCGGTGATTTCTATGTGCTGGGTAAAGCTGTAGAAACCGATCTTTCCGAATATGATGCTCTGTTGATGCGCCAGGACCCACCCTTTCATATGGGGTATATTACGGCAACGCATTTGCTGGAGCGTATTCATCCCAAAACCCTTGTGCTGAACGATCCAGCTGAGGTGCGCAACGCACCTGAAAAAATATTTGTAACCGAGTTTCCAGACCTGATGCCGGAAACCCTGATCACTCGCTCCAGCGATGAAATCCGCAAATTCCGTGATGAATTTGGTGATATTATCGTCAAACCACTTTATGGAAATGGCGGTGCCGGGGTTTTTCGTATTCAGCCGGGCGATCAAAATCTCTCATCCCTACTAGAGCTATTTGAAGACACCTGGCCGGAGCCCTTCATCGCCCAGCGATATTTAAGTGACGTGCGGGCTGGCGATAAACGTATAATCCTTATCGACGGTGAACCGGTTGGCGCGATCAACCGGGTGCCGGGCGAAAATGAGGCCCGCTCCAATATGCATGTGGGTGGTCGGGCTGAAGCAATCGGTATTACCCCGCGTGAAGAAGAGATTTGTGCCCGTATTGGCCCTGCCTTAAAAGAACGTGGCTTCATGTTTGTCGGTATCGATGTGATCGGCGATTATATGACAGAAATAAATGTCACCTCACCCACCGGCATTCGCGAGGTTAAGAATTTTGGAGGTGCGGATATTGCAGCCCTGTTTTGGGATGCGGTCGAAGACAAAATTTCCAAAAACCGTTCTTAATACGTTCTGAAAATACAACCGATCACACCTTTTGAGGGTGAAATGACGGGCGAAATTCAATTTGTTCTCTAAATGTTCTTGACAATTCCAGTTTACCCGTTCTAACCTTCAACCGCACCTTGTGCTGAGGTTGGGAGTTTGATCTATGGTTTCGCGGGTAACAACTGTTGCTTTTCAGGGTATTGAAGCGGTCAATGTTGATGTGCAGGTAATGATCGCGCCGGGTAAAATCGGCATGCATATTGTCGGCCTTGCAGATAAAGCTGTGGCTGAAAGCCGCGAGCGGGTTCAAGCGGCCCTGCATGCATCGGGACTTTCGATGCCACCGAAAAAAGTGACGGTTAACCTGGCACCGGCTGATCTGCCAAAAGAAGGCAGTCATTATGATTTGCCGATTGCTTTGGCGCTTATGGCGGCACTTGGGGCAATTCCGGGCGATGCACTTGAGGCCTATGTGGTTTTGGGTGAGCTTTCGCTTGATGGCACAATTGCCGCCGTTGCCGGTGTATTACCGGCAGCAATTAGCGCCAATGCAATTTCAAAAGGTTTGATTTGCCCGAAAGCCTGCGGTGGCGAGGCTGCATGGGCTGACCCGGAAATGGATATTCTCGCACCCGCCAGCCTGATTGCGCTGGCCAATCATTTCAAAGGGACACAGGTACTTTCAAGACCCATTGCATCGGTACGTGAGCGTACATCTGGTGGTGCTGATCTTGCCGATATCAAAGGACAGGAAACCGCCAAACGAGCACTGGAGGTCGCCGCCGCCGGTGGCCATAATATACTGTTGATCGGACCGCCGGGTTCCGGCAAATCCATGTTGGCTGAACGGCTTCCCTCTATTTTGCCACCATTAACACCAAAAGAACTGCTGGAAGTCTCGATGATTGCATCGATTGCCGGTGAATTGAGCGATGGTAAACTCTCCAATGCCCGTCCCTTTCGCGCGCCCCACCATTCCGCATCGATGGCTGCCCTTGTGGGCGGCGGGCTAAAAGCTCGCCCGGGCGAGGTTTCGCTTGCCCATAATGGGGTGCTTTTTTTGGATGAGTTTCCAGAGTTTTCCCCGCAAGCGCTGGATTCGTTACGTCAACCGCTGGAAGCGGGAGAAACCATGATTGCGCGGGTTAATCACCGGGTTTCCTATCCCTCGCGCATTCAACTGATTGCCGCCATGAACCCTTGTCGATGTGGCATGGCTGGCGAACCGGGTCATACTTGTCGGCGCGGTGAGCGCTGTGCCAGTGATTATCAGGCCCGAATTTCCGGCCCTCTACTCGACCGGATAGATTTGCGCATTCAAGTGCCTGCCGTTTCTGCCCGTGACCTTATTCAGCCATCGAAATCCGAACCCAGTGAAGTGGTTGCCGAAAGGGTTGCCAATGCGCGCCAACGGCAATATGCGCGCTATGAAGAACTGGGGGTATCCTCAACCACAAATGCAAGCGCGTCATCCGCCATCATTGAACAGGTCGCCATTGCTGATGCGGGCGGACAGGCGCTTTTGGAGGAAGCGGCCAATGCTATGCAGTTTTCGGCGCGCGCCTACCACCGTATTTTGAAAGTAGCGCTGACGCTTGCAGATCTGGATGGGGCTGAAAATATTGGCCGGATTCATTTGGCTGAAGCTATTTCTTACCGGGTTTCCAGCGCCCCGCTTGCGCGGGTTGCCTAGGTCGTGTTGACAAACAGGATTTGGAACGCAGTATGAAGAAAAATTGTTCAAGATCAGAAGAAAAACCGCTGGTAGGGCAATCCCTTTCAAGGTTTTTAGACGTAATTACGGGCAATTTTTTTCATATCTCATTGACGCGGGCTTTTTCAGCTCTGAATGTGTTGAAAATCGCTTGTGGTGGGATGCAGCACTGCCAGCTTTCCGCCTTTTCAAGGCAGAAAAACAACTCGCGCTGCGACCGAAACCTGAATGTCATCACGACCTGAGGTCAGGACCTGATCTCTATCAAGCAAACCCAACCATAAATAGCGATCTGCAGGAATATATTTGAGTTCATTAATTCTTTGCGGCTATAATGTTGCCAGTAAAATCAACTTTATGAACGCTATTTACATGACCTCCAATTCTGATCAGAAAACTGTAACTGCTAACAATCCGCCCAATGACGACCCTTCACAACCATCCTATCTGTCCAGTGCGCGCGGTGTCGAAAATCTTGATCAGGCGAAGGCCTGGCTCTCGGTTCGTGGTATTGAGGATATTGAATGCATCACACCGGATATGGCCGGCGTTGCCCGTGGTAAGATGATGCCGTCAAAAAAGTTCCTTGATCGCTCTACTTTGGCGCTGCCGGGTTCTGTATTCATGCAAACAATCTCCGGTGTTTATCCGGAAGAAACAGACGATTTTCAGTATCCGCCCAATGATGGTGATTTGCGGCTCTTACCCGACCTTTCCACCCTTTCAGTGGTTCCGTGGGAAAGCGACCCCACGGCGCAGGTCATTTGTGATATGGCCACCACGGATGGGGCACCGGTATCCTATACCCCAAGAAATGTTTTGAAGCGGGTGGTCGATGCATATCACAAAAAAGGTTTGCGGCCGGTTGTTGCACCGGAAATTGAGTTCTATCTGGTTAAAACCAATACCAACCCGGATCTGCGGCTGGAACCACCGGTTGGCCGCTCGGGTCGCGCGGTGGCTGGCGGTCAGGGCTATTCAATTGCCGGTATCAATGAATTTGATGAGCTGATTGATGATATTTATCATTTTTCAGAAGAGCAGGGGTTGGAAATCGAAACTCTCATTCACGAAGAAGGGGCGGCCCAGCTTGAAATTAATTTGCACCACGGCAACCCAATTGCATTGGCCGATCAGGTGTTTTTATTCAAACGCACCATTCGTGAGGTCGCATTAAAGCATGAGATGTATGCAACCTTCATGGCCAAGCCAATGCAAGGACAACCGGGCTCGGCCATGCATATTCACCAATCGGTGCTCGATGCCAAGACCGGCAAAAATATTTTCTCAACTGAAAACGGTAAACCGTCAGAGGCATTTTTTGCCTTTCTGGGCGGAATGCAACATTACTTGCCAAAATCACTGATCATGATGGCGCCTTATGTGAACTCTTATCGACGGTTGGCACTTGGCACATCTGCACCGGTAAACGTGCACTGGGGGCATGATAACCGCACCGCGGGCCTGCGCATTCCAAATTCAGATTCAGCCGGGAGACGTGTCGAAAACCGTATTCCATCGTCCGATGCCAATCCCTATCTGGCACTGGCTGCTTCACTTGCCTGCGGGTTGCTTGGCATTGAGCAAAATATTGTTCCAAATTCCGCCACCTCAAATACCACCAATGAAGGCATCAACGAGCTGCCTCGCGGATTGCTGGAAGCGGTTGCTCTGTTTGAACATGATGAGGGGCTTGAAAGTATGCTGGGAAAAGAATTCTGCAGCACCTATGCTGCGATAAAGCATGGTGAATTTGAAACCTTTATGGAAGTTATTAGTCCCTGGGAACGTGAGTTCCTATTACTAAATGTGTAACGTGAGTTCCTATTACTAAATGTGTAACGCGAGTTCCATTCGAATTTCCCTAAATTAGGCAAGCTCTATCCGATGCAAGACCTCGTACAAACGCCAATTTCTCCCGGTAACAGCTGGTATGAGGCAAGCGTCGATGAACGCCCTCAATATCCTACACTTATGGGTGATCGCCGCTGCGACGTGGCCATCATTGGTGGCGGCTTTACCGGCCTTTCCTGTGCCTATCATTTGGCAAAATCTGGCGTAGATGTCGTTTTAATTGAGGCCTGCCGGTTTGGCGATGGCGCATCCGGGCGTAATGGCGGACAGTTGGGCACTGGACAACGCGCCGGCGTTCTGGAGTTGGAAAAACAATATGGGTTTGAACGTTCGAAAGCACTTTGGGATATTGCTGAGGATGCAAAAAGAAATATGCATGAGGTGGCCGAAGAGGGTGGCTTTGAGTTCGATTATTCAGTTGGTCAACTAACTCCGATGCACAAAAAACACTACGAAGCTGATGAAAGAGCCCATATCAATGCGGTCAATGAACGCTACAATTACCATGGTCTTGGCTGGCTTGATAAAGATGAAATGGCCGCAAAACTGGGCTCAAGCCACTATTTTGGCGGCGCGTGGGATAAGGGCACAGGGCATATTCATCCGCTGAAATATTTAATAGGTCTGGCAAAGGCTACCCAAAAAAATGGCGCCAAAATATTTGAACAAACCCGCGCCACCAGCATCAAATCTCAAAGCAAAATTCATATTGAAACGCCGAGCGGCACAATAACTGCCGATAAATGCCTGCTGGCTCTGAATGGATATCATGGTGATCTTGAGAAAAATACCGCACGCAATGTCATGCCAATTCAATCGTTTATCGGGGCAACAGCACCATTGCCGCTGGATAGCGCGATTTTGCCCGGCAATGAGGCAGTAGATGATTCGCGTTTTGTCGTGCGCTATTTTCGCAAATCTAAAGATAGCCGATTATTATTTGGCGGGCGTGAGGCATATTCCACCGGTGATGCAGGCAATATAGAGGCCGGTATTCGCAAGCAGATGATTGAAATTTATCCCACTTTGAAAGATATTGAGATTACCCATGCATGGGGCGGCTCCGTTGCCATTACCATGCAACGTATGCCTTATGTTAGAGAGGTTGAACCGGGGCTTTGGTCGGCGGGCGGTTATTCCGGCCACGGGGTGATGCTTTCTAATTATACCGGGCGATTGATTGCGGAGAAATTTTGCGGCGACAGCGCCCAACTTGACCTGTTGTCTGAACTCAAAATCACGCCATTTCCCGGCGGGAAAGCCATGCGCAGCCCGCTGCTGTTTGCTGCACTCACCTGGTATTCGCTGGTAGACAGGCTTTAACCGAGCGTTACATTTATTTAACTTGAATGGACGCATGAGATGTACAATATGTGCCTGTAAATTGTAGTAAACGACTTTGAAAGACAGGCATTTGTCCCGAATATTATCCGGCTATTCACGTTCATCAATAATCATTCACTGGTTTACGGCAATCCTTGTGATTGCGCTTTTTTTGACCCACGAGGATGACTTCGGCTCCGCTGTGATCACTTTTCATGTTAGCGTTGGGGCCATTTTTGGTGTCTTTCTTATTTGGCGAGTAATCCGGCGCATTATGCGTGGCATGACCAGCAAGCCAGAACAGGCAGCCATTTACAATCTTGCATCTCAAGTGGTCATTTGGGGCTTCCTGATCTCTATTCTGATCGTAACACTTAGCGGCTATTTACTGCCCTGGTCAGAGGGTAAGGCGATCGACATTTTTGGGCTGCTTCAAATACCCTCGCCTATTGCCGGCAGTCACGATTTTTCCGAAATTATCGAAGAGGTTCACGAAATCTCGGGGCAATTGATTCTGCCGCTTTGTGTGTTGCATATACTAGGCGCGCTGAAACACCGCTTTATCGACAAGGACAATGTGATGCAAAGAATGATGAAGGCCGTCACCAACGGTCGATAAAAATTATCCCGGCCGCGTTACCCGGCGAAGGGTTAGGTTTATCCGCCCGGCATTGTTGAGAACCATTGAGGTGTCGGGATAAATTTTATCGACCCCGTGAAATGCCAACCTTGCTTCACCTTCCAGAATCACTACATCGCCGCTTTGCAGACGAAGCGACCGGGTTGGGCCGCCGCGCGTGACCCCGCCAATACGAAACATACAATCATCGCCAAGTGAGATTGAAACAACCGGTGCATCAAAATTTTGCTCGTCGCGATCCTGATGCATGCCCATTTTGGCATCAGAATCGTAATAATTGATCAAACAGGCCTCTGGCCGATGTGGGTAGTTCGCAATTTCCTGCCACAACTCCAGTAGCTGATCTGGAATTTCGGGCCATGATTTTTTGGTCAGCGGGTGAAAACTTTGATAGCGATAGCCAGAGTTTTTGTCTGTCACCCAACCGAGCAACCCGCAATTTGTCATTTTTACTGACATTGGTTTTCCCGTCTTTGGCATCCGGGGTATATATAGCGGTGCCTGGCGAGTAATCGAGCGAATCTGTGAAATCAAATGATTCTGTTGATCGGCCGATAGGTGATTTGGTAAATATCGAACTCCCTTGGACGGTGATTTCATGCCAATATTCCTGTTTTTGATCAAAAAAAGTCGGATTTATGCAAAACTTCGTGCTTTTAACCCTATACAAAGTCTTGCGCCAACCGACCCCTGTTCTTATATAGCTGGCAACGCAGGAAAATCATTTTCGAAATGAAATTTCTGCCTGATCAAAATCAATGAGTAGCCCTACAATTTGGGGGCCAACGGGGGCACCGGTTTTAGCGAATTATTATAATCCGCAAATTTCCGATGCCCGGGACGCCGTATTCCGGTAAAACGGATGGGTCCGGTTGGCTCGCTGTACAGGAGAAATTAAAATGGCAAAAGTAATAGGCATTGACCTTGGCACAACGAATTCTTGTGTTTCTGTTATGGACGGCAAATCGCCAAAAGTAATTGAGAATGCAGAAGGTGCGCGCACAACCCCTTCCATCGTGGCCTTTACCGAAGATGGAGAACGCCTTGTTGGCCAACCGGCCAAACGTCAGGCGGTAACAAATCCGGAAAACACTCTCTTCGCAGTTAAGCGTTTGATTGGTCGCCGGTTTGACGACAAGCTGGTTAAAAAAGACCAGAAAATGGTTCCCTACAATATTGTCAAAGGCGACAATGGCGATGCATGGGTTGAAGCTGGCGGCGAAAAATATTCGCCCTCTCAGGTTTCTGCAATGATTCTGCAGAAAATGAAGGAAACCGCTGAAGCCTATCTTGGTGAAAAAGTAGAGCAGGCGGTTATTACCGTTCCGGCTTACTTTAATGACGCCCAGCGTCAGGCAACGAAAGATGCGGGCAAGATTGCCGGTCTGGAAGTTTTGCGGATCATCAACGAGCCAACCGCGGCCGCACTTTCATACGGTATGGACAAGAATGACGGTAAAACGATCGCGGTTTATGACCTTGGTGGCGGTACTTTTGATATTTCCATTCTTGAAATCGGTGATGGCGTTTTTGAAGTTAAATCAACCAATGGCGACACATTCCTTGGTGGTGAAGACTTTGACCTTGCGCTGGTTGAGTATCTGGCAAGTGAATTTAAAAAAGAAAATGGTATTGATCTGAAAGGCGACAAGCTTGCGCTGCAGCGCCTTAAAGAGGGCGCTGAAAAGGCCAAAATTGAATTGTCATCTGCTCAACAGACCGAGATTAACCTGCCATTCATTACCGCTGATGCATCTGGTCCAAAACATCTGACCATGAAGCTCACCCGGGCTAAATTTGAATCGCTGGTTGCTGATTTGATCAAGCGCACAACCGGTCCGCTCAAGGCGGCTCTTAAGGATGCCGGTTTGAAAGCTGGCGAAATTGATGAGGTTGTTCTGGTTGGCGGCATGACGCGCATGCCTAAAATTCAGGAAACTGTGCATGAATTCTTTGGCAAAGAACCGCATAAGGGTGTGAACCCTGATGAGGTTGTTGCCATGGGTGCTGCCATTCAAGCTGGCGTGTTGCAAGGTGATGTAACCGATGTGTTGCTGCTTGATGTGACACCATTGTCGCTTGGTATTGAAACGCTTGGCGGCGTGTTTACCCGGTTGATCGACCGCAACACGACAATTCCGACCAAGAAAAGCCAGACCTTCTCGACCGCTGATGACAATCAAAGCGCCGTTACTATTCGAGTAGCTCAAGGTGAGCGCGAAATGACCGCAGATAATAAACTGCTTGGTCAGTTTGACATGGTTGGCATTCCACCGGCTCCTCGCGGTGTTCCGCAGATTGAAGTTACATTTGATATTGATGCCAACGGTATCGTCAATGTTTCGGCGCTCGACAAGGGAACCGGCAAGAGCCATGAAATCAGAATTCAGGCTTCTGGCGGATTGTCGGACGATGAAATCCAGCAAATGGTTGAAGATGCAGAGGTCAATGCCGAGGCTGATAAGGACCGTCGTGAGGCGGTTGAAGCCAAGAACCAGGCAGAAGCCATGATCCACTCGACAGAAAAATCACTGGCAGAGCACGGTGACAAGGTTTCTGATGAGGATAAATCCGCCATTGAAGCGGCAATGGCGGAATTGAAAACTGCGCTTGAAGGTGATGATGCAGAAGAAATCACCGGAAAAGCCCAGATTTTGGCTGAAGCTTCCATGAAAATGGGTCAGGCGATTTATGAGGCTCAACAGTCTGAAGAAGAGGCTGCTGCTGCTGCCGATGCGGCGGCGGATTCTGCTTCAACCGATGATGTGGTCGATGCCGATTTTGAAGAAATCAACGATGATGATGATACCAAGAAATCAGCATAATCGAGCAAATCATTAATGCTCTAAATAGCGACCCCGCCCGTGAATAACTTCGCGGCGGGGTTTGCGTTAAGAACCGACAATTGAAATTGTTGGCGCACCGTTGAAAACCCGGGGGTCTGGCAGGTAAATGAGTAAAGTAGATTATTATGAAATACTGGGCGTCTCAGTTGAAGCCGATGCCAAGGTATTAAAAAGCGCTTTTCGCAAGAAAGCCATGGGCTGTCACCCCGACCGTCACCCGGGTGATGCAGATGCGGAAGCCCGTTTCAAAGAATTGAATGAAGCCTATGAAGCATTAAAAGATCCGCAAAAACGCGCGGCCTATGACCGTTTTGGCCATGCGGCCTTTGAAAACGGCGGCGGCGGCGCTGGCGGCGCAGGATTTGGTGGATTCGGCGGCGGATCCATGGGCGATATTTTTGAAGATATTTTTGGCGACATGATGGGCGGTCGATCGGGCCGCAGTTCCAATGGACGTGAACGCGGCGCTGATCTTCGCTTCAATATGGAAATTACCCTTGAGGAGTCCTATAACGGCAAAACAGCCGAAGTGGAAATTCCAACATCCGTTACCTGCGAAACCTGCGATGGCGATGGGGCCAAACCGGGCACCTCTCCTTCAACCTGCGGCACTTGCGGCGGCAATGGCCGGGTTCGGGCCAATCAGGGATTTTTCTCCATTGAACGCACCTGCCCATCTTGTCAGGGGCGCGGCGAAGTTATTGCCGACCCCTGCGCAGAATGTTCCGGCAGTGGCCGTACAACAGAAACCCGCTCGCTTTCGGTCAATGTGCCTGCCGGCATTGAAGATGGCACAAGGATCAGACTTGCAGGCGAGGGTGAGGCCGGTTTACGCGGCGGCCCAACAGGGGATCTCTATATATTTCTGTCGGTCAAACCGCATGAGTTTTTTCAGCGCGACGGTGCCGATATTTTCTGCCGGGTGCCAATTTCCATGACAACTGCTGCACTTGGCGGTCAGTTTGAGGTTGGCACTGTGGACGGCAGTAAAACCCGGGTTAAAGTACCTGAAGGAACACAAGCTGGAAAACAATTCAGGCTTCGCTCGAAAGGCATGCCGGTTCTGCGGTCTAACCAGATGGGCGATATGTATATTCAGGTTTCAATTGAAACTCCGCAAAACCTGACCACCCGACAACGTGAAATATTGAAAGACTTTGAACGTGTGTCATCAGAAGAAAACAGCCCGGAATCAGCCAACTTCTTTTCCCGTATGAAGGGGTTTTTCGAGAACCTGTCCGATTAGTCCGGTTTAAAGCCACCAAACCATTTACTTCTTTTGATTATGGTTAATGGTAAATTAACGCCATCCAATGCTATTGGATGTGGCATGAGCAATTTAGTTTTTAAAAGGAAATGCCGTGACTATCAGGCTACATCAGGGCGACTTGCCCGATTTGAACAATTATACAGGCTCTGTCGCGATTGATACTGAAACGCTGGGTCTACACCCGCATCGTGACCGCCTTTGCGTTGTACAGTTATCGCCAGGTGATGGCACGGCAGATGTAATCCAGATTTCCAAGGGACAGAAAAGTGCCCCCAATCTTGAGGCATTGCTTAAAGACAATACAAAAGAGAAGCTATTTCATTTTGGCCGCTTTGATATTGCAGTGTTATTTCATGCATTTGGCGTTGAAACCACGCCTGTATATTGCACAAAGATTGCCTCGAAACTAACCCGCACCTATACGGATCGTCATGGCTTGAAGGACCTTACCAGAGAATTGCTGGGTGTCGATTTATCCAAGCAACAGCAAAGTTCTGATTGGGCTTCAAAAACACTTTCTCAAGCACAATTGGAATATGCGGCATCAGACGTGCTTTATCTTCACCAATTGCAGGAAAAGCTCAATCAAAGACTATTGCGCGAAGATCGCCGCGAAATAGCCAGGGCCTGTTTTGAGTTTTTGCCATCCCGCGCGCGCCTTGATCTTATGGGTTGGCCGGAAACGGATATTTTTTCGCATTCATGAACTTGATAAATTGTGATTTCATAATATTACAGTTCGTGTCCTAATGTTACCACAAAACTGTAATTCAAGCTGCATTGTGTTACCATGAGTAAATAGAATAGCTTATGGCCGTAATGTTTCATTGGAAAAATTTTATCGGGGATTTAATTGGCAGTTCCATATCCTTTAAAGGATCAGTCAGAAATCATAGCGGAAATGCCAATGAGCGACGGACTGTTTGCTCAGCCGGTTCCCGCTGCCAATATACGCCATGAAGCCCATTTTAACCGGGCGCATCAACATTCCACATTAGTGAGCCTTTTGAAAAAGACCTTACCGGTAGCGGCACTTTGCATGGTTGTTTGGTTTGTAATTGTGAGTTTTGTTAACACCAGCAGTATTGGCAATATTTCGGTAAAAAGCACTGGCATCAGTAACGGAATGCTGGTTATGGAGTCTCCAAAAATGAGCGGGTTTACCCGTGATAATCGGCCCTACGACCTGATTGCCAGTTTTGCCAAACAAAATTTGACAGAACCAAATATTATTAATCTGGAAAACCTGCGAGCAACAGTTCCAATGCAGGCTAAGATTTTTGCTGATATCAAGGCAAAATCCGGCATATATAATTCTGACAAGGAATGGCTTACTCTCAAGACCGATATTGTAATTAACAGTCAGGATGGAACCAAAATTCTTTTGGAATCGGCTGAAATTGACCTGGCTAAGGGAAATCTTTCGAGCCAAAATCCAGTTATCGTTTCAACTTCAAACTCGCGGATCACGTCTGAAAAAGTGGAAGTTACCGACAATGGGGCAAAAATTGTCTTCAAACAGAAGGTTAGAATGACTGTTTTGCCGGCGCAGAATGGAAAATGATTCACTTCATTCAAACAATCGCCGTAATTTTCCGCTGTCAAATCAACAGCAATTTATATGTTTGAAAGACCTGCCCGATGACAGATAGCCGATTAAATATTGCTGTTCAATTGAGATTGCGCCATTTAGCCATGTTGGCCGTCATCATGGCAAGCGGGTTTGGGACCGTTGCACATGCACAAAGTATTGGTGCTTTTTCGGGGTTTAAATCCGGCAATAAATCACCCATCCAAATCGAAGCTGACCGGCTGGAAGTTGTTGATAAAAAAGCCATTGCTATATTTCAAGGCAATGTAAAAGTTGTGCAGGGTACTTCAGTGCTGAAGGCTGACAAACTGAAGGTATTTTACAACAAAACCGAAAAAGACCCCAAAGGCGCTAAGAACAGCAAGGCCAAAAAGGGCAATTCGATAAAAAAACTCGAGGTATCGGGCACCGTTTATATTCGATCTGATGATAACGAGGCGACCAGTGATAGCGGCTGGTTTGATATGGTTACGGAAGATGTGGAATTGGCTGGTAACGTTGTATTAACCCAAGGCAAGAATATTATGACTGGTTGCAGGCTTCGGGCAAACCTGAAAACCGGCATTGCCAAAATGATTAGCAATTGCGGTGGCAATCAGGGTAGTAAGACTGGACGGGTAAAAATGTTGTTTGAACCCAGTGCTACAAAAACAACCAACTAGGGTGTAACTTCACAAAAGTACTTTTTTCGCAATTTGGCTGAAATGCAAACCCAATACGATCACCCAACCCTCACAACGGAATGCTAATTGATTTATGAGCACGAAGACAAGCATTTCCAAAAGTAGCCAACCCAAGGATGCCCGACCCAAAGCTTCCCAGTTGAGAAACATGCTTTCCGGGTTTTCCAAAAAATTCACATCAAAATCTGAGCCAAATTTAAAGCCCGCAAACAATGCGCCTCTTGGCCAAAAGCCTCAGTCCCCGGCCCATTCTGCTCTGCCAGAAGACCGGTCTTCTAATACCCAAATCCATGAACCCCGCTCCCGCGATGGTGTACTATTGGTTCGTGGTCTGGTTAAATCCTATAAACGCCGAATGGTGGTGGGCGGTGTTTCACTTGGGGTCAGACGGGGTGAATCTGTCGGGCTTTTGGGACCAAATGGTGCCGGCAAAACCACATGTTTTTATATGATTACCGGACTTGTGCCGCCTGATTCGGGAGAAATCAGCCTCGATGGCCACAACATTACCAGCATGCCGATGTATCGGCGTGCCCGTTTGGGAATTGGCTATCTTCCTCAAGAGGCTTCAATTTTTCGCGGCCTGTCAGTGGAAGACAATATCCGTGCCGTACTCGAAGTGGTGGAACCCAATCGCAAGGAACGCGCCCGCCAGCTGGATGAACTTCTGGACGAGTTTAAAATTTCACATTTGCGTAAATCACCGTCGATTGCTCTTTCCGGCGGTGAACGGCGGCGGTGTGAAATCGCCCGTGCGCTTGCTTCAAAGCCGGCTTTTATGCTGCTGGATGAACCCTTTGCCGGCATTGACCCGATTGCGGTTGGCGATATTCAGGAGCTGGTGCGCCATCTTACCCGTCGGGGCATTGGCGTGCTGATCACCGATCATAATGTGCGTGAAACGCTCGGTTTGATTGACAGAGCCTATATTCTGGCGGCTGGCAAGGTGCTCACCCACGGTAGCCCGGAGGAAATTGTTAACAATGCTGATGTTCGCCGGCTCTATTTGGGCGATCAGTTTACACTTTAATCAATAATCTTCCCCTATACTCCTTTCAAGCAAGTTTCGGGCCAATTTGACGGCACATCGCCTGATGGCCTATGAAAACGAGTATTCACCTGGCATATCCATAATGTGTCGCCACTTTAATCGGGACGATGTAGCAATGGCCCTATCACCAAGACTGGAAATACGTCAGTCCCAGGGCCTGGTGATGACCCCGCAACTGGTGCAGTCAATCAAACTGCTGCAACTGAACAACATTGAACTGGCGGCCTATGTTGAAGCCGAGTTGGAGCGAAATCCACTCATCGAGCGGCTTGAGGGTGATGACCCATCGACCCATGAAAAACGTGATGACCGCGACACTGCAATAGATTTACCGTCAGACAATTTGGAACATTCCACCACGTCCGGTGAACCGGCTGACTGGATGCAGGATAATCTGGAAACCAGCGCCAGCGCTATATCTGACAAGCTTGATGCCAGTCTGGAAAATGTGTTTTCTGATGACAATGAAAAAAACCGAATATTAAACGCCAAGAGCGAACCCACCTATCAAAACGACCCGTGGACCGGGGTTTCAGGCGGCACCGGGCCTGCAAATGAGGGCTATGATCTTGAGGCTTTTATTGCCAGTAAAATAACGCTGCGCGATCATCTGACAGGGCAATTGGCGCTGACCGGTACAGATATAACCACCAATAAAATTGCCCATGAATTGCTCGATCATGTGGATGAAAGCGGCTATGCAAGGGCCGACCTGTATGAGATTGCCGAACGGTTGAACGCGCCCTTAATCCAGGTTGAAGCAGCACTTGAAATACTGCAGAGCTTTGAACCTGCCGGTATATGCGCGCGCGATTTGCCTGAATGTCTAAAACTGCAATTGCGGGAAAAGGACCGGCTGGACCCTGCCATGGACGCGTTGATTGATAATCTCGAACTGTTGGCAAAGCGCGATTTTGTAGCCCTTGGCAAGATTTGCGGCGTGGGCCGGGATGATCTTGTTGATATGATGCTGGAAATTCAGGCCCTCGACCCAAAACCGGGCACCGCTTTCGAAACCATGCCGTTTAGTCCAATTGCGCCGGATGTGCTTGTTTCCACCGCCAATGATGGCAGCTGGTTGATTGAACTGAACAGTGAGACCCTGCCGCGTATTTTGGTAAATCAAACCTATTTTGCCAGGATTTCCAAAACTACAACTGATAAAAAAGAAATTGAATTCCTGAATGATTGCCTGCAATCGGCCAATTGGCTGCACAAAAGCCTCGATCAACGGGCTCAAACCATTCTCAAGGTGGCCACAGAAATTGTGCGCCAACAGGATGATTTTCTGGTCAATGGGGTGCATCATTTAAAACCGCTTAACCTGAAAACTGTTGCCGATGCCATTTCAATGCATGAATCGACCGTTTCCAGGGTCACATCGAACAAATATATGCTAACCGGACGGGGTATTTTTGAGCTCAAATATTTCTTCACATCTGCAATTCAGGCAACCAGCGAAGGTGGTGATGCACATTCGGCCGAATCGGTTCGCCACAAAATCAGGCAATTAATTGACGATGAAACTCCTGCTAAAGTTCTCTCAGATGACAAAATAGTCACATGCCTCAAAGACCAGGGCATTGATATCGCTCGAAGAACGGTGGCAAAATACCGGGAAGCGATGAATATCGCATCTTCAGTGCAGCGCCGCCGCGAGAAAAAAGCACTTGCGGCGTTGAAATAACTGATATTTTTACTGCATGTTTGCAGCCCGCCAATTGTCTTGACAACGGCCCGCAGGCTGCATAAAAAGCCGGAATTGCCGCGATAGGCAAATGGTTTTCACCACGGCATCTAATCAACAACTTTCACAAATTATACAAAAGTGCTTTTTCCCGACCTTAATAAAAGGTAGGGTCATAACATGGTCTGGCGATTGTCAGAGCTTGAGACAGGCAAACACAAGGAATGATTACTGATGAGCTTACGCATCACCGGACTGCACATGGATATTGGGGATTCTCTACGGGGGCGCATTGAAGATCGAATAGATAACGCAGTTGCCAAATATTTTGATGGTGGATTCAGTGGCCATGTGACAATTGAAAAATTCAGTTCCGGGTTTCGAACAGACTGCCTGATAAATCTCGATACCGGCATGATGTTGCAGGCAACCGGACAGGAACATGATCCGACCGCCAGTTTCAATGCAGCGGCGGAGCGAATTGAAAAACGCTTACGGCGCTATAAACGCCGGTTAAAAGACCATCACACAAAAGCAGAAGTTCCTCAGGATGCCGCCTATGTGATTATGGAATCGCCTGAGGAAGAAGAAGAAATTGCAACTGATTTTGCTCCGGTTATAATTGCCGAATCATCCACTTCGATTCGCACGCAAACTGTCGCAATGGCAGTTATGCAACTGGATTTAATGGATGGGCCTGTACATTTGTTCAAGAATGCGGCCAATGGTGGTTTGAACGTGGTTTACCGTCGTGGTGACGGTAATATTGGCTGGATTGACCCGGAAGCGGCGATTGGCAAAAGCTAGAATCTTAACCGACTTACCCAAGCTTCAGCCCTCAATTGTAAATACCGGAGAGTTTTGATTTGGCCTTTGAAATCGAAAACCTTTTAGATATTGAAATGGTGTTGGCGGATGAAAATCCCAGCTCCAAAAAACAGTTGCTGCAGGACCTTGCAGAAAAAGCAGCACAGAAAACCGGTGTTGATAAGCGCAAGATTTTTGATGTTTTGCTGCAGCGCGAACGGTTGGGTTCAACCGGTGTTGGCGAAGGTATTGCAATTCCGCACGGGTGCTTGTCTGAGCTCGACGACATGTTTGCTATATTTACCCGGTTGCGGAAACCGGTTGAATATGAAGCTCTCGATAATCAGCCGGTAGATATTATTTTCTTGCTGCTTGCCCCGGAAATTGATGGTGCAGACCATTTAAAGGCACTTTCCCGGGTTGCACGTGTGCTGCGAAATGAAAAGCTTGTTAATAACATCAGGAATTTAACCGACCCTGATGCCATATATGCGCTGCTTACCCAAGTCCCGGCTCAGGACGCGGCTTAAAGCGTGGGCAGTTGGTCAAATTAACCGTTGAATTTTAAAGCTTTGGTGCTTCTAATCCGGCGCTACGATAGGCAGCACTCAGGGTATTTGCCATCAAGAGCGCAATAGTCATCGGCCCAACACCACCGGGAACCGGGGTAATATGGGCGGCGCGTTCAACAGCTTCATCATAATCGACATCGCCAACAAGTCTGGTTTTTCCTTCACCGCGCTCTGGTGCCGGAATTCGGTTCACTCCCACATCGATAATTGTTGCGCCGGGTTTTATCCAATCGCCTTTAATCAACTTGGGTCGCCCAACGGCCGCCACCAGAATATCGGCTGTGCGACAGACTTCATCCAGATTTTTTGTTCGACTATGGGCAATTGTGACTGTGCAATTGGCTGCAAGCAACAGGGAGGCAACTGGCTTGCCAACAATATTAGAACGACCAACGACAACCGCATTGAGGCCCGATAAATCACGCCCTAAAGTTCTTTGCAGCAGGATCATTGAACCCGCGGGTGTACAGGGAACAAAGGCGGTGCCAAGCTCTCCCGAGGTTAGTTTTCCCACATTGATATAGTGAAAACCATCCACATCCTTGTCAGGATTGATTGCCTGAATAACCTTGCCCTCATCAATATGAGAAGGCAGTGGCAATTGAACCAGAATTCCATGAATAGCCGGATCGTTGTTCAGATCATCAATAATGGCAAGCAGCGCTTGCTGGTTCGTATCATCGGACAAAGTGTGTTGCACGGAATGAAATCCACATTCCCTGGCCCGTTTCCCCTTGGAGGCCACATAAACCTGACTTGCCGGATCTTCACCAATAATGACCACCGCAAGACCCGGAACAACGCCCGTATCAGAGATGAGCCTGGCGCTTAAGGATTTAACTTCCACCATCACTTCTTCAGCAATGGCTTTCCCGTCAATTCTCTGTTCCATAAATAGGGCTCCCGGTCATACACACAGATCAATTTTATCTTCGAAAGATAGGCACAGGTGAATTCCATACTCAAATTAAAAACGACAGATATTGGCACCCTTGCGCCTTTAAACAGAAAAAATTGCTTAACTGCGAAATTGGCGTGACAAGGGCATAAATTTCTGACTGAATGTTGAGAAGAATTACCTCATTTTCAAGATGCAATATAAATGGCCCGATATTCAGCATTTGAAGTGATCAAGAATGCCTTTACCGGCAATAAAGGCTGGCAACCGGCGTGGCGAAAGCCTGAGCCTAAGAAATCCTATGATGTGATCATTGTCGGTGGCGGCGGGCATGGGCTTTCCACCGCCTACTATCTCGCCAGCGTTCACAAAATTACCAATGTGGCAATTGTTGAAAAAGGCTGGCTGGGTTCGGGAAACATTGGTCGAAACACTACAATTGTGCGTTCCAATTACCTACTGCCAGAAAATACCCGATTTTATGAAAAAAGCATGCAATTATGGCGAACGCTCTCGCACGAGCTGAACTACAATGTGATGTTTTCACCGCGCGGTGTTTTAAATCTCGCCCATACGCCCGGGCAAATGGACCTTTTCGCGGAACGCGGCAATGCCATGCGATTGATGGGTGGTGATGCAGAACTGCTGGACCGTGATCAGGTTGCCCGTCTCAACCCGGGACTGGATGTTTCCGGCAATGCACGATTTCCAATTGAGGGTGGGCTGTTACAACCATCGGCAGGTTCTGCGCGCCATGATGCTGTTGCCTGGGGCTTTGCGCGCGGAGCCGATCTGCTTGGTGTTGATATTCTGGAAAACTGCGAAGTTACCGGCTTTTTGCGAGAGGGTGACAATATTGTCGGAGTGGAAACAAACAGGGGCGAAATTCGTGCGGAAAAAACCGGTGTCGCTGTGGCCGGTTCCACATCTCGGGTGATGCGTTTGGCTGGCATCAACAACCTGCCGATCGAAAGCCATGTGTTGCAGGCATTTGTCTCAGAATCGCTCAAACCGGTCATTCCCAACGTGGTAACATTTGGCAACGGCCACCTCTATGCTTCCCAATCGGACAAGGGTGGCCTCGTATTTGGCGGATCGCTGGATGGCTACAACACCTATGCCCAGCGCGGTAACCTGCCGCTGGTTGAAGAGGTTATGAGTGAATTTACTGCAATGTATCCGGCATTTGCCCGGCTTAGATTGCTGCGCTCCTGGGGCGGTGTGATGGATATGTCGATGGATGGCAGCCCGATCATCACCAAAGGGCCATTGCCCGGCATGTATTTGAATGCCGGCTGGTGCTATGGCGGCTTTAAGGCGACACCGGCATCCGGGTGGTGTTTTGCCCATACCATTGCCAATGATGCGCCGCATGAAATCAACGCGCCGTTTTCGCTGGAACGCTACAAACAGGGCCGGCCAATCGATGAACTGGGAGCCGGGCCAACCCCCGGTTATCATTAGACATGCTTATTGATTGCCCATGGTGCGGCCCGCGCAGTGTTGAAGAATTTACCTATCGTGGTGATGGCACGCTGAAACGCCCTGCATTGTCTGATCGCTCAATAGATGCAGCCAATGCTTATGTTTATGACCGGGAAAACCCGGCCGGTGACCATATGGAAATCTGGCACCACGGCAATGGGTGCCGCTCTCATATTCTGGTTAAACGTAATACATTGACCCACAAGATTTTGTCTTGCGAATTGCTTGGCCCTTACTCGGCGGGGAGGAAAAAATGAGCGGTTATCGTATTTCTTCACCCGATGCTGAAGGCAGGATCAACCCGACAAAGCTGTTGAATTTCACCTTTAATGGTCGCACATATTCAGGGCTTGAGGGCGATACGCTGGCCTCTGCCTTGCTTGCAAACGGCGTTGGTGTGCTTGGGCGCTCGTTTAAATATCACCGCCCGCGCGGGATTTTTTCAGCAGGCTCAGAAGAACCCAATGCGCTGGTAACATTGCGGCAGGGCGGGCGTAGCGAACCCAATGTTAAGGCAACTGAAATAGAATTATTTGACGGATTGATTGCCAAAAGCCAAAATTGCTGGCCGTCGCTCAAATTCGACCTGATGGCGATCAATCAACTGGCAGGCAATGCGCTTTCCGCCGGCTTTTACTACAAAACATTTATGGGGCCGAATGTATTTTTCAATCGAACCACCGAGGTCTGGTGGCAGTTTGAGAAAATCATCCGTCGCGCCGCCGGTCTGGGAAAGGCGTCACTTGAGGCGGACCCCGATATTTATGAACGCATGCATGCATGGTGCGATGTTCTGGTTGTCGGCGGTGGGCCGGCGGGATTAATAGCTGGCGAACGCGCTGCCGATTCGGGTGCCAAGGTTATATTGTGTGAACAAATGGCAAAGACCGGCGGTTCGCTTGTTGGCAGCAAAGATATAATTGATGACATGGCAGGTAATGAATGGGCCAAAGCCTGCATAGATCGGCTACGGGATCATGAAAATGTCCGTATTCTCACCCGAACCACAGTTCAAAGCTATTATGATGATAATCTGCTGCATGCCATTGAACATGTTGCCGACCACAAAATAAAGCCCGATGCATTTGAACCCCGTCAGCGTTCATGGAAGATACGTGCCAAGTCAGTAATTATTGCCACCGGTGCGTTCGAGCGACCGCTGGTCTTTTCCGGCAATGACCGTCCAGGTATCATGCTTGCTGATGCGGCCCGTCGTTATGCGGTTGAATATGGCGTGCTACCGGGCAAGTTGATTTCAATATTCACCAATAATGATACGGCCTATCATGCTGCTCGCGCGATGGCTGATTGTGGTGCCAATATAAAAACCATCATTGATGTACGGCAACAGGTATCTGGAGAAATTCGCGCCGTGGCAGCATCAATGGGTGCCGAATTACTGGTCGGAGATGCCATAAGCCGCACCAGCGGCCTGCAAAAAATATCCGCCATTCACGTGGGTCACTTCAATGCGGATAGCAAGCTGGTTGCGCCTTCCACCCACAGGATTGAAACCGATTGCCTGCTGGTTTCGGGCGGCTGGTCGCCCGCCATTCATTTAACCAGCCAATTTGGCGGCACACCTATATGGGATAAGGAGCTACAGGCATTTTTGCCCGGCAAACCTTTGCAAAACTGGCACGGAGCCGGTGCGATGGCTGGAAAATTTGGCCTTGCCAATACACTATTATCTGCCAATGATGCGGCAAAATCGGCATTGAAATCAATCGGAATAAAGCCAAAAAAACTAAAGCCGCCTTTAGTTATTTCAGAAGATGTATCAGTTCAGCCTGCACCCATATATGAAATTCGCCGAAAGATTAAAAAAGGCAAGAGTTTTGTAGACCTACAACACGATGTGACATCAGAAGATGTGCGGCTTGCCCACCGGGAAGGGTTCATTTCGGTTGAACATCTCAAACGCTATACAACGCTCGGCATGGCGACCGATCAGGGCAAAACGTCCAATGTTACCGGGTTGGCTATCATGGCCGAGGCGCGGGGTGAAGCCATAGAAGATGTGGGCACGACGAGATTTCGCCCACCATTTACGCCGGTAGCCCTTGGGGCAATTGCCGGTGAAAGCTACGGCGATCTGAAACCATACCGGCTTTCCCCGATGAATGATTGGCATATTACCCGGGGCGCAAACATGTATGCAAACGGGTTATGGATGCGGCCCGAGACCTATAATCGCTCCGGTGAAACCGTTGAGCAGGCCTATATTCGCGAGGCTGGGGCAGTTCGAAAAAGCGTTGGTCTAGTTGATGTTTCCACCCTTGGTAAAATTGATGTACAGGGACCCGATGCGGGCGAATTTCTCAACCGGATCTATTCCAATGGCTTTGCTAAATTGCCCATTGGCAAGGCCCGCTACGGGTTGATGTTGCGCGAGGACGGTTTTTTGTTCGACGATGGTACGACATGGCGTCTTGAGGAAAACCATTATTTGATGACCACGACAACCGCCAATGCCGGCCCGGTAATGGAGCATCTGGAATATATCCTTGATGTTGTCTGGCCTGAACTGAAGGTTTCTCTGGTATCTGTCACCGATCAATGGGCAGGGATTGCGCTTGCCGGACCAAATTCCAGAAAAACGCTTGAGGCCTGCGTTCGCGGTACTGATATGGGTGACAAGGCCTTTCCATTTATGGGGGTTCGAGACGGCGAGATTGCCGATATTCCGGTAAAGATCGCCCGACTTTCATTTTCCGGTGAAATGGCATTTGAGGTTTTTTGTGGTGCGATGCACGGCCAAGCCCTTTGGGATGTGCTGATGGAAGCTGGAAAGGCTTTTGACATTACGCCCTATGGGCTTGAAGCGCTTTCCACCCTGCGCATCGAAAAGGGCCATGTGGCCGGGCCGGAACTTAATGGCCGCACGAATGCAAATGATCTGGGGCTTGGTGGCATGGTTTCAACCAAAAAGCCATTTATCGGGTCTGTGCTGGTTCGCCGTGAGGCGCTGAATGAAGAGGGTCGCGAGCAGTTGGTTGGGCTGCGCTCGCTGGATGGCCAAAAAATTTCGGGCGGCAGCCATATTGTGGCTTCAGCAGATCAGGTCCAGCCGGGCGAAAGCCTTGGCCATGTGACATCGGCATGTTTTTCGCCGGAATTGAATTGTTATATATCGCTTGGACTGCTGAAAAATGGCCGCGCGCGGATTGGTGAAAAACTGCATGTTACCAGCCCGGTGCGTGGAACTCACGGTGCAGTTGAAATTGTCTCACCCCATATGGTCGACCCGGATGGGAGGCGAATGTATGGTTGAAAAAACCTCCCCACTGGATGGGTTGCTAAAATCCGGTCACCACGGCAGGCCTGCAAATTCTGACGCGCCGGCAGATTTGAAAATATCGCACCGGACTTGCGAAAGCCTTGTTCAAGTGACCGCCTGGCCCAAAACCGGCAAAGGCATAGTCACCACGCTGGAAAAAATGACCCACTTGTCACTGGAAGGTGGAAATTCTTCGCCTGCCAATGAGGACTTTACCATTATGCCGACCGGACCCGGAAAATATTTGATTGAGGCTCAATCTGGTGATGCAATCGGCCAGTTCCAGAAGAAAGTTCTTGCCGAAAAGGGTGCCGTTACCGATCTCACCCATGCGCGGGTGGTGATCCGCATTTCCGGTGATCAGGCCATGTGGGTTTTGGCCAAGGGCATTGCAATTGATTTTTCTCTGCAGGCTTTTCCAGTCGCCACCAGCCGTAATTCTGCGCATCATCAAATTGGCCTTACCATTCGCCGGGTGAACGAAAATGCATTTGATCTGTTTGTCTTTACCTCGCTTGCGCGCTCGTTTTGGCATTGGCTGGATAGGGCCGCCAAAGAGGTTGGCTATGAAATCGTCAGGGAGATTAAATGAGTGACAAGCCTCTAGCAGGGATGAAGGTTGTGGAAATTGCATCAATCGGCCCCGGCCCTTTCGCTGCGATGATGCTGGCCGACCATGGGGCCGATGTGGTGCGGGTGGACAGGCCGGGTGGCGCTAATACCGGGGTATCGCACCGTCAAAAGGACCCGCTATTGCGCGGTCGACGGCTGGTTGAACTTAACCTGAAACAGCGCGAGAACGTAGAAAAAACCTTGTAGCTGATCGAAAAAGCCGATGTGTTGATCGAGGGATATCGACCGGGCGTAATGGAACGGCTGGGGCTTTCACCAAAGGTCTGCATGGCGCGCAATCCGGCACTGGTGTACGGACGTATGACCGGCTGGGGACAGGACGGGCCACTGGCAAAAGCTGCTGGTCACGACATAAACTATATCGCGCTTACCGGTGCGCTGGATGCGGTTGGCACCAAAAATTCCGGGCCAGTGCCGGCGCTAAACCTGATCGGCGATTTTGGTGGCGGCGGCATGTTGCTGGCCTTTGGTGTGGTCAGCGCGGTGCTAAAGGCCAAACTTAGCGGCAAGGGCAGTGTCATTGATGCGGCGATGGTGGATGGGGCCGCCCTTTTAATGACCATGCCGTTTGGACTAAAGGCCGCCGGTTTTTGGCCCGGTGGTCGGCAGGAAAACCTGCTTGATGGTGGCGCGCCATTTTATGGCACCTATAAAACCCGCGATGATAAATGGGTGGCAATCGGTTCGATCGAACAACCATTTTGGCAGCAGCTTTCAAACCTGCTTGAGCTTGATGAGGAAAGCGTCAAAGACCGGATGAAGCCTGCCCGCTGGCCAGCAATTCGTAGCATTATTGAAAATAGAATTTTGCAAAAAACCCGTGATGAATGGACAGCAATATTTGCCGGTACAGATGCCTGTTTTGCGCCTGTGCTTTCAATGGATGAGGTGGTTGAGCACCCGCATAATATGGCGCGGAATATATTTCAAAATATGGATGGTATTTTGCAACCGGCGCCTGCGCCACGTTTTGACGGGGTAACGCCTGAAATCGCACCGATAGGGCTTGACCCCATCGACATAGGAACTGCGATCGCCAGCTGGGACTAGATATCAACTCACAGGAACATTTTGAATTTCACGCAGTAATTTGCGATGGATTGCGCGGGCAAAATCCTCATAACTGGCTGCCCGTTCAACAAAGGCAAAGTTACCGCCAATTACCCGGTTGCGCATATAGTGTTCGAGATAGGTTACTTCATTTTGAATAGCCAACCCATTGATTGTGGTGCCCCTGGCCGTGACCCTGTCGCGCACAAGTTCAACGCGCTCCCCATCATTGTTTTCACCATCAGCCACCACATCAATCACATTACGGGCAGCCTGAAACGGCGATGCATCAAGTTGTCTTTGGGCGATATTCAACATGGCGGATATTGATGTTGCACCTTTCGATGTCTGGCGTTGGGTTCTGGCTATCATCGAAGCAAGGCTCAAGGCCTCTTGTACATTAGATATCTGTGTCCACGGAACCACGATTATCTGACTGTCCCGGTGCGACCATTGAACAACGGTTACTCCAATGGCGCCATAAGGTCCGCTTTTAATTGCCTTGATAATAGTTGGATCAATGAATGCTGCTGCCATGCCAGCCATTTGCAGGGCGTATTCCTGGGTGTTTACGCTGTAAGAACAGTCAATCGCCAAAACAAGATTGAGATCGACCCGGTTACTTTGCTGGGCCTGAGGCAGGCTTGCCGGAATAATCAACAGTAATAGGGCGATCAATCCAATCAGCACCCTATTACCGAGAATTTTCATTGTAAAATTGCCTTATCCCGGTGCAAGCCCACGCAAGCGCTCTGCCCGGCGGCGCAGCAATTCAATTGTTGCAAGCAGGCAAATTGATATGGCAACTAGAATGGTTGCTACTGCCAGAATTGTAGGCGAGATTTGCTCTCTGATACCAGAAAACATCTGACGTGGAATGGTCCGCTGATCCACATCAGCAAGAAACAGAACCGCCACAACTTCATCCAGTGATGTAATGAAAGCAAACAGGGCACCGGAAATCATGCCGGGCATAATCAGCGGCATGATAACCCGGTGAAAAGTGGTCCAGCCATTGGCGCCCATATTTTGTGAGGCACGAATGAGAGATCTGTCAAAGCCGGAAAGGGTGGCCGTCACTGTGATAATCACAAATGGAATACCAAGCGTCGTATGGGCTAGAATTATACCAAGGAAAGTACCTGACAGGCGAAACTCTGCCACGTCCCAGTCAAGCCCAACGGCACTTACAACAGCCTGAATTCCATTGATAACAAAATCAGGCAAGATCGCCATCGGCGACGAATAGAAGAAAAACATCCCCGTAGCGGTGATCACCAAAGGCACAATCATCGGTGAAATCAGCAGGCTGGTAATCAGCGAACGATAAGGCATTTCAGGCCGCGACAGGCCAAGGGCCGCAAGTGTGCCAAGGCCGGTGGCCAAAATGGTAGCAAAAAATGCAATGAAAAACGAGTTGCGGGTTGCCCTGATCCACTGGGCATTGTTCCACATATCAGACCACCATGCAGACCCTGCCGCTAGCGGGTTCTGCATGCCATTGGTAACAATATCCTGATACCAGCGGATGGAAAACGCAGCGGGATCAAAACTCATCATACCGGATGTGAAAGAGAAATACGGCTCAACATTAAACGATAACGGAATGATGATAATCACCGGCATTATCAAAAATACAAATATGAACGTGCAGATGGTCAAATAGATATATTGCCAGATCCGTTCCAGCGTTGTCGCATAAGGTGGTAATTCGTTCATAAAGAATAATGGTGTGCCGAACAAAAAGGCAAAGCCAATTACCACTGATACAGAACCAACAATTGCCAATACTGCCACGCAGGCCACAGCAAACAGGATATATCGTGCTTTAATTTTTAAATTGTTCAAATCAATCACCCGAAGCTTAGTTTGTCGATGCCGACAAATTTATTATACAGCCAATAAAGCACCAGAACGATCACCAGCAGAATGGTGCCAAGGGCAGCCCCCAGGCTCCAGTTCAGCGATTTTTGAATGTGCCCAGCAATCAGATTTGAAATCAGCACGCCATCCGCACCACCCACCAACGCCGGGGTGATATAGTAGCCGATGGCCAGAATAAACACCAGCAAAGTACCCGCCGCAATACCAGGTAGGGTCTGCGGAAAATACACCCGGCGGAAGGCCGTGAACGGCGTTGCCCCCATCGAACGTGCGGCACGTAAATATGTCGGAGGGATGGTCTTCATAACCGAGAATAATGGCAAGATCATAAAGGGCAGCAATATATGCACCATGGCAATAATTGTACCGGTTTGATTATAAATCAGCTGCACCCGGCTTTCATCACCAATGATACCGATGAAAACCAGAATATTATTGATAATACCTTTCGATTGCAAAATCGCAATCCACGCGGTCGTTCGCACCAGTAACGAAGTCCAGAACGGCAACAGCACCAGGATCATCAGCAGGTTTGAAGTGGCAAGCGGCAGTGTCGACAAAAGATAGGCGACTGGAAATGCCAGCAAAAAGCATAGAAAAGTTATGATTGCCGATAGCCAAAGTGTTTTCCAGAAATTCGACACATATATCTGATAGATTTTATCGGCCTCAACAATCTGTTCTGCCGCATCATATTTCATATCAAACGCCGCCAGATAAAATGACGGCGTGAAATTACGCGTAACCCGCTTTAAAGTTCGCCACAAAACCGGATTTTCCCAGCGTTTATCCAGACTCAAAAGTGCCTCTTTGTAGGGCCCTTCGGTAATTTTTCGCATTTTTCGTGGTGCGGATCTAATCAGGCTGAGCGAACCAGGTAATTCATAATTCACCCGCGTTCCAAGTTTGCCAGGTGTTTTACCAATTGCACGAACTTTCTGCGCCTGCAAAATATCTTTGACAAACAGCTCAAACACTTCTTCGCTTGGTAAATCCTCGCCATCCCACTTCTGGATAGCCACAGCAAAATTGGGCGTAACATCGGTGCCGGTGGTATTATAAACTGATCGAAACAGCATCTGGCCAATTGGCACGACAAAGCTGATAATCAAAAACAAAACAAGCGGCACAGTCAGCAAAAATGCCTTCCAGCGCATCCGGCGCGTGGTTATCGCCAGCTTTTGTTTAAGCGGCACACCATCAGAAGTCATTAGGGGCTGTTGTGCAATGTCTGTCATTTTGTAATTGCCACGAATAGTTGGTTCAGACTTTTGGTGAGAATGCGCGATTTATGGCGCGCATTCCCGTTTTTAATAATCAACCAAAATTAGTTGCTGGCAAGCCAGGCGTTAAAACGCTCATTCAACTGGTCGGCATTATCAGCCCAGAAGTTGAAGTCGTTCTGTACCGCATTGGCCAGATTGTTTGGTGCTGTTGGCATCTGAGGACCCATGTCGATGTCCTTGTTGTAATATTTGCCAACCAGTGGAGCCGAAGACATGCGCGCAGGGCCATAGGAAATATATGAAGCCTGTTTCGCAAGTTGCTCTGTAGCCGTTGAGAACTTCAAGAAGTCCATCGCAAGCTCTTTGTTCTTGGCGCCTTTTGGAATAACCCAAAGGTCAAGGTCCCAAATCTGTCCATCCCAGACGATTTCAAATGGTTTGCCTTCGCCTGCGACCGCATTAAATATACGACCATTATAGGCAGTAGTCATGGCTACTTCACCATCGGCCAAAAGCTGTGGTGGCTGAGCACCAGCTTCCCACCACACAACAGAACTTTTGATAGTATCAAGTTTTGCAAATGCGCGATCAACGCCTTCTGGTGTTTTCAAAACGTCATAAACGTCTTTAGCGGCAACGCCATCAGCGATCAAAGCAAATTCCAGATTTGGTTTAGCGCCTTTACGCAGGCCACGTTTACCGGGGAATTTTTTCAGGTCGAAGAAATCAGCCATGGTTTTTGGACCATCTTTGATTTTTGATTTGTCATAGGCAAAAATAGTAGACCAAACAATATTGGCAACCGCACATTCATGCAGGGTACCTTTCATGAAGTCTTCTGTAGCAGGCTTGCCATCGGCACCTGCAGGCAATGTGGACGCATCGATTGTTTCCAACAGGCCTTCATCGCAAGCACGGATCGCGTCTGACAATTCAACGTCAACGATATCCCATGTTACATTGCCAGCTTCAACCTGAGCTTTAATTTCAGCGATACCGCCTGAATAATCTTCAGATTTAATGCCGTTACCGGTCTTTGCAATCCAAGGCTTGTGATAAGCCTCAACTTGAGATTTTGTATATGCTCCACCCCAGGATACGACGGTAATTTCACCGGCATTTGCTGCGGATGCTCCAAGCATCAGGCCAGCGCCCAAGATTGTTGAAGCAAGAAATTTGGTAATTTTCATTCCAGTTCTCCCGTTATTGGTTTTGCCGATAGGTATCGGCGCTCTAATTAAGATGGGTTTTGCCCATTCCTAAACTTTAGGTTGGTCCAAACTCTCATGGCATTCAATTCAAATAATGTTGTCATGAGTAAATTAGGACCAAAATCTCTGGTTTTAAGCGTCCAGCGCCTTACAGTCGATTGATGCCCAACCGACCTTGATGTCCTGGCCTTCTTTAAGATCTCGCTTTTCACCGCGATTCCTGATTTT
>JAJRQF010000019.1 GCA_024280375.1 Alphaproteobacteria bacterium | reverse complement strand
GATCCATCGACCTGGGGCAAAGTCGGGCGCAATGAGCCGTGCCCATGCGGTTCCGGTAAAAAATTCAAGCATTGCCACGGTAAACTTGGCTAAAGCTTGTCTCCTAAAAGTGGGCACCGATTTTAGGAATAAAGACATGCGAAAACAAACAAAGCTTGTCTCCTAAAAGCATGCCCTCGGACTTGATCCGTTGGTGGGCATCGGTTTTAGGGGGTAAAGACATGCGAAAACAGATAGATAAAGCATATTGAGTGAATGCCAATGAACGCACTATACTCTAAGTTTATTCAGTTTTTATTCGCTTGCAGGTTTTGCAGCACCCGTTGCTGAAACAACTTTGATACCGGGCAATGCGGCGGCCACGCTCATATTACTGAAATCCCGAACGGATCGCCCTTCTTCTCTGGCGAGCAATTTATCAAATACAGCATCATCACGCATTTTGATTTTAGTATAGGCCAATGCTGTGCTTTTGCGCATATATAGCGGTGGGCAAGACGCGCGTGCGGAGAATTTTTTACCCGATTCGGACGCCACATTAAATCGATATTTTTTACCACAAACTTCAACCTGCGGCGGGCGTTTTGTCGTTTCAAAATGATCATACCCGACCTTCAACATTCTCCAGAATGCAAAGTTTGGGTTATCGCGATACTGAAACATATTTTTGGGTGTCATGCGGAATGGATATGACTGTATTTGAAACGACTTCTGCCCGCCTTTAAATGTATCACGCGCCAATGCATAAATCTCGGCAATCTGCTCATCAGTCATGGAATAACACCCGGCTGAAGAACAGGCACCATGAATCATCAAATAGGTGCCGGTGCGCCCGTGGGATCGATCAAACTTGTTTGGAAATCCCATATTAAAGGAAAGGTAGTAGGATGAATTCGGGTTCATCTGAAATTGCTTAACAGTATAAAATCCCTCTGGCGCCTGGCGATCGCCTTCTTTAATTTTCGGACCAAGCTTTCCAGACCATTTGCAAATCTTATAGGACTTCAACAAAGCAAAACGACCATTGGTTTTTTGCTTCCAGACCTCGAGATCACCTTCCTGCTTGAAGATTCGAATGGCGATAGGAGAACCGAAAGCCATACTCTTGGCCTTCATTTTTGTAGTCAGCTTGTTTGGAACCGCGCGTTCAGCCTTGGGGACCAGGTCATCAAATGTACCCTGGCAGCCAGCTAATGCGCCAATACCAACAATCACGGTCGCTTTAAATGCCAAATTCCATCCGGTCTTCGCAACCAAAAATTTCGACGTTACGTCTCTGCTTACCATTGCACCACTCATCGAGCTCATACCTGTTATAAATTCGAATTATTCGACTATTTGCGCAGATTTAACTGCACACCGCAAAGGTCTTCATACTTTGTTATTCTTGACAATAGGTTACGGCAAGTAGCAATTGCACAGTCTCACGCAATTGTCATTACTCTCAATTCATCAAAATGCAGGCCTTTTTTAGGGTATTTATCGGCTTATCGGTTTCAATTATAAATTTCGGCCGATAGCCATAAATTTATCACGTCGCGATTTTTGCAACTCATCGCCGGTACTATCTGCAAGCTCTAAAAATGCCGCCCGGATCGCCTGTCTTGTGGCCTCAATTGTCGATTTTGGGTCCCGATGCGCACCACCAGTGGGCTCTTCGATAATTGCGTCAATCACCCCTAGTTCCATAATATCACTGGCCGTAATCTTCATATTGGTCGCAGCATCTTTAGCCCGGGTTGAATCACGCCATAAAATAGATGCGGCCCCTTCGGGCGAAATCACGCTGTAAATCGAATGTTGCAGCATCAAAACACGGTTAGCCGCCGCGATCGCAATCGCGCCACCGGAACCGCCCTCTCCTATGATCACCGAAACCATTGGCACCTTGAGATTGAGGCAGGTCTCGGTTGAACGGGCAATCGCCTCCGCCTGACCGCGTTCCTCCGCACCGATACCGGGATAGGCACCCGTTGTATCAACCAGCGAAAGCACCGGAATATCAAATCTCTCTGCCAATTTCAGCACACGAACAGCTTTTCGGTAACCTTCAGGCCTTGCCATGCCAAAATTGTGTTTCAACCGGGATTTTGTGTCATTGCCTTTTTCATGGCCAATAACCGCAATTGATTGTCCGCCAAATCGCCCAAAGCCTGCTTGCACGGCATGGTCTTCAGAAAACTTCCGATCACCGGCAAGCGGCGTAAAGTCGTCAATAAACCCCGCCACATAATCAGAAAAATGAGGTCTGTCTGGATGACGTGCTACTTGGGTTTTTTGCCAGGGCGTCAATTTCTTATAGATATCAACCAGCGCCTGGCTGGCTTTGGCCTCCAGCCGCGAAATCTCTTCGCCAACATCGACGCTATTATCATTATCGCCCAATGAACGTAATTCCCGCACCTGACCATCAAGGTCTGCGACGGATTTTTCAAATTCTAGATAATTATGCATAAACTGGACTTAGGATTGTGAACATAAAAGGCAAATTCATGGACCGCATAAACCACCATCAAAGGTAGCTCGGCAAGCCGGGTTGATGTAGGGTCGCCACCCCCCGCCTGTCAAGATGAATATAATAGTATAAGCGCTGGATCTATCAGGACCTGTTGATCAACTGGTCCTAATCTTATTCCATCTTTTTTCCGAGTTTCGCCAGTGGATGATGCTCTTCGACCAGTTTTCTCAAACGCTCCTCCAATACATGGGTATATATCTGCGTCGTTGATATATCCGCATGCCCCAGCAATTGTTGAACCGCACGCAGGTCTGCTCCATTTTGTAACAGGTGACTGGCAAATGCATGGCGCATTACATGCGGCGATATTTTGTTAACCGCGATACCGGCCCGCCCCGCCAGCGATTTTAAGTCACGGGCAAATGCCTGACGGGTAAAATGACCACTTTCACCCGATGATGGAAACAGCCATTGGCTTTCATATTTTTTACCGCGTTTTAACCGGGCTTCCAGATAATTGCTCATCGCCAGTTTTGCTTTTTGGCTGAGCGGCACCATCCGCTCCTTATCACCCTTACCGCGCACAATGATAAACCGCTTATCCTTATGGGTTGCAGCAATCGGCAGACTGACCAGTTCCGACACCCGAAGTCCGGTCGCATAGAGCACTTCCAGCAGCGCATAGGTTCGCTTTGCCCGCAATTCGCCAAGCGGACGATCATGGGGCGCGATTGCTTCTTTCTCCGCAAATTGCAGCAATTTCTCAACATCCGCCTCGCTTAAAACCTTTGGCAGCGGCCTAGCCTGTTTGGGGCTATCAAGTGGGCCGCTCGGGTCATCTGAACGAATACCTTCGCTATAGAGAAATTTGAAAAACTGCCTGAGCGCAGAGAGCTTTCTGGCTTGCGAGGACGACGCAAATCCGCGCTTTGTCAGCACCTCAAGATAGGCACGAATATGAGCGGCATTTACATCCAGCAATGCCACCTTTTTGCTACCGGCAAATTGAGAAAAATCATCAATATCCTTGTAATAGGATGAAAGTGTATTTTCAGCAGCACCCCGTTCGGCGCTTAACATTTCAATGAATGCCTCAATCAGGTATTCATCGCGTGGGCGCATATATCCGCCCCTATTTGTTGATACGTTTGGAAGGGATTTTTATCGTCATTTCCCGCTGATTGGGTTCAACCGTAAGCGCCAGCGCCAGCATTCCGCCATAAATCAAACCACCGATAACCCCGATAACAACCAGAAAACGGATTAAACTTGGCACCCGGCGCTCTCCAAACTAGATCAGTTTTGGCAAATCTTTCGAGCATACATTGCCCGAAATATCTTTGCATTACCTCTTACTTATGTGCGAGTAATATAAAATTGGCAAGACTTAACGAGGCTATCTATACTAAGAGCACAACTCAATCAGAATATAAAAGAACGCCAGACGATGACAAGCGCTATTAATGAGCATGACCAGGTGGAAAACAAGGACCAGGGTTCCATCACTGATATTATGGGCAATGGAAAAATTGCCGCCGATGTAAAATATGCCTTAAACGGTCGATCAATTGTTTTCGTTGGTATTATGGGCGTTGGGAAATCTACAGTTGGACGCCGGGTGGCGCGTTTGCTGAATATGGAATTTGTTGACGCGGATACTGAAATTGAACTGGCGGCCGATTTAAGTGTTTCAGAAATATTCGAAAAATTTGGCGAACCCTATTTTCGCACTGGCGAACGCAAGGTCATTGAACGGGTGCTGGGTCAGGGGCAGCAGGTATTGGCAACTGGCGGCGGTGCTTTTATGGACCCGGAAACAAGAGATTCAATCGCAAACAAAGCCGTATCCCTTTGGCTGGATGCTGATATTGATCTCGTTATGCAACGGGTTTCAAGGCGCAAAACGAGACCATTATTGCAAAACGCCAACCCGCGAAAGGTGATTGAAGATTTGATGGAAACCAGAAATCCGATCTATGCGAAAGCAGATTGCCGTTTTGAATCTCACGACGTCAGCCGCGACATCATTGCGGCGGAAATTGTTCAATTGCTAAACCAGAAGCTGGTAGAGATACCTGCATCATCAGCTGAACAGACCAATTTACAGGAAAGCAAATAAATATGCCGAAGGGTATTGGATCAGAAAACCCAGATAATTCAGAAAATATTGTATCCGTCGATCTGGGCGATCGCTCCTATAACATTCACGTGGGTTCCAATTTACTTGAGCGCGCCGGCGAATATATTGCGCTGGCTGCACCCGGTGCACGTTTGGCTATTATCACCGACACCAATGTCGGCCCGCTGCATCTGGCGACCCTGACCGATAGCCTTGATTGTGCGGGCATTGGATGGCTGGCGATTGAAGTGCCTGCGGGAGAAAAAACCAAATGCTTTGAGCAATTTCATCAGGTCGTGGAAAAAGTGCTGGCCGCCCGGTTGGAACGCGGCGATGCAATTGTAGCACTCGGCGGCGGCGTGGTTGGCGACCTTGCGGGCTTTGTCGCAGGTGTTATTCGCCGCGGGATGAAGTTTATTCAATTGCCGACAAGCCTGCTGGCGCAAGTGGATTCGTCCGTTGGCGGCAAGACCGGAATAAATTCGCCGCACGGAAAAAATCTCATCGGCGTATTTCACCAACCAGAACTTGTTTTGGCCGATACCGGCGTTCTCAACACGCTCAGCCCACGTGAATTTCGCGCTGGCTATGCGGAAGTTGCCAAATATGGGCTCATAGATCGACCGAATTTTTTCACCTGGCTAGAAGAAAACTGGCCGGAAATCGAACGCGGTGGCCCGGCACGCGCCGAAGCAATTGCTGAAAGTTGCCGGGCAAAGGCCGCGGTTGTCGCCGCAGACGAGCGCGAACATGGGTGCCGGGCGCTGCTCAATCTCGGCCACACATTTGGCCATGCGCTTGAAGGTGCTACAAATTATGACAGCACCCGGCTTGTTCATGGCGAAGGTGTCGCCATCGGCATGGTGCTTGCATACAAGTTTTCAAACCGGCTCAATCTGGCCGGCCCGGAAGCCGCTGAGCGGGTTATCCGCCACCTTAAAACGGTGGGCTTACCAACCTCAATTTCTGAAATTCCAGGCGATGTGCCACCGGCAGAAAAATTGCTTGAATATATTGCACAGGACAAAAAAGTAACCAAAGGCGAGTTAAACTTCATTTTGACCAACGGCATCGGCCAATCATTTATCGCCAACAATATCGCCACATCGCAAGTTTTGAGCTTTCTGAAAGAAGAGCACCCTTCATGATTATTTCTCTCCTGTCCGTAATGCTGGCAGTCATTATCCTGATTATTTTGTCTGCCTTTTTTTCAGGCTCTGAGACGGCGCTCACGGCAACATCCCGGGCCAGAATGCTGGCGATGGAAAAAAACGGTAATGCAAAAGCCCATCTGGTCAACCAGTTAATCGAAAAACGCGATAAGCTGATTGGCGCCATTCTACTTGGCAACAATCTGGTCAATATCCTCGCATCCGCACTGGCAACCAGCTTTTTTATCGAACTGTTTGGCGCGGCCGGCGTGGTTTACGCAACCATCGTCATGACCATTATTGTGGTTATCTTCGCTGAAGTTTTACCCAAATCCTGGGCGATTTCCGATCCCGACCGCATCGCCTTGCGGGTTGCCAAACCAATACGCTTGGTTGTCACATTATTCAGCCCTGTTACCGCCCTTGTAACCGGGCTGGTGCGTAGAATACTCAAACTTTGGGGCGTCAACCTCGATCAGGAATCGCCGATGATGTCAGCCCATGAGGAGCTTCGCGGCACAGTTGATATTCTGCACCGTGATGGCTCAGTGATTAAAGATGATCGCGACCGCTTGGGTGGATTGCTTGATTTACATGAACTGGAAGTCAGCGATGTGATGATCCACAGAACAAAAATGGAAAGCATCAATATTGATACGCCAACCAAAAAGATCGTCTCGAAAATTATTGAAAGCCCCTATACCCGATTGCCGGTCTGGCAAAATGAACCGGACAATATAATCGGCTTTATTCATGCCAAGGATGTGTTGCGCACCATGGCGACGCAGGGCAAAAGGCCTTCAGAATTGAACATCAGCAAGATCATTTCAAAACCCTGGTTCGTGCCGGAAACCACAACTTTGCAAGATCAGCTTAATGCTTTTTTACGCCAGAAAGCCCATATTGCCCTTGTGGTTGACGAATATGGCGAGGTGGAGGGCTTGGTAACTCTTGAGGATATTCTGGAAGAGATTGTTGGCGAGATTGCCGACGAGCACGATCAGGAAATCAAAGGCTTTAATCCGCAGGCAGATGGATCTGTAATTGTTGAAGGGGCATTGCCCATTCGAGATTTAAACCGCGCGCTTGATTGGGATTTACCGGACGAGGAAGCCACCACCGTTGCCGGTCTGGTTATCCACGAG
>JAJRQF010000018.1 GCA_024280375.1 Alphaproteobacteria bacterium | reverse complement strand
CACACGGTCGTGCAGCGGACGAAATTTGGTTTTGGACATGTTTTGTCATCCTGTAACAACAGCGATTAATTCGCTGAACTGATTTCAATACTAATTATTAGCGCTCGCACCAAGAGAGTGCCAGCAGAGGTGAGATAAGGATGTATCTACTTTCTGTCAAGAATTTAAAGGCAGGCCCAGTAAAGAATCTTTTTTGAAAACTATGAAATATATTCGGCACAAAGGGCAAATTATGGTTACTCATTCTATAATTTTTTCGATTTTCCGGGCTGCAAATTACTGTCTGGCCGCAATATTTGCATTTATTTCCAATTGCCGGAATAACCCGGTGTTTTGCCCCTAATATAGAGTAGTCCGCCGATATGGCGGGATGAACGGGCAAAACAAGCGCCGTAAAGGCCAGGTATTTGTGCCGAAATATAAAAAAATCCGAATAGATAAAATTTGAACGGTTGTTTCAATCCAATGTCAATTGGTCTCCCATATGTTGGACCCTTGAGTACAGGCGTGTTGTGCCTGAAATAGTAACGGAGTACAGACATGCTTAATAAATTTATAAAAGACAAGCGCGGGAACCTGGCTATAACATCAGCCATCGCGATGGTGCCAATGTTCGCTGCAGTTTCTGCTGCCGTTGATTATTCGCAAATCAGCCGCCATTCTTCTAATATGCAACAGGCACTCGATGCTGCTGCACTTGCTGCCGGCAAAAAGCTTGGCACATTGCAAGAAAACGATGATCTTGAGAGCTACTCGAGAAAATTCTTTATTGCTAACCTTAGAGGCATTGATACAGACAGTGTTACTTTTAGCTATAACGCTGGTAGTGACGAAGAGGGAAGCTCCATTCGTTTGGAAGCTCGCTACGAGTATCCAATGCTGTTTGGTGGATTGCTGAACAACAGTACCTATACACTTGATATTGAATCTGTTGTTAAGTCCGGCAACCGCTCAGTTGAAATTGCGCTGGTCCTGGACAATTCAGGTTCCATGGAAGACGATAAGCTAAGTGCTGCAAAAACTGCGGCCAGCTCTTTGGTTACCCAAATTCATGCCAGCATGGCGGCAAGTAATATTGCCAATCCAGTTAAATTTTCGCTCGTACCATTTGCCGGTATGGTGAATGTTGGAGCTAACAAAGCAAGCGAAGACTGGATTGATTCAACTGGTGCTTCACCAACTCATAACGAAAACCTGGACTGGTCAGATTATCCTGGTGCGTCCGATGAGGGTGATGGAAGATGGAGTGATGCAAGCGGCAATTGGCTTACACGTTTTACTCTGTTTGATGATTTGAACGTAAGCTGGAAGGGTTGTGTTGAAGCTCGCCCGTATCCTTACATGGTGACTGATGAAGCTGCCGTTGAAGATGAACCAGAAACATTGTTTGTTCCAGTTTTCGCACCTGATGAGCCTGATAATTATTCAGGTGATGAAGACGACGAAGACGATAGCGATGACGACGACGATAACGACGACGACAGCGATGACGACGACGATAACGACGACGACAATGATAACGACGACGATAACGACGACGACAGCGATAACGACGACGATAACGACGACGACAATGATGACGACGACGATAACGACGACGACAATGATGACGACGACGATAACGACGACGACAATGATGACGACGACGATAGCGATGACGACGACGATAGCGACGACGATGATGATGAAGAGTCAGCTGAAATTGAAGAGGAAGATTATTACAATAACTACCTCGACGATTGGAATGATGACAATGCACCATCTAGCAAGGGCAAGTACGATTCTGCTCACGTTGGTACCGGTTCTAATCAGTTCAAACGTTCAAAATGGACTTGGAAATATGATGGTCAGTCTGTTGAAACCGATAGCGTGTTTAAAGGACCAAATGCCGGTTGTACAACCAATGCAATTGCACCTTTGACTACAAATGCTGCCAGCATTAAAAGCGCTATTAATGATATGGAGGCCGTTGGCTCAACCAATATTCCTCTTGCTGTATCATGGGGCTGGAAAGTTCTATCAAGTGGAGCGCCTTTCTCTGAAGGTCGTGCTGCAGGAACAGCAAATAATACCAAAATCATGGTTATTATGACCGATGGGAATAATACTTACTACAAGCCAAGCACTTTGGAAGACGTTTCTGACTATACGAAGAGCATCTACGGTGCTTATGGATATACCAGAAGCTCAACCTATAGCTCGAAAGGCCGTTTGTTTGAGGCGTATGATGCGGAAGCAAACCCAACGCATGATAATGCTACCTTCCAGGCTGCAATGGATGAGCATTTGATTGAGACTTGTACGAATGCCAAGGCTGCCGGAATCAACATATATACTGTTGCTTTCGATGTGGCAGACGGTTCATCGGTGAAAGACAGGCTTCAGGCTTGTGCTTCGGTTAATCCGAAAACCGGTGGTAAACAATATTACGATGTGAGTGGTAGCGATCAATTGGTCTCAGCCTTCTCAACAATCGGTAGCAATATTTCAGCTTTGCGTCTCGCACGCTAATATTGAAAACCTGACTTAAATCATACGCCCCCGGATTACCGTCCGGGGGCGTATTGCGTTTTGGGACAGGGCATCAAGAATAAGAAATTCCGCGCTGGAAGAATTTACGGTCTTTATTCATTAACATTCCCCTGTTATTAGAAATGTCATGACTGGTATCCTAATGATCATATCGCCAGGTAACTGGCGAATTATCTGCCCGATTCTCGGCTGACAGCATTGTCGCATGAGGATTGGGCCAGTTTCGTATTTCGCTCAGAACGCGCGGCATTTTCAGAAAATTGATTTGTTTGCACGTTTTAATAATAAAGTGCCGCCTGTCTTTGTTCCCCAAACAAACGCTCATTTGAAAAAGACACGCGGGTAAAAATAGACCAAAAGGTCCCCTGTTGCGCATTTTGCCAATGACAGGGAAAAGCCATTGAGATCATGATAGATAAATCATCAGAACGAGATTATTCCGAAACTTTAAATTTGCCGAAAACAGAATATCCGATGCGGGCCGGCCTGCCAAAGAAAGAGCCGGAAATTGTCGCCCGATGGGCAGAGATGGATCTTTACAGACGCCTTCGGGAAAATGCCCGCGGCCGGGAAAAATATGTGCTGCACGATGGTCCGCCCTATGCAAACGGTAATCTGCATATTGGCCATGCGCTGAACAAGATTTTGAAAGACATCATCACCCGCTCGTTTCAGATGCGCGGCTTTGACAGCAATTATGTGCCCGGCTGGGATTGCCACGGTCTGCCAATCGAATGGAAGATTGAGGAAAAATACCGCGCCAAGGGCCGTAATAAAGATGATATTCCGGTGCACGAATTCCGCCAGGAATGCCGGGATTTTGCCGCCCACTGGGTTGGCGTTCAATCAAAAGAATTTGAACGGCTTGGTGTTATTGGTGATTTCAAAAAACCCTATTTGACCATGGATTACTCATCCGAGGCGATAATTGCCGGTGAATTGATGAAATTTGCTGAAAGTGGCCAGCTTTATCGCGGTTCCAAACCTATCATGTGGTCGGTTGTTGAACGCACCGCCCTGGCCGAGGCCGAAATTGAGTATGAAATCGTAGAAAGCGATACAATCTGGACGGGTTTTCCAATTGTTACCGGCCCTGAATATTTGCAAGGGTCAAAAGTTGTTATCTGGACCACGACGCCTTGGACAATCCCTGCCAACCGTTGTGTGTGTTATTCGCAGAATGTTTCTTACGGTCTTTTTGAAGTAGCGACCGCTGAAAACGAATTTGGCCCTCAGCCAGGTGACAGGTTCATTTTTGCTGACAGTTTAGCAGAACAGTGTGCCGAGAAAGCCAAGGTAACACTGGATCGAAAATCAGATGTGCCAGCAAGTGATTTGAAGGGCATGGTGCTTTATCATCCACTACGTGGGATGGGGGTTGATGGTTATCAATTTCTTGTGCCAATGTTGCAGGGTGATCATGTGACCGATGAAGCAGGCACAGGCTTTGTGCACACCGCCCCCGGCCATGGCCGCGATGACTTTGAAAACTGGATCGCCAAACGCGAAGAAATTGAAGCGCTGGGTATTTCTTCTGCCATTCCTTTCTGTGTTGCTGATGACGGATCTTATACAGAAGACGCGCCGGGTTTTGCCGGTATGCGGGTGATGGATGATAAGGGTAAAAAAGGCAAGGCAAATCAAGCGGTTATTACCGCATTGATCGGCGAAAACAACCTGTTTGCCCGGGGACGGGTCAAGCATGATTACCCCCATTCATGGCGTTCAAAAAAGCCAATTATTTTCCGCAATACACCGCAATGGTTTGTCCATATGGACAAGACCCTTGATGACGGTAAAACCCTGCGTGATCGTGCTCTTACCGCGATTGATGATACCCGCTTTGTACCGGCCACCGGACAAAACCGCCTGCGCGCGATGATCGACCAACGCCCCGACTGGGTTTTGTCGCGCCAACGTGCATGGGGCGTGCCGATTACGGTTTTCAGAAACCCCGAAACCGGCCAGGTAATTCCGGGACCGGAATTCGCCCATTCAACTGAACTTGCCGAGCGTATCAAAGGCGCATTTGAAGTTGGTGGTGCTGATGTGTGGTATGCGGATGGCGCCAAGCAAGCCTTTTTGCAAGGGTTGGTCGACAATATTGATGACTGGGAACAGGTTACCGATATTCTCGATGTGTGGTTTGATTCGGGCTCGACCCATGCATTCTGCCTGAAAGAGCGTGAGGACCTAAAGTGGCCAGCCGATCTTTATCTTGAAGGTTCTGACCAGCATCGCGGCTGGTTTCATTCTTCCCTGCTTGAAAGCTGCGGCACCAATGGCCGCGCACCCTATGATGCTGTTTTGACCCATGGATTTACCGTGACTGAAGACGGTAAGAAAATGTCAAAGTCACTCGGCAATGATGTTGCGCCGCAAGATATTATCAAGCAATATGGCGCGGATATCATTCGGCTTTGGGTTTCTTCAATTGATTATACCGAAGACCAGCGTATTGGCCCGGAAGTGATTAAAACCGCCGTTGATGCCTATCGTAAAATGCGCAACACCTTGCGCTGGATGCTTGGCACCTTGTCGCATGACAAGGGCGACAAAGTTGCTCTTGCAGATATGCCGGAACTGGAACAGGTTATGCTGCACCGGTTGGCAGAATTGGATGATGTGGTTCGTCAGGGCTATGATGACTTTGATTTTAAACGGGTTTTTGCCCAAGTAACGAATTTCATGAATGTGGAGCTTTCGGCCTATTATTTTGATATTCGCAAGGATGCGCTTTATTGTGACCCAATCTCTTCAACCAAACGAAAAGCCTCGCTTCGGGTGGTTTCTCATATGTTTGATTGCATCACCACCTGGCTTGCGCCGATGATGGCCTTCACCATGGAAGAAACATGGCTGACACGGTATCCGGCAAATATTGATGGCGAATTTGATTCTGTGCATTTGCAGCAGTTTCCAACCATTCCTGATGAGTGGCGCAATGATGCTTTGGCCGCAAAATGGAAAAAAATTCGCCAAATTCGAAAAGTGGTTACCGGTGCACTGGAAATTGAACGCCGGGAAAAGCGCATTGGTTCGTCGTTGGAAGCCGCACCGAAAGTTTATATTGCAGATGGGTCGCTGATGGCGGCACTTGAAGGTCAGGATCTGGCTGAAATCTGCATTACCAGCCAGATCGAGATTATTGAGGGCGAACCGACAATAGGCGCGTTTACGCTGGAAGATGTACCTGGTGTATCTGTGGTGCCAGTACTTGCAATTGGTAATAAATGTGCCCGTTCATGGCGAATTTTACCGGAAGTGGGAACAGATGCGCAATATCCTGATATTTCACTGCGTGATGCTGATGCGATGCGCGAGTTGGAAGCGGGCGCAAATCGGTCCTAGAGCGATTCATCTTTAGATGGAATCGCTCAAGTTTGTTTTCGCTCACGGCCATTCGGGGCTTTTCTAATAGCTCAAGTTTTGCGCTGCCCCCGGATCAAGTCCGGGGTCAACGTGCAACTTGAACTATGCCCCGGCCTCCGCTACGGCGGTGCATAAGCACCGGGCCACTCTAGGTAGCCTGACATGCTTCCATGTAAATGTGAATCAGTCTAAAGAATTGCGTGAATTGGATTTTTGTTATAAACAGGTCACAGTTTGCCAGATTGTGGCCGCAATTTTCGTATTGTGGTATTGACGATTTGCGCAATCTGTACTGAAACTGGTTTTTAACAAAACCTGATTTGCGACAGATGTTAGAAATTATATATCTTAGTAGAGATTGATCTCAAAGGCTTGATATGAAGATGCTCGGTGTTTCGGTTAAAAAGCTTGCAGCAGTGGCAGCGGTAATTGTTTTGCCGCTTGTGCTATCTGGCTGTCAGGGTTCTTCGACCTATGGAACTGGTAAAACTTCGGGCGAACATTTGCTTGAGGGTATTGGTGGAATCGCTGGTGGCGGGGCTAAAAAATCCCGCATTGATTATTCACCGCGTCCGGGTTTGGTTGAACCGCCTAAGGAGGCATCTTTGCCTGCACCAGTTGAAGCGGGCGGATCCTCCTATACCGATGGTCTGCCTGAAAGCCCGGAGCAGCGCCGCGTTAGATTGCAGAGTGAAGCCCCAAAAGCGCATGAGCGTTCTGGTGCATTGCCAATCGAGGCGATGAAACGTCGACGGGAGCCTGGTAGTAGACGCGCACCTGTTGAAGAATATACGCGTGATGATACGCTGGAGCCAAATTACGATCCAAAATATAGTCGCAAGCGCTTCTTGAAACAAAAAGCTGAAGTTGCCGGCGTTAATGGTGCGGCACCTCGCAGATATTTGACCGAGCCGCCAAGAAAATATCGTACACCTCTTGATACGGCACCTATTGGTGAAGTTGGTGAAGATGAGGATGTAAAAGCCAAGCGCTTTAAAAAGAAAAAAAGCTTTTCCTGGAGCGATCTTAATCCGTTCAGTTAGAGCGTGTCCGTCTTTGACGACCACACTCTATTTGTTTCGCTCACGGCCATTTGGTGCTACGCACCAGCCTTCGCGGGAGCGATGCATTCGCATCGGGCTGCTGCTCGCAGCCTGACTGCTTCCATGTAAACATGACACAGTCTAGGATAGTTCCTAACCTAAAACCTGATGAATATGGTTTTTGCATCGGGCCGCATTTTGCGGCCCTTATGATTTATCGACGTAATTTGAAAAATTCCTGCAATATGGTGCGGGCCTCAACATCACCCAGCCCGGCGTAAACATCAGGCACATGGTGGCAGGATGGATCGCTATAAAAGCGAACACCATTTTCAACCGCGCCGCTCTTAATATCATCAGCTGCGAAATAAAGCCGTCTAATTCGGGCAAAAGAAATGGCCGCAGCGCACATGGCGCATGGTTCCAGTGTCACATATAAATCGCAATCGGTCAGGCGCTCATTGCCAATTTTTGTGGCCGCTTGCCGAATGGCCAGAATTTCTGCGTGCGCGGTGACATCTTTCAATTCGATGGTTTGGTTTCCAGCCCTGGCAATCACATTGCCATCTTGTACAATGACTGCTCCAACTGGCACTTCACCGCGGCGGGCTGCAAGTTTTGCCTGTTCCAGCGCTAAATCCATATATTTCGACATGATCGCTACTTTCCGTTCGCGCCCTTATAAGCAAACTGATATGAGATTGCCATGAACATTAAAACAGATACTAAATCTGCGGGTGATGGATCGCCCGTTGACGAAAAGCCCGAGCGTATTGCCAAGCGGATGGCACGGGCGGGCCTTTGCTCGCGCCGCGATGCGGAACGCTGGATTGAAGCCGGCAGGGTTGAACTAAATGGCAAGAAACTCACATCGCCGGCAATTACGGTCACCATACGTGATAAAATAATCGTTGATGGTAAGCCTATTCCGGCAATGGAGCGAACAAGGCTTTGGCTTTACAATAAAAAATCCGGGCTGGTTACCACCAATAATGATCCGGAAGGCAGAAAGACTATTTTCGAAGCACTGCCTGCGGGCATGCCAAGGGTTATGAGTGTGGGCCGATTGGATATTACCACGGAAGGTTTGCTCTTGCTGACCAATGATGGTGGTCTTGCCCGGGTGTTGGAATTACCGGCGACCGGCTGGCTGCGCCGTTACCGGGTGCGCGCCCACGGTAAAGTGACGCAAGATCAATTGGATACGTTAAAAGATGGTATTGCGGTTGATGGCGTTCTTTATGGCTCGATTGAAGCAACATTGGATAAAGAGCAAGGACATAATTGCTGGCTGACATTGTCATTCCGCGAAGGCAAAAACCGTGAGGTGAAGAAGGTTTTGGCAGCGCTCGGGCTTGAGGTGAACCGATTGATCCGCATATCTTATGGTCCGTTTCAATTAAACGATTTACCACCCGGTGATGTGGGAGAAATACGCGGCCGCACCTTGCGAGATCAATTGGGCGAACGGTTGATTGAGCAATCAGGTGCAAATTTCGATGCACCGATTATCAATGTATTGCCAGTTGAGAAGCAGGTAAATTCACGCAAAAACCAGAAGAATTCCGGCAAGCGGAAAGGCCCGACAGACAGGGCGGAATTGCTCGCGCGGCTCGATACAAAACCAAATAAAGACTGGGTTGGTAAATCTGATTGGTCTGATAAATCTGATAAATCTGGCAAACCGGGCAATCCGGGCAAGGGTCGAAAGAAAAACCGCCCAAAACCAACGCGAGACAAAGGGGCTGCCCGTGCGGATCGTCGGCGGTAAATTTAAAGGCCGGACGTTGATTGCGCCGAAATCTCAAGAGATCAGGCCAACGACAGATAGAATTCGCGAAAGCCTGTTTAATGTAATTATGCATAATTACGCTGATAATCTGGACAATTGCCGGGTGCTGGATCTATTTGCCGGAACCGGTGCTTTGGGTATTGAAGCCCTTTCACGGGGCGCACGGTTTGCGCTGTTTATTGAAAATTCCATCGAAGGTCGCGGTCTTTTGCGGCAGAATGTCGAAAACCTGTCTTTGCAGGGGCACTCCAAAATATACAGGCGAGATGCAACCAGCCTTGGCCCAGTAGGGTCTATAACCCCGTTTGATCTGGTATTTGCCGATCCGCCCTATGGCCAGGGTTTTGGGGAAAAAGCGGCGGCCGGATTGCTCGCCGGTGGATGGCTGCAATCTTCTGCAATTTTGGTGCTTGAGGAAAGCAAGGCAACCGCGCCGGAAGGCCTGCCCGGTTTTGAACAACTTGAAGCCAAATCATATGCGGGTACGCATATCGGTATTTTCCGCCTTATTCATCAGACATAACGAAAAAGTAACGTGCAACTGATTGATAGGAGCCTATATTGGGCCTATCAGGCCCATGCCGTCCATTTCTATTTGGAGTATACATGTCACATAAATTAAGGCGGGCATTTTCCCGTTCACTTGCATCAGTTCTGGTTGTCGCCGGTTTTGCGTTTGCTTCTCAAGGCCCGGCATTTGGTGAGCAGGCCAAAGCGGGGGAAGAATCGAAGGGTCCGGAGACCACCAGCTTCACCCTGAAAAACGGCTTGCAGGTTGTGGTTATTCCAGACCGGCGTGCCCCGGTGGTAACCCATATGATTTGGTATCGGGTTGGCTCGGCGGATGAAAAGCCCGGCAAGTCCGGCATCGCTCACTATCTCGAACACCTGATGTTCAAGGGTACAAAAACCGTGCCTGCCGGGGTGTTTTCCGCTAAAGTTGCGGAAATTGGCGGCCAGGAAAATGCGTTCACCAGCACGGATTATACCGGATATTATCAAAAAGTTTCCCCGCAGGCGCTTGAAGAAATGATGCGTTTGGAGGCGGACCGGATGTCTAATCTGGTTCTGACTGATGAGACTGTGTTGCCTGAGCGCGATGTTATTCAGGAAGAAAGACGCTCAAGAACTGACAATAACCCAGGGTCACAATTGGGCGAGGCGGTGCAGGCAGCGCTTTACCAAAATCACCCTTATGGTATTCCGGTTATCGGCTGGCAGCATGAAGTGCAGGCCTTGACCAAAGAGGATGCGATTGAGTTCTATAATAAATATTATACGCCAAATAATGCAGTGCTGGTTGTTGCCGGTGATGTTTCGGCTGACAGTGTTAAAGAAATGGCTGAAAAAACCTATGGTAAAGTTGCGCGAAGGGCAGAACCCGGTTTGCGCCGTCGACCCCAGGAGCCGGAACCAAAAGCTGCGCGAACCGTATCTTTAAGCGACCCAAGGGTTACATCTGCCAGCTGGCAACGCACATTTTTGGTGCCATCTTATACGACGGCAAAACCGGGTGAGGCGGAAGCGCTTGATATTCTAGGAGAAATTCTTGGTGGATCGTCGACCAGCCGATTGTATAAGCAATTGGTCAAATCGGCCAAACTGGCCGCAAGTGCCGGGGGATATTATCAGGGCAGCGCGCTCGATGATACGCGCTTTATGGTATATGCGACCCCGCGACAGGGCGTGACACTGGAACAGATTGAGGTTGAGATTGATAAGGTTATCACAGAGCTTTTAACCAATGGTGTTAGCGAAAAAGAGGTCGCTCGCGGTATTAACCGGCAGCTAAAATCGGTAATTTTTTCCCGTGATAGCCAAAGTACATTGGCGCGTATTTATGGCGCATCATTGATGGTTGGCGAAACCATTGAGGATATTGAGCAATGGCCTTCTCGTATTTCAAAAGTCACCGTTAAGGATGTGAATGCGGTTGCACGTAAATATTTGAAGAAAATCCGGTCTGTTACCGGGTATCTTCGTCCAGAAAAAAACCGGAGCTAGGCCTATGAAAAATTTGATTTCAATTCCGGTTCGGGCAAAATTTATTGCTCTATTAGGCCTGATCGTTGCATTAATAGTTTTGCCGGTTACCTCGGTTAAAGCTGTGGAAATTCAAACTGTTACTTCACCCGGCGGTATTACTGCCCTTCTGGTGGAAGATTATACGGTGCCGCTGATTGCCGTTTCCATGGCATTTAATGGAGGCGCCACACAGGAAAATGCCGAGAAAGAAGGGCTTGCCAATATTTTGTCTTCGCTGCTCGATGAGGGTGCGGGCGACATTAAAAGTGAAGAGTTTCAACTGAAGCTCGATGATCTCGGTATGGAGCTTGGTTTTAGTGCCGGTTATGATTCATTTACCGGCCGTTTGAAAACTTTGCGAAGCAGCAGAAATGAAGCCTTTGATATGTTGCGGCTGGCGCTTACCAAACCCCGTTTTGATACAGAGCCGATTGAGCGTATGCGGGCGGCTCAATTGTCAATTTTGCAAAACTCCTTGAAAAAACCTCAGGTTATTGCCGGTAAGGCCTGGCGGAAATCAGTGTTTGGAGATCATCCCTATGCTCGCTCGGTGGGTGGCACGATTGAGGCTGTAAAAGGCCTTAAGCGCGATGATATTGTTTTGCTACACAAAAAACTGCTGGCGAAAGACAACCTTGTTATTGGTGTTGTTGGTGCGATTAGCGCCAAAGAACTTTCTGTCATGCTTGATGTTGTGTTTGGTGATCTGCCCGCCAAGGCTGAATTGAAGCCGGTTGCTGAAGCAAAACTCAATGTTGGAACAACTCAAAAGGTAGAACTAAAAATTCCACAGAGCATTATTCGTGTGGTTTTTGATGGACTGAAGCGCAGTGACAAGGACTTTTATGCGGCCTATTTAATGAATTATGTTCTCGGTGGCGGATCATTTTCCTCACGTCTATATGAGGAAATTCGCGAAAAGCGTGGCCTTGCCTATGGTGTTTATACCTATCTGGGGACGCAGGATCATGCGGGCTTTATCGGTGGTGGAACCGCAACCCGTGCAGACCGCGCCGATGAAACACTCAAAATTCTGTTGGCCGAAGTTGAGCGTATGGCCAAGGATGGCCCAACCAAAGAAGAGTTGGAAAAAGCCAAAAAATACATAACCGGTTCCTATGCGATCAGTAATCTTGATACTTCGGGAAAAATTGCTTCGGTATTGGTGGCCATTCAGCGTGAAAATCTTGGCATTGATTATATTGATAAACGGGCGGAATATATTGCCGCTGTAACGATAGAAGATACCAGGCGGATGGCACGCAAGCTTTTGTCGAACAAACCGACAATCGTGATTGTTGGGCCAAAAGGTTCCTGATCAGGGTGATATGCAATGAATAAACCGACACTTTCACTGGCCCTTGGTGGCGGCGGTGCGCGTGGTATCGCCCATATTCATGTGCTGGAAGTACTGGATGAGATGGGTATTTCGCCCGTTGCAATTTCAGGCTCTTCGGTGGGCGCAATGATGGGTGCCGCCTACGCTAGTGGCATGAGCGGCGCTGAAATTCGCGATTATGTAAACAGCACCTTTGGCAATAAGGGACAGTTTTTTACCAGACTCTGGCGAGAGTTACCCAGCAGTGTGGGGGAATTTGTCTCACGCGGCTGGCCAAAAATCGGCGAATTGGATGCGGAGCGGGTGCTGCGTGCCTTTATGCCGGAACAGGTGCCGAAAGAATTTTCAGACCTGAAAATTCCGTTGATTATCACTGCAACAGATTTTTACGGCCAAAAAGGTCTGAATATCACCAATGGTTCGATCAACAATGCGGTTGCGGCATCTATTGCTATTCCTGCCGTGTTCAAACCGGTCAAAGTTGAGGGCATCATATGCATCGACGGTGGTATCGCCAATCCGGTGCCGTTTGATCAGCTTTACGACCGGGCCGATGTTTTGCTTGCGATCGATGTGGTTGGGTCACCGAAGGGTGAGCCGGGCGAAAGCCCCAGCCGGGTTGAGTCTCTTTTTGGTGCGAGCCAGTTGATGATGCAAACCACAACTTCAATGAAATTGATTATCCGCCCACCGGAGATATTGCTGCGCCCGGACGTAAATTCCTATCGGGTGCATGATTTTTTCAAGGCTGAGAAAATATTGAAAGAGACGGAATATTTTCGCGATGAGGTCCGTGGTGCAATTGAAGATGCAATGGGAAGGCATTTGGCGCCCGAACAGCCGTGAGCGATATAAATTGACTGTTTCCAGGAAAACATGAAACAGCCTATGAAAATCTTTCAGGTAGCCGCCTAACCACCCGAAAACTCACAAGTGCAGCTCCAATGCCAAATACCACCGCGCCCAATCCCCATCCGGCTAATACCCCGATTGCACCAAAACTCTTGCCAACATATACGAACGGAATGACGCCAATTGTTGAGCGACCCCAGTTAAACAGAGTTGCAAGCAGGGGGTTATCGAGATTGTTGAAGGCTGCATTGGCGACAAATAATGCGCCATTAAACAGGTAGCTGGCCGCAACAAACAGGCAGAAAAAGTTGACCATAGATGCCGCATCACCGGTTGCGCCAAACATTGATATTATCTGGTTTCTAAACAGCGCCAGCAACGCCCACATTACAAATGTGTAGATAAGCGTGAATATTAGCGCGTCCCTTAGGGTATGATTGATCCGGGTGAACAATCTTGCACCGAGATTTTGACTGATTATTGGGCCAACGGAACCTGATAAGGCAAATAGAGTGCCGAATGCCACCAGCATAACCCGGCCGATAATAGTCCAGCCGGCAATGGCATCATCGCCAAATTCAGAAATCGCGCTGGTCACATAAGCGTTTCCAACCGGTGTTGCCAATTGGGTCAATATGGCGGGAGCTGCAATAATTGCAAATGCCCGTCCGTGGCGAACCAGTGCTTCGCGGTTGATACGGCCGACCAATTTGTGAACTATTTGTGCGCCGTAAATTCCAAGACAGACCGCCACGACGCGGGATAAGAATGTGGCGATTGCGGCACCGGTTATGCCAAGATCAAATCCGAATATAAAAATTGGGTCAAGTATGGCGGCCGCAACCCCACCTGACAAGGTTACATACATTGCCTGCTTTGCATCCCCCTTGGCGCGAAGTAGCCCGCTCAGGCTCATCGCGATGCCCATAAGCGGGCTAGAGATGACGACAATCTGGATAAAATGAAGTGCCTCATCAAAGGTTCGCCCGCTTGCACCCAAAAGCCGTAAAAGCGTTTCCAGCGAAAAGAAGATGATGACCGCCAAAACCACGTTTACCAGTGCTGTAAAAAACAGCGAAGATGCAGCAATAGCACGGGCGCGCTCGCTGTCTCCGGAACCAATTGCCCGTGCAGCCAGTGCAGTTGTTGCAATGGAAAGACCAACGCTTAGGGATATGGAAAAAAACATGATGGTGGCACCATAACCAACCGCGGCGGTTAGGGTCTGGTCATTGAGTTGGGCGATATAGAGCAGATTGATTACATCGACCATAAAGATTGCCACAAGGCCTGCAGAGCCGGTTGCCGTCATGATGATAATGTGGCGCATGGTCGAGCCAGAGGTGAATATGGCTTGCTGTTCCTGAGACATTTAATAAGCAGTCCGTATCAGGTGGCAAATAATGCGGACATATCAGCAAATGCCTTGAATTCCAGCGCATTGCCCGATGGGTCGAGGATAAAAAATGTTGCCTGTTCTCCGGGTTTTCCTTCAAAGCGGATGGTGGGTTCAATGACCCATTTTACTGATGAATGTTGCTTGATGCGATCAGCCAGAGCTTTCCATTCATCCATCGAAAGAATGACTCCGAAATGAGGGACAGGAACATCGTGGCCATCGACCGGATTGGTGATGTCGATGCCTGTACTCATACCCTCTTTGTAATGGGCAACAATTTGATGACCAAATAGGTCAAAATCTATCCAGCTTTTATCCTCACGGCCGGTTCCAGCCCCAAGAATATTGGCGTAGAAATTTCTGGCTTCTTCAAGGTCGTGAACCGGGAATGCTAAATGAAATGGTTTTAAACTGCTCATGATTAAACGGCTCGGTTGATGTTTAATGGAGATGGGGGATTTTCCCGACACTGCGCTTTTGCCAGGCTTCGCGCAAGGGGCCGGTTATGGAAATGTTTGTTGCTTCTAATTCCCCGGCCTGAATGATAAGGTTTTCAAAATATAAAGTCGGGAGAATTGAATGGCTGATTATTATGACCTTGGGGTCTATTGCCGAAAAATCACCACCTCATCATCAAAAGCAGAGGTATGGTTTAATCGTGGGCTGAACTGGTGTTTTGGCTTTAACCATGAGGAGGCGATTATCTGCTTTGAAAACGCGCTGAAAGAAGATGAAAATTGTGCCATGGCCAATTGGGGTATCGCCTATGCGATTGGTCCGAATTACAATAAGCCGTGGGAAGCCTTTGATGATGAAGACATGCGTTGCTCGCTTGATCTGGCGCTTGAGCAGGCGGAAAAGGCGCGCCAAAACCTCGATGGTTGCAGCCCGGTTGAAATTGCCCTGATCAATGCTCTTTCCAGCCGTTTTCCGCAAAGTTTTGATGAGAAAGAATTTTCTCCTTGGAATGATGCTTATGCCAATGCCATGCGCGCAGTTTATAAGAAATTTCCCGGTGATCTGGATGTTTGCACCCTGTTTGTTGAAGCGACGATGAACCGCACGCCCTGGGCTTTGTGGGATTTAGAAACAGGTAAGCCCGAAGAAGGGGCGGATACGCTGGAAGCCATTGAAGTGCTTGAAACCGCATTTCATAACCTCGCTGGCGCAAATGAACACCCGGGCCTTTTGCATTTATATATTCATCTCATGGAGATGTCGCCTACACCGGAGAAAGCCTTGAAGGCCGGAGATCAATTGATGGATCTTGTACCGGATGCGGGCCATTTGCAGCATATGCCGACCCATATTGATGTGCTTTGCGGGCATTATCACAATGTTGTCGAGCGCAATTCGCAGGCAATTATTGCCGATCGTAAGTATCTGGAAAATGCCGGGGCGGTGAATTTCTATTCGGCCTATCGTTGCCACAATTATCATTTCAAGGCCTATGGCGCGATGTTTTTAGGGCAATACAGGCCGGCAATTGAGGCGGCTGAGGAAATGGTTGAGACTTTGCCAGCTGAATTGCTCAAAACCGGGTCACCGCCGATGGCCGATTGGCTCGAAGGTTTTGTACCGATCAAACAACATGTATTTATTCGGTTTGGTCGCTGGCAGGAAATTCTGGATCAACCGTTTCCTGAAGATCGCGCGCTTTATTGTGTGACCACCGCGATGATGCACTACACCAGAACTGTTGCCTATGCGGCGACCGGTGAAGTGTCGTTAGCCGAGGCCGAACGGTTGTTGTTTTTGACATCCATAGAAAATGTTCCTGAAAGCCGGATGCTGTTTAACAATACCTGCATTGATATTCTAAAAGTGGCCGAACAGATGCTTGAGGGTGAGCTTGAATATCGAAAGGGCAATCATCAGTTGGCCTATTCGCATTTGCGTCGTTCGGTCGAGTTGGACGACCTTCTGCCCTATGATGAACCATGGGGTTGGATGCAGCCCACACGACATGCGCTTGGCGCCTTGCTTTTAGAGCAGGGCCATATGGAGGAAGCGGAAGCGGTTTATCGTTCTGATTTAGGTCTGGATGGAAAATTGCGCCGCGCCTGTCAGCACCCGGATAATATCTGGAGCCTGCATGGTCTGTACGAATGTCTTGTTCACCGGGGTGAAAAAATTGAGGCAGCATTGATCAAACAAAGGCTTGATTTGGCGCAGGCACGGGCGGATGTGGAAATTAAGGCATCTTGTTATTGCCGGTTAAAGCACGCGGGTTAGCGAATGCCGGTTGTGTATATCTGTCGCCTTCAACTTGGTGAAACCGTGGATATTTACGGTGTTGGATAATATCTTGGTTCAATGGTTCCATAATTGTGGCGGATGTTTTAAAGGTAGCGCTAATACCTAATCTTAAATAGGTCCAAATTAATGACTTCCAGACAATTTGATTCCACCCAGCTTGTTGAACAGGCTGCAATTCTTGTTGCTGCCGCCAAAAAAGCTGGTGCTGATGCAGCCGACGCGGTTGTTGTGCGTTCGCAATCACTCAGTGTCGATGTTCGCATGGGCAAGGTTGAGGAAAGCGGCCGATCGGAAAGCGACGAGTTTTCACTTCGGGTTTTTTTGGGAAATAAATCGGCGAGCATTTCAGCCAATGGTGCGGGCGATCCGGCCCAATTGGCAGAACGTGCGGTAGCGATGGCCAAAGTATCGCCGGAAAACCCGTTTGTTGGCTTGGCGGCTCAAGATCGTTTAGCATCTAAGTTTGCTAATCTTGATATGTTGGATGAAACCGTACCGGGGGTGAAAGAGCTGGAAGATGCAGCGCTTGAATGCGAAAATGCTGCCCTTTCGGTAGAGGGTATTACAAATTCCGGCGGGGCTTCTGCCAGTTGGGGCATGGGCGGAATGGTTTTGGCCACCAGCCATGGTTTTCAAGGTCAATATGTCGGGTCGCGGTTTTCCAGATCGGTCAGCGTTGTTGCAGGCGAAGGCGCTTCAATGGAGCGTGATTATGATTATGACAGCAAGGTTCATTTGTCTGATCTGGAGGCACCGTCTGTTATTGGTAAATCTGCAGCAGAACGAACGCTTAAAAAGATTGGCCCACGTCAGGTTAAAACCACCACCGCACCGGTGATGTTCGATCCCCGGGTTTCCAATACGCTTGTCGGGCATTTGGCATCGGCGATCAATGGGTCATCCATTGCGCGCAAAACCAGTTTTCTGCGGGAAAAAATGGGCGAGCAGATTTTTGCCAATTCCATTCAAATTGTCGATGATCCGTTGATCAAGCGCGGTCAGGCTTCGCATCCGTTTGATGGCGAAGGGGTGGAATGCGGACCCTTAACCCTGATTGAAAATGGCAAATTGCAATGCTGGTTGCTGGATAGTGCAACGGCAAATGAACTTGAGTTGGAAACCAATGGGCGCGCCGGGCGAAGTGGTGCCGGTACGACGCCTGGTTCTACCAATCTGGCGCTTTTGGCGGGTGAACGATCTGCCGACGATATGATTAAATCCATCAAGTCTGGTTTCTATGTAACGGAGTTGATCGGCCAGGGGGTTAATATGATTTCCGGCGATTATTCTCGTGGCGCATCGGGTTACTGGATTGAAAATGGCGAATTGGCCTATCCGGTGAGTGAAGTAACCATTGCCGGAAATCTGGTCGATATGTTTGCGCGGCTTATTCCGGCTGATGATCTGGTCTATCGCTACCGTGTTAATGCGCCGAGCGTGCTCGTTGAGGATATGACCATTGCCGGAACCTGATATGATGGATGCTTCAAGCGAACAGGCAAACCGCGACGATCTGAATTTGATTTTAGAGGCTGCGCGAGAGGCTGGACAAATTGCGCTTAAATATTTTGGCAAGAACCCCAAAGTCTGGATGAAGGAAGGTTCTTCGCCGGTGAGCGAGGCTGATCATGCGGCGGATAAATATCTATGTGATATACTTCGTAAGGCCAGGCCCGATTATGGCTGGCTTTCGGAAGAGTCTACCGACGATCTTTCACGGCTTGGGTGCGAACGGGTATTCATCATTGATCCGATTGATGGCACTAGAGGTTTTATCAGTGGCAATGATAGATGGTGTGTCAGTGTGGCGGTTATCGGCCAGGGCAAACCGGTTTGCGGGGTGCTTGAATGCCCGGCACTTGAGGAGACCTATTCGGCAATTGCCGGTGGCGGGGCATTGTTGAACGGTGAGCCAATTTTGGCAAAAAATATATCAACACCACAGCGAGTTACCGGGCCCGATCCATTGATTGCACAATATGAAGCGCAAACAGGTGAAAAGATCGTAAAGCAGCCATTTGTACCTTCGCTGGCCTATCGTATGGCAATGGTGGCAACCGGTGCGCTGGATGGGACTTTTGCTCGCCCGAACAGTCATGACTGGGATATTGCGGCGGCAGACCTTATATTAACCGAATCAGGCGCGCATTTGAGCGAGCAAAATGGCGAAGCAATTTGGTATAATCGTAAGGAAATCACCCACGGGATACTGGTTGCAGGCGCACCGGAGATTCACAAAAGCATGATTGCTGCGGCAAACCGCAAAACGCGATAATTTGGGATTAACCCCCCGCACCCTATACAGAGGCAATAAATGACTGAAAAACCCAAGCAACTTTTACATTTGGTATTTGGTGGAGAGTTGGAAAACCTCGACGGGATGGATTTTCGTGACCTGAGTGACGTTGATATAGTTGGAATCTATCCAGACTATCAGTCTGCGTTTACCGCTTGGCAGGCAAAGGCCCATTCAACCGTTGATAATGCGCATATGCGCTATTTTATCGTTCATATGCATCGATTGCTCGACCCTGATCATCCAGAACAGGATGCTTGAGTGGAAGATTTTCGAAAGTCGAGGCATTGATATTCGATGAGTGAAAGATGGGCCCGTACTGCTCTGAACACCTACCGGATTGCCGGCGCGATTATGGCGCCCTTTTCAGGCTCATTTTTGCGCTATCGGGCAAGGGCTGGAAAAGAAGACCCTGAACGCCGCGGTGAGCGGATTGGCCGTGCCAGCAAACCGCGCCCGAGTGGCCCTTTGGTGTGGTTTCATGCGGCCAGTGTCGGTGAGTCAATGGCGGTGTTGCCTTTGTTGCAACGGCTTGAAAGCCTTGGGATCAATATTGTTTTTACAACCGGTACAATGACGTCGGCTGAAATTGTGCGCGAGCGATTGTCTCCGCGAATTATTCATCAATATGTGCCGATGGATATTAAGCCTATGGTGCGGAGGTTTCTCAGTCATTGGCAGCCTGATTTAGCGGTTTTTGCCGAATCTGAAATTTGGCCGATGACTATATTGGAACTGAATGCCATGCGGGTTCCGCTGATTTTGGTCAATGCAAGGCTTTCTGACCGGTCCTATAAGCGATGGCGGAAATATTATAAGCTCGCTGAAGTGCTTTTTGAAAATATGGCCCATGTGGTTGCTCAGTCAGACGTGGATGGTGGGCGGTTTGAGGAACTTGGTGCCAAAAGGGTTACCGTATCTGGAAACCTGAAGGTTGATACGGGTGCGCCACCTTGTAACAGTGCTGATGTGGCCGCGCTCAATGCACAAATTGGAGCGCGTCCGGTTTGGATTGCGATCAGCACCCATCCGGGTGAAGAAGCGCTGGTGGCCAATGTTCATAGCCAGCTTCGACAATATATTCCCAATATTTTGACGGTTATTGTGCCACGGCATCCTTCCAGGGGTGATGAAATTTTAATGCTGCTGTCAAAAAAAGGGCTGAGAGTGGCGCGGCGCAGTCTTGATCAGCCGGTATTGGCAGAAACAGATATTTTCCTTGGCGATACAATTGGAGAAATGGGGCTTTATCTGGCAACAGGCGAGATTGCCTTTGTCGGTAATTCCTTAGCCTCAGTAGGTGGGCATAACCCGTTGGAACCAGCTGTTACCGGAACCGCAATTCTTTCCGGCCCTCAGGTGCAAAATTTTAGATCAAGCTATGAAGCGCTGATTGAAGCAGGTGGTGCCCGGCTGGTGCGTGACGGCGATATGCTTTTTCAACATGTGGCTCATTTGCTGGCAAACCCTTCAGACCGCCAGCGCATGATTGTTGCGGCCCTTGAGACGGTGGATGCGATGGGGGGGGCACTGGAAAAAACCTTTAGTGCACTGGACTATTATATTACACCTTTGAGAATGAAAGCCCGGTTGGAGGGCACTCATTTGCGTCCCCAAAAACAAGGGAAGCCCAATGCATGAGGCCCCACCATTCTGGTGGAAAAGGCCGGGTGGTATGGCCTATCTGCTTTCACCAATTTCATGGATCTATGGCTCGGTTACCGGGTGGCGCATGGGCAAAAAACCTCGGCATATATCCAAGGTTCCGGTTCTTTGTATTGGTAATTTTATTGCCGGGGGTGCGGGTAAAACCCCTACGGCAATTGCTATTGCGCGTGCTGCAAAAAAGAAGAAACTCAAGCCTGGATTTTTAACCCGGGGATATGGCGGCGGTATTACGACCGCGACGTTTGTTGATCTTGATAAACATAATTCCCATGATGTGGGTGATGAGCCTTTGCTGCTGGCGGAGCATTTTTTGACCGTTATATCTCCTGATCGGGTTAATGGCGCTTTGATGCTGGAAGCACAGAACATCGACTTTATCATTATGGATGACGGGTTCCAAAACCCTGCCCTCAACAAGGATTATAATCTTGTTGTCGTTGATGCGCGACGCGGTATCGGCAATGGGTTTGCCATGCCCGGCGGGCCATTAAGGGCAAATCTTGGGGCGCAATTGGCCTTTGCCAATGCGGTTCTGGGTATTGGCAAGGCAACCGGTGCCGACAAGCTCATTCGAGCTGCTGCCCGGCGGGCCAAGCCGATTTATGAGGCGATTATAAAGCCGGTAAAAGTGCGCCGATGGAAGGGTCGCAAGGTGCTTGCTTTTGCCGGTATTGCTGATCCGATAAAATTTTATAATTCGCTGGAAGAGGTAGGTGTTCAAATCGTTGAGCGCCGGAGTTTTGGCGATCATCATTCTTTAACGTCTGAAGAAATGGAAGAGATTTTACAATTGGCCAAAGTTAAAGGCCTGGAGATTGTAACAACCTCGAAGGATGCCGCTCGTCTGCGCGGTCTTGGCCGGGTTCAAGACAGACTTTATCAGGAGGCGGATGTTTTCGAGATTGAGTTGGTTTTTGAAAATGAACGGATATTAGAGTCCATTATTGAAGAAACAGTTCGTCAGGCAAAGCTACTTCGTTTGAGCCTGTGAGCGTTCAAGTGATGTTGTCCAGCCTTGCTTAATCAACCAATTTGCCAGATCAATTTTGCCAATTTTGCAGGAAGTGGTTGTAAGGTTTTTATTAGTTAGCTGACTAATTTTATCGCATTTTAGAGTGCGGCCGCGAATAAGGGCGCGCAGTGCTGTTCGTGCCAAACGCCCGCAGGGTCTGGTTTTACCGTTGAGTTTGCAGCTGGTGTCGATTGGTAAAGGTGCAATACCTGCAAGGGTGATGGTTCTATTGTCTGAGGTGATCGTAGTGATGTTTTCAATCAGCGGGCGGTGCATGAGGAATGTCGGCTGGTTATCCTTAGGTTTTGGTGCCGGGTTGAGATAGGTGGATGACCGGTCGGCCGGTTCGCGGGCAATTTTAGCCTGCTCTATCTTCGGTGCTGGAAATGCAGTGCCGCCTATGCGCCGGGCATCGTGTTTGAAATTCTCAATTTCTGGTATGGACTGAGGCGTTGGGGGAATTGGGTCTGGCGTAATCGAGGGGCTATTCGAATTTGGACTAAGTCCAATCACAATTGCAGCCACTAATACTAAGCCAATTGTGACAGCAAAAGTGATCATTTTGACGGGAATAGAAATGTCGATGGTTTCCGATTATTGGCTGGCCCAGATGATGCGGGCAATCCATTCAAGTTCCCTGATGTCGAAGGTGATATTATCATGCTCGGGATTAACCGATAAAAGCTCGATGCTTTTTGCGGTTTTCCTTTGCAGGATTTTAGCCATGACCTCGCCCTCCTTTGAGCGCACGACAACCCGGTCGCCACGACGAACAGCCGAATTGGGCGATACAATGATAATGTCGCCATCGCGGTAAAGCGGCATCATGGACTCGCCCGCAATCTCCAGCGCGTAGACGGAATCATCGTCCTGCGAAGGTAGGTGTACCTCATCCCAGCCCTGGCCGACCGGAAAGCCGCCATCGTCGAAAAACCCACCGGCACCAGCCTGGGCAAAACCGATCAACGGCACCGGTTGAACATTGGGCAGAGGGTCGTTTAAACCAAATGAGTTTTCCATCAAAATGGAGGTAAAGCCCTCCAGCGTTATGCCGGTTGCCTCGATGATTTTTGACAGCGATTCGGTCGAGGGCCAACGCGCACGGCCATCTGCAGCGCTGCGTTTGGATTTGTTGAATGTGGTTGGATCAAGCCCTGCAAGTCGCGCCAGACCGGATGTGGTCAATTCGCTTCTTCTGGCCACGGTGTCTATTGCCGACCAAACCCTCTCATGTGTGAGCATTAGAATGATACTCCAAATTCAGCCAAATAATTCAATTTTGGCCGTTTATCCCGAATTTTTCAGACAGGAACAAATTCAGCTTCAAGGAAATAATACCTTTTTAGCCTGATTTGTGCGGTGAGTCCAGTGATCGCCCAATTCAGCTGTTATGCAGGCGTTGATTGAAGATTGCGGTGAAAGGTCAATGATGCTTACCTTTCTGGACAAGCCGTAAAATATACCTGTAAGATGATTTATAATAATTTGAAAAATTGGGAGAAGAACATGAAACTATTATCCACACTTGGCCTGGCTGGTCTTGGTGCTGTGATTGCTATTGGCGCGCAGGCTGAAACACGCATTACCTATAAATCAGCTAAAACCACATCTTCATATTACCAGATGGCTGTACAAATTGCCGAGGCAATGAAAGCCGGTTCCGATGGCAATATCATTGTAACGGTGGAGGAAAGTCAGGGCTCTGTACAAAATGTGATGGAATCCGCTGTTCGCCCGGGCAATTATGTCTTTACCACACCGCCGGTACTGGTGCGTTTGGCAAAGGGTGGCAAGGCCATGTTCAAGGATAAGACCAATCCGAAATTCGATGAAATTCGGGCGTTGTTTCCAATCCCCTCTCTCACCATGCATTTTGTCATGAGCAGCAAATCCGGGGTAACAGACTTTGCCGGTATGGAAGGCAAGACCATCCTTTTAGGTAAGGGCTCTTTTGGTGCGCGTGAAGGTGCAAAATATCTGAAGAAATTTGGCCTTGAAGGCAAAGTAACTTTGGCTGAAGTTGAATTATCAAATGCCGGCCCTGCGCTGAAAAATGGCCAGATCGACGGATTTGTGACCGCAGGCTCTTATCCTGCACCGAATGTGATTGAGGCGGCGGCTGGAACCGGTGTGACGGTAATCTCGCTTACTGATGAGCAGATCAAAATTTCAAAACGCACCAGAATTACAATTCCTGCGGGCACCTATGCCGGCCAGAAAGCCGATATTACCACCACCTCACTACCGGTTGTTGCCTACACAACCACCCAGATGGATGATGATACGGCCTATGCGCTGACAAAAACCTATTGGCAGCAAAAGGCCGATATGGGCAAGGGTGCAGCATGGTGGAACGCGGTTGATAAAGGCCTGATGGCCAATATCAAGGCGAAGATTCACCCGGGCGCTGTTAAATATTACAAGGAAGCCGGTTTTGAACTGACCGCTGACCAGATGTAATTTTCATTTTGTCAAATCTTCAAAGGCCCGGCATTGTTTCCGGGCTTTTGTATTTTTAGTGCAGGTTCCTACCCGGTAGAATTTGGATGCGGTAAATGACCAACCAGTCGCAAATATCACGGATGATCTGGATCGGGCTTGGCGGCCTGACAATCTTCTTTCATTTATGGCTGATTTTTTCCGGGCTGGTTCCCAACCTTGTAAGTCGTCCCCTGCACATGGCACTTGCCCTGCCCTGGACGATGATATTCATTTCCAAAACCAAATTTGAAAAATCAAGCGGTATGGTTCTGGCGGCAATTGGTATATTTGCCTGTCTTTGGATCGCCTATAATCAATCGGCCCTGTCTGATCAATATGGCTATATCGCCAATGATTTTCAGATATTCATTGCGGTTACGCTATTGCTTATTGTGTTGGAAATGGCCCGTCGTTCTATTGGCTGGCCGCTGCCGCTGGTCGCGCTTTTGGCGCTGGCCTATGGGTTATATGGGCAATATATCCCGGGTGAATTTGGCCATCCGGGAACGCCATTGCAGAGCTTTTTGGGCACCTTAACCATTGCCGAGGGCGGTATATGGGGCAAGCTGACCGGTGTATCGGTGAGCATCGTTGCAATATTTGTAATCTTTGGCGCGGTGTTAAACGCGGGCGAGGCTGGCGAGGGCTTTATGAATGTGGCCGCTGCTGCCGCCGGTCGCCTAAAAGGAGGGGCTGCAAAAGTCTCGGTAATTTCTTCGGCGCTTTTTGGCTCGATTTCCGGCTCAGCCTCGGCCAATGTGGCATCCACCGGCGCGATTACCCTGCCGGCCATGGTAAAACTTGGCTACCCCCGCTCGCTTGCCGGTGCGGTGGAAGCGGTTGCCTCATCCGGCGGGCAGATCATGCCGCCCTTAATGGGTGCGGGTGCCTTTGTCATGGTGGAACTAACGGGCGTCCCCTATACGGGCATTATGGCGGCGGCTCTTTTACCAGCAATCCTGTTTTTTACAGCCGTATGGGTTGGCATCAATGCCTTTAGTTTGCGCTATGACCTTCGCGGTATTGCTGCGGAAGATCAGCCTGGTATGAAAGAAGTTCTGGTCACATCCGGCTTTTTTCTGGTGCCGTTTTCGGTGCTGATCTGGGGTATGTTTGTTGGGCAATTCACCCCGCAATATGCCGCCTGTATGGCGATCATTGTTGGCGCTTTGCTTCTCATGTTTAATGCGAAATTGACGATTGACGGCCCGCAAATTATTCATCGGCTTGAGCAGGTCTGCATAAATGCGGGCAAGCAGGTTTCGATGATTGCATCAATTATTTTGTGTGCCTCAATCATCATCGGCGTGTTGGGCATTACCGGATTGGGGATCAAAATTACATCGCTCATTCTATCTGGCTCTGGCGGTATGTTGTGGCCAGCCTTGTTACTGACAGCACTTGCCTGCCTGATTTTGGGCATGGAGGTTCCAACAACGGCGGCCTATGTCATTTGCGTATCGGTGGCTGGCCCGGCATTGATCGAGCTTGGGCTTCAACCCTTGCAGGCGCATTTGTTTGTGTTCTGGTTTGCGCTTTTAAGCACCATTACACCGCCGGTTTGCGGGGCGGTATTTATTGCCGCCGGTATGGTAGAGGAAAACTGGCTCAAAGTTGCCGGTAGTGCCATGGCCCTTGGGTTGGGGCTATATCTCATTCCGCTGGGCATGATCGCCAATCCGCATATTATCGAGCTCACAACACACCCATTGTTGGCACTATTTGCGGCGCTTAAAACCGGCATTGGCCTGACATTGGTTTCCTTTGGCGTTATTGCGCCTTATCGAGCTTTAACGCGTTTCGGCTTGATCGCCGGAGGGCTTTTGGTTTTATTGTTTCCACTATAATGGGGGCTTTGAAAATATGAATATCATTGATAAGAGCCTGCTCTCCATTGGTGAATGTATGGTGGAATTATCACCTGACGGGAGGGGCAAACTCGATCTTGGCTTTGCTGGCGATAGTTTCAACACCATTTGGTATATGCGGCAATTGCTGCCAACTTGGTTTGATATCTCCTATCTAAGTGCGGTTGGCGATGATGAATTATCCAATGAGATGATCGCCTTTATAGATGATGCGGGCATTCATACCGACAGGATTTCGCGCATTGAAGGGTTGAATGTCGGCCTGTACATGATCCATACGCATAAAGGCGAGCGCAGTTTTTCCTATTGGCGGGAAAACTCGGCTGCCCGAAAACTGGCCGCAAATATTGATCATCTGAATGCGGCGATGGAAGGTGTCGGGCTGATATTATTTTCAGGTATCACAATTGCAATTCTTGCAATGGATGATCGTCAAAAGCTCTATGAGGCTTTAACTATGGCGCGTAGTAACGGCAGCAAAATTGTTTTCGACCCTAATTTGCGCCCAGCACTTTGGCGGAGCAATCAGATCATGTGCGAAGAAGTTACCCGCTTTGCCGAATGCGCCGATATTGTGCTGCCATCCTATGATGATGAAGCACGCTATTTTGGCGATGAAAGCCCGAATGAAACGCTTGCGCGCTATTTGGCCTATGGTGCGGAACTTGTTGTGGTTAAGAATGGTGCAAATAAAATTATTGCCGGGGGTTCATCGCAGCCAAAGTTTGATTTCACACCTGAAAAAATTCAAAGCCCGGTGGATACAACGGCTGCAGGGGACGCATTTAATGCGGGGTTTTTATCAGAATTTATAAAAACCAGTAATCTTGAATTGGCAATTGAGGCTGGTGCGAAGCTTTCCGCCAAAGTTATAGGCCAACGAGGCGCATTGGTAAGTTTGAATTAACCGCCGCTTTCCAAATGGCGCTTTAACGAACATTCCCCATCCACATAAGGCTCCTGACGGGCAACGCTCCAATACTTCAGTTCATCCAGCGGAATTTTTTCACCACTGACTGCGCAAATAACATAGGCGCCCGGCTCCATAACCTGAAAATCAGCGTCCAGATAGCGGATTTTTGCTTCGCCATCATTTTCCGCATTAAATCTGTTCAGCATAGTTCAACTCCTTATAAAGATTTTAGAGCGCTTCATTGTTTGATTGAATCGCTCAAAATTGTATTCGCTCACGGCTGCTCGAGGCTTTTATAACGGCTCAAGTTTTGCGCTTCCCTCGGATCAAGTCCGGGGTCAACGTGCAACTTGAGCAGCACCAGCCTTCGCAGGAGCGGTGCATTCGCACCGTGCCGGTTACGCCCTCAAATTGACCTTGTCAATTTGCAAGTCGGGCTTCAATCGCAGCCTGAGTGGTTTCATGTAAACATGAAAGACTCTACCGCCGCCCTAACAGGCGTTCAATGTCTTTTAGTTTTAATTCCACATAGGTCGGTCGACCATGGTTACATTGGCCCGAATTTGGGGTGGCTTCCATCTGACGTAATAGCGCATCCATTTCCTCGGCCCGTAAAATTCGGCCTGAACGAACCGAGCCGTGGCAGGCCATGGTTGCCGCCACATAATCCAGCCGATCTTTTAAGGTGTCGGCTGTGCCCCATTCGGCTATATCATCAACCAGATTGCGCACAAGATCGGCCGCATTGATTTCGCCCAACATGGAAGGGGTTTCGCGAATGGCAATAGCGCCCGGGCCAAACCGCTCCAGTTTCAAGCCTAATTGATCAAATGAACTCGCATAGGCCATTAACCGGTCAATGTCTTCGTCGGGCATATCGACAATCTCCGGGATCAATAACATCTGGCTGGGAATAGCTTTCGATGAAAGTGCCTGTTTTAAGGCCTCATAAACCAGCCGTTCATGGGCGGCATGTTGATCGACGATCACCAGACCATCTTTGGTTTGGGAAACGATATAATTTTTGTGCAGCTGCGCTCGCGGGCTGCCAAGCGGCAGGGCTTCATTTTCACTTGTGTGATTTTGAAAATTTGTCCGAAGGTCGGTGGATTGAACCGGCATATCGGCAATATCAGGTTGAGCCTGCTCGCCAAATCCACCATTGGCAATGCCTGGATGATTGGGTGATGTTTGCCAATTATAATCGGCATTTCCCGAACCCTGATAGGGGGCGGATTGTGGGTAAGATGGTTGATAATGGGCCTGATTTTCGCTTGGGTTTGCATATTCCGGTTTGCTGAATGCGCCCATCATATCGGTTGCATTATGGGTGGAAGCGCGATGGCCGCTATTGGTAATCGCCTCCTTCAGGGCGCCGACAATCAGCCCACGCACCAGACCAGGATCGCGGAAACGCACATCTGCCTTGGCCGGGTGTACATTGACATCGACATAATGCGGGTCGATTTCCAGAAACAGCGCCAGAACCGGGTGCCGGTTGCGGGCCAGAAAGTCCATATAGGCCGCGCGGATTGCGCCCCAAAGCGCCTTGTCGCGCACCGGCCTTCCATTGACGAAGACAAATTGATGCTGGGCATTGCCCCGGTTGAAGGTTGGCAGGCCGATAAACCCGCTCAATCGCACATTTTCGCGGGTCGCATCAATGGGAAGCGCATTGTCGAAAAAAGCCTGACCCAGCACCTGAGCGATACGTTTGAGCGCTGCATCTTCGCCAGTTGTTGCTGGAAATTCCAGCGTAGTACGGTCTGGCCCGGAAAGGGTGAAGCGAATTTGAGGGAATGCGACAACGATGCGTTTGACAATCTCGCTGATCGCATTGCTTTCGGCCCGGTCGGTTTTTAGAAATTTCAACCGTGCGGGGGTGGCAAAAAACAGATCCGCAACTTCGACAATGGTTCCCTTGGAAAGGGCGGCCGGTTTAACCTTTGAGACCTTGCCACCTTCGACCGATATTTGCCAACCGGTCGCTTGTTCATCAGCTTGAGCCAGGGGCCGTGATTTGATGGTCATGCGGGATACGGCACCAATTGAGGGCAGTGCCTCGCCGCGAAAACCAAGCGCACGAATATCAAACAGATCATCGCCAAGTTTAGAGGTGCAGTGGCGCTCGACCGCAAGGGCTAAATCTTCCGCCCCCATACCGCGCCCATTATCGGTGACGCGAATGAGCGATTTGCCGCCGGAGACGGTGGCAATTTCTATGCGGTCTGCGCCGGAATCAATAGCATTTTCAACCAGTTCTTTGATTACACTTGCCGGTCGCTCGATGACCTCACCGGCGGCGATCTGATTGATGACAATTTCACTCAGTCGTTTTATGGACATGGCTGTGGTCGACATGAAGAACCCGGGGTTAGCGAAATCTGGTAATAAAGCGCGGCTTGTGAGCTGTATTTCTCGCCCAAGATTACAGTCTTGCAACGGGTTTGTCAGTACCCGAAATTCAGCTTAATCGGGGATGGCATCTAAATCGGATATTTTAAGCGCGTGGATTGGCAGTTTGAGTTTTTTACCGCGCAGGGCGAGCTGTTGAACTGTGTTTTTGCCAAATTCATATCCGGCAAGATTTGCAACATTTTCAGATATGCAAACTGATACCCCAAGTTCTTTGGTTGAGGCTTCTAATCGGCTCGCAGTATTGACCGTATCACCAATGGCGGTAAGGCCGCGCGAGGCGCCATAGCCCATTTCGCCCAATACAACCGGCCCCGCATGAATGCCGATACCGATACGCAACGGTTCATCAAGATCATCGGCAAGTTTGGCGTTTAATTCGTTTAACGCCAGTCGCATTTGCTTGGCGGCTTTCAGCGCGGCCAGACAGCCTTCTTGCGGGGTAGAATCTATGCCGAACAGTGCCATTAATCCGTCGCCTAAAAATTTGTCAACTTTTCCGCCGGATGCTTCAATTGCATCTCCCATTGCTATGGAAAACTGGTTTACGAGATAGACAACATCAAAAGGCAATTTGGCCTCCGATGTTTGGGTAAAGCCCCTAATATCAGCAAACAAAACGGTGACAACCTGTTCTACACCAGATGCCTGATTGGAATATTCTCCAAGGGTCGTCATTGTGGCTTCAGCCGGCAACAGCCTGATGACCTTGATTTTTCCTGTCGGTATAAGCTGGCAGGCCAGGCGCACATCCTTTGGTGCGCGAACCCGGTCCAGCACGGCCTGCTCCTCGCTATCTGGTGGGGATAGCGCCTGATCGCTTGATAGAATACGCACCCGGCAGGTTGAGCATCGCCCACGTCCGCCGCAAACACTTGCATGGGGGATATTATGGATTCGGCTGATTTCTAAAAGGCTGGAGCCAACCGGATGGGTGACTTTTGGACCATCAAGATAGTTTATTATAACTTGCGTATCCTTACGGCTGCTGATTTGCCGAACCAAACGCGAACCGACAATAGCGATGAGAAGGCCGACAAATGCATAGCGGAATATCAGGGCCGTTTCAGTTATAATATTCCCCAGATTCTTATCGGTGATATTGAGATTTTTATAGTACTCAGTCATCCAATCAGGATCTTCTGCAAGCCATTCTATCTCGCGACCAGCGGCAACAAATCCGTTAATCGCCAGCACTGGAACCAGGGCTGCTAGTATGAGTGCAATAGAAGGCAGATACCCGCTGAACCATGGTTTCAGCTTTAGCCAGGCATAAAGTCCGATACAGCCGTGGACCCATACGATCAGTAATCCAACAACATTTAAAATACCACTGGTAGGTCCCTGTATAAATGTTGCCAGTACCACATAGGTATAGGAATCATTTAGGGCATAGATTTCATTGGCAAATCTAGTGGCAAATAAATGCAGGGCCATAAATAGCGGAATTAGTATGCCCAGGCAAAGCTGCAGCCATTCCCGCATGGACATGGAAAGGGTTTGTCTTTTGTAGAAATGACCAAGGGTTAAAAATACATGGGCAACCAGCGCGCCGTAGAGAACAATGGAGACCGGGGGAAACCGCCAGAATGTTTTGAAATAGGCCCCACCAGCTTCCATTAGCGGAAGTGAATAAAGGCCCAATGCATGGTTTAAAAAATGGGTAAGTACATAGACAAACAGGATAAGCCCGGATGCCATGCGCAGGCGCCCTTTGGAAATGGGGCTAGCGATTTGGAATTTGGATTTTACGGGTTTTGTCATTCATTTGCTTTATAAGTCTCAGACCCTAAAGTATATCGCGTTCATTGGTATTTACTCAATATGCTTTATCTATCTGTTTTCGCATGTCTTTATTCCTAAAACCGGTGCCCACTTTTAGGAGACAGGCTTTTTATTGCCGCATGTCTTTGTTCCTAAAACCGGTGCCCACTTTTAGGAGACAGGCTTTTTTTGCCGCATGTCTTTGTTCCTAAAACTGGTGCCCACTTTTAGGAGACAGGCTTTAGTATAACCAACTCGCTCAACCCTTCCACATCCTTTACAGCGCTCGACTTGAACTCAACCTTATTTGGGCTCTTGTAGCCCTGTTTTTTTGCGGCATTATAGGTATCAATTGTCGTTAAAGCCAATGTGCCAAGTTCTTTATTGTGTTTTTCAAGTTTGGCGGAAAGGTTTACCGCCGCGCCGATCACCGTATATTCCAGATGTTCTTTTTCACCCACCGCCCCGAATATAACCGGGCCGGATGCCACGGCGGCGTTGATTTGCCGGGGCTTTAATGGCGACATTATATCGCCGGGCTGGTGGAGTGAGGAGATGATTTCGTCAATTGTTGCCAGCGCATCAGCGCAACAACTTTGGCTTTCACTGACTGCGCCGAATGAGGCAAGAATTCCATCGCCCATAAATTTGTCAACGGTGCCACCGTTTTTGTGGATAATGGGCACGATATGGGCCTGATATTTGGATAATAATTGCACGGCTTCCGCCGGCTGCATTTGTGCCGCCATTCGGCTGAAACCACGAATATCCACATTGAGAATTGCCGCATGTCTTCTTACACCATCGCCAACGGCAATTTCACCGTCTGCATCGCGGATTGTTGAGGCAACGGAATCATCAAAAAACCGGGCGAGTGATCGTGCCGCACTACCTTCCTGAACAGACATGACCAGCAGATTATAGGCGCGGCGAACAGCGATCGCCAAAATTATTGTAACCATTAGAATGGCTATTACTTTACCGATCTCAGCGCCGATCAAAACCGAGTTTGAGGTCAGGTAGGTGACATAATCACGGGTGACCATCATGTTATCCGGGTCGACAGTTACAACATAGGCAACCAGCGCCAGCCAGCCAAGAATGGCCATTAGGCCTGCGGCAACAACAAACCGGGCCTGAAAGCGCAAAGTTCGCAGCGCAATCAGGACGAAGAGATTGAGCATTGCCGGAGCTTTGAGCGAAAAAGACGCGCTTTGTCCATATTGAATGTGAAAGCTGCCGATCAGAAATATCATCAGTGCGGTGTCGATAAATATGGAGATATAAACAATCGGTGCCGGGATGCGCCGGGAACAGGCCCAGATAAACCCGATCAGGGTGATAACCAGGTAAATGGCGACTATGATGGGCACCCAGGATTCGGTATCCGGATCAGGTTTCGGGGAAGAAAAATACAGCACACCCCAAATGCTGAAAATGATCAGCTGGATAAGTTTGACCAGCGCCTCGCTCATATCGTCGCTGCGTTCGATGGTTTTTCGAACCCGCTCCGGCAGTGCTGCGCGCGGGGTTTCAGGATTAAAGCTTGCGAATAATTCTCGCAACATTGTTACAATTTTGGCCATGTCGCGGAATTCAAACCCTGTTCATGATAAAAGCTGTTGGATATGGAGATTTTTCGACCAACAATCGAAAACAGTCGCAAATTGAGCAATTGAATTAACTTCGCCCTTGGGTCGCACATGGCGATTTAACATTTGGCAAACAAGTATCAAAAATTCACTATTGTTCACGAAGTTTTTTATTTGGCTCAGGCAGTGTTCAAAGTTCGATTTTTAAACCATCCAGGGTGGCAAAACTGCCCGGAAATTCCAATTTGGCTTCTTGCACAATTGAATCAAGTTTTTCGTCTGTTCTGCTTGGGCGATGGTGAAAAAGGCCAAATTTGTCAACATTGGCGGCTTTGCACAAGCGAATACCCTGTTCCCAGGTTGAGTGGCCAAAATCGATAAAATTGGGATATTCGGAATCTGAATAGGTGGCATCATAGATCATCATGTCTGCGCCTTCGATCAGCTGCAGGATGGTCTCATCCATTTTATCTGCATTATGCTCGGTGTCTGTGATGTAGCAAAATGAGCGACCATCGAAATTGATCCGATACCCGGTTGCACCACCGGGATGGTTTAATGCGCAGGTTTTAATTTCTATATTATCGCCGGGCGCAAGATCTTCACCGGCGGAAAAATCCTTATGTTCAATTTTCGCTTTGAATACTTCAGGCCCAACCGGGAAAAACGGATGTACCATATAATCATTGATTGATTCACGCGTTGCATTATCGCGGTCAAGGTGCCCGGACCAAATTCGCATTTTGCACTCAGGATTATAGAGAGGTGCAAAAAACGGTAATCCGCAAATATGGTCGTAGTGAAAATGGGTAAAAAACAGATCGAGATCTGTGATCTTTCTTTCCTGCAAGTCCAGCCCCAAAAGTCTGAAGCCAGTACCCGCATCCAGAATAAGTGTACGCTCACCGCATTGAACTTCAACACAGGAGGTATTGCCGCCATATTTGACCGATTGGCGGGTCGGTGATGACACTGCGCCGCGCGTACCCCAGAAGTGTGCAGAAAATTTCCGGTTACCCATTTACGATTTCCGGTTCTGGTTTTGAAGTGATACGATGTTCATTGAGGTGCGTTTCTTTACTAAATTTACAGCCGCAGCTTCTTGCCTAAGCTGAAAGTTTTTTCAATTCAAGTCGGGCTTCGGACAAATCTTTGGTGGTTTTCGTGAGTCGATCCACCAAAGTTCCCAACACAGCAAGCGTTAGAGATGGTGTATCAAGCACCATTTCCATCATGTGTTCTTTCTTTATCCGTAAGACTTCCAGATGTTCAAGTGCTCTTACGGTCGCGGTACGGGGTATATCGCTAAAAATTGCCATATCGCCAACAAATGCGTTGCGTTCCAGCTTTGCAACCGAGGCTTCGTTCTCTTCAGTGCCGACCAGCACATCGGCTGTGCCTGCAATTATTACATAGGCCGCATCGGCTGTGTCACCTTGAAGAAACAGGTTTTGCCCGGTTTCAAAGGTCATCCTGTCTGAGGCGAAAGCCAATAGTTTCAGCTTATTTGGTGGTACGTTCGAAAACATCGGAATCGATTGCAAAAGATCCACTTCATCTTTCAGTTTGCTCATTTTATCCTCCCGTACTTTCCAAGTATCCCGAAATTGTTTCTAATTCATGTTATTTTGCTCATTGGGTGAATAATATATTCAAACAAGCAGTGATGCGTAAACACCTTCATTTTTTGCCAGTGTTTCAGGTATTCCGTCTTCAATAAGCTTGCCACGATCAAATACCAGTACCCGATCAAACATTTTTGCGTAGGACGGTGCCATGAGAACCCACAATAGGCCGAATGGTTTGTCGTCGCCATTGCCGCGTGCGAGTTGTACTACCCGATTGATGATACGCTCCTGGGTTCGCGAATCCATAGCGTTCAACGCCCGGTTAACAATCAGCATATCACTGCGCTTGAGCAATACCCGGGCAAAGGCAAGTTTTTGCCGCTGAACTTCTGAAAGTCGTTTTCCGGCCGTACCAATGTTAAACTTCAGTCCAACTTTAAACATATCCTCTTGCAGGTTCATCTCATGCACCAGCTGTAAGATTTCCTGCTGAACCTTGTCGGCGGCCTCTGAATATCCGTAGGCCACGCGGCCAAGCAAGATATTATCCTGGATGGTTGCCATCGTATTATAGGTGTCTTTTCGGTAAAAGCTGATGGCATCTTTCAGGTGTTCCGGTAATTCCTGCTGGAATTGATGGCGGGCGGTCAAAATGCTGTTTTTGTTTTCTTCGCTCAGCAATCCCAAACGATTTCGCGGCTCAATATAATTGAACGGCAACCGCAGCAACATCTCTTTGTCTTCTTCTTTAACGTCATCAAATTCCAACCCGTTGACGCGGGTCATTATTGGCTGATAGTCGTCAATTTCATCTGGTGACATGAAGTTCAGTTGTTCAAAGAAAGGGTTGTCGGGTGATAGATCGGCGAACAATTCTATAGCTGTGCTGGCAAGTTCAACGCCCATTTCATAGAGAACTTTATCCAGTCCGCTTTCTTCCAGCACTTTTCGGATATGTGGGTTTGATGCAAGTTTTTCGGTCGCAAATATACCATCCGAAGATGTGCCAAATAACAGGTTTTCGCCGATGGTCGCCTGTGAATTATAGAGTTTTCCATCGAATAATTCAACATATTTGGCAAGGTCTTCCTGCTCCAGCCGGTTTCTGAACCGGGTTCTGGCCTCCAGAATTTTAGAACAAAGTGTATCATTATCTTTCGGATCGATGGTTTGCCTGAGTGAGAGATCAAAAACCGCGTTGTCCAATTCGACGATTTTCAATACTCGCTTTATCTGGTCATGGATATCATCGGGCCCGGTGGCACCTGCGGCTTTATAATCAACCCAGTCATCGTGCACATCAAGTGGCGTGTTTCCAGACGCCTTTGCTTCGGCGATCCATCGGACTTTTTCGATTTTCTCGGTCTCGTTAAGCTCACGTTCAATCAGCGGTGCGTGCTTTAATACATAGAGCAGTGTATTCTCGATGGTTTCCTGCGGCAGGTAGGAGTCTCCGCCAACATAGGAAAACCTTCTGCCGGTTACAGCTTCGCTTAGGTCGATGATTGAGTTTCGGTTGACCAAAATTCGGCCAGAGGAAGGGTTTTGCAGGCGGGCAAGTGTCGCCACCATAGCATCAGTACCGCTGTTTAAGGGGCCAACAATTGAGATAATGTCATCAATGGCAAAGCTTGTGTCAATATCTTCCAGCAGGGTGGAACCTGAATCGTCGCTTACAACAAGGTTTGAAACAACCACTTTGCCTTTTAGCGGTGGTATTTCCTCGGTTGTTGGTTTTTGCAGCTGGGCATCCAACGCTTCATCGGTGTTAAATTGCTCAACAATCTGCGCATATTTGATATTGATATCGACGCGTTTCTGGTCCCAGGCAATCAGGCCGTTGATGGGGGACGGAAGCTCCTTATAGGCGGCAATTACTGCCACAAGCTGGCCAATATCAAGTGTACCGCGAATGGCAAAATATCCACCGATTACATAGAAAAGAAACGGCGTTAGCTGGGCTAGAAAATTATTGATGAATTTTACAAAGAACTTTCTCTGGTAAAGTTCGTAGCGAATATCGAATATTCGACCCAGACGGCTGGAAATCTCGGCCCGCTCAAAGTTGGATGTATCATTCACATGAACAGCGGTAATGCCATCGACAACTTCACCAATACGCCCCGAAAGCTGTCTTGCAGTCAGCTGGCGCATGCGGCCCAGTTCCAGTACCCGTTTTCTCAAGATCGGAATAAGTATCATCTGGAAGAAAATGATGCCAACGGCCAACAGGCCGAGCCATATATTTTGCAACAGAATGAACACAAAGGCGATGAGTGCCTGACCGCCAAGAAAAACCGGCTTGACGAATGCGTCACCAATAAATTCACCAAAAGGTTCAACCTCATCCTTCACCATACTGGCGATTTCAGAGGCCTTTACCCGGCGAAAATGGTTGGAAGGAAACCGCAATACGCGGTCGACAAGTTCAAAGCGCAAGCGGCGCAACATGCGCTCGCCAAGCCGTCCCTTATAGGTGTTGATATAGAATTTGAATAAGCCGTTGACACAGACCAATGCCAGAAACGAAAAGCTCAGGGCCAGCAAATAAGATAGCCGCTCCAGTGTGAAGCCTTCAAATATCACAAAAGTACCGCCGCCAAACAGCCATTGAGGAATGTCGACTGAGAAATTCAGAAACGTCGCGGTGGCGGTTGCATCCTCAAAGCCGACACCCTGAACAGGCTTGTTGATGATGTTTTTCGGTAAATCCAGCACAAGAAACAGCGTCGGCATGGATATGATGATTATAAACAGCACCCATAATTGTTCGCGCCGCGTATGGTACCAGACATATTTAAGAAGGTTTTTTTCCAACGGTTGATTTTGGAGATAAAAGTCGTCTTTGTCGCTCACGCAAACCGTCCGTTTGTTGCTTTTTATAATTTGCAAATCCCAAATATATATTCGGGTTGCATTGGTCTCAGGTCGTTATACGACGACTAAATAACAAAAAGGTCAATGTGATTGAAGATATATTTTGTAAATTTGTCTGGATGCGGTTCAAAAACCCGCTATCATGTGGTGATGATCGATCTGCCCGAAGACCAATTTTACAGCCAAATTCAACCGTTTTCGGATTTTACTCGGGTAACAGAACTGGATCTTTATCAATCTTTGCCGGATGACTGGATTGTCGGGGTGGCCGATGTGGTCGATTCAACCGGTGCCATTGAGGCGGGTCTTTACAAGACAATCAATACCATTGGCGCCAGCATTATTGCGGCCCAGTTTAATATTCCGGGTAAAATGCAATTTCCATATGTATTTGGTGGTGATGGTGCTGCATTTGCCATTTGGCCAGCGCGGCGTGAGGCCAGCGAAAAAGCCCTGATGGCGGTCAAAAGATGGGCTTTTGAAGAATATAACATGATTTTGCGGGTGGCACTTGTGCCGGTGCGTGAAATTCGTGCAGCCGGGCTGGATGTGGCCGTGGCACGGTTTCAGGTTTCCGATGGGGTGGACTATGCCATGTTTCGTGGCGGTGGCGTTGTCTGGGCCGAGAATAAAATGAAAGAGGGTGACTTTCAGTTGGAAATGGCAGCGGAGGGTATTCAACCCAATCTTTCCGGCCTTTCGTGTCGCTGGACACCGCTTAAGCCCAAGCGCGGCATGGTTTTATCTGTTCTGGTTTCGCCCAATCCCGGCGCGGCATCTGGTGCGTTTCGCGAAGCGGTTCATGAATTGCTGGAATTGGTTCATCATCTTGAAAGGGATGGTCACCCGGTGCCGGTTGAGGGGCCAACAACTTCCTGGCAACCAAAGGGGGTTACGCAAGAAGCCCATGCCAGCCGTGGAAAACAACCCTATTGGCGGCGATTGATTGAATTGCGCATCAGGGTTTTTATTGCCTGGCTGTTTTTTTTAACCAACACTTCCACCAGCGAGATTAATCCTTCAGAATATCGGGCGGAAGTTTCCAGCAATACGGATTTTCGTAAATTTGATGATGGCCTGAAACTCACCCTTGATTGCGATGAGTCGATGGCTTTGCAGATTGAAGAGTTGCTGGAAAAGGCGAGGCAGGACGAGGTTCTGTATTACGGCACCTATCGACAGAGCGAAGCGATGATGACCTGTATTGTGCCATCAACAGCCACTAATGATCATATGCACTTTGTTGACGGGGCGTCCGGTGGCTATGCACGCGCCTCAATCATGTTGAAAAAATCATTGGGTAAATGAGTGAATCTATTCATCTAATGATGAAAAACACTCGGTAAATGCCTTTGCCATGGCTTCAACCAGCAATATATAAAGCTCAGGACCGGGGGCAATATTGCTTCCCAGGGGATCTAAAAGCGCGATTTTGGCCCGGCTGTTTTCGGCGATTGTCTCAAGGAATTTTCTCGAAAATTGTGGTTCGGTAAACAGGCATATTTTACCGGCTTGTTCTAGCCTGTTGTTGATTTCCTGAATATATCTGGCACCCGGTTTAACTTCCGGGTTCACAATCAATACACCGCGAGAATTCAGGCCAAAACGGGCTTCAAAATATTGATAACCATCATGGTAGGTTATAAATGGCCGGTTTTTTACCGGCGCAAGGCGTGCTTGCACTTTCCGGGTCAATGCATCCAGTTTTTCAAGCAGATTTTGCAGGTTCGCCTGATATTTATCGGCATTTGCCGGGTCTTTGATAATCAGGGCTTTCGCGATGTTTTGCGCCATTGCCTTGGCATTTTGTGGATCAAGCCAGATATGCGGGTCAATCTGGCTATCGGTGTTTGCAGCCTTGAAATCATTAATCTGGCGAATATTGCGCATTACCAGACCGTTCACACTCGCAAGTTCAATAGACTGGGCTTTTGCTCCGATGGTTTGAACGGGCTTTTGCAAAAATGTCTCAAGCGCCGGCCCGATCCAGAATATCAGGTCAGCTTTGGCAAGCAGACGGGCTTTGGAAGGTTTCAGCGCATAGCTGTGCGGGGTGCCGGGGCCATCAATAATCAAATCAGGTTTGCCAATATCTTTCATAATGGCCGCAACAAGCGCGTGAACAGGCCTAATTGAGGCCACAACTTTAGGCTCACCTGCATGGGCCAATTGCAGAGTTAACATCAAAAATAATGGCAGAAGAATTCTGAATATTTGCAAATTATTTCCGATGGCAAAGATAAAATTGGGTGTTATATTATAACGGTTATTGCGTTACAATATAACGCTCGCTATATGGGTTTCAAGCACAAATTCATTTTCATCTCTCATCGGTTTAAACCACATGCAAAATGATCCTTCCATTCTGGTCGAACTTGAAAATGCTGGCATTTTTCGCGACGGAAAATGGCTTGTACGCGGGGTTTCTTTTTCGGTGAAAAAGGGCGAGATCGTCACCCTTGTCGGGCCGAATGGTTCAGGCAAATCGACCAGCGCAAAATTGGCGCTCGGGATTTTGAAACCGGATGAGGGGACTGTTTTGCAGCGGGGAAATTTGTGTATTTCCTATGTGCCGCAAAAACTTGTGATCGACCAAACCCTGCCTTTGAGCGTTGAGCGGTTTATGTCTTTGACAATTACCCTAAAGCCGGAAGCGCTTGATCAGGCTTTGCAGATGACCGGTGTTGCGCATCTTGCAAAATCTCAAATTCAAACCCTTTCGGGCGGTGAGTTTCAGCGGGTTTTGCTGGCGCGTGCAATTGCCCGAAAACCGGAACTGCTGGTGCTTGATGAGCCGGTACAGGGCGTGGATTTTAACGGTGAAATCGCGCTTTACGAATTGATTGTCAAAATCCGGGATCAGCTCGATTGCGGGATTATCATGATCTCGCATGACCTTCATGTGGTGATGGCGGCAACCGATAGCGTGATTTGCCTCAACGGCCATGTGTGCTGTCGTGGTACGCCGAAAAATGTGGCTGAAAGTGCTGAATATCGCGCCCTGTTTGGTGAGCGGGCAACCTCTATGCTGGCGCTATACGAACACCAGCACGACCATACCCATTTGCCTGATGGCCGGGTGCGCCACAAGGATGGATCGGTAACCGATCATTGCCATCCAGACGACGGGCATCATCATGGGGGTGATGGCCATGCTTGATGATTTTTTTGTCCGCGCACTGGTTGCCGGTATCGGGGTGGCGCTTGTTGCCGGTCCCCTGGGTTGCTTCATCATCTGGCGCAGGCTCGCCTATTTTGGCGACACACTTGCCCATGCGGCTCTGTTGGGCGTGGCGCTTTCATTGCTGTTTGAAATTAATATTACAATTGCGGTCTTTGCCACCTCGGCGGTAGTCGCTGCCTTGATGTTATTGCTGCAAAAACGCGGCGGGCTGTCATCCGACGCATTGCTTGGGCTTTTGTCGCATTCGGCCCTTGCATTGGGGCTTGTGTGTCTGGCGTTTTTAACGCAAGTGCGTGTTGATCTTATGGGGTTGTTGTTTGGCGATATTCTTGCGGTATCAAAACTGGATATTGCGATTATTTATGGCGGCGGGGCGATTATCCTCATTACCCTGATCTGGTTCTGGCGACAGATTTTTGCAACCACCGTCAATGTCGAACTGGCAGAGGCTGAAGGTATGCGTCCCGGCAGAGCGAATATTATTTTTATGATGCTGATGGCGCTGGTGATTTCGATTTCAATGAAAATTGTTGGCGTGTTGCTTATTACCGCCCTGCTGATTATTCCGGCTGCCAGCGCCCGGCATATGGCCCGAAGCCCGGAGCAAATGGCTATTTTGGCGGCCATTTTGGGTATCGGTGCAGTGATTGGCGGGCTTTCCGGCTCGCTCGCCTTTGATACGCCTTCCGGCCCTTCTATTGTGGTTGCGGCTGCTTGCTTATTTGTCTTCAGCCTGTTTGCCAGCCTGCTTATTCGAAAATGGAGCAAAAAACATGGGTAAGGCGCTTACCAAAAATCAGACTCTGGTTTTGGATACCTTATCCAAGGCCGATGGCCCATTGAGCGCCTATTCCATATTGGATGATCTTCGTGATGAGGGTATGCAGGCGCCACCGCAGGTTTATCGGGCCTTGGAAAAGCTTTTAAAAACCGGCTTGATCCACCGTCTGGAAAGCCTGAATGCATATATTGCCTGTCGTGATCCTGATTGTGTATCGCACCCGGTAACCGGCTTTGCGATTTGTGAAACCTGCGGCGATGTCAGTGAATTTGCCGGTGAAAAAATATCCAAACAATTGAAGGACTGGGAAGATGATAACGGGTTTTTGGTTGAGAAAACCACGATCGAACTTCGCGGTATCTGCAGGCCCTGCAAGGGTTGAGAACGTATAAAATTACCGCTCGAGGCAAATAATAATGCCTTGATGCCTGCGACAGCATTGCATTCCGTAAAAATTGGCGCTAAGGCCGATTATCTCTTGAATTCATAAAGTTCAGGGCCGAGATATTACGCAGACCGGGGCAGCAATTGGTCCCGCCGATTGAAAAATTCGCAGGAGGCTAAAGCCGATGAAAATTCTTGTGCCTGTTAAACGGGTGGTGGATTACAACGTTAAAATCCGGGTGAAATCTGACGGGTCGGGCGTTGAACTGACCAATGTAAAAATGTCGATGAATCCGTTTGACGAAATCTCGGTTGAAGAAGCCTTACGGCTTCGTGAAGCTGGCACTGCAAGTGAAGTAGTCGTTGTTTCAATTGGGCCGCAAAAGGCGCAGGAAACTATCCGCACCGGGTTGGCCATGGGGGCTGATCGGGGCATTCTGGTCCAGACCGATGAATTGGTTGAACCTTTGGCAATTGCCAAAATTTTGCAGAAAATCGTTGACGATGAGCAGCCGCAATTGGTGATTGTCGGCAAACAGGCCATTGATGATGATTGCAACCAGACCGGTCAGATGCTGGCCGCCCTTTTGGGTTGGAGCCAATCGACATTTGCATCCAAGCTGGAAATCAATGGCGATAAGGCCAATGTTACCCGTGAAGTTGATGGTGGGTTGCAGACCCTGGAAGTGTCACTGCCCACGGTTTTGACCACCGATTTGCGCCTCAATGAGCCGCGCTACGCTTCGCTGCCAAATATCATGAAAGCAAAGAAAAAGCCGCTTGATATGAAAACACCGGATGATTACGGCGTTGATATTACACCGCGCCTTACCGTTGTTGAAACCGTTGAACCGCCAACACGCAAGGCGGGTGTGATTGTTGGTTCGGCGGCCGAACTGGTCGACAAACTTAAAAATGAAGCTGGCGTTCTGTAACGCGCAGGATTTCGAAATTCTTAAATTGAGGAAAATTCAATGACAATTCTTCTTGTTGCAGAACATGACAATGAAACCCTGAGTGACCAGACCCATAAGGCAATGAGTGCTGCCAGCGAAATTGGCGGCGATGTGCATATTCTGGTTGCCGGCAAGGGTTGTGCCGGCGTTGCTGATACGGCTGCTAAAGTGGACGGTGCTGCAAAGGTTCTGCTTTGCGAAAGCGATGATTTGGAAAACCAACTCGCTGAGCCAATGGCGGCGCTGATTGTTAGCCTTGCCGGTGAATATGATACTTTGCTTGCGCCTGCGACCTCCAATGGTAAAAATATCATGCCGCGGGTGGCGGCACTTCTCGATGTGATGCAAATCTCTGATATTGTTGTGGTTAAGGCGGCTGATACGTTTGAACGTCCAATTTATGCGGGTAACGCCCTGCAGACGGTAAAATCTGCCGAGGCGAAAAAGGTAATCACGGTTCGAACCGCAGGTTTTGCTGCTGCTGGTGAGGGTGGTTCCGCCTCAGTTGAAAGTGTTTCGGCTGCGGAAAACCCCGGCCTTTCCAAATTTGTCAGTGCTGCCCTTTCCAGCAGTGATCGCCCGGAGCTTACATCGGCACGGATTATTATTTCCGGTGGGCGCGCACTTGGTTCTAAAGAGAAATTCAACGAGGTCATTTTGCCGGTTGCCGATAAACTTGGTGCGGCGGTTGGCGCATCACGTGCAGCGGTTGATGCGGGCTATGCACCCAATGACTGGCAGGTCGGGCAGACCGGTAAAGTGGTGGCACCTGATCTTTATATTGCCTGTGGTATTTCCGGTGCGATCCAGCATCTGGCCGGAATGAAAGATTCCAAAGTCATTGTGGCGATTAACAAGGATGAGGACGCGCCGATTTTTCAGGTTGCGGATTATGGCCTTGTGGCCGATCTTTTTGTGGCTCTGCCAGAGTTTGAAAAAGAACTGGGCTGACCTCGGGGCCAATCAATGTTATGATAGTCGGGAAATTTCCCGGCTATTTTTTTGAGTTATGGAAAGCGACTGATTTATGAGCAATACAATCAAGAGCGTCGGCGTTATTGGTGCCGGTCAGATGGGCAGTGGCATAACCCATGTATGTGCTCTTTCCGGCCTGAATGTGCTGGTGCAAGATGTCAGTGAAGACCTTATTCGGTCTGGAATTGCCACAATTAACGGCAACCTTGCCCGGCAGATTGCCGCTGGGAAAATCACCGAGGCTGAATGCAAGGCGGCTCAAGCGCGGGTGAAACCGGCTTTAAGCATGGAGGAAATCGGTGGCGTTGATCTGGTGGTTGAGGCGGCAACCGAAAACGAGGACATAAAGAAAGCGATCTACGCCAAATTATGCCCGGTGCTTAACCCCAAAGCGATTTTGGCCACCAATACATCTTCCCTGTCGATTACCAGACTTGCCTCTACCACCGACCGGCCTGAACAGTTTATCGGCATTCATTTTATGAACCCCGTACCATTAATGCAGCTGGTTGAACTTGTGCGCGGCATCGCAACAGATGATTTGACCTTTGAAACCTCGCGGGATTTTGTCAACGCACTTGGCAAAAGAACCGCCGTATCGGAGGATTTTCCGGGTTTCATGGTCAACCGCATTTTAATGCCAATGATCAATGAGGCGATTTATACGCTTTATGAAGGGGTGGGCGGTGTATCGGCGATTGATACGGCAATGCACCTTGGCGCTAATCATCCGATGGGGCCGTTGCAACTGGCCGATTTTATCGGGCTTGATACCTGCCTTTCAGTTATGCAGGTGCTGCATGATGGTATGGCTGACCCGAAATATCGCCCCTGCCCGCTTTTGGTGAAATATGTGGAGGCTGGATGGCTTGGCAAAAAAACCGGCCGTGGTTTTTACGATTATCAGGGCGATGAACCGGTGCCAACGCGATGATTTTTGTTTCGCTCGCCATATAAATCGCTCACGCAAATGGCTTTGCCGTTGCTCCGCGAGGGCGCTTCGCGCTTCACCTATCGGTTCAGTTAGAATTTCAATTCAAATCGCACGTAGAGCATTAAGTGAGCGCACGTGTTTACGCGCAAGCGAACGACTAAACAAAGCGATGCGCAAGATTTGAATCATCAAGAATGCGAGCGGGAATACTAAAGTGAGCGCACGTGTTTACGCGCAAGCGAACGAGAAATAAATGTCGCCCGGAAATCATTGACATTGGTTCGGGTTGGCCCGGTGGCAATAAGTGCGTCCAGTTTTTCAAAAAATCCATAGCCGTCATTATTATCAAGCATGGCGAGCGAGTCGATTTGAAGCGATTTTGCCCGCGCTAAAGTGTCTGGCCCAAAGCGTGCACCGGCATTATTTTCGCTGCCATCAATGCCGTCGGTATCGCAGGCGATAGAATAAATATCAGGTGTGTGATCAAGCGCCAGCCCCAGCGCCAGCAGATATTCCGCATTGCGCCCACCGCGCCCATTGCCCTTAACGGTAACGGTTGTTTCCCCGCCGGATAGGATCGCCACCGGCCAGTTGCCGCTTAGATCATTGGCAAGGAAATCGTGGATAAAACCTGCTATGTTTTTGGCAACATCGCGGGCTTCCCCTTCGATGGCATCACCCAGAATGAGCGGTCGGATATTATGATCGAGGCAATATTGCGCCGCTGCTTCCAGTGAAGATTGCGGCGTTGCAATCAACTGGTAGGTGTTTTCTGGATGCGCTTGATTGGGAATTTGTGCCGGAGTTTCACCGGTCAGGTGTTTTTCAATACTTTCCGGCAGCTCAATCTTGTATTCTTGCAAAATATTATAGGCATCTTGCGGGGTGGATTGATCGAAAACCGTTGGGCCGGAGGCAATGATTGCCGGATCATCACCCGGCACGTCTGATATGGCCAGGGTTACAATGCGGGCAGGATATGCGGCTTTTGCCAGCCGACCACCTTTGATGGCCGAGAGGTGCTTTCGAACCGTGTTCATCGCATCAATCGGCGCGCCGGATTTCAGCAATTGGCGGTTGATGTCTTGCTTTTCAGTCAGGGTAATGCCGGGGGCTGGAATGGACAAAAGCGCCGACCCGCCGCCGGAAATCAAACAAAGCACCAGATCATCGGCGGAAAGATTTTCGACCATTGCCAAAATGCGACTGGCGGCATCAATGCCCTTTTGGTCGGGCACCGGGTGGGCGGCCTCCACAACCTCAATACGCTTGCAATCCATGCCGTGATGATAGCGGGTAACGACCAGACCGGTGAGCGCGCCCGGCCAATTATCTTCGACGGCTCGCGCCATAGATGCAGCCGCCTTGCCAGCTCCAATGACAATGGTGCGCCCCTTTGGTGGTGTCGGTAAATGGGCGGGTAGGCAATGGGCAGGGTTGGCGGCCTCAACCGCTTTTTCAAACAGCTTGTCTAAAAATTCCTGCGGGTTTTCTTGAGCTGATAATTCTCGCGACATGGTTGTTAGGCTCTATAGATTTTTCAGCTTTTCCTGCATGGCTGCAAGTTGCTGTTTGATTTCGGCCAGTTCTGTTTCTTTTTGATTTGCTTCTGGAACCGGCGCATCTGCTGCCGGTTCCTCTTCCTGAGTGGGATTAAGCCCCCAGGAGCCAAGTGTCGAATTCATAATCGCTGATTGAGCCTTTTGCCAGCTTTCAAGCCCAAATATTTCCATTGGATTTACGGCCGCAGGCGCACCTTTTTGCAGGGAAGAAATCATTTCCTGTTGCTGGGATTTTAGCATTTCAAAAGACTTTGAAAGGAAGTCCGGAACAACGCTGCCGGTTTGGTCGCTATAGGAGCGCACCACATCCATCAACACATTCAGCGGCAATACGCTTTCGCTGCCAGTTTCCTGCTCGGTGATAATCTGCATCAAAAATTGACGGGTGAGATCATCGCCGGTTTTGCTGTCGATAATCTGAATATCCTTGCCCTGACGAATGAGGGCGGCAATTTCTTCCAGTGTTACATATTCGCTGGTATCGCTGTTATAAAGACGGCGACTGGCATAACGCTTAATAATGATTGTCTGATCAGTATCGCTCATTGGCGTATCCATTTTAAAATGTGGCAATCTCTTAATAGGTCCAAATTCCAGAACAGCGCAAGGAATTTGGATACAAAAAAGGGCGGGCCAAAGCCCACCCTGAATTTTAAAAAAGCAATTGGGGTAATCCCCGTTAAAAGCTAAGCGGCTTTTTTGGTTGCTTTCTTGACCACGTTTGCGGCTTCTTTGCTGACATCTTTACCAGCAGAAAGCATCAGTTCAACGGTGTCCATTTGAGCTTTTTTCGCAACTTCTGCGAATGCCGCAATATGCTCAGGTGCGGATTGTGCCTGGGAGGAGGCAATATCAGAAACAAGTTTCGAATAATCAGAAGGATCTTTCTGCACTTCGGTTGCGGCTTCCAGCTTGCCCAAAGTGTCTTTGGTCCAGGCTTGTGTTAGTTCCGCATTTTTTTCTGCTGCATCAAGGGCAATTTTTGCCATTTTGCCAGAAAACTCAGCGCCATTTTGAAAAGCATCGGTGAATGTTTTCATGTCAGTTGGAAGTGCGGAAAACATGTTTTCAAATGCTTTGGTGAAATCTTGGGTAAAATCGTTTGCCTTGGCCATTGTTCAAATTCCTTGTAAATCGCAGGTGCGTTGTTGGTTAGGGGCAGCTTGGGAGGATTGCTGCGCTAGCACTCATATATATGCTGCATCGCAGCATTGCAAGGAAAAATGCTGCACCGCAGCAAAAACATTCAATTTAGTCCTAAAAGCAGATTTTCTTTGGTTTCAAATACAGTTTTGTAGCCCGTCTCTTTCATCCAACCAATCAAATCTGATTGCCACAATGCATGATGGGCGGTTTCAATTAAAACCAGACGCGGCCACGCCTGTTGATCGGTAGATTTGAAAAATGGTGTCAGTACTTGATCTTCAAAGCCCTCAATGTCTATTTTTAGCAGGTCAATTTTGTCAATTTGATTGTCTTTCAAAATGTCGACCAGCGGCACCACGTCGACATCGACTGAGATTTTTGCGTTACTGGTGCCTTCTTTCAAAATAGAAGTATGGCCGATATTGCTGCCGCCATCTGACCAGAGCTGCATTGTGGTGCGCTCCGGTCCACTGGCCAGCTGTAGCGGGGTGGCGTTTTCAATATTGTTGATCTGTAGATTGAATTTCAGTTTCTGAAAGGTTTTGGGATGCGGCTCGAGCGCCAAAATTCGTGCCGTACTTTCCGTGTGCCGGTCAACAAATAGCGAATAGGAGCCGACATTTGCACCAATATCAACAAAGGTCATATTGTTTTTCAAATAGGGGATTAAAGCCTCATGTTCGGCGGCTTCGGGCAATTTTTTACGAGCAAAGATAATGCGGTCGCAATAATTTTCCTCCGGATATAACCGCCAGTTGATACCGGCGAATTCAACGTCATAGGGCCCCGGTTGCTTACGAGCAAATTTTTTGCGCAATTTGCGGCGCAAGGAAGAGGGGAATAGGGGGGCATCACAAATTGCCCATAACAGGCGGCGAAACCGGTGCTTGTGGTAGGTTCCAAATGCGGTTGTTGTATCCAATGGCATTAGCTCATATTGCTCCTAGGGTCTGGACTCAATTAGGAATGCGGCTGTGCAGTTCGACAATTTTGATCTCACAAGGCAAAAATGATCGATTTGGGCGACCCCCAATGAGGAGTTTTCAACGCTGTGAGGCGAAATTGTCGAGCTGCCCAAGGGGTT
>JAJRQF010000017.1 GCA_024280375.1 Alphaproteobacteria bacterium | reverse complement strand
TCGCTTGCTACCTGTACCGATCAGGTTGCCCGTTTTGAAGCCAGTTGCTGGAACACTATTCAAGTCGATGGCCATGATATGGATGCGATTGCAACTGCAATTGAAGCGGCACAAAAAAGCGACAAGCCGACATTGATTGCTTGTAAAACTATTATTGGATTTGGATCACCCAACAAACAAGGCACCGCCGCAACCCACGGCGCGCCATTGGGTGATGAAGAAATTGCTGCCACTCGTGCAGCTCTTGGTTGGTCTGCTGCTCCGTTTGAAGTACCCGCCGATATCGCAGGGGTGTGGCATTCGGTAGGCGCTCGCGGTGCAGCAGATCGAGCTTCTTGGCAAAAACGCCTTGATGCTTCAAACAAAGGCGCCGATTTCAGCGCCGCAATGGCCGGTGAACTGCCGGGCAATTTCGATGAAATTGTCGATGGCATTAAATCAGGATTTTCCAGCGAAGCGCCAAAATTGGCAACCCGCATATCCTCCCAGAAGACCTTGGAAGTTCTGAACACTGCTTGTCCGACCATGATTTCCGGCTCGGCTGATCTGACCGGTTCAAACGGCACAAAAACCAGCACTTATCGCCCGGTTTCTGCCGATGATTTTGGCGGCAACTACATTCACTACGGGGTGCGTGAACATGCCATGGCCGCCATGATGAACGGCATCTCGCTGCATGGGGGCTTTAAGCCTTATTCCGGCACGTTCCTGGCATTTGCTGATTACAGCCGCGGCTCAATTCGTCTAGGCGCTTTGATGGGCGTGCCTGTAACTCATGTTATGACCCATGATTCCATCGGTCTTGGCGAAGATGGTCCGACCCACCAGCCGGTTGAGCATGTTGCATCTTTGCGTGCCATTCCAAACCTCAATGTTTTCCGCCCCTGTGACCCGGTTGAGGTTGCAGAATCATGGGCATTGGCGCTGAAGTCAGAAAAAACACCATCCGTGCTTTGTCTCACCCGTCAGGGTCTGGCAACAGTTCGAACCGACCATACTTCTGAAAACCTCACCGCAAAGGGCGCCTATATTTTGCGTGATTGCGATGGTGAGCGTGATGTGACCCTGATGGCCACCGGCTCTGAAGTTGAGATCGCAGTGGAGGCAGCTGGAATGCTGGCCGATAACGGTATTAAAGCCGTTGTCGTATCCATGCCTTGCTGGGAGCTTTTTGCAAGCCAGGACGACGCCTATCAAAATGAAGTGCTGGGCTCTGCACCTTGTGTTGCGGTTGAAGCTGCAATCCGCATGGGTTGGGATCAATGGATTGGCCGCAATGGCGCATTTGTTGGCATGAGCGGTTTTGGTGCATCAGCACCAGCACCGGAGCTTTACAAGCAGTTTGGCATTACCGCAGATGCGGTTGTCGAGGCTGCCCGCGCCCAGGCGAAATAACAGTTTTGAGCCCAAGAGTTTTAAATCGAACAAATAACCCGTTGAATAAGGAATATAAAATTGACAACACGCGTAGCAATTAACGGATTTGGCCGTATCGGACGTAATGTATTACGGGCAATCATTGAATCTGGCCGTACAGACATCGAAGTCGTTGGCATCAACGATCTTGGACCGGTTGAAACCAATGCACACCTTTTGCGTTTTGACAGTGTTCATGGCCGCTTTCCGGCAACCGTAACGGTTGATGGCGATACAATCGACGTTGGACGCGGTCCAATTAAAGTAACCGCCATTCGTGACCCCAAAGATCTGCCCTGGGGCGAGTTGAATGTCGATATTGCCATGGAATGTACCGGTATATTTACCGCGCGTGACAAAGCCGCAATGCATCTTGAAGCCGGTGCCAAACGTGTATTGATTTCCGCACCCGGTGCAAATTCTGACAAAACCATCGTTTACGGCGTTAACGACAATGTTCTGACCGCTGAAGATACGGTCGTTTCCAACGCGTCTTGCACAACCAACTGCCTGTCGCCGGTTGCTTTTGTCCTCAACAATGCAATGGGTATTGAACGTGGCATCATGACCACCATTCATTCCTATACAGGCGATCAGCCAACACTGGATACAATGCATTCCGATATGTATCGTGGGCGTGCCGCTGCAATGTCAATGATCCCGACCTCAACCGGTGCTGCAAAAGCCGTTGGCCTTGTGTTGCCAGAACTGAATGGCAAGCTCGATGGTTCCGCTATCCGCGTGCCAACCCCAAATGTTTCGGTTGTTGATCTTAAATTTGTATCGTCAAAACCAACAACAGTTGAAGAAGTCAACAATGCGATAATTGCCGCCGCTGACGGCCCGCTGAAAGGTGTGCTTGGCTATACAAGCGTACCGAATGTTTCTATCGACTTCAACCATGACAGCCATTCATCCATCTTCGCTTTGGATCAGACCAAGGTTTTGGATGGTGGTCTGGTGCGGATTTTGACCTGGTACGACAATGAATGGGGCTTTTCCAGTCGCATGTCAGACACAGCCATTGCCATGGGTAAATTAATATGAGCAGCACCATCCAGTCGATCGAAGATGTAGATGTTGCGGGCAAGCTTGTTCTTGTCCGTGCCGATCTCAACGTCCCGCTTAAAAGCGGCGAGATAACAGACTCAACCCGCATAGACCGGTTTCTACCAACCGCCAAAGGCCTGATTGCGCGCGGAGCCCGTGTGGTAATCATGTCTCACCTTGGTCGCCCGGATGGTGAAGCAAACCCAACCTATTCCCTGGCACCCATCGCCAGGGAACTTGCCGCAAAGCTTGGTCAGGATGTGAAGTTCACCAATGATTGCGTCGGTCAAACGGCAGAATCCATGGTGCACGAAATGCAGGACGGCGATGTTGCATTGCTGGAAAACCTGCGTTTTCACAAGGCTGAAACCGAAAATGATGACACATTCGCCACAAGGCTTTCGATCCTTGCTGACATCTATGTAAATGATGCATTTTCGACCGCACATCGGGCCCATGCATCAACCGTTGCGATCACCCGTAAATTGCCGTCCTATGCAGGTCCATCCCTGATGGCTGAAATCAGTGCGTTGTCTTCCGCGCTTTCCACACCGGAAAAACCGGTTGCGGCCCTAGTTGGAGGCGCGAAAGTCTCATCCAAAATTGGTGTGCTGGAATATCTGGTTCCCAAAATGGACAAGCTGATCATCGGCGGCGGCATGGCGAATACTTTTCTGGCGGCCCTTGGCTATAATGTCGGCAAATCCCTTTGCGAAATGGATGCACTGGATACGGCCAGAAAAATTATGGACACCGCCAAAACCAGCGGTTGCGAATTGATCTTGCCGGAAGATGTTGTTGTTGCAAAAGAGTTTGCAGCTGGAGCGGAAAACCACACAGTACCAATTGACGCAATTCCTGACGACGCTATGGCGCTTGATGTGGGAGCAAAATCTGAAGCGACTACAATCGAAGCGCTGAAATCCTGCAAAACTTTGCTTTGGAATGGCCCGCTTGGTGCATTTGAAATTGAACCATTTGGCCATGGAACATTTGCCGTTGCAAAGGCGGCCGCAGAACTAACCAAACAGGGTAAACTCATCACAGTGGCCGGGGGCGGCGACACGGCTGCAGCACTCAATGCTGCGGGCGCATCTGATGATTTTACCTATCTTTCAACCGCCGGTGGCGCGTTTCTGGAATGGCTGGAAGGCCGTGAATTGCCAGGCGTTGCCGCACTCGAAAATCAATCTAGAACGGAGGCCGCATAATGGCTCTAATTACTCTTCGCCAATTGCTGGATCATGCCGCTGAAAACGACTATGGCGTTCCTGCATTTAACATCAATAACATGGAGCAGGGTCTCGCCATCATGAAGGGGGCCGATAAATGTGGCGCTCCCGTCATCATGCAGGCATCCCGCGGTGCACGTTCATATGCAGGCGACATCATGTTGCGTCATATGATCCAGGCGCTCAGCGAAATGTATCCGCATATTCCGATCTGCATGCATCAGGACCACGGCAATAATGAAGCCACCTGCAATTCGGCAATTCGGCACGGCTTCACATCCGTAATGATGGATGGATCACTCGAAGCCGATATGAAAACCCCGGCCTCTTACGAATATAATGTTGAGATTACCGAACGTGTTTCCCGTATGGCCCATTGGGTTGGTGCATCAGTTGAAGGTGAGCTGGGTATTCTTGGTTCACTTGAAACCGGTGAAGCTGCAGAAGAAGATGGCTCTGGCGCAGTTGGCAAACTGTCAATGGACGATCTTTTGACCGATCCCGATCAGGCTGTTGATTTTGTCAAGAGAACCAAAGTTGATGCACTGGCAATTGCTTGCGGCACATCACACGGGGCTTACAAGTTTTCGCGCAAACCAGATGGTGAAATTCTGGCGATGAACCAGATTGCCGCCATTCACGCCAATCTGCCCAACACTCATCTTGTGATGCATGGCTCATCATCTGTGCCCCAGTATTTGCAGGATTTGATCAACGAATCTGGCGGTGAAATGCCACAAACTTATGGCGTGCCCGTCGAGGAAATCGAAAAAGGCATCAAAATGGGCGTGCGCAAGGTCAATATTGATACGGACAATCGCATGGCAATTACCGGTCAATTCCGCAAGGTTGCAAAAGAAAAACCAACCGAATTTGACCCACGAAAATTCCTTATTCCAGCAATGGAAGAAATGGAAAAACTGGTACTGGATCGCTTCGAGCGTTTTGGCACCGCTGGAAATGCCTCTAAGATTACCGTCATTCCTATGGATGACATGGCGGCACGTTACGTAGACGGCACGCTTGACCCACAAGTTGCTCCTGCAAAAGCGGCCTGAATTGAGGCCTAAATCATAAATACTCCATGCACCCAAAAAGTGGGAACCGGTTTTTGGATAAGTGCAAGGACAGAAAAGAAATACTCAACAAACCATCCGGTTCGGTGAATTGGGTATAATTGGAAGGAATATCAAATGAACGAACAAGCAAAACCCGGTAAAACCTATAAGGCAGGCGTAACCGATTACCGCGATAATTATTGGGAACCTGATTATGTCCCGAAAGAAAGCGATATTCTCGCATGCTTCAAAATAACACCTCAGCCTGGTTTACCACGCGAGGAAGTTGCCGCTGCTGTTGCTGCTGAATCATCCACCGGCACCTGGACCACCGTGTGGACCGACCTTTTGACTGACCTTGATTATTATAAAGGTCGCGCCTATGCCATCGAAGATGTACCGGGAGATGATGAGAGCTATTACGCATTCATCGCTTACCCAATGGGTCTTTTCGAAGAAGGTTCTGTGGTCAACGTGTTCACTTCGTTGGTCGGTAATGTGTTTGGTTTTAAAGCCCTTCGCGCCCTGCGTCTTGAAGATGTGCGTTTCCCGCTTTGGTTCGTTACCGGTTGTGCCGGCCCGCCACATGGTATTCAGGTCGAGCGCGACAAACTGAACAAATATGGTCGCCCATTGCTTGGTTGTACCATTAAGCCAAAACTTGGCCTTTCAGCCAAAAACTATGGTCGCGCCTGCTACGAAGCGCTTCGTGGTGGCCTCGATTTCACTAAGGATGATGAAAACGTCAACTCACAGCCTTTCATGCGCTGGCGTGACCGTTTTGATTTCTGTCAGGAAGCTATTGATAAAGCCCAGGCTGAAACCGGTGAAATCAAAGGTCACTACATGAATGTGACCGCACCTGATGTGGAAGAAATGTTCCGCCGTGCTGAATATGCCAAAGAGTTGGGCACGCCGATCATCATGAGTGATTATCTCACTCTTGGTTGGGCTGCACATAACTCGCTGTCCAAATGGTGCCGCAATAATGGTATGCTGCTGCACGTTCATCGTGCCATGCATGGCGTAATAGATCGTCATCCTAAACATGGTATCAACTTCCGCGTTCTTGCTAAAATGCTTCGTTTGCTTGGTGGCGACCATCTGCATTCTGGTACTGTTGTTGGCAAGCTCGAAGGTGACCGCGCTGCGACCCTTGGTTGGGTTGATTTGATGCGCGAAAAATTCATCAAGGAAGACCGTTCACGCGGCATTTTCTTCGATCAGGATTGGGGCCAAATGCCGGGTGTTATGCCGGTAGCTTCCGGTGGTATTCACGTTTGGCATATGCCTGCACTGGTAAACATCTTTGGTGATGATGCCTGCCTGCAATTTGGTGGCGGAACGCTCGGCCATCCTTGGGGCAACGCTGCTGGCGCTGCTGCAAACCGTGTTGCGCTTGAAGCCTGCGTCAAAGCACGCAACGAAGGTCGTGATCTGGAAAAAGAAGGCAAAGACATCTTAACAGCGGCTGCCAAACATTCACCTGAGCTGAAAATCGCCATGGAAACATGGAAAGAGATCAAGTTCGAGTTTGACACCGTCGACAAGCTGGATGTGACCCACAAATAATCATGCGCAGATAATCATCCCGGCGGTTAATTGCCGCCGGATAAAAATCTGATTTACAAGGAATATTAAAATGAGTGACGTACAAGATTATAGTTCACGTCTTTCCGACCCGAACAGCCGCAAAATGGAGACATTCTCCTATCTTCCGCAGCTGACTGACGACGAAATGCGCAAACAGGTTGAATACATTATATCCAAAGGCTGGAACCCGGGCATTGAACACACTGAGCCTGAAAATGCCATGTCCAATTATTGGTATATGTGGAAACTTCCAATGTTTGGCGAGACCGATGTGGATACTATTTTTGCCGAGATCGAACTGTGTAAAACAGCCAATCCAAAAAACCATGTTCGGTTGATCGGTTATGATAATTTCAAACAGACCCAGGGCACAGCAATGGTCGTGCACCGGGCTGAGTTTTCAGTCTAACCAAATTCTGGAGCCGGGTTTTCCGGCTCCAGCCTAATTTTAATATTCTGCGAGTTGATCCGTTATGAGTGAAATTGACACCAAACAGTTTCTGATTACCAAAGAGCCTTATTATCGTCCGGTAGCTGACGAAGTAGCGCGCTATCAGGCTGCATATGATGTTCGTATGCCTGTCATGCTCAAAGGCCCTACCGGCTGTGGAAAATCTCGGTTTGTTGAATATATGGCGTGGAAACTCCAGCGCCCGCTGATCACTGTCGCCTGTAACGAAGACATGACGGCCTCTGATCTCATTGGCCGGTTTCTGCTCGATATAAATGGCACCAAATGGCAGGATGGCCCGCTTACCCAGGCCGCCCGTATTGGTGCTATTTGCTATCTTGATGAGGTGGTTGAGGCCAGACAGGATACGACTGTTGTTATCCATCCGTTGACTGATCATCGTCGGCAATTGCCATTGGAAAAAAAGGGCGAGTTGGTTGATGCGCACCCAGATTTTCAACTCGTGATTTCCTACAATCCCGGCTATCAGTCGATGATGAAAGATTTGAAGCAATCGACCAAACAACGTTTTGGTGCAATGTCTTTTGAATATCCTTCAACTGAAGTTGAAACTGAAATCATCGCCCATGAGGCGGGCATAGATACGGAAATTGCCAGCCGGTTGGTGCAGGTTGCCCATAGGTCGCGCAATTTGAAAGGTCATGGGTTGGATGAGGGTATGTCGACCCGTTTGTTGATTTATGCAGGTCAATTGATCACCAAAGGCATTGCCGCATCTGCTGCGTGCCAGATGGCATTGGTTGAACCACTGACCGATGATCCTGATATGCGGGACACGCTGGAAGCAGCTGTCAAAACCTTCTTCCCCGAGCAGTCTAAAGCTGCTGAGTGAATATTGGGGGCATTGGAATAACCCATGAAATTCAATCTTGACGATTACCGTGAAGAATTGATCAAGGCGGCACCGGAACTTGCCGACACGCTTGATGGCACCTTTCAGGAAGCTGCAAGGGTTATGTCACCCAATGGGTTGAAGGACTATTTTGATGGCGCGCGCGCTATAGTTTCATTGGGAAAGAGCGGGCAATTATTAGTCACCTATCTTGATGAAATGCCGCAAGTGGTCAAGGAATGCGGCGAAGATATAATCCGCGATACGGTAGGTGCTGTGTTGAAACTCGCATCAATGGCCTCCGGTGAAGTGCTCATCCTTATGCTGTCGACTTTGCCCGGCGCATCACGCCGCCTGGGCGACCCCGATCTTTTACGCGGATATTTAACTCTGTTGCACCGATTGTCGGCCAAAGCCCCGCGCGGCATGCGCCCGATGTTTGGAGTGATCGAAGAACTGTTGTCTAAGCTAACCTTGTCAGGTCTGCGCCGTTGGGTGGATTTTCGTGCCGATGCCTATCGTCGCGACTTGCCAAAACAGGCCGATTATTTTGGCCTTGTAAGCGAAGATTCCCGCGCTGTATTAAAACAGGAACGACGCGGCACATTGTTCATTGATAGCCAGCGTCGGCTCAATTTCTACCTTCGCGCATTTTGGGGGCGTAGTTTTTTCCTGCGCCCAAGTGCGGCTGATTATTTGGGCTTTCGCCCTTTCATCGAAGATGGTGCATTGCATTTGCCCGATGCGGTGGATGCTGTCGATGGCATAGACGGGCTCGACCTATACCGAGCCATGTGCGCCCATATGGCGGCACATATTACCCATTCCAGCAAGGGGCTTACCGCACAAGCCCTAAGCCCTGCGCAATTGTTCTTTGTTGGCTTTGTCGAAGATGCACGGGTCGAATATTGCGCCATCGAGCAGTTTCCCGGCCTGCGTGATATGTGGAAATCATTGATTCCCTTGTCGCCGCCAAATGCTTACGAGCATGAAACAATGTACTTGCTTGAAAAGACAGCAATTGCATTGCTCGACCCGGGCGAAACGACCGGCGACATGGCTGTGGATGCATTGGTGGAGCAATTCCATATTAATATCGATGCAAACAAAGATGAAATGATGTTCGCGTGGACCTTTGGCGTGGAATTATTCAATCTGTTTTCAGACCGTCGTGCGGTGCCTTCATTACGCATATTGGAAAATCTTCGCATTCCATACCGCGATGACAATCGCTTCGTGTGGGCACAAGATGGCTTTGATTGGGATGATGCTATTGGTTACACGGCCTCCAGTGACAGGCAGGTTCGCAAAAATGTCGGCCTGATGGAAATGGTCAACGAGGTGGAAGTCGAAGGTGCGGGCGACGATGCTCAGGAAATTTGGGTGCTCTCGAGCGAATTATTTCCCTATGAGGATGAGGGCGTGTCTTTCAACGAAATGGAAGGCAAAGAGCCGGTATCCGATCCTTTCCATTATCCAGAATGGGACTACAAAGTTCAATTGCACCGTCCAAGTTGGGCAACCGTTTACGAACGGCGGCAGGGACGGGGCGAGGTCGAACTTATCGACAAGGTTTTGAGCGAACACAAAGGTGTTAGCCACCGCATCAAGCAAATTATCGACCGACTAAGGCCGCAGGGTATTTCCCGCCAGCGACGGCTGGAAGATGGTGATGAGCTTGATATTAATGCAGCAGTAGATGCAATAATCATGACCCGTATCGGTATGCAGCCCGATACCCGCATCACCATGCGCAATGTTTTAAACCGCCGCGATCTGGCCGTTGTGATCTTGCTGGATCTTTCAGAATCGACCAACGAAACCGTGCGCGGTGGCGAGCGAACTGTGCTTGAATTAACCCGCGATGCATCATCACTTGTGGCCAGTGCGATCAACGGAATTGGCGACCCATTTGCAATTCACGGCTTTGCCTCCGATGGCCGCCATGATGTTCACTATTATCGGTTCAAAGATTTTGAACAACGCCTTGATGATGATGTGAAAAGCCGTATGGCTGGCATGAAAGGCGGGCTTTCGACCCGTATGGGAACCGCCATGCGCCATGCCGGGCACCATTTGATGCAACGCAGTGAAAAGCACAAACTGCTGCTCATCGTGACCGATGGCGAACCCGCCGATATCGACGAGCGCGATCCGCAATATCTGCGGATGGATGCAAAAAAAGCCACCCAGGAACTGGCCCAGACCGGTATCATGAGCTATTGCCTGACACTCGACCCTGAGGCGGACCGTTATGTGGAGCGGATATTCGGGGCAAACAATTATACAATCGTTGATCAGGTAGAGCGCCTGCCGGAAAAATTACCAGCTTTGTTCGCATCGCTGACCAAATAATGTCACGCAATTTGTGACAAATACCAACATGCATTAAATAAGGATCCGACTATGTCGAAAGAACTGATTATTTCACCCTCAATCCTTTCTGCAGATTTTGGCCGATTGGCCGAGGAAATTGCCGCCGTGGACGAGATGGGCGCCGACTGGATTCATCTCGACGTGATGGACGGTCACTATGTTTCCAACATCACCTTTGGCCCACCAATCGTGAAAGCGGTTCGCAAAGCATCCGACAAGATTTTCGATTGCCATTTGATGATTGAACCTGCCGATCCATTTATTGCAGCTTTTGCCGATGCGGGCTGTGATTATATTACGGTTCACGCGGAAGCCTGCACCCATTTGCATGGCACATTGCAGACAATCCGCAATCTGGGTGTTAAATCCGGCGTTGCGCTTAATCCGGGTACGCCTGAAAATGTGCTGGAATATGTGTTGGACGATATTGATCAGGTTTTGATCATGAGTGTTAATCCGGGCTTTGGCGGACAAAAATTCATCCCCGATGTGGTGGAAAAAATCCGTAAAGTTAAGGCTATGATTGGCGCGCGGCCAATCGAAATCGAGATGGATGGCGGCATTACGCCGGAAACGGCACCGCTCTGTGTGGCAGCCGGCGCAACCGCACTTGTTGCCGGTTCCGCAATCTTCAAGGGTGGCACACCGGAACATTACAAAGCCAATATGCAAGCCATTCGCGATGCCTGTAAGTAAGTGTATTGAACGATTGCATACTAACGAATTTGCTTTTGAAACATATCTGAAAAAACCTCTCATCGTCATTCTTGGGCACCGCCCCAAGAATCTGGCAAACCATCAACTTCAAAGAATCCTGCTGTAGATCCTCGGGACTCCTGAGCCTGCCGAAGGGGCCCGAGGATGACGGGATTGAGCAGGGTTTGTTGTACAAAGTAAATAGTTGAAAACTTGGCAGATAGCATCTCCATATTGAAACTACTTTAGTTTTTAACAATGTCGAATTTTGGAAATTATGAAACTCATGTCTAAAATTACACTGGTCTTCGACCTTGATGGAACAATTGTGCACTCGGCCCCTGATCTTGCCAATGCGGTCAATCATATTTTAGCGCCATTGGGAAAAGGCCCATTGTCGGTTGAAGAAGCGCAAAGCATGATCGGCAATGGTATGCCGAAATTGCTTGAACGTGGCTTTGCAGCACGCAATGTCGAGCTTTCAAGCGACGAGTTTCAACAGCATTTTGAAGTATTCCGCGATTTCTATACCAGGAATTGCTGTGTTGATACAAATGCCTATCCCGGTGCCTTCGAGATGTTGGAAAAGGTGCGGGCCGAAGGCTATCTGACCGCAATCTGCACGAATAAACTGGAAACCATCACCAAGGTCATCATGGACCAGATGGGGCTAACGGCACTATTTGACGGGATTGTTGGAGCTGAACCACCGCGCCCGCGCAAGCCAGATGCCGACCCGGTTTGGCTGGCCATCGAACGGGCAGGGGGCACGCGTTCCCGCTCCATTATGGTCGGCGACTCGCCCGCTGATATTGGGGCCGGGAAGGCGGCAGGCCTGCCAACAATTGCCGTGTCCTATGGATATACCAATATCGCGCCACCAGAACTCGGTGCTGATATTCTAATCGACCGTCTGGATCAGGTGTTTGATGCGGCCGGTAAAATAACAACCTCTCATCTTTCATAAAAAGGGCCGGTTTTGACCTTAAAAGCGCTTATATTTGATGTTGATGGCACGCTTTCTGAAACCGAGGAGCTGCACCGCCGCGCCTTCAATCAGGCATTTCCGGAATTTGATCTTGATTGGAATTGGGACCAAACCCTTTACCGGCGTTTGCTCAATGTTACTGGCGGCAAGGAACGCATCGCTAGCTATATGGATGAGTTGAATTTCAGCGCAGACCATCCCTTGCGCGCGCGTATCCCGGAAATGCACGCAGCCAAAACCAGATATTATACCGGTTATGTTTCATCAGGAGAGCTGGAATTGCGCCCCGGTGTTACCCGGTTGATGAGCGAGGCAATTGCAGCCGGTATTGAGATTTCCATTGCCACCACCACCAGCCTTGCCAATGTAAATGCTTTGCTGGAGGCGAATTTTTCAAGGCAAATTATCGAAGCCATCAAGATTATTGGTGCGGGTGACATGGTCGAGAAGAAAAAACCGACGCCAGATGTTTACAACATTGTTGTCGAGCAACTTGGGTTCGCCCCGGATGAATGCATAGCCTTTGAAGATTCGCGCAACGGCCTTTTATCGGCCAAAGCCGCCGGCATTCCAACGCTTATAACACCAAGTATATACACCGATGATCACGACTTTACCGGAGCCGCCTGCATTGTCAGCGATTTGGGTGAGCCGGATGCACCGAACAGCCATATTGCCGGTTTTGGCATAGGGCACAGCTACGTTTCCATCGAGATGCTGCAAAACAGTTTCAATCGTTGAGATTTTCATATCCTCTGATCAATTGCTTTGATAAGGAGGAATTTGAAAGGGCGGAAATCTTCCGTTTAATCAATATATGATCCAACGGTGTTTTAGATGATTGCAGGTCGTTCCTATAAATTTACCCGTGCAATTTCCCGCACTCCATCCAAAAGTGTAACCGGTGGCTTGCGTGATGGTGATGGCCCAAACCCGAATGCCGCAATATTTGGCAAACAACATGGCGAATATATTGAGGCGTTGAAAAATGCCGGGGCGGGCCTGACATTATTGCCCGCATTGGAAGAGTTCCCCGATTCTGTCTTTGTCGAGGACACATCAATCTGCCTCCGTGATGCGGCAATTGTTTTACGACCCGGAGCCGAAACACGGTTTGGCGAAGCGGATGAAATTCGCCCAATCCTTGCCAATATGTTTTCAACCGTAATTGATTTGCCGGGCGATGGCTTTGTCGATGGTGGTGATGTGCTTTTGTCCGATGATCGCGCCTTTATCGGCCTTTCCGAACGCACCAACGAAGAAGGCCGAAACGCCTTATTCAACTGCCTTGCGGGCTTTGGCTACGAGCCAGTCGAGATCAATACGCCCAAGGATATTCTGCATTTCAAAACCGAATGCGGGTTGCTGGATTCCGGCACTGTTTTTGCCACTGAAAAACTGGCATCGCTTGGCTGTTTTGCCCCCATGAAAACCCTGATTGTGCCGGAAGGCGAGGAGGGCGCGGCTAACATCGTGCGCTATAATGATGTGGTATTTTTAAGCAAGGGCTATCCTAAATCCGAAGCTCTTTTGCGTGAAAATGGATATAGCGTGGCTGTTCTTGATACCAGCGAAGCCGCCAAGGTCGATGGCGGTCTTTCGTGCATGTCGCTGCGGTTTTAAAACCGGATACCCAATCGGGCATTGCCACCCAGTGATGTTATGCCGCCATCAAATCCGCTAGAGCCATTGCCGCTGATATTGAGAAATGCTCCGTTGTTGAACTTGACGTCAACGCCAATTTGCATATTGCCGCGTGTATTACTGTCGGTCACCGTAATGCCCGGACCAAATGTAAAAGTGTTTTGCTGGTTGAAATTATGGACAACACCAATTCTGGCAAAAGGCGTCCAATTAGCAACTTTATTGTTTCCCCTGAATGTTTTTTCAGCCCGCACCGAAGCGGTCACATTGCCGGAACCAAACTGTGAGCCGGGAACCACCACAGCGGCACTATCTGTAAAGCCACCAATTGAAGTCCATGTGTAGCCGAGGCCGACGTTGGGAATGATTAGTGCATCACCTGCCGTAAACGAGCCGGATATCCGGGCAGATATTCCGTATACGCCCGCTGAATAGCTGCCGCTGGCGGTGCCAAGGGTCGTGTCGACCCAGGCGCGGTTGTAAAAGCCGATGAGTTGGCCAGTCCATTTGGGGGCCAGCTTATAAGCAAGTCCTGCGGTCGCACCGACACCGCGATAGTCGCTGGTGGAAGCTGTTGCGCCAATATCATAGCGACCGTTTGCTGCGTTTATTTCAACGGCTGCGGCCAGTTTACTGTTCAATTTCCAGGCGGTGCCAATGGCTATCTGCGCGCTAAAACCATCGCGGTTGGCTGCGGAATTATCAGAAAGGACAGATACGCTACCAGATACCCAGGATTGGTGCGAAGGATCGCCCGGCCGGCTGAACCTGGCGAGAAAATTGACGCCGTTGCCGTTTGGACTTAGCGCGAATGCCTGTTCGGGAACAGGTTTGCCAATAGCGGGTTGAATCTGCTTGTCGTCAGCGCGAGAGAGAACGACTGTGCCTTTGACTTCGTCTCTGACCCTGTGGATACGTGGCGGTAGTTTGAGGCGTTTGCGTTCTGACGTGCTCAGATCTTCTGCTTTATCAACAATATCCTCTAAATTTTTGGCCTCATTTTTCAGATTTTTCAGCTCTTTCAAATTACTCTGATAATAATCATTTTCTTCATAGCCTGACTCATTTCTATCTGATGCCGCGAACCGCAAATCATCAGCTTCACGAACTATTTCTTCTTGTTTTATAATTCTTTGCCTTATTTCGGCAAGTCGGTCTTCCGCGTTGCTCAATCCGTTTTCTAGCGTTGCCAGATCATCTATATCATCTTTCCGTTCTAATTCAGTCAATTGGGCATCCGTAAATCCCGCAGTCGGATTGCTACTAAAAACTGAATCAATTGCTTCGCCAATAGAATCAATACTCCCTCTGAAAAGAGTACTCACTGCTCTTTGACTATCCTTGTATTGACTGATGGTTTCCTGGTTGGTCGTCGTCGCCGGCATGGTCGTTGTGCCACCACCCGTTGCTGGCGCCGTTGCGCCACCGCCCCCCGATGTGCAGGACGCCAGGAATGTAAATTGGCCCGCAGTAAACGAAATGTTTGTGCCAGATCCTGTCATCGAAAAACTGAAAAACCCGTCAGCGGGAATTGTGAAGCTGAATGAACCACCGCCAACTCCAAAATTGGCGAGGATTGCGATTGTTGCAAATCCCGACGTTTGAGCAATCTGGAATGAATTAATTCGAATATTGGATGTTGATGGCGATTGGAATGTAATCACATCACCTGCCACGAAAGTGTCGCTCACTCTGAATACCACAGTTGAAGAAACGAACGCGGCTGAAACCGGAGTGCTCAGTGAAGGTGTGAATGAACTGCACGCCGATACGGCCAATGCGGAATTAGTGCTCGCAAACAACGCGACCGCACCAACCGCCCCGCAAATTAATCCCCGCCAATTACTAATATTGCTCATGCCCATACCCCCACCAGTCTAGATCAACGCCGGATTTCCCGCCTCAACTGCAAAAAGGTGCAAGAAAGGATTCGGCTCGAAATAGACGAACCGCAGTTTTGCATGGGTAATTCACTGCGTAATCATCAACATTGATGATGGTTTGGATTATCCGGTTCCAAATTCGGTAAACATATTCATTGCAAAGAAGAACTTGGAAAAATCAGTTTCGCGAAGCATGAAAGGCCCGAATTAGATCGAGCTGGTTGGTTGAATGAGTTTTTTCGAGCAGTTTGCGCATTTGTGTTCGAGCGGTTGTGATTGAAATCGCCTGGATTTTTGAGTGATCAACAACCGTCTTGCCGTCCAGAAGGCTACTCAACAAACGCCCCTCGGCTGGCGAAATGGCAAACTGATCTAGAAACTGATGCATTTTGGTGCGAGTGAGTTCAGTTTTGCTGCTAAGTCTTTCCGCAAAATCAATGGCCTGATTATCTGGAATCCAGTCAAATATCTCCTTCCAACGATCAATATGAGCCTGCTCAGGCAGATCGCCGAATTCTGTGGTGCTGACATATTGGAAGAACTCGAACAATTCTTCTCTGGCACCTAAACCATCCTGAATGGCAGGTTTTTGCGCGCCATTTGATTTGTTGCCAATAGTCGCCACGATGTTTCCCGTTTTGGTGGTTCCTTGTTATCAGCGCCCAACTGAATTAGCCTGATGCAATAAATCCGAACGTGGATGATACACGATATGAACGCAAATAGCACCTTTATGGCAACTCAACTGCCTGCTGATAGAATTGCGATGCTGGAGGCAGCCAATATCGTCAGCCGGTTTTCGTCGAGATCAGGCGTGATAAAACGGAAACTCGATCACCTTGTTGCGCGGCTGGAAAATCTGCTGATCGAACGTGTATTGCTTTCCCGCCAGAGGGCAACCTTCCGTCATGCAACAGATCATGCGGCACTTGAAAAGATGATTTTGGAATCAAGAGCCGCTTATTCCGACGGGCACATGGAAACCCTGCCAAGCTTTTTCCCAAATGGCACTGGTTCCTCAATAGAAAAAATTGAAGCATTCCAAAAACCCCAACACAATACACAGAGGCAGCGGCCTTTGATTTTGTATATTCCAGGCGGCGGATTTATCATGCCACCATCGAAGCGGCAGAAAAACATGGTGCAACGTCTATCAGACATTACCGGTTGCGAAACAATTCTGGGCAACCATCGACTGGCACCTGAACATCCTTTTCCCGCCGCACCCGAAGACATTTGCGCGCAGTTTTCCCGATTGGTCGACGAGGGCAAGCCCAACTCTGAAGTTTTTATAGCGGCCGACACGGCAGGTGCCTCGATTGCACTTGGTGCAGTCCAATTGCTGCGGGAGAGGGGATTGAAATATCCGGCGGGTATTATCCTGTTCTCTCCATGGTGCGATCTGAGTTTGAGTGGCTGGTCATATATTACTGGCAGCATGACCTCCAGGAGCCCATTTCGAATGGAAACCGCTGCATTTTGCGCTCGATTGTATCTCGGTGATGAGCCGTCCACTGTGCCACTGGCATCTGCTATATTTGCTGACCTGACAGGGTTTCCACCAATACTTATTCACACAAGTAAGGATGATTTGCATTTTGATGATGCAATACGGCTGTCAGAAAACGGGCAGAAACACGGTTGCCGTGTGAAATTAAACTACTGGGATTCTCCTCGACATCATCTAGAACGTCTGTCCTCGGAAGATGCAAAACTTTCGTTTGAGATTGTGGCAAAATTCATTGACAGCAATTCCCCCGGTATTTAGTGACGATTGAGGTTGCAAAAATATATGGCATATCAAACACTGTCGGCAATCTACCTTCAAGCAATCCGGGGCTGGTCAAATGGCGACACGTAACAAGATCAAAGCCATCCTGTTTGATAAAGACGGTGTGCTGGTCGATTTTCAGGCAACCTACGGCGGATCTACAATTGAAATAATTTCTCGGTTAAGCGATGGTGACGCCGGTGTGTTACAAAAGTTGGCGTCCAAAATTGGAATTCGGCTTAAAGACAATTATGTCGACCCTTATTCCATGTTGGTTGCCGGCAGTGTGGCTGAAATCTGCGGTGTATGGGCTGGCGTTCTGGGCGTTCAAAATGATCCGGAGTTTCAAACCCAAATTAACGCCTGGTATACTGAATTGACCAGGAATGATGCGGTGTTTTTTGGAAATGTCGATGACGTATTAAAAAGGGTCGGCCAATTTTATCGAATTGGGCTGGCCACAAACGATACAGAAGAATGTGCGTTGGCCCAGCTTGGCCAAAGAAATTTTCACCTTTATTTCGATTTCATTGCCGGGTTTGATTCCGGCTTTGGTGCCAAGCCCGAAATTGGTATGGCCGAAGCATTTGCAAGAAAGATAAACATAAATCTCAATGAAATTGTGATGCTGGGCGATTCAATTGAGGACATGAAATTCGCCAAAACCGCAGGCATGACGGCAATAGGTATATCAACAGGGCCGCTCCCTGCCTGCGATTTATCCGCATATGCTGATCACATGATTGATTCACTTGATGAATTGCAGCCGTTGATCGAGCAACTTTAATTGCGTGTTGACGCGGATTCACAACTATTTATTCGAATCGCGACAATCCGGGGTGACAAGGTGAATAAGATCGAATAAGTTCGCCTCGCATCCGGCCAAAAGCCGGACCGTCCGCGGGAGAGCGCTTGGTTCGATCTATTTGATTTCAAGCCGCCGAAGGTGAATTCACCCGAAATCTCTCAGGCAAAAGGACCGTTGACGGTAAGCACTCTGGAAAGCTGGGCGGTTCGCTGTCCGCGCCGAAGGTGTAAGTGAAGACGGTCTCATTGGCAGCTTCGCGAGTCTCTCAGGCTTCAGACAGAGGGGTGATCTGGTCGTTATAGTTGCGACTGGAAACCTGTGTCTGACTTGAAATAAGCAAATGGCTGAGAGAAAATGAAACACACCCCTCTGTTTAATCTCCATGAGAGTTCCGGTGCCAAAATGGGCGAATTTGCCGGTTATGACATGCCACTATTCTATCCGCTCGGCGTTATGAAAGAGCATCTCCACACCCGCAGTTCTGCCGGCCTGTTTGATATTTCCCATATGGTTCATATGGAAGTGACAGGCAGCGAGGCCGCCCAGCTGATCGAGCGGGCTTGTCCTTATGATGCCTCCAACCAGCCGATGGGTCAGGCGCGATATACATTTTTTCTCAATGAGAATGCTGGCGTGATTGATGATTTGATCATTACCAGACTTGAGAGCAATCGCTATCTCATCGTTTCCAATGCGGGTTGCGCCGATAAGGATATTGCCCATATCAATAGCTTGGCGGAGATTTTTAATTCAAATGTTGAAGTGATCCCGCGCGGATTCTTGGCGCTGCAAGGCCCAAAAGCCGAGAGTGTTCTTGTTCAATTAGGATATGCCGTGCGCGACTTGGCATTCATGACCGCCATTGAGCCAAAGGCCGGATGGTTCCTTTCCCGAACCGGCTATACCGGTGAAGACGGGTTTGAAATCGCCATGCCGGTTGAGGAAACCGAAGCATTTGCCCAAAAGCTGCTGGAAAGCGCTGATGTTGAGCTGATTGGCCTTGGTGCCCGCGACAGTCTTCGGCTAGAGGCTGGTTTGTCGCTCTACGGGCAGGATCTCGATGACAGCGTTACCCCGCATGAGGCTGGGCTCCTTTGGGCGATACCAAAATCCCTGCGTCAGGGTGGACCATTTATTGGGGCTGATGCTTTGGCTGAAAAAATTGCTGCCGGTCGCACCAGAAAACGCATCGGCCTTCGTCCAACCGGTAAAATGCCGGTGCGGGCCGGGGCCAAACTGGTCAATGAGACAGGCGAGGACATCGGCAAGGTTACTTCCGGTGGTTTTGGTCCATCCTTTGAAGGCCCGGTTGCCCTTGGGCTAATTGAAATGAATGCCACTGATCAGCCTATATTTGCAGAAGTGCGCGGCAAACAAATTCCAATGGAAGTTCATTCGCTTCCATTTGTTCCGCATAATTACAAACGATAGGGTCCTGACCCTAGAACCATAATTTAAGAGGAGAACAAAATGAGCAAAACCTATTATACCGAAGAACATGAATGGCTTACAGTTGATGGCGATGAAGCAACCGTTGGCATTACCAACCATGCACAAGACCAGCTAGGCGATATTGTATTTGTTGAACTGCCAGATGTTGATGATGAAGTAGAGCAGGGTGGAGATACGGTCGTTATTGAATCTGTGAAAGCCGCCTCAGATGTTTACGCACCCGTTTCCGGCACCATTACCGAGGTAAATTCAGCATTGGATGAAGAGCCTGCAATGGTCAATGCCGGAGCAGAAACTGATGGCTGGCTTTATAAAATGAAGATTTCCAATGCTGAAGAACTTAGTGAGCTGATGGATCTTGATGCCTATAAAGAACTGATCGGCTGATTAAAATCCCATAAAATTGACAATCCCGAATTTCCACACCCCAGGGTCTACGACCTAATAAAGTCCCCAGGGTCAATGACCCAATAAAATCAAAGAGGCAATCATGTCCAATTCACGTCTTTCGCTGCAAGAGCTCCAACCGGGCGCCAACCTCATTCCCCGTCATATTGGGCCGACCGGTAGGGATGTGGAACAAATGCTGGAACTGGTTGATGCAACCTCGTTGGATGACCTGGTTGATAAGGTTGTCCCGTCCTCGATTAGAACCGATAGGCCGCTGGATTTACCGCAGGCCAAAAGCGAGCGTGAATCCTTGTCTTATTTACGCAAAATGGCCGATCGAAACGAGGTGTTTACCTCGATGATGGGCATGGGTTATTCGGGAACAGTGACGCCCAAAGTGATACTTCGGAAGATTTTTGAAAATCCGGGCTGGTACACCGCCTATACACCCTATCAGGCCGAGGTGAGTCAGGGGCGGCTGGAAGCACTGCTCAATTTCCAGCAGATGGTTGAAGACCTGACCGGCCTGCCGCTTGCCAATGCTTCCCTTTTGGATGAGGCAACGGCCGCCGCCGAAGCAATGGCTATGGCCAAAAGGGTTTCCAAGTCCAAGGGCAACGTGTTCTTTGTCGATGAGGATACCCACCCGCAAACAATTGCGGTGTTGCGCACCCGTGCCTCGGCTTTCGGTTATGAGCTTGTGATCGGTAATCCTGATAGTGATTTGACCGGGCAGGACATTTTTGGAGCATTGCTTTCCTATCCCGGTTCCAGTGGCGAGGTTCGCGACCACCGAGCCATTATTGAGCAGATACATGAGCGCAAGGCGCTGGCGGTCATGGCAACCGATCTGCTGGCATTGGCATTGTTGACCCCGCCGGGAGAACTTGGTGCAGATATAGCAATTGGCAATTCGCAAAGATTTGGCGTGCCGCTTGGCTATGGTGGCCCCCATGCCGCATTTTTTGCCACACTCGATGCCCATAAACGTGCGATTCCCGGCCGGGTGATTGGTGTCTCAAAAGATACCCACGGCAATATCGCCCTGCGCATGGCTCTACAAACCCGCGAGCAGCATATTAGGCGCGACAAGGCAACCAGCAATATTTGTACAGCCCAGGTTCTGCTGGCAGTGGCTGCTGGTTTCTATGCGCTCTATCACGGTCCCAAAGGCATTTTGAAAATTGCCCAGCGGGTGCATCGCCTAACGGTAATTCTGCGCGATGGATTGGCCGCACTTGGCCATGACGTGGTGACGGATGCTTTTTTTGATACAATTACCATTCGTGTTCCGGGTCAGGCGAACCGGATCGCTGCCCGTGCGCGCGAAAAGCATATTAATGTGCGCGTGGTCGATGCAAATCATATTGGCATCTCTCTGGACGAGACCACCCGCGTTGCCGAAGTTCAAAAAATATGGACCTGCTTTGAAACCCGGGCCCTTGAAGAAATTTCGGTAGACGCACTTGATGCAACTGCTGGCGTAGGCATAGGCGTTCCGTTGCAACGCACATCGCCGTTTTTGGTTCATCCAATATTTTCACGCTATCACAGCGAAACTGAAATGATGCGCTATATACGCGTCTTGCAAATGAAAGACATCTCGCTTGATCAAAGCATGATCCCGCTCGGCTCCTGCACCATGAAGCTGAACGCGACCAGCGAAATGATCCCCATTACATTTCGCAATTTTTCCCATTTGCACCCCTTTGCACCGCTCGATCAAACCCAAGGCTATCAGCAATTATTCGAGGAACTCGAGTGTATGTTGTGCGAGATAACCGGATTTGACGCGGTATCTCTTCAACCAAATGCCGGCAGTCAGGGTGAGTATGCGGGGCTGTTGACCATTCGCCATTATCTGGAAAGCAAGGGTGAAGGCCAACGTAATATTTGCCTCATCCCCGCATCTTCTCACGGCACAAACCCGGCAAGTGCTGTGATGGCCGGCATGAAGGTTGTCGTGGTTAAATGCGATGATGGCGGCAATGTCGATGTCGAAGACATGCGTGCCAAAGCGAGCGAACACAAAGACAATCTGGCTGCATTAATGATCACCTATCCTTCTACCCATGGGGTTTTTGAGGCGGCGATCAAGGAAATCTGCCAGATCATTCACGATAATGGCGGGCAGGTCTATTTTGATGGGGCAAACCTCAATGCACTGTTGGGTCTGGTGCGACCGGCGGAAATTGGTGCAGATGTTTGCCACATGAACCTGCATAAGACATTTTGTATTCCCCATGGCGGTGGTGGCCCGGGTGTTGGTCCAATTGGTATGAAATCGCATCTGGCACCGTTTGCTCCGGGCCATGAGGTGGTTGATGGAGTTAATCCAGCAGCAGGCGAGCATAATACCGGTGGGCAAATTTCAGCTGCACCCTGGGGGTCAGCATCTATATTGCCAATATCCTGGTCCTATATAGCAATGATGGGAGCCGAGGGTTTAACCGATGCCACCAAGATCGCAATATTAAGCGCCAACTATATTGCACGGCGCTTGGCACCGCATTATCCGATTGTTTATTCCGGGCCAGATGGATATGTTGCCCATGAATGTATTGTTGATATGCGCCACTTCGCTGATTGCGGTGTAAATGTTGAAGATGTTGCCAAGCGGTTGGCCGACTATGGCTTCCACGCACCAACCATGTCTTTCCCTGTGCCTGAAACCATGATGATCGAACCAACGGAAAGCGAATCCAAGTCTGAGATAGATAGATTTTGCGATGCAATGATTACCATTCGTCAGGAAATTGCGGATATTGAATCTGGAAAATCTGATGCGGAAAACAATGTGGTGAAAAACTCGCCCCACACGCATTTACTGTTGATGGGCGAATGGTCGAAGCCATATGGCAAAGATCAGGCGTTCTTTCCTTTGGGCGTAAGTGGAACCGATAAATACTGGCCACCGGTTGGCCGTATCGACAATGTAAGCGGCGATCGCAACCTTGTTTGCAGCTGCCCGCCAATGGAAGATTGGGAAGGTTGAATAGGACTGCCCCAATCAACGCTCTATACTTAACATCTACTTAAGCCTCCGGTAAATATTAGTAAAAACTTTACCGAACTCCTTAGGTTGATATTTATCCAACTCCGATACTGTCTGTTTAACTTAACGCAGGTCGGGGCGGAAACGTGTTTAAAAAATCAATTATAATTCTGGTTCTTACTGTCCTTGTCGGCGGTGGGTTTGTATTTGGCGCGGACTACTGGATTAATGCAAAAGAAGAAACGCCAGTCCAGGTCATCACCAAAATCATTCAACCGGAAATCAAACTGAAAAACGTAGTTGTTGCGGGTAAGCCACTTGGTTTTGGCATGGTGCTAACCTCCTCAAATCTAAAAGAAGTATCTTGGCCGCAAAATGCTTTACCGCCTGGCGCATTCTTTTCGGTAAAAGAATTGCTGAAAGACGGCGCAAGAGTTGTTTTGCGCCCAATTGAGCCAAATGAACCAATTTTGCTTACCAAGATTACCGGTTCAAATGAATCTGCGTCACTTTCCAAACTGATTGAAGAAGGCCATCGCGCTGTTACAATTCGTGTGAACGATGTTGTTGGCGTTGCCGGTTTCATTTTGCCGGGTGACCGGGTTGATGTCGTTTTAACCAGAAAAATTTCTGTGAGCAAAAGCGGCGATAAAGGCCGTAAGTCACAAACTGCCGTTGCAGATCTATTGCTGCAAGGCGTTCGTGTTCTAACGATTGACCAGATCGCTGACGAGCGTTCAGACAAACCACTTGTTGCCAAGGCGGTTACTTTAGAACTGAACACCCTGGATGCTCAAAAAGTTGCTCTTGCATCTTCGGTAGGCGATTTATCTCTTCTGCTTCGCGCGGCCGGCGATAAATCTCTGGACCTGGCAAAGACAGTGAATTTGTCAGACCTGAGTGGCGTGAAAGAAGAGCCAAAAATTGAGGAAGTAATAAATCCTGTTAAGGCGATGGTTATCAAAACCAGCTCACAAATTGTGGTTCGTCGTCCAAAAGAAAGCCAGGAATACAAAGTGCCAATAGTTACAAACTAAAAATGCGGAATTGCGGCCGGGGACGCTGCTGAACTCGTCATTGGGGACAAAAATAATGAGAACGACAAAACAAAACCAAGTGAAGAAGACCATCAGGACCACGCTCGCTGCGCGCTTCTTGTCAATTGGTCTTGCTGTTATGATGTCAACGTCATTGGTGACGGCGCCATCGGCATATGCCCAATCTGGGGTGCTCAAACTTCGTTCAGGCACAACCACTGTCAAAGTTCGGGTTACCAAAGGCAAGCCTCAAACAGTACGCATAGATCGCGCTTTCAGCGAGATTGTTGTGGGTGATCCCGAGATCGCCGATGCAAGCCCGCTTACCGACAATTCGTTTTATATCCTTGGTGGCAAGATTGGAACAACCGGCATTGCTCTGTTTGATAAAAACAAAGCGCTGATCGGCCAAATGGATATTGAAGTAACCTACGATACCACCGGTCTTCGCAAGGTGCTGCGGACGAAACTGCCCGGTTCCCGTATTAAGGTTTCATCCGCAAACGGGCGAATTGTCCTGTCCGGTTCTGCAAAAGACGCGCCATCTGCAGCCCATGCCGCAGCAATTGCAAAACAATATGGCAATGACATAATTTCTTCAGTGGATGTATCATCATCCCAGCAGGTTCAGTTGGAAGTACGCTTCATTGAAGCTGCTCGTAACAATAACAAGCAGTTGGGGATTCGCTGGACAGCGGTTGGCAAAAGAATCAATGCTGCAATCGGTGTAACCGGTCTGGTTTCAGGCGGCGTTCCTTTTGGCACCATTTTGGGAAACATTTTGAACCGGGGCGTCAAAGTGGATTCTTTGATCAACGCGCTTGAAAGCCGTGGCCTGGCGCGCCGGTTGGCAGAGCCAAATCTGGTTGCGCTTTCCGGTCAAAAGGCAAGTTTTCTTGCCGGCGGAGAATTTCCAATTCCGGTGGCTCAGGGCTCAAACGGAAATATTTCCGTCGAGTTCAAAAAATTCGGTGTTGGCCTTGAGTTCACACCTACCGTGCTAAAAGACGGAATTATCAATCTTGAGATTTCACCTGAGGTCAGCGAAATCGACGTCAGCAATACCGTAAAATATGGTGATATTGAAATCCCGAGCCTGACTGTTCGACGCGCAACAACAACCGTGCAACTGCGTGATGGCCAAAGCTTTGTTATGGCCGGTCTGCTGCAAAGTTCAAATGAGGTAAGCCGCAGGCAGTTTCCCTGGTTGAGCGATATACCAGTTCTTGGAGCGCTATTTCGCAGCACGTCCTATCGCCGTAAGGAAACAGATCTGGTCATTATCGTAACACCACGTCTGGTGCGCCCGATTGAACCGGGCAAGCGGATCAGAACACCGCTTGATAGCACCTTGGCTGGTAATGATGTTGACGTGTTTTTCCGCGGAAAATCAGAACGCAAACCATCTCGTGTCCATCGTTTGGCGCGCGGCGAGGGCAGCCCGCTGCCAACTGGCCACATAATGGAATTGAATTGAGGATAGTGAAATGAACAATTCGAAAATAACACCAAAGCTGGTTACGGCATCCACACTATTGGTTGTTTCCCTCGTTGTTAGCGGCTGCAACCAGTCGATTGCCAGACGGGATTCAATTTCACCCAATTTTGGCAATGCGATGGCTGCAAACACAGCATTGCAAACCGTCGATCCATGGCCACGCTATGTCGAAAATACGCACATTCACACGGATGGTGCAAAGACCGGCAATGCGATTGAGAATTATCAAAACCCGTCAAGTTCAAGCTCTTCAACCAGCAGCACAAGTCTGGTTGAATCTTCAGATGTTTCACCAAAAATCTAAAGCTTGTCTCCTAAAAGTGGGCACCGGTTTTAGGAATAAAGACATGCGAAAACAGATAGATAAAGCATATTGAATGAATTCCAATGAACGCGATATGCTTTAGTCGCCTCGCTAATTAATAGAATAGATTCGGAAAATAAAATGGCAAATAACCCGAGAATTGGCGCAAAGAAAATATGCGTAATTTCACCTGATACCGCAGTCAATGAGCGTATGTTGAGCGAAGTTGAAAATACGCCAAATGTTGAAGTCAATATTGTCGAAAAATCAATTGTGGAACTGGCTGGCGATACAAATTGGTCGAGCTACAATTCTGTGATCGTCGACCTGCAAAGATGTGAACTGGACGAGCTTGAAGCATTTCAGACAATGGTTTCCAGCCTTGATGCCGCAACGTCTGTCCTTGTGTTAATCGAAAACTTCGATCCGGGCACAATGCGTGTATTGCTACAGATGAAAGTTTCCGATTTCGTACTGAAATCAGATCAATCCATCAACATAATCCAGTCGGCCCTTTCCGCGATCATCTCTTCAGCCAGCACAACGCCGGGTGTGGAAGCTGAAATATTGACGTTTATGCCAGCAGCCGGTGGCGTTGGCACAACGACTTTAGCGCTGCAAACCGGGTTTTTATTGCATCAGGAAGCAAAGTCTTCCGGTAAAACCACCTGTGTGGTCGACCTCAATTTGCAACACGGCCAGTGCGCAGAATATCTTGATATAGAACCAAGATTTGATGCCTATGCCATCGATAATGCACCAGAGCGTTTGGATCGCCAATTGCTTGAGGTCATGCTCTCTACGCATAATTCTGGCCTGTCATTGGTTGCAGCACCCAGCAACCCAACCGACATGCAATCATTCAAGCCTGAAGTTGTGGTTCAATTACTTGATCTGGTCGCATCGAATTTCGACAATGTTATCATAGACATGCCGCGCTTCTGGTTCCCATGGACTGATGCGGTCATTCAAGGCTCGAGCCGCTTATATGTGGTATCAGACATGACCTTGCCATGTATCCGCCAAACACAGCGTTTGGTATCGGCGATATTGGAACGCCAGGGGGTTGAGCAAAACCCGCAAGTTGTAATTAACCGTTTTGAGCATAACAGCAATTTCAGCGGCGGATTGAAAAGTTCAGATTTTGAAAAGGCCTTCGGCGATCATTATTGCGGCGGCATTTCAAACAATTATCGCCTTGTACGCGAAGCTGTTGAACGTGCGATGTTTATCGATGAAGTCAAACCGGATTCCAACGTCATAAACGACATGAGAGCCGTTCTGTTCAAGCAGGATAACGTCGACAAAGAGGAAAAGCCCACATCAATGTTTTCGATGGGTCGCAACTTCTTCAAGAAAAAATCAGCGTAAAGCAAAGATTGGGTCGGGTAGATGAGTAGATTTTCAGCAATTTTGAGCACTACAGAAAGCACGGGTCCAACACCTGCTGCGACACCTGTCATTGCAGAAACGAGCGCAGAGGCTGCATCAAGTGTTTCCATTCCTGTTATGGAAAAACCGCAAGACAGCGTCGAAGGCCCTTCGCAGGCCTTGCTAGATGCAAAAACTGAACTGCACCAAAAAATTCTGGAAGATCTGAACCTTGCAGCCCTTGATGAGTTGGCACCTGATCTGGTGCGGCGTGAAATTCACAAATATGTTTCGACCTATGTTCGTCAGGAAAGATTAGGGCTTAACTCTAACGAGCTTGATGATCTGGTAACAGATGTTATTGACGAAATGCAGGGTCTTGGCCCCCTAGAGCCTTTAATGCGCGACCCAACCATCAATGACATTTTGATCAATGGTCACGAAAACTGTTTTGCCGAGCGCAACGGACAACTGGTGCCTGTCAAAATTCATTTTAAGGATGAGGCGCATTTGTTGAGAATTATCAACAAAATTGTCTCGAATGTGGGCAGACGAATTGATGAGACCAACCCGCTTTGCGATGCGCGCATGGCCGATGGCTCCCGTTTTAATGCTGCCATTCGCCCAATTGCGGTAGATGGGCCTTTGGTTTCCATTCGTAAATTTTCCAAGAAACCGATGGATCTAAACAAGCTGGTTGGTTTTGGAGCTTTGACAGTTCCTATGGCTGAAGTGCTCGGTGCAGCTGTTCGCGGGCGCATGACAACCATCATTTCCGGTGGTACTGGCACCGGCAAAACAACAATGCTGAATGCTCTTTCATCATTCATTTCTCCTACCGAGCGCATGATCACCATTGAAGATGCAGCTGAATTGCAATTGCAGCAACCGCATGTGGCTCGTATGGAAACCCGGCCAGCCAATATTGAAGGCAGCGGTGAGCTAAAACAGCGCGATCTGGTGAAAAATGCCCTGCGTATGCGGCCCGACCGTGTGATTTTGGGCGAGTGCCGTGGCGAAGAAGCGTTCGATATGTTGCAGGCAATGAATACCGGCCACGAAGGCTCGATGGCGACAATTCACGCCAATACACCGCGTGATGCCGTATCCAGGCTTGAACAAATGCTGGGTATGACCGGCATGCCGATGACCGTATCAAGTATCCGCAGTCAGATCTCAAGCGCGATCCATTTGATTGTACAGCTTACCAGACTTTCTGACGGACAAAGGAAAGTTACCAGCGTTGCCGAGATTACCGGCATGGAAGGCGATGTCATTCAGATGCAGGAGATTTTCGTGTACAAAAGAACCGGAATTCTTCCCGGTGGCAAAGTACTGGGCGAGTTCAGTGCAACGGGTGTACGCCCGCGTTTCATGGATGAGCTTGAAGCGCAGGGATTGTCATTTCCGGGCGAATATTTTGATCCAGATTACCGCCCGCAGGTCGCATAATGTTGAGCGAAGTTTTTTCCATATCCAGCCTGTCGCCGGCAACTGTTTTGTACATTGCTGCAGGCTTTGTGTTGTCAGCAGTATTGCTGGTAACCGTATTGGTTGTCTTGAAATATAAAAAACAGCGCGACCACATAAACCGAAGAATTTTGCCTTTGGAACAGGAAGTTACACCGCAAAACGCGGTTTACCTGTTGCATAAGGAAAATGGTGGGGCAGAGGGCCTGGGTTTTGATCTTTCGATCGATTGGCTCGACAATCTCTTAGTGCAAGCTGATCGAAAAATTAGCTCCAGCCGCTTTATCTTCATGATGATTTCCATTGTGTCGGTTGCGCTGGCTGCCTTGATTTCTCTTGGAGTATCGACGCTTATTAGTGCACCTGCTGCACTCTTTATTGGCATTGCATTTCCCTTGTGGGTTTTGAAATATTTAAAAGCGCGTCGTATCAAGAGATTTGCTTTTCAATTTACCGAAGCGATTGAATTAATCGTTCGAAGCTTGAAAGCAGGGCATCCGGTTCCAACTGCAATCAAAATGGTATCGCGTGAAATGTCCGATCCAATTGCCCACGAGTTTGGTTTGATATCAGACGAAGTTGCCTATGGTGCTGATCTGGTATCGGCCATTCAGGCAATGCAAAAGCGGGTGGATTATGAAGATTTGCCGCTGTTTGTAACTGCAATTTCAATTCAGTCAATTACCGGTGGTAATCTCGGTGTCATCCTGGAAGGTTTGGCTAACGTCTTGCGCAGCCGGGTGAAATTACGCCGTAAGGTAAAAGCTGCCGCATCCGAAGGGCGCGCCTCGGCGCTTATCCTAAACTCGGTTCCGATCGCTGTTATGGCCTTCATTTCGATTTTCACACCGAACTATTATGGCGATATTATTCATGAAACCTACATCATCACGGGCCTCTCGATGGCATTTGGCTGGATGATGATCGGGAATTTCGCCATGCACAGAATGATGAATTTCAGGATTTAATGATGGAAGCCCTGCTCAGAGTATCGCAAGAACCTGTTTTTATGTACCTGCTTGTCGGGACCATTCTCCTGGTCAGCGTCGGCTATGTGTTTGCCCTTAAAGCAGACCAGATTGTATCAGCGCGTCGTCGGGTAAACAAACGTGTTGTGCCAATGGATTTGCTTTCCAAACTCGACCGTGAAACCCGCGAGCGAAATGGCGACAGTGTGGCAACCATGTTGGCTGAAAAAACCAATGATCTCTATGCAAAATCTGATCCGAAATCCACCAAGAAACTCAAGCTGCAATTAATACGCGCCGGTTTCTTCCAGCAGAACGCATCTGGTTACTATTTGTTTTCCAGGCCAATTTTTGCGGCCATATTTGGGTTTGCAGCTTTCATCTATGTCACTTATTTTTCTGCGGGCTGGACGACAACCGAGATTATGATGGCAACAGGAGTGGGAGCCGCATTTGGCTATTACCTGCCGCAGTTTTATCTCGGGCGCCGCATCAAGAAGCTGACCTTGCAAAACCGCCGTGGATTTCCTGATTTTATGGATTTGATGATTGTGTGCGTGGAAGCGGGCCTCAGCATGGAAGCCTCGATTACGCGAATTGCAGAAGAGATAGAATATTCCTATCCAAATCTTTCAATCCATCTCAACATTGCTGCATTGGAAGTACGTTCCGGTCGGACTTTGGAAGACGCTTTGCAATCTATGGCGGAACGAATTGATCTGGATGAAGTGAAATCGTTTGCAACATTACTTAAACAGTCAAAAGAACTGGGCACCAGCCTGGCCGGTGCGTTGAATGTTTATAGTGATGATATGCGCGACAAACGTATGGCGCTGGCTGAAGAAAAAGCCCACGCGCTTCCAGCTAAAATGTCGGTGCCGGTTACCTTGTGTATCCTGCCGGTTATCTTGATTATTGCAGCATTGCCAGTGGCGTTTAAAATACACTCAGGTGGCTGATGGTTCGTGTCTTGCCGCAAATGCCTGCGGTGTGCGCTTGAGTTAACACCTTGCAAACCTTAGAAATTGCATAAATTTTTACCGACTTTCAAAACCCAATATCAATGCAATTTTGCTAGATTGTATAAAGCAATTTCCTTGGGGACAAAGGTTAGCGAAATGCAAAAAACAATAAGAAATGTTGGGTTGGCACTATTGGTTTCAGTTTCACTGACCGGTTGTCAAAGTTTAAAGAATTCGGGATCATCCACCAATGGTGGACTATTGGGACAATCCAGATTGAGCCAGCCGGTAAAGCTGACCGAGATGGAAACCGGCAAACAGCACTTCAGAGCTGCAAATTACGGATTGGCTGAAAAACATTTCAGGAAATCTGTCGAATTGAACCCAACCAAAGCCGAAGCCTGGCTTGGTTTGGCCGCTTCATACGACCAGCTGGGGCTGTTTAGCAGATCTGACAGGGCATACCTTCAGGCGATCAAACTGGTTGGGCCAAAGCCTGCTATTCTAAACAATCAGGGCTACTCGCAAATGCTGCGTGGCAATAAACGCCAGGCGCGCAAACTGCTTAGAAAAGCCGCCCGTATGGCCCCGGATAACGCCCGCATCAAGGGTAATCTGGACCTGCTCAAAAAAGCATAAATCGCTGTATATCTAACTAACTGGCTTGGCTTGCGAAGTTGATAATAATCGCAAGCCCAGCACCGCCAGTACCATGCAGAACCATACCGGGTCTGCACGCCTGAAAAAGAATGATTCCAGACAGGCATTCAGAACAGTAAACATCCATATAGAGATGAATAAATTTGCCAGCCGGGCAGTGGGGCCTTGCCAGCTGGAAGCAGCATAATCGGCTGCTGGCATTATGATCAGCACCAGCATGCATATTGCCAGGCCGATAATTCCAAACGAAATTGTTGCATCAAGATAACTATTATGGCCGTGGACAATATCGCGCACGTCCCAGGTGAGTTCGATCGGTTGATCCGCATTGGTGACGATTGGCGTTCCCCAGAAATTCTCAAACCCATAGCCAAAAAACGGATATTCGCCTATCCGCTCAACACTATACTGCCAAAGATCCAGCCGGCCAGTGAACGTAGTCCCCGGAGCGATAGATTGCAGAACATTGTTGATCGGTTCAAACACCGCAGCCCCCACCGTTATCGTGAACAGGATAGCCAGCGGAAGAAGAGTGATGACAAATCGGGTAACGGGCGAATGGATGCGGCTCAATATGAAGGTCATGCCCAGGGCAACAGGCAATAAAGCCATCGAGGTTTTAGAGCCTGACTGCATTAAAAATACGCCCGCCAATATGACAATTGCAGCCCCGATCAGGCGTTGGTTTTCGCGATAAACAAATATACCGATTATCAGGAATACCGACATCACTGCACTGGCAATATTTTTATGGTCATAAACACCGCGCCAAAGGCCCGCGTGCTGGCCCTCATCACCACCAGCCTGGTGAATGGCTTCCAGCGGATAGGCATAGAGCGCAAAATAGGAAAACAACAGTGAAATCAGGCACCCCAGTGCAATGGTTTTGGCAAATTGCTCAATATTGCGCGGCAGGGTCATAACCGTGAGGGCCGATAAAATCACAGTTGTTGAAAAGATCATTGCCCGAAATGATGCGCCCATGGCCGATGAGACCATGACGCTTAAAACCAGCATCGCCCCGACGGCCATATATGACGGCTTCAGCAGTCGGGAAAGTAGATTTCGATCAACAAGGGTTGCAAGTGAAATTACGCAAAGAACCAGCAACGAACCAAAGCCAAGCTGATTGACAATGTCGCCGCCACTGATCTCACCTTGAGACGCGGTAAATGGATGAAATGACACCCAGACCGACAGCATCATCACAATGGCGATAATACTGCGTAAGGTCAGGCGCTGGTTTTCATAAAGAACAGGCGCAACAAAACTGCCACCCGCAGGCGAGGGGCCAAAAGCGGATGGTTCAGTTCTTCTCAGGTTCGCGATACTGCTCGTTTGCAAATCCGAATTCCATTAACAGGCGGCCAACGGCCACGTTCATGTGGTAAATTCCGATTATTGGCGATCCGGTCTTAACAAATAGTGCAAAAGATCGAAAAGGTGATGCGATAAGCAGTCCAAGCGATTTAATTATGATCTTAAATTTATCTGCGAGGCCGTTGGCAGCGCGTTTTTCAATCAACGTTGAAATGGCGCCATTGCGCAAACCCCGGGCATTTAGCCAACTCATTTCTGTTCGCCGCTCAGGAATAGTCTCAATCACGGGGGCATCATTTTCCCAGCCAAATGTGTAACCCTCGCGTTTGCAGCGCGCATAAAAATCGGAATCTCCACCGCCAAGAAAATTGAATTTTTCCTCAAGGTATGGATAGCCCATATAACGCAGCACTTCGGCTGAAATCAGCACATTGCCGGTAGAATAGATGATCGGAACTTTGCCGCTTGTTTGGTGCGCCGGTTGGAAAACCGGATGTTTGGACCATTTCGGATCAGCCTGGCCTTCAAAAAGCGGGTGCTGTGGCCCGCCAACCATATCAACCCCAAGCGTTTCAGCCGCCCTGGTCATTTTTTCAATCCATTGAGGTTCGGCCACCTCATCATCATCAATCACCATTATCCAGCGAAGATTGTTGAATTTTTCCAAAGCGGTAAACCAACCGGCATTATAGGCAGAGCAGTTGCCCCGGCGATTGGCGTTGATGACAATGCCGCGAATTTTGCTTTGTTTGAAGAAATCAGCGGCAACTTTTGCACCATTGCCAGTTTCAGGATCATTTTCCATAACCACGCAAACGAAATTTCTCGTCGTCACCTGATTTTCGATTGATTTCAGTGTTTTCAACAGGTGTTCAGGGCGGCGAAAAGTCGGAAGCGTCACCGCAACTTCTACATTTTGCGCCATTGTCTCATTTTGACTTTCGGTATCGAAAACATAATGCAATTCAACATCGCCAGGTGAGGGCTGATTTCTCATTGATATAGTCCCTGTATCTTTTGCGTAATTATCCCTGAAATAGATGAAAATTGACTGAATCAAATTTGATTTGATTTAACCCATCGTTCAACCGTCGCAGGTATAACTGTCGCAATTGAACGAAATTTGGATGGTTTTGGATGCATTTGGCATTTGTCACATCACTGGTAACAGACGCAAATCCGACAACCGGGTTTGAGGTTGCCAATGAATCTATTGTTTCAGGTTTACGCGCAATCGGCTGTAAAGTAACAGAAATTGGCTTTCGTCAACCACGGCAATCGCCACCAGCTGATGAGCATACTATCGTGTTAAAAACGCTGGATGTGGAAAACGCCAGCGCGTCAACGCTGAAAAAAGCGGCATGGATGCTTGGCGCGGTTAAAAGCCGCTTGCCCGTGGGGGGCAGTAAATTACAGGTGGTGCCTTGGGCATTGCTTGAAGATAAATTAAAGTCTCTTGGTCCAATAGATGGCGTGATAATCAACTCGGTTCAAATGCCCTCCGCATTTCCGAAATTGCTGGATTTCGCGCCGTTCCTCTATGTCGCCCACAATATTGAGCATTTATCAGCTCGGCAAAATTCTAAGAGTGCAGATGGCCGGTTGAAGCGTTTTCTCTATCAACGCGATGCGCGGTTGTTGAATGAAATCGAGCAAAATCTGTTCGAAAACGCTTGTCATGTTTTTTGCCTGAGCAACGAGGATCGTGAACATATTGAGGTGCTCAATAAAAACGTAAGTGTATTAAATCTACTGTTTCCAACCCAATATAACGTCAGTGCAACAGATTTATCCAGGCAGGAAACTGTTCACGATATTGGCCTAATAGGCACATGGTCCTGGCAACCCAATTTTGTCGGGCTGAAATGGTTTTTGGATGAGGTTGTCCCGCATCTAAACCCTGAACTATCGGTTTCAATTGCCGGAAACACTCCCACATTGATGAATTCTGCCCATCCGGGGGTGAAATTTGTAGGCCGGGTGGAGGATGCCAATGAGTTTGTCGAAAACGCGCGCATTCTTGCGCTGGTATCTCGCAGTGGTACGGGTGTGCAGCTTAAAACAATTGAGGCATTTCAGATGGGTATGCCCTGCTGCGCAACCTCGTCATCGGTGCGTGGTGTCGGGTCAATTCCGGCAAACTGCTCGGTTGAAGATGATGCGGAAGCGTTTGCAAATGCGCTCAATACCATGGTTGAGAATGTTAAATCGGGGAAGGTTTCAAGGCTTGATGGCGTGAGTTTCACCAAACAACAACGCGAAGGCCTGTACGCTGGTCTCGAACGCGGGCTTGCCAATATTGCGCGCTGATTAATTTCAATTTGTTGACTGCTCATAAACGCTTATCGGTTATCATTCGCCACTGGGGTTCGTGCACATAGTGCCATTTCAGCCATTCAGTCTCGAATTGGCACATTTAACTGGCATATGGTTTGCGAATAAAATGGGGGAAGCGGCCTAACACCGGGAATAGAGAATTTACCCGGAACTGGTTGGGCTTGCTTTGATGCCAGCAATAAAATGCTGGAATTTCAGCCTGCTGGGGCAGGCATATGAAACTGGCTGTGGGTTGTGATCGATAATATGTTGGAAACAAAAACAGGGGTTTTAACCCCATTTGGAACAACCAATGTGTTGCCTGCGCGCGCAAATCATGAGGCACGCAGCATACTCGGCATAAAAGTATGCGTATTTTCCAAAACTGATGCCCTGGACCACCTATCCTTTGCAATAGAACAAAAACACCATGTAAAACTGGCTTTCTTGAACGCTCATGGCGCAAATATCGCCCAGCGCGACCGGGCTTATAAAAATGATCTCGAAAAATTCGATGTTCTGGCCGATGGCGTTGGCGTCGATATTGGTTCGATTATCAATTACGGTGAAAAATTCCCTGAAAATCTCAACGGAACAGATTTTATTCCAGCTCTCTTTGCCCATCTGACGCAGGGTGCAAAAATTGCTCTATTTGGTTCAGAACCCGGTGTTGCCGAATTTGCGGTAGAAAATTTGCAGGCGCGTTTTCCAGCCCATCAATTCAAAGTGGCTGGCCACGGGTTTTTATCACGGTCGGCTGAGAAAAAGATGTTAAAACATTTGGCAGAAACCCAACCGGACATCTTGCTAGTGGCTCTGGGTAATCCTGCACAGGAGCGATGGATTGCGGAACATTGCTCGAAAGACAATTGCACCATCGCAATCGGTGTAGGAGCCTTTTTTGACTTTGCTGCCGATAGTGTGCCGCGCGCACCGGAATTTATACGGAAATTCAGGTTGGAATGGGCCTACCGGCTGTGGCAGGAACCGCGCCGTATGTGGAAGCGATACCTGATTGGAAATCCTCTTTTTATTCTCCGTTCGCTGATGCAAAAATTCAGCAGGAATGGATGATTATGGCGCGGCAGAACACCACCGCTATCATTACCCCAAGCTATGCTGCTGACTATGATCGTTGCCGCCTGCTGGCCGATAGTATTGATGCCCATGTGAGCAATATCAGCGACCATTACATTTTGGTTGATGATGAGGATTATAAGCTGTTTTCCAATCTGAAAAGCGCCCATCGTCATATTATTAGTGAGCAGGATATTTTACCCGACTGGTTGAAGGTAGTGCGGGGCGGATTTTCGTCAACGGCTAAAAAGGTCTGGCTTTCAACAAAAACCTTGCCAATGCGCGGTTGGCATGTGCAACAATTGCGCCGCATCGCGATTGCAGCTCACATCCCGCATGATGGGTTGCTATATTGTGATAGTGATATGTTCTTTGTCCGCCCCTTCGATGGTAATACGCTGTGGCGAGGGCAGGATTTGCGGTTGTACCGGGTGCCCGATGGCATATCGCAAGCGCAGGGCGAACATATCAAATGGCTGAAAACCAGCGCTCAATTGCTGGGCCTGCCGGTGCCGGAATTGCCTCATCATGACTATATCAACAATCTGGTGAGCTGGCGTCGCGAGACTGTTTTGCAGATGTGCGCCCATATTGAAAACACTACCGGTCGAGATTGGGTTCCTGCCCTGGGGCGCAATAGAACATTTTCCGAATGTCTGATTTATGGCTGCTATGTGGATGATTATCTGAAAGAAAAATCCGGCCATTGGCATGCGGATAAAGGTCTGTGCCTAACCTATTGGGATGGTGAGGCGCTCAATCAAAACTCTCTGCGCAAGTTTGTTGATCAAATGGATGCAGAACAATATGCGATTGGTATTCAGTCATTTACCAACACCGATACGGAATTGCTGCGCAAACTGATGTAAATCTATTGGCAATGTCAGACCGGTTTTGCCGCTTTGGATTTGATTTTCATCGCAATCCCATAGGTGGCAATGGCAGACAAGAGGTAAAGGGCGATGAAAACTGCATTTAACCACAAAGCCCGGTCTGCAAAGTCTTTTAGGGTGCCTAACAGCAAGATCAGCAACAGAGCTTTCAGCCCACCGACAAGTGCCAGAACGACCGCGCGTGCGGTGGTTTGCTCGCGAGCGTAAAGGAGCTCTGCATGATATTCAATGAGATTGCGAAACGCTGGCACCAGCAAAACCAGATAGAGGAATCCCGATGCCTGAGTAATATTATTACCCAGAACACCGGGTGCGAAATTGAGCAAAATCACCAAAGCAACGAGACCTGTAATAGAGACTGTTGCAATGCCAAATTCGGTCAGAATTCTGGATTTTTTATCGCCGGTGGCACCCCGGTTTTTCATCATGGTTTGTACAAGAAGCGTATTGAAAGCCCGCACCGGCATGGCGGTCAAATCAACCAGCCGCATAATTATCGCATAGAGGCCAGCAGTTGCTTCGCCACCGATAGCCAGAACCAGAATCTTATCGAGTTCCATTTGCAGGTAAAACAACACCTCGGCTGCGGAGACAGAAAATGCATCGCGCATCCGGCCAATATAGGCCCGTGGTTTCCAGCGAAGTCGGATTTTCGGGTAAAAGAAAAGCGCCGAAAATACAAAGCTGATCGCATTGGCGATGAGATACAATGTAGCCCAGCTATCGAGCGTGCCGTCACCGGCATAGAGAAAATATACGGCGAATACAGCACGCAGGGCGGTGCCCGCAATGGTCAGGAAAGCGCCGGTTGCAAAGCGCGAAAGCCCGTTATTGACAATGATAACAGCTTCGCTCGAGCGCCAGAAGATAATTTCAGCAGCCATGACCAGCAAAAAGGCCGCAAGCCCCATGCCGGAGGAAAAAACCAGCCAATAGAACACCATCGCGACACCAAGCACCATTGGCAGGGAGGCCAGAAAGGCCACGAAATAGCCCAGTGTATAAGCCCCGATCAAGCGAGGGCGGACGGTTGCCGTGCGATAAAGCGGCGAAATAAAGCCAAATCCAGCCAGTCGGGAAAGCACCACGCCGGTGGCGGAAGCGGTGGCAAACAGGCCAAATTCTTCCAGGCTAAGGGCGTTGGCAATGGCGACAAAATAGGCAACAGAAATGACCATCCGGCCAAGCGAACCGGAAAGCAGAGAAATAAAGCCGCGGATTTTATTGCCGCCGATCTTTTCTCCGATTTTCTCAAATGTGCCCTGAACGAATGCCATATTGTAATTAAACCTGATAGCGCTTTGGTATCTGACAAAAAGGTTGCAGTTGAATGAGCACTCATATCACAGGAAGATTAACACGCCGTTCTTTTGTCAATTCAGTTGGCACGGCGCTGGGAGGGGCGGGCGCTTTGCTGGCTGGCGGCTTACCAATCAGTATAGCCAATTCGGCCGTAACGAAAACGCCCTTCGGTATCGCGGTCGAATTGGAGCCATTTCGAAATGATCCAGAATATCGAAAGGCGCTGACTAAATACGCAGATATTCTGGTGCCGATGAATGCGCTCAAATGGGCTTCACTTCGCCATAACCGGCACGAGTTTGATTTTAATGGTGCCGATGAGATCATAGAATTTGCCAAACTTCACGGCAAATCTGTGCGCGGGCATGCTTTGCTCTGGTATGCCTATAACCCAAAATGGGTGGAAGCAATCAGCAGTGCCAAACAGGCCGAAAAACTGCTGGTGGAGCATATTGAGCAGGTGGTGGACAGGTATCGCGGCGTAATTCCCTCATGGGACGTGGTCAACGAGGTGGTGGCGCATGATCCGTTGTCGCAGGGCAATTGGCGTAAAGGTATCTGGCTCGACCTGTTGGGGCGCAAGCATGTGGAAATTGCCTTTAAGGCAGCAGCAAGAACCGACCCAAATGCACAACTGGTCATCAACGATTATGATCTGGCAAATTTTGGCCGAAGGTTTGACGCAAGACGCGATGCCATATTGGCAATTGTTCGAAACCTGCAAGACCAGAATATTCCTGTTCACGGGGTCGGGTTGCAGGCGCATCTATATGCCGAGCGTGAAACTGATGCCGACGGACTGGCGCTGTTTGTTAAAAAGCTCACCAGCCTTGGCGTGAAACTTCTGGTGACCGAGCTTGATGTAATTGACTGGCGCTTGGCTAGAGACCCGAAAAGGCGAGATCTTGCGGTTGCGCGCACCGCATCAGAATTTCTAGCCGCACTTTATTCGGCAGGCGATGTTGAATCAATAACCTGCTGGGGAATTACCGACAAATATTCTTGGATTACCGATGTGTTCAAGCGCAAAGATGGTGCCCCAAACCGGCCCCTTCCATTGGACCGGAATTACCAACCAAAACCTCTCTTTCATACAATAGAGAAATACCGAAACCTTGGTTAGGTTTTTCGCTTATCCGGCCTTTTGAGGCCAATATGGTCATAAAAACAATTGGATTTCTTGAGGCAAATTAAAGGTTTGTTATCCATGACAATTAATAAATAGGGGGGCTACCGGTGAAGGATTCTTCAGCGGTGTAATTGTGGTGGAGAAAACATTCTTAAATGTTTGATTATTTTGCAAAAAAGCTGGTTGGAGACGGTGATGAAAACCGAAACGCCAAAGCCATGTCAGGTTCGTTGCTTGATGTGATTGTGCCTTTTACGCCCCATCGCGATGAAAAAGATGCCCATGCGGGTGCAGATTATTCAAATAAATCCCTTCTCAGTCAAATTGATGATTATACCCAAAAGCGAGAGAAAAACGAGGCCGCGCAAAAAGAAGTAGACCGGGCGGAACTCGGGGCAAAAAAAGCCGAATTTCAGCGCTCAGAACAATTAGCACGTATGGAAGTGGAGCGCCTCGCATCGCAACGCTTTGAGGATAAAGCAAACAAACTTGCGCAGGAAATTGAGAGAGTTCGGCATTCAAAATTTCATGAACAGGAAGTCTCCCGCCCCATTGCTGGCGGTGTAAATGTTCCCCATGCGGATATTGCCCGAAGACAGCAGGCAAAACTGCATGAAGAAAAGGCACAGTTTGAGAGTTTCCAGCAATGGCAACAAACCGCTAACCGAACGCAATATCAGCCCGTGCCGCCATCGCCGCCGCAAAACGCCTATTCGAGCGAACCCCAAAACAATGTGCCATATGGGCAATTCTATCGTGCTCCCCATGAGTTGCCAACGGAGAATTACAGCGATCCCGTGGTGCAAAACAATTCGCCATACACGGCCAACTCTCCCTATGCAGCCAACCATCATGCAGCACCTCATTCATCTGGAATGACATCGCAGGGCGGTGGATTGTATGGGCAAAATCGACCATCTGCTCCGGTTGCTTTTGGCGGAGGATTGGATCTGGATAAGGTTTTTGCATCCATTCTTGGCTCTTGGAAGGTCATCGGCGCATCGGCATTAATTGGCGCGGTATTGGCGGGCATTTATTCAAAGACGCTGCCAGATAAATATCAGGCCTGGGCCGAATTGCTGATCGACCCGCAAGGGATTACCTTGATTGACAAGCAGTTGTCGACCACCGGATATGGTGGCGAGGCGATGATTGCCTATCTGGAAAGCCAGCTAAGAATAATTGAATCCACCAGCGTGTTGAACGTGGTTATCGATCGCGAAAGCCTGTTTAATGATACCGAGTTTTCCGAAAAAGGAGCGAGTGGTTCCGGATTTTTCAATATATTTGGCTCTGGCCGTTATTCCGGTAGTCCGGGCCGAGACCGGCAGATCGTTTTGGATAATCTTCAAGACAAGCTGACGATTACTCGCGGGAGCCGCACTTTCATTGTTTCTATTGGCATGACGACCGAAAGCGCTAATAAATCAGCGCGCATCGCCAATGCAATTGCCAGGGCCTATGTCAGTGGCGAGTCCGGCGCGCGTTCTAAAATCGCTCGCGATGCCAGTGAAGACCTTTCAGTTAAGTTGGAAACCTTGCGCAACCGGGTGCAAACGGCAGAGCGCAAGGTCGCTAATTTCAAATCTGAAAACGGGCTGGTTACCAGCGATGGCAAGTTAATCAGTGAAGTGCAACTGTCTCGAATAAATGAGCAAATGGCGATAGCGCGCATTGAAACCGTAAATGCACGAACCAGAATGGAACAGTTGCGCTCAATTGATTTGGCTGGCGTTGTTTCCGGCGCTTTACCAGCTAGCTTGAACACAGGCACGCTTTCTCAACTTCGTGTGCGCTATGCGGGTTTGAAATCAACGGCTGACCGGATTTCTGCCAAACTTGGCCCCAAACATCCAGAGCGTATTGCGGCAAGTGCTGAACTGGAAAGCGCCCGGGCTCAAATATCGAAGGAAATCGAGCGTTCTATAGCCGGATCAAAGCAGGATTATGAGCGCGCACAAAAACGTCAAAAAGGGCTCGGTGAACAATTAAACGCCGTAAAGGCTGCCGCTGTGGGTACGGGCAATTCGCTCATCACGCTGCGTGAACTGGAACGCGAGCTTGCCGCCCATAAACGGGTGTATGAGGATTATCTGCTGCGTTCGCGCGAAACCAGCGAGCAGGAAGGTCTGACGACCACAAATGCACGCGTTATCACCAAGGCAACACCGCCCTTGCAAAAGGACAGTCCCAACCGAAAGGTCATTGCCGGCATTGGTCTGATTATTGGAGGACTGGTCGGATTGATGTTCGCCCTGTTCAACTCTATGTTTGCCGGTCGCCAGCCATTTTCACTTGGTGTTTTGCGCAATCGAAGACCCTTGCACGGCAATTACAATCCAGCCCAATCGGGACTTTATCAGCAAGACGCGCAATATTCCGGTGCGCCTTATGATCCGGGATATTCCAGACCGCAACCAGCGCAGCCTGTTTACAAACCGCGCTATTAATCGCCCCGATATTGTAATTTTTGTTGAAGTGGTTGATGATTTTTTGCCCGCTGTTATACCGGACATAAATTGATCACTTAGAGGCAAAACTATGGGCACACCGCTACCAACGATAATTGATTGTGATCCGGGGCAGGATGATGCCCTGATGTTGTTTTTGGCACTTAACGCGCCTGAGCTGGATATAAGAGGAATTATCGCCGTTGGCGGCAATGTTCACTTGGCCAAAACGGCGCGAAATCTCGCGATGTTGGTTGAGATTGCCGGGCGCAGCGATATTCCGCTCTATGCGGGGTGTGAAGGACCGATGGTGCGCAAACTGGTGACAGCTGAATATGTGCATGGCGAGACCGGGATAAACGGCCTCGATGTGTTTGAACCGGAAATTAAGCTGCAAGTCCAACACGGTGTTGATTTTCTGATTGAGGCCTTGCGCGCTGCCGATGATGATGAGATCACGCTGGTGCCAACCGGGCCGCTGACCAATATTGCTATGGCGCTCAATCTCGCGCCAGATATCGCGCCAAAAATCAAACAGATCGTCCTGATGGGTGGCGCAATGCGGGAAGGGGGCAATGTCACCCCTTCGGCTGAATTCAACATTTATGTCGACCCGCATGCGGCAGATGTTGTCATGCGCTGTGGTCGCCCAATCGTGATTTTCGGTCTGGATGTTACCCATAAGGTGATGACCACACCGGCGAGAATTGCCAAAATTCGGGGGCTAGGCAATCAGGTATCCGAAGTATCGGCCAATATGCTTGATTTTTTCGGTATTCATGACAGCGAAAAATATGGCTCATTGGGCGGACCGCTACACGACCCCTGCACAATCGCCTGGTTGCTGGAGCCCACGATGTTTGAGCTCAAATCCTGCAATGTGGAAGTCGACACAAAGAGCGAGTTGACGATGGGCCATACGGCGGTCGACTATTGGCACGTTACCGGAAAGCCCAAAAACGCCATGTGGGCGCATGATGTGGATGCGGAGCGTTTCTTCGCGCTTTTGACCGAACGTCTTGCGTTGTATGGGTAACGCTTTCCTGTAAACATGGAAGCGCCTACGCCGTAGCTTGCTTGCCTTGCGGAAGAGTAGTCTTTGTAATGCCGGCGTAAAGCTGCACGACATCGTCGCAGGCATTCGCAGCCTCAATGCCTTTGGTTTTAAAATGCAGACCAAAGAAGCCATTGTGAACATCGGTTTCCTGATATTGATGCGGCGTTAACACGGCCGATATTATCGGGATGTCCGTTTCCAGCTGCACCCGCATCATTGCATCCACAACGCTTGCCGCAACAAAGTCGTGACGATAAATTCCACCATCAACCACAAAGGCCGATGCAACAATACATGCATATTCTTTTGATTGAGCGAGCCTTTTTGCAAGCAATGGTATTTCCAAAGCACCGGGAACGTTAAAAGTCACGATCTGATCCTTGTTCCAGCCTTTATTGTCCATCTCTCTAGAAAAAGCGGCATGGCATTGGTCGACAATATCTTCATGCCAACTGGCTTTGATAAAGGCGATTTTTTTGTCGGTAATTTTCTGATTCATGTCATTTCCTTCCATTGACGTGAATCAGGGCGCCAATCGGCAACCGACCGGCACAATGGCCAGCAAGCTGTGATTGTTCTCTCCCATCCGGACTTTAACCGTCGGCTTCGGATTCACACCGAATCTGCTGTCCCTTTGGCATCGGCCAAAAGCGCTCGCGGGCTTTCAAATAATTGATTACCGCCGGTGGGGAATTTCACCCCGCCCTGAGAACGAATGCATTACAGACAATCTGCAATGCTATCGAAATGATAGTTTCTGATTTGTAAGAATGCAAGGGTGGCTTTTATTGGTATTTGCACCTTCGCATGCACCCGGAATTGCTTTTTTTGATAATCATTCTTGCAACTGGGCCGAATACCGATTATCAGGCAGGAATAATGTTTAGGGGTATAGCTCAGTTGGTAGAGCGACGGTCTCCAAAACCGTAGGCCGAGGGTTCAAATCCTTCTGCCCCTGCCATT
>JAJRQF010000016.1 GCA_024280375.1 Alphaproteobacteria bacterium | reverse complement strand
TGTCCATAAAGGTTTGAATTTCTGCTTCAGAAATTTTCAAGCCCGGCGGGCAGCCATCAATAACACAGCCAAGGGCAGGCCCGTGACTTTCGCCCCAGGTTGTAACCCGGAATAGATGACCAAAAGTGTTATGAGACATCGTTTAGCGCCGTATAATCTGAGAAATCCTGTTATTGGGTTGATATGCGCAAACGCTGTCCAGGTCAAATAGCTCTGCAAATTGTCGTTAACAAATTTAACAATTTACTAACCATTTTTATTGGCAACTCCCTAACGATAGCGATGCATAATTCTGCCTGAACAATCAGGGGTCAAATTGCGTTGAAAACTCTCATTCCCATAGTCGTGACCACTCTATTTCTGGTCACATCCACCACCGTTTTTGCAGAGGAGCAGGTGTCTACCGTGCAACGGGCAGCGGCCGCCAAACTTATTGGCAAACTTGGAGAATTGCGCGGTTCAGTGAAACCTGATGATAAAGCAATTTTTGTGACCATGGAAATGGTCCGGCCATCGTCCAATTCAAATGGTGCATCAGATGGCATTGGCAGCGCGCCTAAAATGCAGGCCCCGGTGAAGCTAAAATTGCCTCCAATTGTGCTGCAGATGGGCAATGACATTGATGAGCTTTTGGAAAAAATTCTTTCCGGCAAAGTCAGGCAAAAAACTGAAACCAAAAATCTGAACGACAAGCCATTTGATCTGCACGATGCCCTGACAATCGCACGGGCAAGTAATTCAACATTGAGCAGTGAAGAAATGCCTGCCTTTGAAAATCAGGCTTTTGTCAATCTTGAGAAATATCTGGCATCATCTTCACGCGGAATGGACAGGCCAAAGTTCAGCCAGTAATTGAAGCCGGGCACTTTGCGGTTTATTCTGCGCAATATATTTAATACCCAACGAAAATTTTAGGGACAGTTTCATGCGCCTTGACCAGATGCTTGTACAGCGCGGATTGGCTCAATCTCGCTCGCGTGCCCGCGATGCAATCCTGCGAAAATGTGTTCAGGTAAATGGAGTTTTAGCCAGGCGTCCGGGGCAGGGGGTCGGCGAAAAAGACGATATTGCCGTTGATGACCCCGCGGCCAAATATGTATCACGTGCAGCCTTGAAACTGCTTGCCGCACTTGATCTTTGCAAGTTTGATATTACCGGCAAAGCCTGCCTCGATATTGGTGCCTCCACCGGTGGCTTTACGCAAGTATTGCTGGAAAGGGGAGCGGCGCATATATTCGCAATTGATGTTGGCCACGGGCAGATGGTTGAAAATATCGCCAATGACCGAAGGGTTTACAATCTGGAAGGAATTAACGCCCGTGATCTGGATGAGGCCACGATTTCCATTGATGGCACAACGCCCGATATTGATATTGTTGTTTCAGATGTGAGTTTTATTTCGCTCAAACTGGCACTTCCGCCATCGCTGGAAATTGCCCGATCGGGCGCTGAATGCATTTTACTGGTAAAACCGCAATTTGAGGCGGGAAAAGATAATATTGGCAAAGGTGGCCTGCTGAAATCTCCCGAGCTTGGCCCCAAGATCGCACAGGATTTGGCGAATTGGCTTGATCATCAGCCCGGTTGGCACCATACCGATATTTTGCCGTCGCCGGTAACCGGTGGAGATGGCAATCAGGAATTCCTTCTGTGTGGCAGAAAGCAATAATATGACCAAGATCAGGCTCGAAATCGATGCATTGGGCGGTAAAGGCGACGGCATCGCCAGCGATGGTACATTTGTACCGTTTACCCTTGCCGGTGATGTGATTGAAGTGGATAGCGAGGCAGAAAACCCTGGCCTGCTGCCAAAGATTATTACAGCTTCACCCCACCGGATTGAGCCCATATGCCCGCATTTTGGCACCTGCGGCGGTTGCGTTTTGCAGCATTTTGAACAGCAGGAATATTTGAATTGGAAACGCCAGCTGGTGGTTGATGCCTTTGCAAGTGCCGGAATTGATGTGCCAGTTGAGCCCTGTATTCCAACATCCATTGGCCAGCGTCGCCGTGCAAGTTTTACGGCAATACCCACCGCATCGGGTACGGTATTTGGTTTTTTAGCCCGACAAAGCCATGAGATTGTCGATCTTGGCGAATGTCCTTTGCTGTTGCCAATGATTACAGAGCGTTTTGACGATCTGCGTAATCTGGCCAGCCTTGCAATTGTCCCGTCAGAGCAGATTAAGCTGCACGTTCTGGCCTGCGATAATGGGCTGGACATTGCGCTTGAGGCCGATACGCCGCTTTCAGAACGCCGTCGCAAGGCCATTATCGACTGGGCGGTCAGTGCTGGTAGAGCCCGGGTTTCCTATGGTGATGAGGTGATCATTCAAACCATCGTGCCGCAATTTTCTATCGGTCAGGCTGTCCTCACGCCACCACCCGGTAGTTTTGTCCAAGCTGTGGCCGAGGCCGAGCAGCATATGGCAGATCTGGTTGCAGTACATCTAAAAAAGTCCAAGAAAATCATTGATCTGTTCAGCGGTGTTGGCACGTTTGGCCTGCAACTTTTGCACAAAAGCAGTGTTCATGCGGTGGAGTTTGAAAAAGCTGCACTTCTGGCGCTCGAGCAATCGCAGAAATCTTTATCGGGCACCAAAACGCTTACCATTGAAGCACGTGACCTTGAACGTCGCCCACTACAGACCAGCGAGCTGGAAGGCTTTTCCGGTGCAATTTTTGACCCGCCACGTGCAGGTGCCGAAGCGCAGACCCGCGAATTGGCAAAATCCGGTATTCCAAAAATTGCCGCCATTTCGTGCAATCCAACAACCCTTGTCCGGGATGCGAAAATTCTGCTGGATGCGGGCTACAAACTCACAAAAGTAGTGCCGATAGACCAGTTTCTATTCTCTGCCCATGTGGAAATTGTGGCGCTGTTTGAGCGTAAGAAAACGCGCGCCATACGACCCATATTCGGTTAGCTATGCGCGAAGTCTAGACTGTTCTTCACTTAAACTGAACCAGTCAGGCTGCGAAGAGTAGCCCGATGCGTTTGCATCGCTCTCGCGAAGGCTGATGCGGAGCAGCAAGTAGCCGTGAGCGAAAGCAATGCTAGCTATTTCCCACGGCTCATGAAAGCCATAAAAGCGTTTTGCGCCTCGATGCTCATCAACCGTTCGGCAAAATAGCTGGATTCTTCTTCCATACGTGCGACAATTTCATCAACGTCACCGCGCAATAATCGCCGGGTCAGGGCCATGGCCTCCGGCGGGCGCGCTGCCACCCGCTGTGCGGCTGCAATGGCGGCGGCTTCAAAATCACCATCCTCGATAATTTTGCTTACAAGGCCCGCATCTTTTGCATCATCTGGGCCAAGCTCTTCGCCCATCGCCAGCAGCGAAAAGGCAGCTTTGTAGCCCATGGCGCGCGGGCCGATGAGGGTGGAACCCGCCTCCGGCAGCAGGCCAAGGTCGAGAAACGGGGTTTTAAACCGCGCATTTTTGGAGGCCAACACCATATCGCAATGCAGCAACATGGTGGAGCCGACCCCGATGGCCATGCCATCAACGCCCGCCAGCATCGGCTTGGTAACGGTGATAATGGCGCGTAAAAATGCCTGCACTTCTGCGCCGGTGCCAGCGCCACCCTGGGCGGCCATCATGAAGTCCATAATATCGTTGCCGGCGGTAAATACATCCGGCAGGCCAAGGAACAGGTGGCAGCGAATGTCCCCGTCCTTGTCACCCGATACCAGCGCATCGGCCATCGCCTCATACATATCGCGGGTCAGTGCATTTTTCTTATCCGGTCGGTTCATGCGGATAATTTGCACCGCCCCATCGCGGGTAATATTGATGTGGTCGCTCATAATTGGTTCCTGTTAAACTATTCTGAAATAAGAGCGCTGGCCGCCGCCGCAATCAGGCTTTCTGAGCCGCCCATGATTGTAGCGCGCAATCCGATGGTTTCGCCCAGCATATTTTCTGCAAAAAAGCGCGCCAGTGCCGTGCGGCCAAAATCATTATCCGCATCGGATAACAATGCCGATTTGGCAAGATAGGCACCACCCGCAGCAAGGCCCATGAGCCGCAAAAACGGTGTGGCACCGGAAAGCGCCTTGTCTTCCGATTTGCCTGCCAATTGTTCCAAAAGCCAGTCCTTGCAGGCATCAAGATCATCCAGCGAGGTGGAAATTTGTTCGGCCGCATCGCCAAATTCTGGCCGGTTGCTGGCCCTCACATTATCGGCAATTTCGCGCAATTCACCGATATAGTCAGCAATCGCCTCACCACCGGCAAGCGGTAGTTTGCGGGTTACAAGATCAATCGCCTGAATGCCATTGGTGCCCTCATAAATCGGGGCAATGCGGGCATCGCGCAACAATTGGGCTGCACCGGTTTCTTCAATAAAACCCATACCGCCATGTATTTGAATACCAAGTGAGGCAACCTCAACCCCCACATCGGTCGGGAATGCTTTGGCCAGCGGGGTTAGAATATTCGCCCGGTCGCGCCATTTTGCCCCAATATCCTGTTGGCTTAAATCAATCGCATGGGCGCAGGCATAATTGATCGCCCGCGATGCATTGGTGAGTGCCTTCATGGTCAATAGATTGCGCTGCACATCGCGGTGGTGGATAATCGGCGCCATGCCGGGGCCGTCATAGTTTGGCGATTTCCCCTGGGTGCGCTCATTGGCATAGGCAAGCGCCTGTTGATAGGCATTTTCGGCCACCGCAACGCCCTGAATACCAACCAGCAAACGGGCATTATTCATCATCGTAAACATGCAGTTGAGGCCACGGTTTTCCTCGCCAATCAGCCAGCCTATTGCACCGGGATCGCAGCCCTCAAACCCGTCACCATAAATCATGGTGCAGGTGGGCGAGGCGTGAATGCCCATTTTATGCTCGATACTGGAACAAAAGACATCGTTGCGCCCGCCAACGCTGCCGTCCTCATTGACCAAATGCTTGGGCACCAGAAACAGCGACAATCCACGAAAGCCTTCAGGCGCATCGGGCAGGCGGGCCAACACCAGATGGATAATGTTTTCAGTTAAATCATGTTCGCCATAGGTGATGAATATTTTTTGGCCAAAAATTTTGTAAGAGCCATCGCCCACGGCTTCTGCCCTTGTGCGCAGGGTGCCAAGGTCAGAGCCCGCATGCGGTTCGGTCAGGTTCATGGTGCCCATCCACTCGCCCGATACCAGCTTGTCGAGGTAAATTTCCTGCAATTCATCCGATGCATGGGCATGAATTGCCTCGACCGCACCACAGGTAAGCGTTGGGCCGATGCCGAACGCCAGCGATCCCGAATTCCACATTTCCACGGTGGCAACCGACAACATGGTTGGCAGGCCCTGACCGCCGAAATCCGTTGGCCCGCTAAGCGCTGGCCAGCCACCTTCTACCCAGTCATCATAGAGCTTTTTCCAACCGGTTGGCATGGTGATCTTGCCATCCGCAAGCGGCGTACCTTCCTCATCGCCAATGCGCGCAAGCGGGGCAATTTCATCCGAGGCAAAACGTCCAGCCTCTTCCAGTATGGCATCGACCAGATCATCGCTTAAATCTTCAAACCGGCCTTCATCTATGGCTTTGTTCAAGCCTGCGGTCTGTTTAAGCGTGTGGGCGATTTCGGATACTGGCGCGCGGTACATGTATTGTCTCTCCCGTGACAAATATTTGCAGTAACAGCCTGCAACAATTTTTGTTCTGTTGCCGTGGGGTTTAACCCGCATTAGCATTTCGTCAAATGTTTAATTGCTTTGGCCTCAAATGTCGACATCTTACGTAAAAGTAATTTGGGGGTGTTACTCACCAAATGTTATGAAATTTTTAAGAAGGGCTGAGAATGTCAGTGGACGGAGAGTAGGGGTGCCACCGGGTAATTATCCAGCATTGTATATTTTGAAGGCTTGTCCAAAATTCTGCCCCCCTTTACTTCTGTCAATGGGTGAAAAAGCTTTGGTGAATTCTAATACCTCGTCACTCGGCAGGCCCAGAAGAAGAGGCGAAAAACATGATCAATGTAAGAAGGACTTAGTTCCTGCTGGTGAGTAGCTTAATGCCAGCAAAAGCAAAAAAAGCGCCAAGACTTGCCTGAATATACCGCCGTGCTTTGGAGTAAATCCGAACCATGGCAGGTGTGGAAAACGCAATCGCATACATGGTGTGAATGACAATTGAGAGAGCAAAAGTACCAAATACAATTGCCAGTCCAACCCAAAGGGGTGCGCCTTGTTTTAATCCAAGCGAAATAATAGCAATCCATGCCAATGCGGCTTTTGGATTGGTCATTTGAATAATAAAGCCTCTTTTTGCATATCCAAACGGTGATCGCTTGCCTCCTGCAAGTTCAGATTGTTCAATATCATGATTGGATGCCGCAGACTTGAACGACTTATAGGCAAGCCAAAGCAAGTAACATCCGCCAAATATTTTGATTGCAATCAGCGCGGAAGCATAGGTCGCGAGAAGCGCTGAAAGGCCAGCAACTGTAAGCAGAGCCCAGGTGAACGAACCGCAAGCAACACCAAGCGCGAGCGCTATGCCAGAAGAGCGACCAACACCCATTGAAGTGCCAATTACCGCCAGAATATTCGGGCCGGGGCTGGCGATTGCCAATAAAAATGCTGAATAGGCCAGAATAATTCCTGGAATATAGATTGATACAGTTTCCACTCTGCATTCTCCTGTAAGGCTTTGTTCATGTAATGTTCTATACAATTCTGACAATGTCAACACCTTTCTCTACGGTGCGCGGTTTGGTTTGTATTTATCAAACTCCCTTGACCCGTACCCAACTTCGCGCCACATGAAGTGCCATGAACAATTCTGAAAATCAGCGTGTAGCCGATGCACCATCCAACAATTGGGTTTACCGCCTTTTACCCGTGGGGCTTTGGCCCTATGCGCAATTGGCCAGGTGGGATCGCCCCATCGGCTGGTGGCTGCTGCTATGGCCCTGCTGGTGGTCACTGGCGCTTGCGGTCAATGTTCGTATAAATGTCAATCTGGCTGATCCAGATCCACTGACCGGCCCGCCGGTTATTCTGGTGGTTTTTGCCATTTATCTTGTCCTGTTTTTAATCGGTGCCATTGTCATGCGCGGGGCAGGCTGCACCTATAATGATCTGGTGGACAAGGATATTGATGCAAAAGTCGCACGCACCGCCTCAAGGCCCATTCCTTCTGGACGGGTGAGCAGCGGGCAGGCGAAAGCATTTATGGTGTCGCAAGCCCTCATTGGTGCGCTGGTACTTTTTTCGTTTAACTGGTTTTCGGTATATTTGGGGCTTGCTTCGCTGATTATTGTCGCGATTTACCCGTTTGCAAAACGGGTGACCGACTGGCCGCAACTGGTTTTGGGGCTTGCCTTTTCCTGGGGCGCGTTGATGGGTTGGGCCACCATTATGGGTGCGTTGAGCTTGTCGCCTTTATTGCTTTATGCAGGGTCTATATTGTGGGTGATTGGCTATGACACGCTCTATGCCCATCAGGATAAAGAAGATGACGCGCTTGTGGGCGTGCGCTCAACCGCAAGGCTGTTTGCTGAAAATACCAAACCGGCGCTGGTGATGCTTTATGGTGGGGCGGTAGCCCTATTTTTGGCAAGTTTTTATACGGCAGGAATCGGCTGGCCAGCCTATTTAGGCTTGGCAATAGGTGCAGCCCATATGGGCTGGCAAATCAAGGTGCTGGATATTGATGATGCCGACCAGTGTTTGAAATTGTTCAAGTCAAACGGCCATTTTGGTTGGATATTTTTTGCGGGTTTGCTGGCAACGATGTTTGAAATATTGCTCTAGGCTGAAAACTCACCGCATAGTGAGCTGACCAGCAAGCCGCCAGCATTCTGGCGCCCGCACGGAGGCCCGAGTGAAGCGAGGAATTGCCGTGAGTAGGGATAATAAAGCGCGAGCCTATGAACCAGAAAACTCACCGCATAGCGAGCTGACCAGCGAGCCGCCAGCATTCTGGCGCCCACACGGAGGCCCGAGTGAAGCGAGGAATAGCCGTGAGTAGGGAAAATAAAGCGCAAGCCTATCGGCTCAGTTGGCGCGTTACGATGAATTCCCTCCGTGGCAGAGCAAGCGCCAGAATGGCGTGCAAGCTCGCGAACGGACGACCAGCCGGATGGCTGGGCGAAAATCAAATAAACTTTTTAATTTCTGGCGATAATCTCGTCAGCGCTGAGCACTTCAATATCGCTGACCACACCGGTTTTACGGCGCATCAAAAAGCGCGGACGGCGTTTGACCGCATTATGCCGACGACGACGCGGCGAAGGTTCTTCAACTTTCAGCAGGCCGAGCGTGTTTTGAACGGTGGTTGCATCGCCACTTGAATCTACCATCAGCATGGGAAGGCGCAAGGTGCGGCTCCACGAATGCCAGTCGGCGGCCACATCATCCATATTGTCGGATACCAGCAGCGGAACAGACATTGCCTCGTCATGGTGCAGAAGCTCAAGCGTAACGGTTGTCTTGCCGTCTTCACCCTCAAAGGCACGCGCAGCAACGCCGCGAAATGCCTTGGCTGGCAACGCCATGGAAAGCGGCAAACCACAATTAAGCTGGCGTTTCATAACCGCGCCTTCAATATTCACGGTGAATGAAATTTCATCCGAACTGGCCTCACGGCGTGGATAGCTAACCTGTTGTGGTAATAGAAATGGGTCAAGACGCATGGGGTTTTCAGCCCAGGCGGGTTTTGCCGCCGTTGCGATAGATTGCGTGTTCATTGTGCCTCTCCGTTACTGTAGAAGACCGATATTTTCCGGTTCTCCTGCGGGCCTGTTTTGGCCTCATATTGTCAGTCACTATAGGGGAGGAGGGTCGATTTACGCTTAAGAATAGTGGTTAAGAAATGTTGAGTTTAAACAAGGTTATCAAACTCTCAACCCGTGTAAGGAATTGGTAATGGCTATTGCCAACGGGTTAACAGGGTGTTTTTGAAGGCTACCTATATCACTGGCCTATATCACCTTGCCGGGGTTCATAATGCCCTTCGGGTCGAAGCTCGATTTTATCCGTTTCATCAACTCAATCTCGATCGCCGGTTTGCTGCGCGCCATCTCATCGCGCTTCATTAGCCCGATACCGTGTTCAGCAGAAATCGAGCCGTTGAACTCTCGCACCAAGGCGTGAATGGCCGCATTCACCTCTATACGTTTGGCCATGAACTCATCGCGGTCACCATTTTCCGGCTGCGAGATATTATAATGGATATTGCCATCGCCCAAATGACCAAAGGCGACAATGCGCGCGTCTTCAATCATAGATTTGATGATAATCTCGGCCCTGGTCAAAAATGCAGGAACATCGGCAACGGCGACCGAAATATCATGCTTGATCGAACCGCCTTCTGGTTTTTGTGCGTGCGACATGCTCTCGCGCATTTGCCAGAAGTCATTTTGCTGCGCCAGAGAATTGGCAAGGGCTGCATCATCAACAATTTCCGCATCATATGCACCGGCAAGCGCTTCTTCCATCAGGCTGCGGGCATCTTCCGCCGAACGAGAGGAGGAAATCTCAATCAGCGCATACCAGGGGTGAGGGCTTTCCAGCGGATCGCGCATATTGGCGATATTGCGGATTACAAATTCAACCCCGATGCGCGGCATTAATTCAAACCCGGTCAGGCTATTGCCGGCATTTTCGCGCATATGGTTGAACAATTGCAGCGCCTTTTCGGGCGAGGCAAGCCCCGCATAGGCAACCTCGCGCCCACGTGGTTTTGGAAACAGTTTCAACACCGCAGCGGTAATAATGCCGAGCGTACCTTCGGCGCCAATGAACAGGTCTTTTAGATCATAGCCGGTATTATCCTTGCGCAGTTTTCGCAATCCCTGCCAGATTTCACCGGTTGGCAGCACAACTTCAATGCCAAGCACCAGATCGCGGGTATTGCCATAGGCCAGAACCCCGGTGCCGCCCGCATTGGTAGAAAGATTACCGCCTATCTGGCAGGTGCCCTGCGCCCCAAGTGAAAGCGGAAAGAGCCGGTCGCATTTATCCGCCTCTTCCTGCGCATTTTGCAGGATTACGCCTGCCTCAACAATCATCGTGTTGCCGAGCGGGTCGACTTCGCGAATTTGGTTCATGCGTGAGAGCGAAACGATAACCTCGCATGTATCCGGATTAGCGACCGAGCCACCCACATGGCCGGTATTGCCGCCTTGGGGTACAATTGTCGTGCCGCTTTCATCGGCAAGCACCATAATTTGCGAGACTTGCTCCGTGTTGGCCGGGCGAAGCACCAAAGGCGTGCGGCTTTCATAAATACCACGATTTTCTTCTTCAAAGGCCTGTTTGTCAGCATCGCTGGTGAGCGCATGTTCTACCCCGACGATTTTGGTAAAGCGCGCTATTAAATCTTCGGGCAGGGTTTTACTCATGATCTTTATCCTTTGGCGCAGCCGCTCGGCAAAGTCGGTCATTGATTGCCTCCCCAAGTCCGGTTTGCGGAATGCACTGTACGGCGATTGCGCTGGCACCTTTTTTGTCCAACTGTTTCATATAATCATAAAGATTGCTGGCCGCCTCTATCAGATCGCCCTTGGGGCTGAGGTTGAATTGTACCCGCGCCGCGCCAGCGTTTTCAATTGGCTTTGGCCCAAATGCCAGCAATGCCTCATCTGCTTCAATCCTTTGTGCGTTGAGCCTCATCGGCGTTTTGGGAGCATAGTGCGAGATCATCATTCCGGGCGCTTCAATGGCTGCACCAGATTGAGGGCGCTCAACTGGCCTGCCAGAAAACGCTGCCAGTTCTTCAACCGTGATACTACCTGAGCGCAGTAGAAATAGTGTGTTATTCCAGGGTTTTACAATGGTCGATTCAAGCCCGACAGAGCAAGCACCGCCATCAATGATGAGATCCACTTTCGCTCCCAGATCATCCTCAACATGTTTGGCGGTGGTCGGGCTTATGGTGCCGGATGTATTGGCGCTTGGGGCGGCAATCGGGCGCTTTAATTCATCCGCAATCTGACCGACAATGCCGCGCGGGCAGCGCAGTGCAATCGTATCAAGTCCGGCACTGACCAGCGGATGAATGCCGCAATTGGCTTTAAGCGGCACGACGATTGTCAGCGGCCCGGGCCAGAACCTTTTGGCCAGCTTTTCCGCCATTGGCGAAATTTCGCCGTAGCGCTTAGCCATTTCCAGATCGCTCACATGGCAAATCAGCGGGTTAAATTGCGGTCGCCCCTTAGCGGCAAAAATCCGTGCCACGGCTTCGCCATTGGTGGCATCCGCCGCAAGCCCGTAAACGGTCTCGGTCGGCAGCGCCACAAGCCCACCGGCGCAAAGCGTTTTTACAGCATTGGCAAGCGCATTTTCAGGCTCAGTAATGGCATCAATTAGTATCATCCCGCTTGTTTACATATATGGCAATTATTCTACAAGCCGCTATGAAGGCATGGAAAACCGATTCCGGCGAGAATCAAACGCGCGGAAATTTGAAGAGGTGTGGATATGAATGTTCTTCTCATTGGCTCCGGCGGGCGCGAACATGCGCTGGCCTGGAAGATTGTCCAATCTCCCTTGCTGGATAAGCTCTATTGCGCGCCGGGCAATGCGGGCATTGCCAATCTGGCCAATTGCGTTGAACTGGATGTTGCGGACCATGCCGCTGTCCTTCAATTTTGCAAAACCCATAATGTGAAGCTGGTGGTGGTCGGGCCGGAGGTGCCACTTGTCAATGGCCTGGTTGATGATTTGGAAAAGGCTGGCATTGCCGCATTTGGTCCCTCGGCAAAAGCAGCAGCACTTGAAGGCTCCAAAACCTTCACCAAGCAACTGTGCGACCGCAAAAACATTCCAACCGCCCAATATCAGGATTTTAACAATGCGCCAAAGGCCAAGGCCTATGTGCGCAATCATTCAATGCCTGTGGTCATCAAGGCCGATGGGTTGGCCGCCGGCAAGGGGGTCATCATTGCTCAAACGGTGATGGAAGCTTCGAACGCCATCGACGATTGTTTTGAAGGTGAATTTGGCGATGCCGGAGCGGAAATCATCATTGAGGATTTTTTGTCGGGCGAAGAGGCCTCGATGTTTTACCTCTGCGATGGTGGGACGGCGCTTTTGCTTGGCACGGCGCAGGATCATAAACGGGTAGGCGAGGGCGATACCGGCCCAAATACCGGTGGCATGGGCGCTTATTCACCCGCACCTGTTGTGGATGCTAAGATCGAACGTCAGGTGATGGATGAGATTATTCTTCCCACCTTAGAAGGCATGCGCGAAATGGGTGCGCCATTTAAGGGCGTGCTTTATGCCGGCCTGATGATTGATGGTGATGGCCCGAAATTGATTGAATATAATGTGCGCTTTGGCGATCCTGAATGTCAGGTGCTGATGATGCGGTTGGAAGGTGATTTGCTGCCACTGCTGATGGCGACAATTGATGCAAGCCTTACCGATCAGCAGGTGGCGCTTAACCCCGATCCGGCGCTGACGGTGGTGATGGCTTCAAACGGCTATCCGGGTTCCTATGCCAAGGGGACTGTGATTTCAGGCGCGGATGATCTAAACGGCGATAATTGCCAGATTTTTCACGCAGGAACCGCGTTGCAGGACGGCAATTTGGTGGCAATTGGCGGCCGGGTTTTAAATATTACCGCACGGGGCAATTCGGTGGGTGAGGCGCAGGCCCGCGCCTATCGGATGGTTGATAGGATTGACTGGCCGGAGGGCTTTTGCCGCTGCGATATTGGTTGGCGGGCAATTGCGCGGGAAGAGAGTTAATACCCCTCATCCGTTAGCGTTGCTGACACCTTCTCCCACAAGGGGAGAAGGAAAAGGAGAATCGAGTATTTGGATACTTCCTTCTCCCCTTGTGGGAGAAGGTGGGCATCGTGAAACGATGGTCGGATGAGGGGTGAAATATCAGAGATGCGCTCATTGCCACTTACTCTCCACCCAACTCTAGCGCTTCGCGCATCACACCAATATCGGCGATTTTCAACTCAAGCGCTGACCAGTCATCATCCTCATCAATGCGCGACCAGATGAATTCAACCTCGTCAATCAGCATGGTGCAGGGTTTTTCGCGGGAAAAATAATCATGGCTCAAACGCTCCGGTTTCTCCGGCGGGTGTGACTTTAATTGTGCCTCAAGTGCTTGCCATTCCTCACCCTGATATTTTTCCGCAATCGGGCTGGCCTTGGCACGAACCGTGCTTAAAGTGCCGCCAAACCAGTCGAAGAAGAACTGTTCAATCGGCACCTCTTGTTCCCGCATCCAGCGCAGCAGGTCCATAATGAAATTAGCATTCTCGATATCGTCTGGCTGTTCGGCGCGAATACCAAGGCGGGCAAAAAATGCTTCCACCATAGCTTTGGTATAATGGGTCGGGAAACTTTCGATCGACTGGCTGAGCTTTTCAGGTGATGCGATCTTGCCGAGCGCGCTGCCCAGTTGCGAGAGGTTCCAGCCAACGCTGTCGGCCTGTCGCCCATAGGCATATAATCCTTGCTGGTCAAAATATGCAGCGGTAAATTCAGGATCGGCAAATTCAGTAAACCGCCAGGGGCCATAATCAAAACTCTCACCGGTTATGTTCATATTATCGGTGTTTAGAACCCCGTGCACAAAGCCTGCGGCCATCCATGAGGCTGCCAGTTTTGCACCATTTTCAATGACGGCTTCAAACAGGCCAATGGTGCGCTCTTCTACTGTATTTCCATCAATATCAGGATAAAATTGCTCGATACAATAATCGACCAGCCGCTGCATTGAGGCCACCTCGTTGGTTGCCGCCAACATTTGAAAGCTGCCAAAGCGAATATGCGAATGGCTAAGGCGCGTCATCACCGCCGAACGGGTGGGGCTGGGCTCATCACTGCGCTGTAAATGCTCGCCAGTCTCCACAATGGAAAATGTTTTGGAGGTATTAACCCCAAGCGCCTCGAGCATTTCGGTGGCTAGAATTTCCCGCACCCCGCCTTTGAGGGTCAAGCGCCCATCACCGGCGCGAGAATAGGGGGTCTCGCCGCTGCCCTTGGTGGCAAGATCAAGCAACCGACCGCTACCATCGCGCAATTGGGCAAACAGAAAACCGCGCCCATCGCCAAGACCGGGATTATAATGACGGAATTGATGGCCGTGATAGCGCATGCAATGGGGGTAGGGCAGATTATCAGGTAGCGGCTTAAAGCGGCCAAAATGATTGAGCCATTCCGCCTCAGTTAACCCGTCCAGCCCGACGCTTGCATCATGGCGAGAATTTCTGAACCGCAAGATGGTTTCAGGGAAATCGGCTACCTTTACGGGGTCGAAAAACGGCGCGCCCTCGCTTTCATCGTCCCTGTCAACCAGAACCGAACGATCCGGCAACTGGTGATAGGGTGTGTCGGGCTTGTAATTGGTTGAGATTGGCACGATTAAGCGCTCGTGCCGCCAATGGTAATGCCATCAATACGCACCGTGGGTTGCCCCACGCCAACCGGCACGCCCTGGCCGTTTTTACCACACATGCCAATGCCCGGATCAAGCGCCATATCATTGCCAAGCATCCGCACCCTCTTCATATCTGCCGGGCCGTTGCCGATCATCATCGCGCCTTTTAACGGAGCGCCGACCTTGCCGTTTTCAATCCGGTAGGCCTCGGTGCAACCAAACACATATTTGCCGGAGGTAATATCCACCTGACCGCCGCCAAAGGATACCGCATAAATGCCATCCTTGACCGATGAAATGATTTCGTCTTTTTCCATGTCGCCGCCCAGCATATAGGTGTTGGTCATACGCGGCATGGGGATATGGGCATAGGATTGACGGCGACCATTGCCGGTAGGCTTCATGCCCATTAGGCGGGCATTTTGTCGGTCCTGCATATAGCCAACCAGAATACCGTCTTCGATTAATACGGTGTTCTCCGTCGGTGTGCCCTCATCGTCAATGGTGAGAGAACCGCGCCGCGCCGCAATAGTGCCATCATCAACCACGGTCACGCCCTTGGCGGCAACCTGTTCGCCCATAAGGCCGGCAAATGCCGATGTGCCCTTTCGGTTAAAATCGCCCTCTAGCCCATGGCCAACGGCCTCATGCAGCATTACGCCGGGCCAGCCTGCACCCAAAACCACATCGAAAGTGCCCGCCGGAGCCGGCACAGATTGCAGATTGACCAATGCCTGGCGAAACGCCTCATCGGCGCAGGCCTTCCACGATGTCTCGGTGATAAATTCGCCAAAGCCTGTACGTCCGCCAATGCCGCTGGAGCCGGTTTCCTGACGCTCGCCTTCGCCCACCACAATCGAAACGTTGAGCCGTACCAAAGGGCGTACATCGCGTGCGATTTCGCCATCGGCCCGAATAATTTCAACAACCTGCCATGATCCGGCAATGGATACGCTGACCTGACGCACTTTTGCGTCCTTGTCGCGCGCATAGGCATCAATATCCTGCAGCAGTTTTACTTTTTCCTCAAAGGAAGGCGCGCCAATCGGGTTTTCCGGGCCGTAAAGCCGGGTATTGGTGCGCCGAGGGGCCGCCGCATAGGTGCCCGAATGGCCACTGGCGATGCTTTTTACCGCATCAGATGCACGTTTAAGCGCTGATTCGGTCATTTCCCCCGCATGGGCATAGGCGGCAGCTTCTCCGGCAACCGCACGAAGGCCAAATCCCTGATGGGTGTCGAATGTGCCTGATTTCAATTTGCCATTGTCAAACACCAATCCCTCCGACTGGCTATATTCCAGATAGAGTTCGCCATCATCGGTATTGTTGAGCGTATCTTTCAAAATGCGTTCAACGGCATCGCTCGAACAATCGAATGTTTCGATTAACTCTGGGGGTGTTTCGGTCATCGGAATTCCTTATCCACAGCAATTTGGGATTTATTACTCGTGTGGATGAATAGAACCGTAATGCAGGAATTGCAAATTTGTGTGATCTCGAATGGCCAACACTGCGCCGACGCGTCAATTAGATTCATGGCAGGTTCATGGTCGGCTTACGGCAGTTTCGAAAAACCTTCGCTGAAGCCGTTAAGATCAACCGGAATGCCTATACCCTCTTCAGGCGACTGAAATACGATAAAAGTGGCGGTTGTGCCTGCTTTCAAGGTTTTCAACAGATTGTCTTCCAGTATAACCTCGGCAAAACAGCCATCCTTGAGGCAGCGGACAAAATAGGCCCGGCCAATATCCTTGCCATCGACATTAAGCCCAAGCCCGTTTGGCAGCAAAACGCCAAGCGGCGCAAGTACGCGCAGAATTTTAGCCTTGCGATCAGCGGTCTTTAAAACAACCACAGAAAGGCCAACCTCCGCCCGGTCTTCTGCGACTACATTTTGCATCAATGCGCATTGTTCATTGCTGGCACCCGCAGGTGTATCACATATGATCGACCAAACACCGTGCTTGGATTTGACCTTGCCACCCTGTTGCGCCTGGGAAGGGATTGTACTTCCAACGAGCGCCAATACCAGAGTGATGAGACCAATTTGAAATAGACTTTTCATTTAAGTTTCCGAATCGCTTGCCAAGAATTAATTTTGTAACACATTAGATTTATTAAAACCCGTAACAATTGCCCGCGAGCAAGGCAATATGCTCATGCCATTTGAAGCGCAGTTCTACAACATATTGGGATCGAATTATGGCAGCCTTAAAAACCCATTATGCGCAAACCGCCGAAATTCCTGCTGAATTGGGCGAATACAGCCGTTCAGGATAGGCGAAATGCTCTTCAATAAAATTGATCTATGTCAAAAATGCCGCATCTCTGCGACACACCCACCCATTGCGAGGCCATTGACAATATGGTTCACACTAACACCAGATTGTTCGGCACTGAAATTGTGCTGGGGTAAAGGCAGTTGAAAAGCGGTTCAGTCAACAGAGCGGGATCATAAAAATTGCACTTGTCTGACAATGTATTGAAACAAGGTTGCAAAGGCTTTTGTCCGGCAGCCACGAATTTGGGAGATTGCAACGTGATAAAGAAGATCACGGGATTTGCGGCTTTTGGTGCCGGAATTCTGAGTGTTGTGGGAACGGCATCGGCCGCATTGACAGATTGGCAAATTTGGCATCAGCCAGCCGGTTCGGAAATGATGCGCAGAATTGAAGCATTTGACGAATATACTTTGTGGTTCATGATTCCAATTACCATTTTCGTGGTGATTTTATTGGCTATTGTGGCAATCAGGTTCAATGCCAAGTCCAATCCTACGCCATCAAAAACCAGCCATAACTCTTTGATTGAAGTTATCTGGACACTCGGTCCAGTGGTCATATTGGTCGCTCTTTCATTACCATCATTCAAACTGCTGACCGCTCAATATACACCGCCGACAGCGCCTGATATTACGATTAAAGCGACCGGTTACCAGTGGTATTGGGGATATGAATATCAAACCGGCGATGAAATATCGTATGAATCGGTTTTGATTGGACGCGACGATGGCACGGAAGAATCCAAGGCGGAAGCCGTTTCCGAGCGCGAAGAATATGGCAAGACCGATCTGGCCAAATATCCACGTCTGCTAGCCGTGGACAATGAGTTGGTTGTACCGGTTAACAAGCATATTCGGGTTTTGGTTACTGCTTCAGATGTTTTGCATAATTTTGCAATGCCTGCATTTGGACTGAAAATGGATGCGGTGCCAGGTCGTTTGAACGAAACCTGGTTTATTGCCGAGAAAGAAGGCCTTTACTATGGCCAGTGTTCCGAGCTTTGCGGCAAGGATCATGCTTTTATGCCTATCGCCATTCGTGTTGTTTCCGAAGATCAGTTTAAGACGTGGCAACAGGCCGCTGCTGATGATGATCTTGAAGGTGCAAACAAGGCACTGATGGCTTCGATCAAATCTAGAAAATCAATTCAACTCGCAAACAAATAGGCTTGCGGGTTTTGGCTAAGTATAAATTTCAAACGGGAGCATGAGGCACATGACAGCCGCATCACATGCAGCATACGACGATCACAAACTGGGCTTTTTCAAGCGCTGGTTTTATTCAACAAATCATAAAGATATTGGCACGCTCTACCTGATTTTTGCGATTATTTCCGGTATTATTGGCGGCGGGCTTTCCGTTGCCATGCGTATGGAATTGCAAGAGCCGGGCATGCAGTATTTTTCTGACCCGCATATGTTCAATGTGTTCACCACAGCCCACGGGCTGATCATGATTTTCTTCATGGTGATGCCAGCATTGATCGGTGGCTTTGCCAACTGGATGGTGCCAATCATGATTGGTGCGCCGGATATGGCTTTCCCGCGGATGAACAATATTTCATTTTGGCTTTTGCCTCCGGCGATCCTGTTGCTGATCATTTCCATGTTCATGCCCGGTCCTGCCGGCGGTGTTGGGGTTGGCGGCGGCTGGACACTATATCCGCCTTTGTCAACGTCTGGCGCGCCCGGTCCTGCGGTTGATTTTGCAATCTTCGCGCTGCATTTGGCTGGTGCATCTTCCATTTTGGGGGCGATCAACTTCATTACCACGATCTTCAATATGCGTGCACCGGGTATGACCTTGCATAAAATGCCGCTATTTGCCTGGTCGGTTCTGGTAACAGCATTCTTGTTGTTGTTGTCTTTGCCGGTTCTTGCCGGTGGTATTACCATGCTTTTGACAGACCGAAATTTTGGCACAACATTCTTCGCCCCTGAAGGCGGCGGTGATCCGATCCTGTTCCAGCACCTTTTCTGGTTTTTCGGTCACCCTGAAGTGTACATCTTGATTTTGCCCGGTTTCGGCATTGTTTCTCACATCATATCGACCTTCTCACGCAAACCAATTTTTGGTTATGTGGGCATGGCCTATGCGATGGTGGCAATTGGTGTCGTTGGCTTTATCGTGTGGGCTCACCACATGTACACAACCGGCCTTTCACTGGATACGCAGCGTTACTTTGTCTTCGCGACCATGGTTATCGCGGTTCCAACCGGCGTGAAGATTTTCTCCTGGATTGCAACAATGTGGGGTGGGTCTATAACCTTCCGCACACCAATGTTGTGGGCAATCGGGTTTATCTTCCTGTTCACGGTTGGTGGTGTAACTGGCGTGCAACTGGCAAATGCCGGTCTCGACCGGTCATTCCATGACACATATTTCGTGGTTGCTCATTTCCATTATGTGTTGTCACTTGGTGCTGTGTTTGCAGTATTTGCAGCCTGGTATTACTGGTTCCCGAAAATGACCGGGTATCTGTACAATTCATTCCTGGCCAAAACACATTTCTGGGTGACATTTATCGGGGTGAACATCATTTTCTTCCCGCAGCATTTCCTCGGACTTGCAGGCATGCCGCGTCGGTATGTGGATTATCCTGATGCATTTGCCGGCTGGAACTATGTTTCTTCGATTGGCTCATATATCTCCGCATTTGGTGTGTTGATATTCCTGGCATGTACAATTGAAGCGTTCATGAAAAAGCGTAAAGCTGGAAACAACCCTTGGGGCGAAGGCGCCACCACACTGGAATGGCAGCTGTCTTCACCGCCGCCACATCACCAGTGGGAGCAACTTCCACGCATTAAGTAAGATATCTGTTCCGGGCCTTGAGCTTGCTTCTTGGCCCGGAATTCAACCAAATTGACCTGAAGCGAAAGCCAGACAAATGTCAGTGATTGAGGATCATACACCATACGAGGAAGTTAGAATCTCATCGGCAATGCCGGGAGATTATTTTGCCTTGCTAAAACCGCGTGTCATGTCGCTGGTGGTGTTTACAGCACTTGTCGGGTTGCTTGTTGCGCCCGGCTCAATTGATCCTGTTCTTGGCGCCGTCTCTATTCTTTGCATTGCAATAGGTGCCGGTGCATCTGGCGCGCTCAACATGTGGTATGATGCTGATATTGATGCAATCATGTCACGCACCGCATCAAGGCCAATTCCATCCGGTAAGATAACCCGACAGGAAGCCCTGGGCTTCGGTTTGTTTTTATCAGCCTTCTCGGTGATTACATTTGGGCTGGCCATAAACTGGTTTGCCGCATTCTTGCTGGCCTTCACGATATTTTATTACGCGGTTGTCTATTCAATGTGGCTGAAACGCGCCACACCGCAAAACATTGTCATTGGTGGTGCGGCAGGTGCTTTTCCCCCAATGATTGGCTGGGCCGCTGTAACCGGCTCCGTAAGCCTTGAAAGCGTTGTTTTATTTGCCATAATCTTCATCTGGACCCCGCCGCATTTTTGGGCATTGGCCTTGTTTAAGGCAGAAGATTACAAGCGCGCCGCAATCCCAATGATGCCAAATGTGGCAGGTGAAGCATCGACCAAAAAGCAGATACTTGCCTATTCATTGGTCGTGGCCCCACTTGGTGTATCGCCATGGATGTTGGGGTTTGCCAGCATTGCCTATGGTGTAATTGCCGCCGCATTTGGTGTGGCTTTCGTCTGGTTTGCCTACCGGGTGTTCAAAATGGACGAGGCAGATCGCAAGATGTTGCCGGCCAAAAAATTATTTGGGTTTTCGATCCTCTATCTGTTTGTGCTTTACGCATCACTGATGGTTGAGGCTCTGTTGCCCAAAGTAACCGCATTGTTAGGAATGGTATGAGCATGTCTGAAGAGCTGGAAACAATTACCTTAACAGAAGAGCAGGCTAAATCCCGGCGCAGTCGAAATATTGCAATTGGTCTTGTTTGCGGAGGTTTGGTTGTTCTGTTTTATGTCATGACCTGGGTAAAATTCGGCGAAGCTATGCTTGCAAAAACCGGTTAGAGTGAAAGCAATCAATGTCTACACAACCCAACAAAGATGCCGTCAAAACAGCACCGCAAAAAACTATTGCGGATAGCAAGTTTCGCATAAATTTGAGCGTTGCCCTTATTTGTCTGGGTTTTGTCGGCGGCATGTTGGGGCTTTCCTACGCATCCGTCCCGCTTTATCGGCTGTTTTGTCAGGTTACCGGATATGGTGGCACCACTCAAAAGGCCGAAGATTTTACCGGTAAAGTGTCTGATACTGTAATTACAGTGAGCTTTGATTCCAATATTTCGCAGGATCTGAACTGGAGCTTCAAGCCCAAGCAACGCTCGATTAAACTGCGTCTTGGCGAAAAAGTGACCGCAATATTTCTTGCCAAAAATGTCGGAAATAAAATTTCCACCGGCGAGGCTTCTTTTAATGTTAGCCCGCAGGCGGCAGGCCAGTATTTTAACAAGATCGAGTGTTTTTGTTTCACCGAACAAACATTGAAGCCAGGCGAGCAAGTGGAAATGCCGGTTCTGTTTTTCATTGATCCCGATATTGAAAATGATCCGCTAATGAGCAAAGCAACGATCATTACTTTGTCCTATACATTCTACCAACAAGAACCGGATGAAGACGAAAAAACCACGGAATTAAATAACACCGAGGCTAAAGTGGAGCCGGTAACCGCAAATTTAACACTCGGCAATTCTTCTGAACTGTCGAAGAAACTGCAATAATTATATCGCTTTTAATAAAGTGGTATGGAACACGAAGAGAACTGGGAGCAAATCATGGCTGATGCCCATGCAAAAAATCACGATTATCACATTGTAGACCCAAGTCCATGGCCGCTGATTGGTGGCATTGGCGGATTTCTTATGGCGATCGGCGCCGTTGGCCTGATGCGCGACCTTAAGGGTGAAGAAGTGATCATGCTCGGCGTAAACATTGCCGGCCCCTGGTTGTTTTATGTGGGTGTAGCTGTCGTGCTTTACACAATGTTTGGCTGGTGGAGCGATACCATTAAGGAAGCCCATGCGGGTGACCACACCAAGGTGGTTGCAATTCACCTTCGCTATGGCATGATCATGTTCATCGCATCCGAGGTCATGTTCTTTGTGGCCTGGTTCTGGGCATTTTTCGACGCAAGTCTTTTTGCTGATGAGGCCATACAGGTTGCACGCACAGAATTTACCGGTGGCCAATGGCCGCCAGTTGGTACTGATGTGCTTGATCCACTGCATTTGCCATTGTTCAACACCATTACATTGTTGCTTTCAGGCACCACGGTAACCTGGGCACACCACGCATTGCTGAATAACGATCGCAAAGGCCTCATCTGGGGGCTAACCTTAACAATCGTATTGGGCATTCTTTTCACATCCGTGCAGGTCTATGAATATGTGTATGCACCATTCGCATTCAGTGGTTCTATATATGGCGCCACATTCTATATGGCGACCGGTTTCCACGGCTTCCACGTTCTGGTGGGTACAATCTTCTTGATTGTATGTCTCTTCCGTTCGATGAAAGGCCACTTCACACCGGAGCAGCATTTCGGTTTTGAAGCCGCTGCCTGGTACTGGCATTTCGTTGATGTTGTATGGCTGTTCCTGTTTTTTGCAGTCTATATATGGGGTTCATGGGGCGCAACAATCGCGCACTAGCACCTCATTAATGTAATATCAAAGAGGGCGGTTTTGAGTTTCAGGCCGCCCTTTTTGCTGGTCAAATAACGGTAATGAATAATGGCATCTGATCATACACACTTCCCACCAGTCTCTACTCTTAAGGTAGGTTTCAGCGCCTGCTGCCCGCGGTGCGGCGAGGGTAAATTATATGATGGCTTGCTGGAGCCTGCCGAACAGTGCAATGCATGCAGGCTTGATTATTCATTTATTGATGCGGGTGATGGCCCGGCTGTATTCGTCATCATGTTGCTGGGCTTTGTTGTCCTGGGCCTGGCATTGATTGTTGAAAATACATTTGAGCCACCGGTGTGGGTACATATCATATTGTGGTTGCCGTTGATTTCCGGGCTGGGAATTTATTCTATGCGGGTTATTAAAGCCATGTTGATTGCCCAGCAATATACCAACAATGCAAGTCAGGGTGAATTAGATGAGTGAGCAAGCCACATCTGAAAAATCAGTACAAAAAGGCGGATGGAAAAGCCTAATTTTGCCTTTGTGCATTCTGTCGGGATTTTTGTTCCTAAGTGCATTGGGCACATGGCAGGTAAAGCGGCTTGGCTGGAAAGAGGCAATGATTGCCAGAGTTGAGAAAAATCTCAACATGCCGCCCTTGAGCGTTGATCAAATTGCTGAATTGCAAAAAAACGGCGAAGATCTGGAATACCGTCCTGTCAAAGTACGGGGTAAGTTTTTCCACGATAAAGAGCAGTATTTTTTCGCAACCCATAAATCCTCGACCGGCTGGTTTGTCTACACCCCGCTGGAGCGTGAAGATGGCAGCATCGTTTTGGTCAATCGCGGGTTTGTACCCGATCAGGGAAAAGACCCATCAACCCGCTTAAAAGGTCAAGTCGGGGGAGTGGTGGAAATTGTCGGGCTTGCACGTTCCGCACCGGCCACAAAACCCAATAGCTTTGTGCCCAATAATGATCTTAAAAAAAATGTCTATTATTGGAAAAGCATGAGCGAAATGTTTGCCCAATCCGGCTTCAAAATGAAACGGAAGTTAGTGCCCTTTTTCATTGATGCCGATGATGCCCCCAATCCGGGCAATTGGCCAAAGGGCGGTGTAACGCTGATCAATTTTCCAAACAGCCATTTGCAATATGCGGTAACATGGTATGGCCTTGCGGGTGCATTGCTTGTTGTTGGCGGTATTTTCATGTTTAAACGAAGGCGTGGAACAATTTGATTCCATGAGTTTATGACCCATTCCGCAAGGCGAGCAGATGATCGAAAAACCACCAATGACCGTATTATTATGTGGTCCTCGCGGATTTTGTGCAGGCGTTGACCGGGCGATACAGATCGTCGTTCTGGCATTGAAAAAATATGGCGCGCCGGTATATGTCCGGCACGAAATTGTGCACAACCGCTATGTGGTCGAAGGGCTGGAGGCCAAGGGCGCGGTATTTGTTGATACATTATCTGAAATTCCGGAAACCGGTCAGCCGGTTATATTTTCCGCCCACGGGGTTCCCAAATCCGTGCCGGAGGCCGCAAAAAAGCGCAATCTGAAATTTCTTGATGCGACCTGCCCACTGGTTTCAAAGGTACACAAACAGGCACTGCTTCACCTTAAGCGTGGCCGCCATGTATTGCTGATCGGCCATCAGGGCCATCCGGAAGTTATAGGCACGATGGGGCAATTACCGCCCGGTACGGTATCACTGGTTGAGACCGTAGGGGATGCCGATAATTTTCAGGCCAAAAATGGCCAGTCCCTGGGATATGTGACCCAGACAACGCTTTCGGTCGATGATACGGCAGATATTATCACACGGTTGAAAGAACGCTTTACTGATCTCGCAGCACCTTCAGCTGAATCCATCTGCTATGCCACCACAAACCGGCAGGAGGCGGTTAAAGCGGCCGCTCCCGGTTGTGATTTTTTCTTTGTGGTGGGGGCACCCAATTCATCCAATTCTCGAAGGCTGGTCGAGGTAGCCGAACGATCTGGTGCCAAACGCGCCATGCTGGTTCAAAACGAGAATGAAATTCCCTGGGATGAAATTGATGAACGGATGAAAATTGGTATTTCTGCAGGTGCATCAGCGCCAGAGGTATTGATCGAAGCCATTTTGGAGAGCTTTAAATCCAGATTTAATGCAGCCATAGAGTTGGCGGAAACCACTGTTGAAGACGAAGAGTTTCTGGTCATGCGAGAACTGCGCCAGACCCCGCTTGAGGGTAGTGACATGGCTTTTGTAAATGGAGCTCTCTAAATGGCGGTCTACACTCATATCGACGACGAAGAGCTGATTACATTTCTCAAGGGTTATGAAATCGGCGACTTGTTGTCATTTAAAGGCATCGCCGAGGGTGTTGAAAACAGCAATTATCTGCTGCACACAAGTGCTGGATATTTTATTCTAACCCTTTACGAAAAACGGGTAAATGCGGATGATTTGCCATTTTTCATTGGTTTGATGGACCATTTATATAAAAATGGTATCAGCTGCCCGGAGCCGGTGCGCAACAAATCGGGTGAAGCACTTGGCACCTTGTCTGGCCGGCCCGCTGCAATTGTAACGTTTCTTGACGGGCTATCGATCAGCCATTCATCACCCCATCACTGTGAGATGTTGGGCGACGGGGTGGCAAAAATGCACCTTGCTGCCAAGGGGTTCGCGCTTAGCCGAAAAAATTCACTGACGATGAAAGACTGGCGACCCCTTTATGAATTGTCAGCCGGGGAAGTGGATACGATAGAGCCCGGGCTTGGTCATCTTATTGAAGGTGAGCTTAATCATCTTGAGAACAACTGGCCGACATCCCTGCCGACGGGGATCATCCATGCTGATCTTTTTCCCGATAATGTGTTTTTCCTAAAGGGCGAATTATCCGGATTTATTGATTTCTATTTTTCCTGCAATGATATGCTCGCCTATGATGCTGCAATTTGCATTAATGCCTGGTGTTTTGACGATGATGGACAATATAATCAGAGAAAAGCTGAAAGTTTTCTGCTCGGTTACCAAAATATTCGGAAGTTTAGCGATGAAGAAAAACAGGCGCTACCAATTTTATTAAGGGGCGCAGCAATTAGATTTCTACTTACGAGGGTATACGATTGTCTAAATGTTCCAAAATCTGCGGTTGTTGTTCCAAAAGACCCAATTGAATACATTACTAGAGTAAAATTTCACCAAACAATAACGAATTTCCGGGCCTATGGTGTGTACTGACTTAGTTATTTGTGTATTTGGAGAACTGCCATGGAAATGAAGACTGTAGAAATCTGGACAGATGGTGCCTGTTCGCCCAATCCCGGCCCTGGCGGTTGGGGGGCCGTTCTCAAATTTGGTGAGCACACAAAAGAGCTTTCTGGCGGTGAACTTGATACCACAAATAATCGCATGGAATTAAAAGCCGCGATTGAATCACTCAAAGCGCTAAAATATGGTTGTAGCGTCGATCTCTATACCGATTCCCAATATGTGCGTGGCGGCATTCTTGGCTGGATCGATAGTTGGAAGAAAAACAACTGGCGCACCTCTGCCAAAAAGCCGGTCAAGAACGAAGATTTGTGGCGTGAACTGGATATGGCAATTCAGCGCCATGATGTTGCGTGGTTCTGGGTCAAGGGCCATGCGGGCGACGAAAATAACGAACGTGCCGATGAATTAGCCCGAATGGGCATGGAACCTTATAAGCCTGAGAAGTCGGAGAAGCGCGAGTTCAACCCGCACGAATATATGGCTTAAATTTCGTATGACCCGTAACCGATACCCGCATGATTTTCCGATTGGCAACTTGGTCACACCAGAAGCGCTTGAGAAAAATCCCTATGAGGTTTATCGACAATTGCGCCAAAGCGAGCCGGTAAGCTTCATTGCCGCGCAACAAATGTATTTCGTCACCCGCTATGATTGCTGCAAGCAGATATTGGCTGATGCAGAAAATTTTCGTGTCGGATATGAGCGCTCAACAGTGCATGATATTTTCGGCGACCATATGATGTCGGTCGACGGTGATGAGGCCCGCCATATGAAAAACCCGCATCGCGGGCAGTTTATGCGCCAAACCATAATTGATGAACTTGAGGCGCGTATTACGGCCAATGCGGACCGGTTGATAGATGGATTTATATCAAATGGCGATGTTGATATTCGGCAAAAATTCGCCAGCCGGCTGCCAATTCTGACAATGCTGGATGTGTTTGGACTGCCGCCAACGGATGAAGAAATATTTCGTAACTGGTATGATGACTTTGAACACGCACTCGCCAATACCGGGTGGGATGAAGATACTCGTCAGGCGGGAAAGAGGTCAGTTTCGCAGTTCCATAACCATATGCAAGCTGCAATTGATCGCGCCCGTGAGCAGAATGCGCCGCCGTCTTTATTAACCAAATTGCTTGGCGATGCGCCGGAAAAGAGGTTAAGCGACAAAGATATTCGCCATAACATGCTGATAATCATGTTTGGTGGCATCTCAACCGTTGAGGCGCTTATTCTCAATGCTATCTACGGGCTTTCCACGCAACCGGATATTTTTGATCGGGTGAAGGCTGATCACTCGCTAATCCCGGCAGTAATTGAAGAAACCGTTCGTTGGAAGGGGCCGGTTCAATCGGCCCACCGTTATGTGCAAAATGAAACTAAGATCGGCGGCATTATCTTGCCGCAGGGCGCGATCGTGAGCTGTGTTCTGGCATCTGCCAATCACGATGAGAGCTATTTTAAAAACCCGGAAGATTTTGATATTGATCGGGATAACCGCCGCCATATTGCATTTGCCAGCGGCCCGCATATCTGCCTTGGCTTGCATTTGGCCCGCGCCCAGGGGCGTATTGCTTTGGAAAGGCTGCTCACCCGGTTGGTTGGGTTTCATATGGATGCGCAAAATTCAGGCAAACCGGTTGGTTCCGAGTTTCACCAACCGGAAAAATTGCAGGCCGTTTGGAACCCGGTTTTATAGCTGCGATAAAATTCGAGCTGCCGCAGAAATATCCGCAACACCCGGATTTTCCTCGATATTCAGCTGCTCCACCACGCCATTTCTAACCAGCATGGAATAGCGCTTTGAACGCACACCCATACCGGCGGCCGAAAGGTCCACATCAAGGCCAATTGCCTTGGTGAACTCGCCGCTGCCATCGGCAAGATAGGTGAGCTTTCCCTCGCCACCGGTAGCCTTGGCCCAATGGCTCATGACATGCATATCATTTACCGAAACAATGCCAACCTCATCGACGCCACGATCTTTCAGGGCATCAAGATTGTCGAGATAGCCCGGCACATGGTGGTTGTGGCAGGTCGGCGTAAAAGCGCCCGGAACGGCAACCAGAACGACCGTGCGGTTGTCAAAAAACTCAGCCGTGGTTTTCAATTGTGGGCCATCGGCAGTAAGGATCTGAAATGAGGATTGAGGAATTTTATCACCAATTTTAATGGCCATGGGTAATCTTTCGTTGAGAATTTTCAAATTGACAGGGACCCTATTGGGCAGGCGACAATTCTTGCTCTATTCCGTGCCCATCTGCAACCAGTGTAAAGCGAAATTTTGTCTTCGCAGGGTTTGCACCTTCAGGTATGTCGGTAATATCCAGTTCAAACAAAGCCTTATCGGCATTGCGTTCAACCAGCTTTGCAGGCAGCAAATACCAGTCCTGTGGACCTTCCACATGCAATTGAACCTGTTCATTAGCTTCGCCAACGATCGCCTCAATGCTGAGTTTTGTTGGGTTTGCAGCGTTCCAGCGTGCCGACACAACTTGCAATTCTTCACTTGGCTTGGTTGGAACAGATGCTTTCGCATCGTTTAAGGCGCGCGATACATCAAAGGTTGGTCCAAGATTACCCGGTTCGGTAACCGACAAGTTGGCCTGAACCGGAATACACACTTCACCACAAATACCAATGACGGTTTTCAATTCCAAAACAGTAGGCTGATCGACAGCAGACAGTTTCAGGCTTATCGGAAAAATTACGCGGTTTTTATAACCAACAATCTCGATACCCAGCTCATTGAAATAGGAAGGGGTTGGAAAAGTCACAACGGCATCGAGAATATTGCTCGAGGCGGAAAAATCAAAATAGGGTGGAATGCCAGATTCACCCGGCGAGCGCCAATAGGTTTTCCAACCCTTTTCAAGCTTCACCTCAAGGGCTGCCTCAATCATCTGGCTTTCAGGCCGCACAGCTGTGATCAGGCGCATTTTTGCACCCTTGGTATCAAACCATTCGCTGCTTGCGGCATTGGCTGGCAAATGGCCAAAAAGGCTGGTGGTAACAATTAAACTTGCAATTGTGATTTTTTTCATGGGCCTCAGTTAGGCCGAAATTGGTTAAATAACAAAGAAAAAACACTCACCATTGGTCATTTTGCTGTGATGATCATTGTAGCGATTGGTGTATCATTAATCGGTAAGTTGTCATAAACTCGCGCTATGAAAATCCTTGATACTGGTAAAAAACTCGAAATTATGGATTTGCAGGGTCATTTTTTAATCGCCATGCCCGGCATGGCTGACGTGAGGTTTGATCGCAGTGTCATCTATATTTGCACCCATTCCGATGCCGGTGCCATGGGCCTGATCGTCAACAAACTACTCGACGATATTTCTTTTGAAGTTATTGTCAGGCAATTGATTGATGACAATCTGGCAAAAGGCGAGACCAAGCCAAAGCTGGAAAAGGATATTCCGATTTATCTCGGCGGCCCGGTTGAACAGGGCAGGGGTTTTGTACTTCATTCAGCAGAATACAAGCTTGAACATTCACTTGAGGTGGATTTGGGCATAAACCTTACCGCCTCCATCGAAATTCTGGAAGATATCGCCCACAATGCTGGCCCGGATCAGGTTTTGCTGTCTCTCGGCTATGCCGGTTGGGGGGCCGGGCAGTTGGAAGCAGAGATGGCCCAAAACAGTTGGCTGAACTGCCAGGCAACGCCGGAAATTCTGTTTGAACCCAATCCAAAAATCAAATATGACCGGGCGCTGGCCCTGATGGGCGTTGATGCGGCACTGCTTTCAGCCGAGGCGGGTCACGGGTAATTCAGAGCGCCTATTGTCGCCCGGCAACTGGGTGGTCCTGTAAAAGAGCTTGATAGGCAAGTGCATCTTTCATTGGTTTTCCAAATATGTAGCCCTGGGCGAACTCGCATCCAAGCTGGTGGAGATCAAGCAAATCTGTCTCGGTCTCCGCGCCTTCCGCCACAACATCCATGCCCAAATCATGCGCAAGTCCGACAATTGAGCGCAGAATTACCGGTCGCCCGGCATGGCTTGAAGGCTGCACAAAAGATTTGTCAATCTTGATCGTATCAAATGGAAATTTCATCAGATATGACAAAGACGAATAGCCGGTTCCAAAATCGTCCAGCGACAGGCCCGCTCCCGCTGCTTTCAGCCGTTGCAGCACAAGTGTCATTTGCTCAGGGTTTTCCATTACCATGGACTCAGTCAGTTCCAGCTTCAGCGTACCCGGCATAATCCCTGAATTGCCAACAACATTTCGAATATCATTGATCAGGTCGTGCCCAAGTAGCTGCATTCCAGAAATGTTGACACTAACAAATACCGGCACATTGCCAAGATTTTTCTGCCAGCCGGCAAGTGTCGCAGATGCCGTATTGAGAATGTGAAGCCCCAGCGGAATTATCAGCCCGGTTCGCTCGGCAATAGGAATAAATTCGATTGGCGGAATTGATCCATGTTTTTGATGTTCCCACCGCATTAAGGCCTCAAAACCAGATATGGTTTTGGTTTCAAGGTCCATAATAGGTTGGTAGACAACTTCAATTTCGTTGCGTTCCAGCGCCTTCCGCAGATCGGCTTCAAGATGGGTATTACCGCTGTGGTCAGATCGAAATGCCGGGCGGAAAGGCTCAATCCGGTCGCCGCCAAATCGTTTTGCCTGAAACATTGCAATCTCGGCATCCTTGATCATGTCATTGGCAACGGTTTGCTCGCGCGACCAGCTGACAAGACCAACCGAGGCGGTGAGCAATATTTCCTGATCTGAAAAGGTTATCGGATTTTTCAAAACCTGTTTGGCATTGTCGGCAAATACCGCAATCTCATCAGGCTCGGTAACAGAGACCAGCAATATGGCGAATTGATCGGCGCCCAACCGGGTCAGGCTGTCCATTGGTTGCAATACGCGCGAAAGTCTGCGGGCAACCGTTAGTAAAATAGAATCACCGACCGAAAGGCCCAGGCTGCCATTAATTTTTGAAAAACGGTCTATATCAATGACCATGATTGTCGGTTTGATCGATGAATCCATGCTCGCGAGATTCATCATTGTGGTCAATCGATCAACAAATAGTTCGCGATTTGGCAGGCCGGTCAAATTATCATGCACCGCATCAACCAGCAGCCGCTCGCGCGCATTCTTGGTCTCCGTCACATCGCTGACAGTTCCAACACAGCGCAGAACCTCGCCATCACTACCCAGCACCGGGCGCGCCTTGAGTGCAAACCAATGATAATGATTGTCAGAACCATGCAGGCGGAAATCTTGCGAAATACGACCGCGTCTATGTTCCAGTACCACATCAAGAGTGGTTTTAAACCGGTCACGGTCTTCTGGATGCAGCAATGATAGCCACGAACGGGCAGGGCCGTTTAAATCGTTTTCATTTACCCCAAGAATGGCGGCAGCTTCTGGTCCTGTATAAATATTGTCGGTTTCCACATTCCAGTCCCAGACAATATCGCCAGATCCGGTGAGTGCCAGCGCCTGGCGCTCTGTATCGCTTACCAGGCCTTGTGCCAATGCACCGCCGGCAAAGGCGTGTTGGATAATGGTGAAGGAGATCAGCAATACAATTAGCACCAACCCACCGCCAAGCGCCGGTTGAATGATGTCGTTGACCAATTGGCCTGAAACGGTGAGCCAGCCGCCAAGCAGCCAGATCATGATCAATATCCAGGTGGGGATCAAAAGGATCGCCCGATCAAATTTACGAACGCTCAAAAACAAAATGAGAAGCATGCCGAAAATTGCGGTCGCGGCAAACGACATACGCGCAATACCGGCAGCAATCGGCGGATTGACGATTGCGACACCAAACACAATTACCAGACCCAACAACCAGGCAACGACCAAATAGCTATAGCGCGCATGCCAGCGATTAAGGTGCAGATAGGCGTATAGAAATACCACTATAGTGGCGGATAAAAATACCTCTGCACCCGCCCGCCATTCCTGTCCATCACCGGGGGTGATTGATATCAACTTGTTGAGAAAGCCAAAATCGACACAGATATAGGCAAGCACAGACCATGCAAGTGCAGCAGTTGCCGGAAACATTGAGGAGCCTTTGACCACAAACAAGATGGTCAAAAACATCGCCAGCAATCCTGAAATACCAAGCACAATACCGCGATAGAGCGTATAGCTGTTTTCCGTATCCTTATAGGCATTAGGCTCCCACAAGGTCAGTTGCGGCAGCTTTTCGGTATGCAGTTCCACCACAAAGGTAATTACCGAGCCGGGATCGAGGGTTAAAAGAAAGATGTCTGAATTATCGCTCGGCTGCCGATCAAGCGAAAAGCCCTCACTTGGGGTGATCGAGGCAATTCTGGGGGAGCCCATATCCGGCCAAAGGAAACCAGAGTTTGAAAGGCGAAAATGCCGGGCAACGATTAGTCGGTTTATCTGTTCATCTGTTGTATTGGCCAGCGAAAATACCGCCCAGTCCTGATTGGGCTTTTCGCCTTTGGCCCGCACCTCGATGCGGCGCACAATGCCATCGGCACCGGCGGCGGTCTTTACGGTAATTTTGGAGCCGACATTGGGGTAGAATTCAACGACGCCGGTTAAATCAACCGCCAGTGAATCCCGAGAGATTTCAACCGGCTCCAGCGCATTGGCAATCTGGGCACCCCCGATGGTAAATACCAGCAGAAATAGCCAACGGACAAGTATTTGCGAAATGATATTGTTCAGGCCCAAAATGGCATTCTTTCCAGCAACTAAATTATTGTCTTCTGTCATTACTCAACGGCTGCCACATTAACAAGGCAGATTTATCAACGGATTATTGAACTGGCTCCCAGGGGGCAATTGAACCTCCCGTGATATCGCACCTGCTCTCACAGCAGATTGGCCAATTCGAGGCAGTGAAATATTTATTTTGAACCTATTGAAATCTAGCCCGGTGGTCGTGGGTCATCTGATAGAAAAGAGTACAACCGGTGGTCCTGCCACTTGCCGTGAATTTTGAGATATTTGCGCACTTTACCTTCAAATTTAAAGCCGCATTTGTTCAAAAGTGAAATTGAAGGGGCGTTGGATTGGATGGCCGCTGCTTCAATTCGGTGCAGTTTCAGATCATCAAAAATATAAGGGATTATCCTTCGAACTGTTTTCCCCATGATGCCACGGTCGGCATAGGCTTCCCCCATCCAGTAGCCGATTGTGCAGGATTGTGAAACACCGCGCCTAATATTGGCAATTGTGATGCCGCCGACAAGAATTTTTGCAGCCGCGGGGTGTTTGTCATTGTCTATGAATATGAAAAGGCTGATAGATTTACCGCTTTTTAAATCAGCATGATAGCGCTTGATGCGTTGGCGAAAAGTACTGCGGCGCGTATCGGCCGGGTCCCAGGTCGGTTCCCACGGTTGCAGAAAGTCAGCGCTTGCAGTCCGTAATGCCAACCATTCTTCAAAATCATCGGCGATCGGCGTGCGCAGTTCAATATCATCGACAACCAGTTCAACCGGAATTTCAATTACGGATTGGAATTTCAGCAATCGCATCCGGTCGGCCCTGTTTATTGCGCGGCAAGAGTTGGAGAAATATCTAGTCTCTCACCAAGCTCACTTTGTCGCATAAGGTTCTCAATCGGCCCAATGGCCGCAAGCGTTGGTGCAGACCCGGTAAACAACCGCTGGGCAAGGTCGGCCAGACGGTCAGGCGTAATGGCGCTTAAACGTTCCATCAATTCCTCATTCGGGATTGGGCGCCCAAACAGCAATACCTGCCGGGCAATCTGGCCGGCACGCGCCGCCGGACTTTCAAGGCTCATCAGCAACCCAGCGCTAATCTGCGCTCGGGCGCGGTCGACTTCGCTCTGCTCAATTTGATTCCCGACATTTTGCAATTGTTCAACAATAACCGGCATCAGCTCTTGAATATCTTCCTCGCCGGTGGCCGCATGAATGCCAAATACGCCGGTATCGGAAAAGCCCCAGTGAAAAGCATGGATTGAATAGCATAGCCCGCGTTTTTCGCGAACTTCCTGAAACAGTCTCGATGACATGCCGCCGCCCAAAAGGGTTGCAAGAAATTGCGATGCATAATAGTCGCGCACATGATAGGCGCGGCCTTCAAAGCCGATAATAATCTGCGCTTCCATTTGCGCGCGTTTGTTGCGGTATTCACCCCCGGTGTAAAAACCTGCAACCGGGTCAGCCACTTTTTCTTTGCTGAATGCAGAAAACCGCTGCTCGCAAAGTTTGACAATTGCGTCATGGTCGACATTGCCAGCAGCTGAAAGCACCATATTGGGGGCGTGATAGTGCGACGACAAATATTTCCCCAAATCATCGGCAGTAAAGCCTTTTACTGTTTCCGGTGTGCCAAGAATTGGCCTGCCAATTGGCTGGTTGGAAAACACAGTCTCCTGAAAATGGTCAAACACCAGATCCTCGGGCGAATCCATTGCTGCACCGATTTCCTGTAAAATCACATGCTGTTCGCGTTTTAGTTCTGCCGGATCGAAAACCGAGTTCTGTAAAATATCGGAGAGAATGTCGATCGCCAATGGCACATCGTTTTTCAATATACGGGCATAAAAGGCGGTGGTTTCAACGCTGGTGGCGGCATTTACATCGCCGCCGACATTTTCGATTTCTTCGGCAATCTGCCGGGCTGTTCGCTGTGCGGTGCCCTTAAAAGCCATATGCTCGAGAAAATGCGCAATGCCATGCTCGCTGTCTGTCTCATCCCTTGCTCCCGCCTTGACCCAAACGCCGAGTGCGGCACTTTCAAGATGTGGCATGGATTCTGTAACAATGGTCATTCCATTGGACAGCACTGATACATTTACTGACATACTGTTTTTGGCCCTGGGCTTATTTTGTGGCTCTGGAGAGAGCTTCAATGTGTTTTTCAATGGCTTCAAGGTCATTGTCAATAACCTTGAATTTTTCGTCGCGGCTCATAAGGTCGCCCTGCCAGCTTGGCAGCTCGGGAAAAAAGCCGACAGCTGCATTTATTGCATCGGGAAATTTGGCCGGGTGCGCGGTTGAAAGTGTGATCATTGGCGCCGACGGCTTCACTTTTTCTCGTGCCACCCCGAATGCAATTGCCGTATGCGGGTCAAGCAGATAGCCGGTTTCTTCATAGGTCGATTTGATCAGATCACGGCATTGGTCTTCACCATAGCGACCGGCAGAAAATTCTGAACGTATTACCCCAAGTGCTTGATCTGCAATCGTAAACGAGCCCGATTGTGATAAGCCCGACATAGAGCGCTTTACTTGTTCGGCATCCCGTCCAAGCGCTTCAAACAGCAAACGCTCAAAATTTGATGATACCTGAATATCCATGCTGGGTGAGGTGGTGGCGGAAACGCCGGTCACTTCATACCGCCCGGTTTCAAGGGTTCTGGCCAAAATATCATTCTTGTTGGTGGCGATGATCAAATCTTCAATCGGCAGGCCCATTTTCTTGGCCGCAAAGCCCGCAAAAATATCGCCAAAATTGCCAGTTGGCACGGTGAAAGAGACTTTGCGGTTTGGTGAACCCAGCGCCGAAGCCGCAACAAAATAATAGACAACCTGCGCCATGATCCGGCCCCAGTTGATTGAGTTCACCCCGGAAAGTGCTACCCGGTCGCGGAACTGGTGGTGGTTAAACATCGCCTTTACCTGGGCCTGGCAATCATCAAAATTGCCCTTAACCGCCAGCGCATGAACATTGGCCGCATTAATGGTGGTCATCTGCCGTTGTTGAACCGGCGAAACCTTGCCCTCAGGAAACAGGATAAACAGATCTACATTATCGCGCCCGCGAAAAGCCTCTGCCGCAGCCCCGCCCGTGTCGCCAGACGTTGCCACAACGATGGTGGCTTTGCTGCCGCGCTCGTTTAGCGCATGGTCCATCATCCGCCCGAGCAATTGCATGGCCACATCTTTAAAGGCCATGGTGGGCCCTTGAAAAAGCTCCAATATCCATTCATTCGAGCCAAGCTGCACCATCGGCGTGACAGCCGGATGATGAAATGTTGCATAGGCCTCTTCAACCATTGAATGAAAATCTTGCTCACTGATTTCGCCATCAATAAAAGGCGTCAAAATGGTTTTGGCCACTTCCACATAGGGTTTGCCCGCAAGAGATTTAATCGTGTCGGGGCTTATTTGTGGCCATATTTCAGGGATATATAACCCGCCGTCGCTGGCAAGACCTGCAAGCATTGCATCGCTAAATCCGAGTTTTGGCGCATCGCCACGGGTGCTGATAAAATTCAATTTTGTTCTCATGTGGGTTAGGGGAGATGAATTGGGACGGCGGCAACTTAGGCTTATGCTTCAAAATGAGCAAGAGTTGATGTCATTACCATCTCGCAAATCGAATTGCGGACTGCTATAGAGTAAAAAGGGATGTGATAAACGAGTTAGAAAAGTGCAACAGAATTCAATGCAAAATATAGATTTCTTAAAGCCAGGTGCGCTGATTTTGGCGGGCTTGCTTGCAGGGTGTACCACAACTGGGGATGATGGCGTGCTTGGCAGCGCGACCAAGCCGGATGCGACGACATCGCATAACGACCCTGAAAATCCAACGCAGAATACAAGGCTTGCCAATGTGCGCGGCGCATTAACCGATTATTGCCCATCGGTGACCTTGCGCGAAGGCACTGCAATTTACCGCCTTTATCGCAATAAAAAGAAACGCGATAACCCGGATGAATTGCGCTATCAGGCTAGTATTGTCCGCGTTTCGCGAAGCTGCACCTATGAACAGGGGCAATTGCGCATGAGTATTGGCATTTCAGGGCGCATTATCACCGGCCCATCCGGCAAACCGGGGGCATTTAAGTTACCATTGCGTATTGCGATTAAGTCGCAAGGTGAACTGGTTTATTCAAAGCTGCACAAATTTGATGGAAATGTTGCAGCAGGTACTGCCAGCGGCAAGTTCGTATTTGTTGATGACCAAGTATCGTTTTTGGCGCCCACCAGCCGTAATGTTCGGGTGCATGTGGGTTTTGACGAGGGCCCCTACAAAACGCCTTAGTATTTTTTCGCTCACGACTATTCCTCGTGGCGTAGCTCAAGTTGCACGTTGACCCCGGACTTGATCCGGAGGAAGCGCAAAACTTGAGCCGTTAGAAAAGCCCGATTAGCCGTGAGCGAAATCATTTAGAGCGATTTCGTCAAAGACGGACACACTTTAGAATTAACCGTTCAAACCGTCCCATTCGGCGAAGGCCGCAACAATTTTGGGTATTTCACCCAGGTTTTTGATGATGGTTTCGGCACCCGCATCCAATAGCTGGTCGCTATGTTCGGGATAGGTGTGGCTAGCGCCGACAAAGCCGATCACCCGCATTCCCGCAGCTACCGCTCCCTCAACCCCGTGGCTTGAATCTTCGATGACCACACATTCATGCGGCTCAACTTCAAACTCACGCGCCGCATGAAGAAAAATATCCGGCGCGGGCTTGGCCGCAATATCGGGTAAAGACTGGGCTGAAAAAACGTAAGGACGAAACCGGTCCCAAAGCTCAACCTTGGTGAGTGACATTTTCAACCGCTCATCGCCGGAATTGGAGCAAATACAGCGCGGTTGATCAAGCTGATCCAGCACATCACCAGCCCCCGGCAGCGCCACCACATTACGCCACAACCGGCTATCAATTTCCTTTTGAATCTTCTCATCCAGATCATCAGGAAAATAACGTCCACTTTCCTCTTCAATCAATTTGATCGTCTGGCTGAAATTCAACCCGGTATAACGGCGGATATGTTCGCTTTCCTCGCATTCATAGCCATGTTCCTTGAGCAATTCTATTTCAACCCGCATTGCGATGATTTCAGAATCGATCAAAACACCGTCGCAGTCAAAAATTACCAGTTTAATTTCGGCCATGGAAATCTCGCATATGAAAGCTGTTGCAGAAAGACGCGGCTATATGAGATTCTGCGCCCCATGGCAATTGAATAAGAAAAATCGGACCGGAGAAAGAAACCCTGTCGCCTCTTAAGCAATTGTTCACCCTGTTCGGTAACCATAGCGGCTGAGATTAGTTCTGTGTACTCGACTGGTGTGACATGCGTTTATTGAATTTGGCTGAATTATCTTCGGCACCTAAAAAACAATCCCCCAAATCTTCCCCCAAATGGATGAATTCCATCATCAAGGGTGATTGCGTGGCAGCGCTTGAGGCTTTGCCGAAAAACTCGGTCGATGTGGTTTTTGCCGACCCGCCTTACAATCTGCAATTGGATGGTGAGTTGCACCGCCCTGATCAATCGAAGGTCGATGCCTGCGACGATCACTGGGACCAGTTTGAAACATTCAAGGCCTATGATGATTTCACCCGCGCCTGGCTTTTGGCGGTGCGAAGGGTGTTAAAACCCAATGGCACAATCTGGGTAATCGGTTCTTACCATAATATTTTTCGCGTCGGTACGGTGTTGCAGGATCACGGGTTCTGGATTTTGAACGATGTTATCTGGCGCAAAAGCAACCCGATGCCAAATTTTCGTGGGCGGCGTTTTACCAACGCCCATGAGACGATGATCTGGGCCTCGCGCGATCAAGATGCCAAGCAATATACGTTTAATTATGACGCCATGAAAATGGCCAATGAAGATGTGCAAATGCGCTCCGACTGGCTGTTCCCCATCTGCAATGGCGGCGAGCGGTTGAAAGACGAAGAGGGTACAAAAGTGCACCCGACCCAAAAGCCGGAAGCATTGTTGCAGCGCGTAATTTTGTCATCCACCAAACCGGGTGATGTGGTGCTTGATCCGTTTTTTGGTACAGGAACAACAGGTGCTGTGGCCAAAAGGCTGGGACGAAATTTCGTCGGTATCGAGCGCGAACAGGATTACATTGATGCGGCATCTGCCCGTATTGAAAAGGTGATTCCCTTAGGTAAGAACGTGCTGCAAGTGACTGAGGGGAAACGCGCTTTGCCGCGTGTCGCCTTTGGTTCTCTGCTGGAGGCGGGGTTGATTAAACCCGGTGCAACGCTGGTGGATAAAAAATCTCGCTGGCAGGCAAAAGTGCGCATTGATGGCTCACTTGAACGTGAGGGCGAGAGCGCCTCCATTCACCGCATGGGCGCAAAAGTGCAGGGGCTTGATGCCTGCAATGGCTGGACATTCTGGTATGTCAAACAGGGCAAAAAACTCACCCTTCTTGATGACCTGCGCGATGAATACCGGGCCGCGAATAAGTTGGTTTAGAGGGTCGTTCTGAAAATGTAGAATGATCGTTTTCAACACTTTCTGGGGTGTTGAAATTGGTGGCTTCTGGGCTTCCTAGCGAAACAGAGAATTCCATCCCACAATTTGGTTCCCGGTTGAACAAGGTGTCTAAAATCGCTCGCCCAGCAGGCGATAACACCAAAACGCCTCTTTTGTAGCAATCAGCCTGTTTAGTTGTGCTGGCGAAAAGCCGGTTGCGCGAAGGACTGTACGGCCCATATGAGATTGATCCGAATAACCCGTATGTTGCGCAAGCTCAGCAAGGGACGCGGTGTCTTCGTTGACAACACTACGATGCAATCCTTCGAACTTGGCGTAGAACGACAGCGATTGCCTGCTTTGGCCGGTCCATCGACGCAACCTCCGCTCGGTTGCACGCAGACTTTGACCTGGGCCAGAAATTGCCGCCCGCGCGATGAGTGATTGCGTCCAGTCCGAAATATATTGATGACCGGCCCAGGCGACCCGTGTGTCACCTTTTCTGGCGGTGGCCCATAATGGCTCAAGGCCATTTTGGAAGGTCTGCCAAAATGATGTGGCATCATCAGTGTTTTCGCAACTCTCCAAAATTGAGCGAAGAATATCAGGAACTCTGGATTTCAATTGGTTGGCAAGTGATGCAGGTGCAATATTGGTCAGTTTAAACCAAGCATCAGGGTAAAACCCGATGGTTATTATAAACACTTCCCCCCTATTCCAACTGGTTACCGGATGTTCCTGTGGGCCCGCAACGGATATGCGGGGAAGGGGTTTGGTGTTGTATAATTCTTGAGAATCAGTGCTGTCATTCACCACGTGAGTTTGCCCCAATTGTTGGTAAGTCAACGCCACCAGGGGCGATGCCGGGAAATGATTGAACCGGTCTGCTTCACATAATGCAATCCCTCGTGTATCGCGCGCGATCGCTGCAAAAACACAACCCGCCATTGAGGCGCGAGGCAAGAGCAGATCCGATGTTTTCGACATGGTAGTATTTTCCCAAACTGTCGTGATCATTCTATTCACCAGACAAAATTGTAAGCAATATGGGGCAACACAACAAGAGTTCAGTTAATGCCTGCTATAAATTTCTCTGGGCCATTGCGCCTTCGCCTTTCAAGTTTTTTCGCGCTTAACCGCATCGCCATCGGCACCTATGCAGGACGGGCTTTGGGACGCAGGATTGAACCGACCTGGGATGTTAATCTGGAAATTGGCGTGCGTTTTATGCGGCATCAATTCACACGCGCAATGAGTGTTGCAAGCATCGCTGAAGGCCGTCTCATTCTCGATAGCCTGCAAACTGAGACACCAGATGAATATGCGGTGGATTGCACTTATCAAGCCTCGCCAAAAGGTACATGGTTTGTGCCGCGCCATCAATCCAGTCGTGCGACCATCCTCTATTTTCACGGTGGCGGATATGCTTTTCATGGGGCAATGAGCATTCGATTTGCTGCAATGCTGGCTCATCATATTGGAGCGCCGGTTTTTGCACCAGACTATCGCTTGACGCCTGAACATCCTCATCCCGCGCAGACCGATGATGCGCGCGCGGCATGGGAGTTTATTATCGAACAAAAACCGGCAGAAGAAATCATCGTGGTTGGAGATAGTGCCGGAGGTCATATGATGTTGACCCTGTTGCGCCAATTGAAAGATCAGGGCCATGAGCAACCCGCACTTGGGATTGGAATGTGCCCGTGGACCGACATTGGAGAACGAGGCAAGAGCTTGCACGGTAATGATCAATACGATTTGGTGCAGGGGTGGATGGCCGTCCGCTTCGGCCACTGGCTTGACCCAAATGGGCAATTTGGACGCACTGAACTATCTCCAATTTCGTACGATTATACCGGGCTTGCGCCACTTTATTTGCAGGCGGGAGGGCGCGAAATTTTGTTTGACATGATATTTGATTTTGCCGAAAAGCAGGCAAATTCCGGTGCCGATATCCTGCTCGATATCTGGCCGAATATGCCCCATGATTTTCAACTCCTGGATAGCACTCAGACCGCGTCAACCGAAGCATTAAACCGCATTAAAGCAGCAGTTCATTTTGCCATGAAGGAAGAGCTCGTATTTCCAGCAATTTCAAATACTGAGTTTGCTTCCGGTATATTTGGTGAACCAGACCATTAGCGGCCCTGTCAATTATAAAGCCGACCTTCAATAAATGACGGCTAAAGTCTGCATTGTCCATATGGCCGCTATTCAATTCTCTGCGCCTTCTCAATCGCTTTCCTGAAAACCGTTGGCAGCGCTTCATCGTCCACATCGTTTGACCACCAGCCATTGGTTTGTGGTCGCGGGCCAATGTCAGCGCGAAAGACATGCAGGGTTAAATGAAAATGGGTGAATGTGTGGCGGATGCTGCCGCAGGCCTGCCAATTGGCTTCAAACGGTGCGGCAATAATGCCGGTCTCTCCATCTACGCGGGCGGTCCAATTTGTGGTCGGTATCTGGCTCATGCCGGCAAGCAGGCCTTTATCGCCACGCTTTTGCAAAAAGATTGCGCCATCACCATCAATGGCAACATATGCCGCGCCCACCCGTTCCGGCTTGGGCTTTTTGGCCAATTTAATTGGCCATTTTGTCGGCTCCCCGGTCTTTGCCGCTTGGCAATTAGCGCTAATCGGGCATTGGTCACATTTCGGATTGCGCGGTGTGCAAATAGTGGCACCCAAATCCATCATGGCTTGGACAAAATTGCCCGGATGGGATTTAGGCACCATTTTGCCCATCAATTCACGAATTTCTGGCTTTGATTTTGGCAGCGGTATCTCAATGCGATAGAGCCTCGAAATTATGCGCTCGATATTGCCATCGACCACCGGTTCCGCATGATCATAGGCAATGGCCGCAATCGCCGCCGAGGTATAATCACCAATTCCCGGCAGGGCGCGTAAATTTTTCGCATCAGTCGGAAATCTACCCCCATGTTCTTCCACAACAATATCGGCGCATTTTTTTAAATTTCGCGCTCGCGAATAATAGCCAAGCCCGGCCCAGGCTTTTAAAATATCCTCCTCATCAGTTGCCGCCATCGCCTCAATATTGGGCCAATGGGTCAAAAAGCGGAGAAAATAGTCTTTCACCGTGGCAACCGTGGTTTGTTGCAGCATGATTTCTGAAAGCCAAACATGATAGGGATCGGCTTTCATGCCATCTTTTCGCGCCTGTGGGCCTATCCGCCAGGGCAATTCCCGTGCATGATTATCATACCATTCAAGCAGGTTTTGGCTTATCATGTGGTTTGAGTTTGAAATAATATTACCAGCATTTTGGAATCATCGGATTTAAGGAACGAATAAATTGGCTTTTAACGACAAAAAGCAAGGCAAAAATCGCTGGCGCGGTGCGCAGCAGATTGCTGAGTTGATGACCAATGTGCTTGATCCAATCATGCAGCAACGGGCTGGCATGACCATGCAGCTTGTCATGGCCTGGGAGGAAATTGTTGGCAATACCCATTCAGCCTATACAAGGCCCGAAAAACTCGATTGGCCTAAACAGGCAAGTGATGATGAACCATTTAAACCGGCCGCCCTGGTGATTGCCTGCGATGGCGCGCGCTCGATTTATCTGCAACACGATTCAACGCAGATCATCCAGCGGGTTAACGGCTATTTCGGCTTCAATGCAATTGACCGTATTAAAATTGTACAAAAGCCTGTAAATAAACAGGAAAAACCGCGTCGCCCCGCACCCCCAGTGCTGGAACAGGGACAGCGCCAGCGGCTGGATGATATGCTGGGTTCGGTCGAGGATGAAAACCTCAAACAGGCACTTGCAAAAATGGGTGAGGGCGTGTTCAGCAAACGTTCATGATGATTTTGATAACAATGTTTAATTGATCGCTGGAAGCCAATGTGAAAGCGAGTAAATTACGAGCCGCCGCTAATGCGGCGCGTTTCGAGTGATCGCACGTGGTGTAGCCGCGCAAGATCATGATTTAACAACTTCAGGCCCGAGCCAAGCGAGGAACGGCCGTGAGTTTAAAAAATACTATGATGTCGCATTTAACCTAAGCGCCATCAACACTATTTGATCGGTTAGGGTTCTAAATGCCACATTTTCGACTTTGCTTGCCATAATAGAAGATGCTAATCAAACTCAACCTTGTAATAGACCAACAATAAGAATGTCAGGAAATAATATGAAGATTGATCGCCGCAAGTTTTTGGATAGCAGTGCTAAAGTGGCTCTTTTTGCCGGTGCTGCAAGTATTGTCAGCCTTGCACCGGTTGCCGGTGTGGATACTGCCAATGCCCAACAGGTCTCCGGTCTTTATGATGATTTGCCTTTGCCAGATAAAGTGCTTGGTAAGGATGATGCGCCCGTCACAATCGTTGAATATGCTTCAATGACATGTCCTCATTGCAAACGCTTCCATGAGGATACGCTAACCCAGCTCAAGAAAAAATATATTGAGACTGGTAAAGCGAAACTGATTTTCCGCGAGTTTCCATTGGACAACCGCGCGGTCGCTGCTGCCATGCTGGCTAGGTGTGCGCCGGCCGATAAATACTTTCCGATGCTCGATATTTTGTTTGCCCAGCAGGGTGAATGGTCACGTGCAAAAGACCCGCGTCCGATCCTGTTTAATATCTCCAAATTGGCTGGTTTCAGTAAGGAAACTTTTGAGGCCTGCATCGCCAATGCCGAGATTTTTAAAGGTATTAAAGAGATGCGCGCCCGCGGTGGTGACAAGTTTAAGGTTAATGCCACGCCAACCCTGTTTATTGGTGGTGTGAAATTTTCTGGGGAATTGTCATTTAAAGGTGTATCCGCTGCCATCGACGCGCTACTTTAGAAGAGCAGAATCTTCTTTTCGTACAATTGTGCCGGTAAGGTTCTGATCTAACTTAAATTCAGGCAGAACCTGGCGGACTTGAATGCAATTTCAAAAACTGCGTCTATTGGGCTTTAAGTCCTTTGTAGAGCCGACCGAACTCATCATAGAGCGCGGGCTTACAGGCGTGGTCGGTCCAAATGGCTGCGGCAAGTCCAATCTTGTCGAAGCCCTTCGCTGGGTGATGGGCGAAAATTCCTATAAGAACATGCGTGCATCCTCTATGGATGATGTGATATTTTCAGGCTCCGGCAGTCGCCCATCGCGCAACACTGCTGAAGTAACGCTGTTTCTGGATAATTCAGATCGTACTGCGCCTGCCATATTTAACGATGCGGATGAATTGCAGGTATCGCGGCGGATCGAGCGTGAGGCGGGTTCCGTATATCGCATCAATGGCCGCGATGTGCGCGCCAAGGATGTGCAGCTTTTATTTGCCGATGCATCAACCGGCGCGCGTTCGCCCTCAATGATCGGGCAGGGGCGTATTGGTGAGTTGATCTCGGCCAAGCCCCGGGCAAGGCGCGCGCTGTTGGAAGAGGCCGCCGGCATTTCCGGGCTGCATTCCAGACGGCATGAGGCCGAGCTTCGCCTTCGCGCGGCTGAAACCAATCTTGAACGTCTTGATGATGTGGTAAGTCAGTTGACCAGCCAGCTTGACAGTTTGAAGCGGCAGGCAAGGCAGGCCAATCGTTATCGTGCGGTTTCCGGTGATATTCGCAAAACCGAAGCGCTGTTGTTTTACCTGCGCTGGAAAGTAGCCTCCGAAGCGGTGAAAGAGGCTGAGGCCGCATTGGTTATCGCAACGGTCGACGTTGGTAAAAGGGCAGAAAATCAGGCGCAGACCGCTAAGGAGCAGGCAATTATTGCCCATCGCTTGCCCGCCTTACGTGATGCCGAGGCAAAGGCCGCTGCCGCTTTGCAACGCCTTACCTTGGCCCGTAACCAGATTGATCAGGAAGCTAAGCGGATTGAAAATCGCCGAAATGAACTTGATCGGCGGCTTGGTCAGTTGAATGAAGATGTTGCTCGCGAGCAGCAAATGATCATTGAGAACAGCGATATACTGGCGCATTTAAACAAAGAAGAAGAGCTGCTGCAGAGTGAAACCGCCAAGAGCGATGAGCGGGAAAATGACGCTAAATCCGCGCTCGAGAATACCAAAATCAAACTGGATGCAAGCGAAGCCCAGCTGGCTGAAATCACCAGCGAGGTGGCAACGGTATCGGCCGCCAGAAATCAATTGCAGCGCACTATAAATGACAGCGAGCAACGCAAGCAAAGACTGTCTGACCAGATTGCATCTGTGGCCAATGATCTGGAGCAGATCTCCAAAGAAATTGCCCAAACCTCGGGTGCCGAAGAAAAGCAAATCCGTATTGATGCTTTGGAAAAAGCGGTTGGCGAGGCCGAGCAGGCGGTTTTGGAGGCGGAAAAACGCGCAATTGCCTCAAGGGCAAAAGAAGAAGAAGCACGTGCCCCGCGCACGGCTGCCCAGGCTGAACTGAACCAGATAGAAACCGAAGCCAAGACGCTTAATTCTATTCTAAATGCTGGCGCAACTGATTTATTTCCGGCAATTGTTGAAAAGATATCTGTAGCCTCAGGCATAGAGGCCGCCCTTGGTGCCGCCATTGGCGATGATCTTGAGGCATCTATTGATGCATCCGCACCGGTTTTTTGGGGTGGGTCGGGTACTTCTGAAAACAATCAATTGCTGCCGCAAGGGGTTGAAGCACTTTCAGATAAGGTCAGCGGCCCGAAAGAACTATCCTTGCGACTGGCCCAAATCGGCATCGTTGAACGGGGTGATGGCCCGCGCCTGCAGGCGGATTTGAAACCCGGTCAAAGGCTGGTTTCCAAAGAGGGCGATTTGTGGCGTTGGGATGGCTTTTGCGCAACCGCCGATGCACCAACCGCTGCGGCCCAAAGGCTGGCGCAAAAAAACCGACTGGCCGAACTCGACCGCGCTGCGATCATCGCGCATAAAAATATTACCGATGCCGAGGCTACATTTGAGCAGGCCAAACTGGCATTGTCAAAGGATCTGGATACCGAACGCAATTGCCGTGATGAGGCGCGTAAATTGCAATCCGAATTGGGCGAGGCGCGCAGCGATCTGGTGAAGGCGGAGCGTGCTGTCGGCGAACTTTCCAACCGACGTTCTGCGCTGGAAGAAGCACGGGTGCGGCTCAATTCCAGCCATGAGGAAGCAAGCCAGGTTTTCACCGAGGCAAGTGCCACTCTTCTCACCACGCCCGCACTTGATGTGCTGGAACAAAAGCTTGCCGAACTCCGGCTTGAGGTCGCATCAGACCGGGCGGGTTTCGCCGAGGCCAAAGCGCTGTTTGATGGCCTGTCGCGTGAGATTCTATTACGCAGCCAACGGCTGGAAGCCATTGGTCGGGAGCGTCAATCCTGGATTGAGCGGGCATCCAATGCGGAAAAGCAAATCGCAATTTTGAAAGATCGACAAAGTGAAGCCGATCGGGAGCGCAAGGAAATCGACGAGGCGCCGGACGAGCTTGATGCCCAGCGAAGCGCATTGCTGACCCAGATTAGCGAAGCGGAAACGCTCAGAAAACAGGCCGCTGATCTGTTGGCTACAACGGAAAATGAGCTGGCCACCGCAGATAAAGCTGCAACCGATGCGCTTGCTCAATTGGCGGAAACACGGGAAGGCAGTGTGCGTTCAGAAGAACGCCTCGGTGCCGCCCGCGAACGCCAGGATGATGTGGCCGCCCGCATTCGTGAGGAGATGGATTGCGAGCCGCATATGGTTGGCAAGCTGGCCGAATTAGAAGAAAATGTTGCCTTGCCGGAAATTGATGGCGTTGAGCGGAAACTGGAAAAGCTCAAAGCTGAACGCGAGCGGTTGGGCGCGGTTAATCTTCGTGCCGATATCGAGCAGGCGGAAATCGCCGAGCAGCGTGATAATCTGACCAGCGAAAGCGAAGATCTAGTTGAGGCCATCCGCCGCCTGCGGCAGGGTATTCAGAGCCTCAACAAGGAAGGTCGCGAACGCTTGCTGACCGCCTTTGATGAAGTCAACGAGCAATTCCAGCGCCTGTTTACCCATCTGTTTGGCGGCGGCACCGCAGAATTGCAGCTGGTTGAATCAGATGACCCGCTCGATGCTGGCCTTGAAATTCTGGCCCGTCCGCCGGGTAAAAAACCACAAACCATGACCTTGCTTTCCGGTGGTGAGCAGGCATTGACGGCGATGGCGCTTATTTTTGCGGTGTTCCTCACCAACCCGGCACCGATATGCGTTTTGGACGAGGTCGATGCACCGCTGGATGACCACAATGTCGAGCGGTTTTGCAATTTGATGGATCAAATGTCAGAATCCACCAATACCCGCTTTATGATCATTACCCATAATCCGATCACCATGGCGCGGATGAACCGCCTGTTCGGGGTGACAATGGCTGAACGCGGTGTAAGCCAGCTGGTTTCTGTCGATCTGCAAACCGCAGAGACCTTTCGTGAACAAGGCTGATAATAAACAAGCTTTTCGACAGTTTTAATTCAGATCACCGATAAAAGACCTATGGTCAAAACTGCTGCATGTGGTAATCATTGGTTGTAATGGCAGTAATTTGGGGTATCCCTTAAATAAAAAATGACCAAATGGGTTTATACATTCGGCAATGGGCAGGCAGACGGGTCCAGTGAATTGTCCGGCCTGTTGGGCGGCAAAGGAGCAAACCTTGCCGAAATGTCGAAGCTGGGCTTTGCAGTTCCACCCGGATTTACCATTTCCACCAATCTTTGCCGGCAATATCTGGGCGGTCAGACCGATATTCCAGATGCGTTGAAAGAACAGGTGGAAGTGGCACTTGCTGCTGTGGCCACAATTTCCGGCAAGTCGTTTGGTGATGCCGAAAACCCGCTACTGGTATCCGTTCGCTCCGGTGCACGCGCCTCCATGCCGGGAATGATGGACACGGTTCTAAATCTTGGCCTGAATGATCAGACCGTCGAAGCCTTTGCCAGCCAGTTGGGGGATGCAAGGTTTGCCTATGATACCTATCGCCGGTTTGTGCAAATGTATGGCGAGGTGGTTCTGGGCGTAGACCCTTCATTGTTCGAAGAGGTGATTGACGATCTGCGGGCGATGAGCGGTATTGAATTTGATACCGATCTTGATGCCGAAGACTGGAAACAGGCGATTGCCCGGTTCAAGCAGATTATACAATCAGAAGCAAAAAAGAGCTTTCCGCAGGATGCGCGCGACCAATTATGGACCGCAGTTTGCGCAGTATTGAAATCCTGGATGAGCCACCGCGCCGTCACCTATCGCGCTTTGCACAAGATTCCAGATGATGATGGTACGGCGGTTACCATTCAGTCGATGGTATTTGGCAATCGCGGCGAAAAATCCGCATCCGGCGTGGCTTTTACCAGAAACCCATCTACCGGTGAGAATAATATTTTCGGCGAATATTTGCTCAATGCCCAGGGCGAAGATGTGGTGGCCGGTATCAGAACGCCATTTTTTATTACCGAGCGAGCGAGAATTTCCGCCGGTTCTTCCGACCCCTCGTTGGAAAAAACCCTGCCATCCCTGTTTGAAGAATTTGCCGGATTGCTGAACAAGTTGGAAAACCACTACGCCGACATGCAGGATGTGGAATTCACCATCGAAGATGGAAAACTGTGGTTGCTGCAAACCCGCACCGGCAAGCGCACCACAAAATCCGCCATTCGCATCGCGGTTGAAATGGCGGAAGAGGGGCTGATCAGCAAAGAGACGGCGGTTGCAAGGCTTGATCCTTCGGCACTGGCACGCATGGTCAACAGGGTAATTGACCCTGATGTTGAGCAAGATGTTTATGCGACCGGGTTGCCGGCTTCCCCCGGCGCTGCAACCGGTGCAATTGTGTTTTCGTCTGATGAGGCAATAGAAGCGCGCAAGGCCGGCAAAAAAGTTATTTTGGTGCGCAAGGAAACCAGCCCGCACGATATTTCCGGCATGGATGCAGCCGTTGGCATTCTAACTTCCGGCGGTGGCATGACCAGCCATGCAGCCGTGGTTGCCCGCTCGATGGGCAAGCCCTGTGTCTGTGGCGCGATGAGCCTGCGCATTGACTATGAGGCGCAGGAAATTTCCAGCCTTGGGCGAAAATTCAAGGCCGGTGACCTGATCACCATAGATGGCACTTCGGGCAAGGTTTTGGTTGGTGAACTGCCGTTGATTAAACCGGAACCGACCGGTGATCTGGCCAAAATTGTCGAATGGGGCAAGAGTTTTTAGCTCAAGTCTCATTTTTGACGTCATCCTTGCCTCCCGACCATCCTCATCTTCCTGCCTCTCCATCGTCATCCTCGGCCCCCGAGCCGAGGATCCAGAATATCAGTGGCAGCGAAAATATTTATAGTAATGTTTCATCTAGCAACAGCTTCTGTTTACTCACCCCATATAGCAAGTGGATGGTTAACTGGATCCTCGGGACGGTGCCCGAGGATGACGAAGATGGAAGGTGCGGGCAAGCCCATGATTTCCACCCTCAGGGTGAGCCTGTCGAACCACGAGGGTAGCCGAGATTTTTCTGGACTTGAACATAAAACCGCGCAAGATATGATGCAGCTATGGAGGTTATTATGAAGACAGCAATTATTTTTGATTGTGAATTTGTAACTCTGGCAGATTCTCCACGTCGTTTTTGGTGTGGCCCCCAGGACCCGGACCCGGTGGTGGTGCAAATCGGCGCGGTAAAGCTGGGGCTTGAAGCTGATTTTCCAATTTTAGATGGCATCAATTTGTTGATCAAACCAAAGGACCGTCACGGGAATGACTATGAGATCAATCCGTTTTTCACCAGTTTTACCGGCATAACCAAAGAGGCGATTGCAGACAAAGGTGAAGACTTGGGCAAGGCGCTTCAGGCGCTTGATGAGTTTGCAGAAAATGCCAATTTCTGGTCCTGGGGCAAGGATGAATTTAACATGATGGCGATCAGTTGCTATGTGGCCAATATCGCCCCGCCTTTCCCGGCCACAAGGTTCGATAATGCGTGCAAATTGTTATTGGCCGCGGGCATGCCCCCGGAAGACCTCAATAAAACCAGAAGTAACGGATTGGCCGCCTATTACGGCTTGAATGATGAGGAGCTGAGAGCTCATGACGCGCTGGATGATGCCCGTTCAATTGCATTCGTATTGCAGCATCTGCTGAAAATTGGCGATTTGGATGCCCGCGCATTCAAAGGCAGTGCAAATTGAGCAATTAATAGAATAACTTCGCCTCAATTTGTGGTAGTTTGCAATTGATTCTCAACAGGAGGCAAACGAGGCAGCATGCAGTTTGGTTATCAAACCCGGCTTGAACGGGATACAAAACGCTGGATTGAAAAAGAGCTGATCGACGCAGATACAGCTGATGCGATTGTTGCTGAATCCCGGTCACAAAAGTCCGGCTATTCGTTTTCCTCTGTTGTAATCATCCTTGGTGTAATTTCGCTTTGCTTTGCTGCAATGACCTTTGTTGCCGCCAATTGGGACGAGATGCCGAAAATTATGCGGGTCTCGATATTACTCGCCGGAATGGCCATTGCTTATCTGGCCTCGGTTCTGGCCAATCAACGTGGCAAACCCATTATTGCCGATGCATTTGTGCTGCTTGGCTGTGGAGTATTTGGTGCAACCATTATGCTGGTCGGGCAGATGTATCACATGCAAGGGCGTGCGCAGGATGCGGTATTGCTTTGGGCCGGTGGAAGTCTGTTGGCGGCACTTGTGCTCCGGGCATCAACCGCGTTGTGGCTGGCTATTGCCCTGTTTGGCCTTTGGGTGTGGTTTGGCAGTATTGAAAATTTTGACCTCAAAGAGGTTCAAATCAACCTGCTTTATCTGGTGTTCTGGTTCATTTGTGCGGCATTGGCCTGGTGGCTGCGTTCGCGCATGTCGGCTCACCTGTTATTGGTTAGCATTATTGGCTGGATATTCCTTACAGTTGCCATCCTGACTGAACGATATGATACGTCGATATATGCCGCCGGGTTATATGCCTTCTGGTATGTGGTGATCGCGATAGCCATTTTCAGCAATGATCAGGGGCAGTGGTTAAGGGGCGCAGAGGCCGTGGTGATTCGCTATTCTGCTTTAATTATCTTTGTAATATCAGCGATTTGGATAGCATCCGGTTCTTCTGATTTGGTCGATCCTACGACGGTAGATTTTTTCTCCAACCGGCATTTATTATCTATGGCCGCCATGTTGCTGATTGCTCTGGCAATTCTGGCCTTTGCGATGAAGCAGAAATCGCTGCAAATCTACGATCTGGCTTTTTGCGCAATATGGATTGCTGTATCAATTTTCGTTGCGTCTTCTATAGGCGTGCGAATTCCGTTTTTAGCGGATGCTTTTGGTATAGCTATTTCAATCTGGTTTATCCGTATGGGCGCCCGGCAGGATATTCCTGCTGTTACCCGCCTGGGGTATTTTGGTTTTGTTTTGATCATGCTGCTGATTTATTTCAGAACCGCGCAATCCCTGCTTGGCACAACGGGGTTCTATCTGACCGCCGGAATATTAATGGTGGCGGGGGCAATATTTTTACCGAAACTGTTTCGCGCCAAGAAAACTGAGCAGGAGGCCGCATAATGGTTAGAAAATGGTTTTTCGCCGGTGCCATTTTGGTCATGGCCCTTCAAACCGCCGCCATCGGTGCGATGATTTATAAGCGCGCCATGCAGTTGCAATCCGGTGCTGAAGTGGTGCTTGAAAGCGGTTTTGTTGACCCGCGCGATTTGTTTCGCGGTCATTATGTAACCTTGAGATTAACGGTCGGTGACTTAAAATTTGGTGAGATAGAAACAGATCGTGAGTTTTCACGAAAAGATCTGGTTTTTGTGGAGCTTAAAAAGGGTGATGGCCTGTTTTGGGTTGCAAACAAGCTTTGGCACGAAATTCCTGACGAGACTGATAAGCTGTTCATTAAAGGTGCCATTACCAGAGCGCCCAACGAGGCTGGCCAGTCTTACCGGATTGGCTTTTCCTATGATCGATATTTTGCCCCGAAAAAACGCGCCAAGGAGTTGGAGAAGTTTCGCCGCGATCAAAAGCTTGGCGTTGTACTCGCCCTGGGCAAAAACGGCGCCGGCGTGATCAAAGGCATTACGGTTGATGGAGAGATTATTTATAACGAGCCGCTTTATTGATTTTTCATGTTCAGGGCTGCCAATGGTAGCCCGGCGCTAAGCGCCGCCCAAACGGAGGCCCGGGCAACTTAAGTTGCTCGAATGGCCGCGAGTGAGAAAGCGGCGAGATTATATATAACGAGCCGCTTTATTGATTTTTCATGTTCAGGGCTGCCAATGGTAGCCCGGCGCTAAGCGCCGCTTTAAAGCTGCAACTCACCATTTTGCCAGACTTGGCTGATCTGCAATTCATCGTCGAAATGGATGAAGTCGGCCCGTGCACCCGCGCTTAAATGGCCGTAAAGGCTGGAAATTCCAATGCAGAGGGCGGGCGTAAGTGACGCCATATTCAGCGCATCTTTTCTGTTAACGCCAATGGTGTTGTGCATATATCTGACCGCTGAAGCCATATCGAGATCAGCGCCTGCCAATGTCCCGTCCTCAAGCACAAGCCGCCCATTTTGGCGGGTGATGGTGCGGCCATTGAGTTCGAAGGATCGCATATCAGTACCGATTGTTGCCATCGCGTCGGTCACCAGAAAAATGGCACCCGGCCCCTGTTTGGCCGAAAGCGCAATTTTAATTGCGGCCGGTTTTACGTGATGCCCATCGGCAATCAGCCCGGCATAGACTGCGCCGCAAGTTAGTGCAGTTCCAACCAGTCCCGGTTCCTGATGGGTGAGCGGGCTCATCGCATTGTATAAATGGGTAATGCAGGATGCCCCCACATCCACTGCGGTGCAGGCATTTTTATAAGATGCATTTGTGTGCCCAAGGCTGACAATGATACCCGCATCGGCAAGTTTGGCAATTTGGTTACTTGTGACTGATTCAGGCGCAAGCGTTACCATCAAACAGGGCAGGGCGTGTTTTGCCTCAAGTAACAGGTTCAAATCATCGTCATCCATCGGGCGAATGAGGGATGCTGCATGCGCGCCTTTTTTCGCCACTGAAAGGTGCGGCCCCTCCAGATGCAGGCCCAGAAACCCCGGAACAGATTGTTGATGAGCCTCAATGCCGGCCTCAATGGCTTTGGCAGTAATATCGCGTGTATCGGTAATCAGAGTTGGCAGCATGGCTGTTGTGCCAAAGCGCGCATGGGCCTGGCAAATCTGGCGAATAGCCTCCACATCGGGCTGGTGATTAAACAATATACCGCCGCCGCCATTAACCTGCAGATCAACAAACCCCGGTGCCAGCAACCCGCCTTTAAGATCGGTTATCGCGTATTTGGATGGAATGTCGTCTGCCCGGCATATTTGGCTGACGGTGTTGTTCTGGCAGAGCAGCGCCGCATCCTCATGGTATTGTTCGCCATCAAAAATTGTGCAGCCGGTAATTGCCTGTGCATTGCTCATACGGTTTTTGTAACCTTGCTTAGATGCGGCGGCATATCCGGGTTTAATCCACGTTGACGCGCTAGCATTTCGATGAATGAATAAAGCGAGACCACCAGCAAAAGCGGATCGGTAAGCGGATGACCGGTTTCAACAAGTTCCAATGGCTTAAACTTTTGCCCCATATTAGAGGTTGCAAAAACATCGGCACCCCGTTCGGCCAATTGATCGGCGGTTGCGACAATCGATGGCTGCGAGGCATCACGTGCGACAAGCGCCAGCACCGGATAGCCTTCATCAACAATGGACACCGGCCCGTGCAGCACTTCGGCCGATGAATAGGCTTCCGCATGTATCTGGCAGACCTCCTTGAATTTCAGCGCAGCCTCATTGGCAATTGCAAGCGAAGTGCCGCGCCCTAAAATGAGCAACGAGTTTTCATGCGCCAAACGCTCAGCCAGTGTTTGCCAATCGCATTGAATGGCCTTGTGAGCTTGTTCCGGCAATCTTTGCAAGGCATCCAAAAGCGCGTGGTCTTCTTTCCAATATGCCAACAATAACAGACCGGCCATAATGCTGTTCACATAGGTTTTTGTTGCCGCAACGCTCAATTCTACTCCGGCACAAATATCAATTGTATGGTCACACGTTTCGCCCAAGGGTGAAGCAGGATCGTTGGTAAGCGCTATCGCCAATGCGCCGTTTTTGCCGGTACTTTGGGCCATTTGCACAATATCCGGGCTTTTGCCCGATTGCGAAATCGAAATGCTGGCAGAATAATCAAGTTTAAGCGAGGTGCCGTAAATGGATGCAATGGAAGGACCGATTGAGGCAACCGGAACTTTTGCCACCAATTCGATGGCATATTTTAAGTAAGTTGCAGCGTGATCCGATGACCCGCGGGCGATGGTGGTAATAAACCGGGGGTCAAGCTTTTGCAGCGCCTGTGCGGCTTCAAGAATTGCGCCGTTTGAACAGTTGAACAATCTCTCCAGCGCGTCGGGAATTTCTTCGATTTCGCAGCGCATTTTGGAGCGCAGGTTTTGCGGGCTGCTGTTCATTGCTTATCGCTTTCATGCGGTTCTGCCAGTTGTAATTCTGCGACAAAATCATAGGCATCGCCGCGATAAACTGATCGGGTAAACTCAACCACCTGGCCTGAGGGCAAATACGATGTGCGCTCTATATTCAATCCCGCGACACCTTCTTCAACCTCGAGTAATTTAGCATCATTGCTGCTGATATTGCTGGCGGAAATTCGCTGGATCGCCCGTGATGGTTTGTGCCCAAGCTTTGCCAGATACTCATAAAGCGAATGACCGACATTTTCAGGATCAGGCAGGTATTTCGGCGATATGGAGGCGCGCTCAATCGCAAGCGGCACACCATCGACAATACGCAGCCGCGAAATACGCGCAACTTTGCTAT
>JAJRQF010000001.1 GCA_024280375.1 Alphaproteobacteria bacterium | reverse complement strand
TCAACCGACATTGATGATCCCCATCAACGCCTTGTTGCCAGTCGCCGCATGATTGCAAAAATGCCGACGATAGCCGCCATGGCCTATAAATACTCCGTTGGCCAGCCGTTTATTTATCCGCGTAACGATCTCGATTACGCCGCAAATTTTCTCCATATGTGCTTTTCGGTTCCATGCGAGAAATATGAACCCAATCCGGTTTTCGCCCGTGCCATGGACCGTATTTTCATTCTTCATGCCGATCACGAGCAAAATGCCTCAACCTCAACAGTTCGGCTGGCAGGTTCATCTGGTGCCAACCCGTTTGCCTGCATCGCAGCTGGAATTGCGTGCCTGTGGGGCCCGGCTCATGGTGGCGCCAATGAAGCGGCCTTGAACATGTTGTCGGAAATTGGCTCGGTTGACAGAATTCCTGAATTTATCGCCCGCGCCAAAGATAAAAACGATCCTTTCAGATTAATGGGATTTGGCCACCGTGTGTACAAGAACTACGACCCGCGCGCGCGCATTATGCAAACAACATGTCACGAGGTGCTTGATGCTTTGGGGATGACCGATGACCCAATGCTCGATATCGCCCGCGAGCTGGAAAAAATAGCGCTTGAAGACGAATACTTCATCAGCCGCAACCTTTACCCGAATATTGACTTTTACTCCGGCATAACCTTGCGCGCATTAGGATTTCCCACCACCATGTTCACGGTTTTATTCTCTCTGGCGCGCACCGTTGGCTGGGTTGCTCAGTGGAATGAAATGGTGGAGGATCCCAAGCAGAAAATTGGCCGTCCCCGTCAGCTCTATACCGGTGCTACCACGCGTGATTATGTGCAGCCGGACGATCGCTAGGGCGTTGCTTGCGACGGTTCAAAGTTCAATCGTTTAAGAACTGCCTCGGCTGCTCGTTCAGCTGTTTCATAAGGATCGTTGCAACCGACTTCGATCGCGGCCTGACAGAGAAATTCGCGTTGTTTTTCCCTGACTACTTCACTTTGGTGGATTTCAATCAGTGCGGATGAAAGTGCCTCGGAGTGACAACCGCGATCGAAAAATTCCGGTACAGTATTCTCTCGCATAATCAGGTTTGGTAATACCATCGATGGAAAATCTATCAGCCATTTGAACAAGTTTGGATATCTGCGAATAAATGAGAGGATAGCATCCACACGATAGGCAACGACCATCGGCGTGTGTGTTGACGTCAGTTCCAGAGTAACTGTACCAGATGCTGCCAAAGCAAGGTCGGCGGCCCGAAAAGCCCCCCACTTGTCGCCTTCTTCTTCAATCTGCAACACATCAATTTGCAGGTTCTGTAGCTGCAAGGACACTTCCGCCTTCATATGAGGAATTACCGGCATGACAATTTGCACACCTTCAACAACGTCAGAGAAACGTTTCACGGCCGCAATAAATATCTCCATGTGGCGAACAATTTCACCACGCCGACTGCCGGGTAACATCAAAAGCATAGTCTGATCGCTGGAAAGGTTAAATTTTTGCCGAAATTCCCGCGCCGTCATTGTGTTGCGCTTGGCACGATCCACCGCTGGATGCCCTACAAACGTACACACTGGACCGCCGAGTTCTTCAAAAACACGCGGTTCAAAGGGTAGCACCGCCAAAACCTCATTAATATAGGGTTTCATCTTTCGCGCGCGCCATGATCTCCATGCCCAAACCGTTGGTGCTACCAGATTAAATATAGGTAATCTGCTATTATCCGCCCGCAACCAACGCGCTACCGGGTGGTTAAACTCCGGGCTGTCAATAATAATCAGCGCGTCAATTTTTTTCGACACGAGGTCGCTAACCAACTTTTTTGCCAACCGGTATCCTCTGGGGATTGCACCAATGATTGCCGCCGGTCCGATTACAGCAAGATCTTCAATGTCAAAGAGGCTTTCTAAACCGGCCTTTTGCATGGAATCCCCGCCAATACCATAAAATTCAAATGAAATCCCGGCTCGTTTCTGCAACGCCGTCATTAATTCTGCTCCAAGCAAATCGCCGGAAGGTTCGGTAGCGGAAATACCGATTTTTAACGTGATTGGCCTTATGGAATGAGATGACCTGATCAGTTGGCAACCTTTCCATTGGTTGACGGTGTGGTACCTTCGACAAAAACACCGAGTTCATCCGCATGTGCAATCAATCCTTGGAGGTCATGACAAAGGACATTATTAGCATGAACGACAATGCCCGACAGGCCTGCCGCAGCCACCAACTCAACGGTAACCGGACCAATTACCGGCATATCAAAACGCATATCCTGACCGCTTTTTGGTTTTTTAACTAAAACGCCGCCTGATGTATGAATAGCGCCATCTTTACGCAAAAAGGCTACACGCTTGAGCATTTCGTCGGTTCCTTCGGCAGCTTCTATTGCCAAAACATGACCACCACACACAACTACAGCCTGGCCGACATCGAGATTTCCCATCACGTTGAGAACTTCAAATCCTTTGGCAATGTCTGCAATATTGTCAGTTGCATGAACATGTTTGCCAACCGCCCCATTACCGATCAGATTTTCGGGAATTAATTCATGAGCCCCAATTACCGAAAAACCCAAGGCTTCCAAAAAACTGGCAGCTCCTGAAAGGATTTGATCATCACCGCCACCAACACTGGCTAACTGGGCTGCAGCTTTATCCGGGCCATCCTTGCCTGGTAATTTCCCAATATTATTCGGCCTTCTAATATTGCCGATCATCACAATTTTTTGGCAATTGGCCAACTTCAACTGATTTATGATTTCTTCAACCGATTGGATTGAAACCCAATGGTGGGGAAAATTGTTTAATTCCGGGTCCCCATACCCTTCAAGCGCACAGATAAAAACGTTTTGACCCGATTTTATCACAGCCTTTGCCAGACTAACCGGTAGTGGACCGCCACCCGCAATTATTCCTATCGGTGGGATTAATTGCACTTCAGGATTGTGTGAATTTTCTGGCATATCAGGGGCGTTGGTTTCAAACGTTTCTGGATAACGGTGGAGTGCATATGGAACGTTGCGTACCTTGATCAAGAAATTTCAGAATTTCATCAATATCGGCATTGCCCTCATAGAGTTCAGCCAATTGCTGCTTGCGTTCCTGAATGGTACCTTCTTCAGCAAATAAAAGTCGATAGGCATCGCGAATAAT
>JAJRQF010000015.1 GCA_024280375.1 Alphaproteobacteria bacterium | reverse complement strand
GAACCTGATCAGGGCACGGTGCAGCTTGGGGCCAATCTTGATGTGCTGGTGTTGGACCAAAAGCGCGAGGCGCTCGACCCGAACTGGACCCTTGGTGAGGCGCTTACCGATGGCAGCGGCGATATGGTGGCGATTGGCGATATTCGCAAGCATGTGATCGCCTATATGAAAGATTTTTTGTTTACGCCCGAACAGGTGCGCACGCCCATTCATGCGCTTTCCGGCGGTGAACGTGGCAGGCTTATGCTGGCGCGCGGATTGCGGCTTCCTTCCAATCTGCTGGTATTGGATGAACCGACCAATGATCTTGATTTGGAAACGCTGGATCTGTTGCAGGAAATGGTGGCTGACTACCCTGGCACGGTTATTGTGGTCAGCCATGACCGTGATTTTCTGGATCGGGTTTCAACCTCGATCATTGCCTCAAATGGCGATGGTGAATGGACCGAATATGTTGGCGGGTATTCCGATATGGTCGCCCAGCGCGATGGTTTGGCGGGTGCAAAACAGGGCAGGGCCAAGGATGACAAGCCTAAAGAGGCAATGGGCGCGCGGGCGAAAACCCCGTCAAAAGGCAAGCTTAGCTATAAACATAAATTTGCGCTGGAAAATCTGCCAAAGAAAATCGAGGAACTGACAAATGAGATTACTCGGCTGAACAAGGTGCTGACCAAAGATGGACTGTTTGAGCGCGAGCCGGATAGGTTCAATCAGCTAGCCGCAAAACTGGCTGATACCGAAGCTGCGCACGCCAAATGCGAAGATGAGTGGCTGGAACTGGAAATGCTGCGCGAGGAGCTTGAGGGGTGAGTTGCCAATCTGGTATTCGTTTTCAGAGGCTTTTGAAGTGCGCGACAGCAATGAGCCCAATCTTGCCATCGGGTGAAAGTGCTGACAATGTGAGATAAACTTCTCGGAGCAAAATAATGATTGAGCGTCTCGATTATATTTCGATAAATGGATCTGCAATTGCCAGTATGGCAAAGGCAAAGAATCAAATGGAATCGATTGATAAGAGATTACGCGCGTTGGTTGAACTTCGTATTTCTCAAATTAATGGCTGTGTTTATTGCGTCGATCTCCACGCGATGCAGGCTCGGGCTACTGGTGAAACTCAACAACGACTTGATTGTCTTACCGTTTGGCAAGAATGCTCATTCTTTAATCAAAATGAGCGAGCGGCATTTGCGTGGGCGGAGGCTATAACGTTGCTTTCTGAGGGCGGAGCTCCAAAGAAATTGTTTGATGCCCTGAAAACGCATTTTACTGACCAACAAATTGTCGATCTTACGCTTATCATAGCCCAAATGAATGCATGGAATAGGCTCGCTGTCAGCTTCGGTCATCAGCCCAACCCGAGGAGTTAAAAGGCTTAGCAAAGACGGACTGTTTGAGCGCGAGCCGGATAAATTTAACCAGCTAGCCGCAAAACTGGCTGATACCGAAGCCGCGCACGCAAAATGCGAAGATGAATGGCTGGAACTTGAAATGCTGCGCGAGGAGCTTGAGGGGTGAGTTGCTGCGAAATTGAAGGTTTTTGCGCTAATCAAGGGCAGCTCCGCTATAAAGTCGCTTTTCTGTTTGTCTCTTCTGACGTAAAGTTGCGATATGATTCAGTGCATCATATTTGATCTCGATGGTACTCTGGTTGATAGCGAGCCGCTCTGCAATCAAGCCTTCATTGACCTTATTCCTGAACTATCTCTCACAATTGATGAAATGGTTTTGCGTTTCCGAGGACGCAAACTTGCAGATATTTTCCGAGATATTGAAAACATCATCGACCGCAGATTGCCAAAAGACTTTGAAGTAATCTATCGCGCCCAGGTTGATGCGCTTTTTGCTTCCTCACTGGAGACGTTTCCGAACGTCCATCAAACGCTACAGGCGCTGGACATAAAGAAGTGTATTGCGTCTAGTGGCCCGCAAAGTAAAATTTGTTCAGCGCTGATAAAGACCGGTCTGGCTGACCTGTTCCAAGGGCAGACATTTAGTTCTTATGATATTGGAAAATGGAAGCCTGATCCGGGCTTGTTTCTTCACGCTGCAACAGAAATGGGCGTTGCTCCGAATTCTTGCCTTGTGGTGGAGGATAGTTTTGTCGGCATCACCGCAGCAAGGTCCGCAGGTATGATGTCTCTTCATTTCTGCAATAAAAACTCTACAATCGACGGAGTTGATAGTTTTGATGCTTATAATAAATTTGCCGATAAACTATTGCACCTCTCAAACGGCATATAGCGCAAGGTAGTTGTTATCAGCCAGGACTTACGGCCATCGTTTAGCGTCGCATAACGGTATATATGGACTGGAAACGCAATGCCCATCCATTTTGCATCAGAATTAAGCATTGAATTTTTAATGGCAATATCTGTCATTATCTGTCATAATTGGGGAAAGGAGCATTCTTATGGCTGAAATGTCGTCAATGAACGTATCTCTGCCAACTCCAATGAAGGGTTGGGTAGAGAAAAAAGCCAATTCTGGCCAATATAGCAATACCAGTGATTATGTGCGCGACCTCATCCGCAAAGATCAGGAGCGCGATGGGAAGATTGCCCACATGCAAAAACTGGTTACTGAAAGTTTGCAAAGCGGTTTAAGTACGCGCTCCATGAAGGAGATACGCGAAGAAGGACGCAGGCAAGCTGGCATTGACCTATAGGTTTACAAAGCAGGCTGAACGCGATGTGATTTTTGTCTATTTAGACGGCGTGACAAGGTTTGGTGTCAGTCAAGCAGAAGCCTATCAAGGCCAACTTGAACATACATTTGATATTATTGCAGACAATCCACGAATGGCACGAGAGCGTATGGAAATTACCCCACGCGTGCGCGTGCATCCCTGTGGTTCTCATTTAATCATATATGCGATTGATGACGAAGGGGTGCTGATCATCGGTGTGCGTCATCACCGTGAGGATTGGATAAATGATCCTGTCCCCTGATGGTTGTTATTGGAATACAATCGAAAATGGGAATGATTTACAGAAGTTCATTTACCCACCGGTTAAACTCATATGTCTTGAAACGGCCGGGCCTTTATTATCGCGGTCAATGATGAAATCATGGCCTTTGGGCTTGCGAGAAATGGCCTCGTCAATCGCGGCGCTTAACAGCTCGTCGCCCTCGGATTCCCGCAAGGGCGCACGAAGGTCGGCGGCATCATCTTGACCAAGGCACATATAAAGCGTGCCGGTGCAGGTGAGGCGCACCCGGTTGCAGCTTTCGCAGAAATTATGGGTGAGCGGGGTAATAAAGCCCAAACGTCCACCGGTCTCAGCCACCTGCATATAGCGCGCCGGGCCACCGGTTTTATAAGGAATATCAGTGAGGGTGAAATTCTCACGCAAGCTCTCGCGGACTTTGGAAAGCGGCAGATAAAGCTCGTTTCGATCGCCATCAATTTCGCCCATTGGCATGGTTTCAATCATGGTCAGGTCCATGCCTTCGCCATGGGCCCATTTCATCATTGGAATGATTTCGTGATCATTAAATCCGTTCAGCGCGACCATGTTCAGTTTGATGGCAAGGCCGGCTTTTTTGGCCGCATCAATGCCTTCCATGACCTGACCCACCATTCCCCGGCGGGTGATGTCGTGGAATTTGGCCGCATCCAGCGTATCAAGCGAAACATTGACCCGTTTAACGCCGTAATCAGCCAGTTCGGATGCGTATTTGGCCAGTTGGGAGCCATTTGTGGTGATGGTTATTTCTTCCAGCGCGCCGCTTTCCAGATGCCGGGAAAGGGTGCGGACAAAGCTCATGATATTTTTGCGTACCAGTGGTTCACCGCCGGTAAGGCGCAATTTTTTAACGCCCTTGTGTATAAATGCAGAGCACAGGCGATCCAGTTCTTCCAGAGTCAGCAAGTCTTTACGTGGCAGAAAGGTCATGTCTTCCGACATGCAATAGGTGCAGCGAAAATCGCAGCGGTCGGTTACAGAAACCCGAAGATAGGTAATATCACGACCAAACGGGTCGGTCATATTGCTGTTTTGCATCGCTTCATTTTGCATCGAATAGGTTCCACTTTTGTGCTGAATTTGCAAACTGCCGCAATTTTAATAATCGCACAAGGGGCAGGATGGATCATCCCAATCAACTATTACACAAATTTGGGTGAGCCTATATATTTTTACCGCGCAGACGCTCGCGCAATAAATCTATCAACGCATCGGCAGCCTTTGGTATATTGGTGCCGGGACCAAAAATGGCCTTCACACCTGCCTTTGTGAGAAAATCATAATCCTGCTGTGGAATAACCCCGCCGCAAATAACGATCTTGTCGGCGGCATCATTGCTGGCCAGTTCTTTTAGTAACATTGGCGCAAGAGTTTTGTGGCCAGCCGCATGGGAGGATATGCCAATAATATCGACGTCTTTTTCAATCGCCAGGGCAACCGCTTCTTCCGGTGTTTGAAACAATGGCCCGACATGGACATCAAAACCTAGGTCGGTAAAGGCGGTGGCAATAACTTTGGCACCACGATCATGGCCATCCTGGCCCATTTTTACCACCAGAATTCGCGGCTTATGGCCGAGCTTTTTGGTAAATTCACGGATATGCTCTTCAACCGAGTGATAGGCCTCATCGTCATTTTCAGCCCCATATACCCCCTTGATGGTCATGACTTCAGCCTTGTGGCGGCCAAAGGCTTTTTCAAGCGCGCTCGACATTTCACCGACCGAGGCGCGGGCGCGCGCAGCCTCAATTGCTGCTTCAAGAATGTTGCCCTTGCCAGATGCGCCGATATTGGTGAGGGCTTCAAGCGCTGCATCGCAGGCCTGCTGATCGCGGTCGCGGCGAATGCGTTTCAAGCGCGCAACCTGTGCCTCGCGAACGGCAGAATTGTCGATTTCACGGATGTCGATAAGGGGTTCAGCCGTTGGGCGAAATTTGTTGACGCCAACAATAACCTCGTCGCCCTTGTCGATTGCAGCCTGCTTTTTGGCGGCAGCCTCTTCAATGCGTTGTTTGGGCATACCGGTTGCGACCGCTTTGGTCATGCCGCCAAGGGTCTCGACCTCTTCGATCAGCTTCCAGGCTTCATTTGCAAGTTCGCTGGTGAGGCTTTCGACGTAATAGGAGCCGGCCAAGGGGTCGACCACATTGGTAATGCCGGTTTCGTGTTGCAGGATCAGCTGCGTATTGCGGGCGATGCGGGCGGCCATATCCGAGGGCAGGGCAATTGCTTCATCGAATGAATTGGTATGCAGCGACTGGGTGCCGCCAAGCGCTGCCGACATGGCCTCGAATGCGGTGCGCACCACATTGTTATATGGGTCTTGTTCTTGCAGCGAAACACCAGATGTCTGGCAATGGGTACGCAACATCGAGGATTTGGAGTTTTGAGGCTCAAATTCCTCCATAATGCGCGACCACAAAAGCCGGGCGGCGCGCAGTTTGGCGCTTTCCATAAAGAAGTTCATGCCAATGCAGAAAAAGAATGAAAGCCTTGGAGCAAATTCATCCACATTCATGCCTTTGGCGATGGCGGCGCGCACATATTCGCGACCATCAGCAAGGGTAAAGGCAAGTTCTTGCACCAGATTGGCGCCTGCCTCCTGCATGTGATAGCCGGAAATTGAGATCGAGTTATATTTGGGCATTTCACGGGCGGTGAAGTCGATAATATCGGCGACAATCCGCATTGAAGGTTCGGGGGGATAAATATAGGTATTGCGGACCATAAATTCTTTGAGAATGTCATTTTGGATGGTGCCGGAAAGTTCAGATATTTTGTGCCCCTGTTCCTGACCGGCCACAATAAATGAAGCAAGCACCGGCACGACGGCACCGTTCATGGTCATGGAAACCGACATTTCATTTAAGGGAATGCCATCGAACAGGATTTTCATATCCTCAACAGAATCAATCGCCACGCCCGCCATGCCAACATCGCCAACAACACGCGGATGGTCGCTGTCATAGCCGCGATGGGTGGCAAGGTCGAAGGCGACAGAAAGGCCGCGTTGCCCGCCTGCCAGTGCTTGCCGATAAAAACGGTTGGATTCCTCGGCGGTGGAAAATCCGGCATATTGACGGATCGTCCACGGGCGGCCCGCATACATGGTGGCTTTTGGCCCGCGCAAATAGGGGTGAATGCCGGGCAGGGTTCCCAGATGGTCGATGTTTTCAAGATCCGCTTGCGTATAAAGCGGTTTGACATCAATGCCCTCAGGCGTGTGCCAGGTGAGGCTTTCAACATCCTTGCCGCGTAATTCTTTGGTGGCGACATCGAGCCAGTCACGGGGTGTATCGCCGGGCTGTTGGGTCATATTTGAATTCCAATTGTGTGGCATTTGGCCATTAAATTTGAGATTTATTCAAACTCCAAAATCACGTCGTCTACGGCGAGGCTATCACCGGGGTTGCAGTTGATTGTCATCACCACGCCTTTTTTCTCCGCGCGCAGGATATTTTCCATTTTCATTGCTTCGACGGTGGCAAGTGCTTGGCCTTCCTGCACTTCCTCACCTTCGGTCACGGCGATGGAAACAATCAGACCCGGCATCGGACAAAGCAACAGGGATGAAGTATCTGGAATAATCTTCTCCGGCATTAGTTTTGCCAATTCTGCCACCATAGGCGATTGAACTGAAGCGATAATTTCCGCCCCGCGCCAGCGCAGGCAATATCCAGAATCACAAGGCGCAACTTTGACCGCGATTTCCTCGCCGTCTATTTTTGCCAGACAAAGCTGCTGTCCCGGTCGCCAGTCCGTCACCACATTGAGCTTTTCGCCGGTGGAAAATTTAATCCGCGCACCCTCGTGGCGGGCTTTGAGTTTAAGCGCAAAATTTTCACCATCGAGCGAGACAACCCAGTTTTTGCCAACCCGGCGCTTATGGTTGGTGAGAGCGCCGGAAATGCGGGTGCGTCGTAATTGGGCAATCATGTTCATTGCGGCGGCAACGGCTGCAAGTTTGATGCGCGCCTCACCGTCGAGCGTTGCGCCGGAAAATCCGTCTGGATATTCCTCTTCAATGAATGCGGTGGTGATACTGCCCGAGGCAAAGCGTTCGTGGTCCATCACGGCAGATAAGAAAGGCAAGTTGTGGCCAATGCCTTCAACTTCAAAGCGATCAAGTGCTACGCGCATGGCTTCAATGGCGGCTGGCCGGTCCTTGCCCCATGTGCATAATTTGGCGATCATCGGGTCGTAGAACATCGAGATTTCGCCGCCTTCAAAAACGCCTGTATCATTGCGAACGATCGTGCCATCGGGCTTGGTGCCCTCATGGGCTGGGCGGTAGCGGGTGAGGCGGCCAATTGAGGGTAGAAAGTTGCGATAGGGGTCTTCGGCATAGAGACGTGATTCCATTGCCCATCCGGTGAGCTTTACATCTTCCTGTTTGAGCTTGAGTTTCTCGCCATTGGCAATGCGGATCATTTGTTCGACCAGATCAATGCCGGTGATCAGTTCGGTTACCGGATGTTCAACCTGCAAACGTGTATTCATTTCAAGGAAATAGAAGTTTTTGTCGCCATCAACGATAAACTCGACCGTACCGGCCGAGCAATAATCGACAGCCGCCGCCAGCGCCACCGATTGTTCGCCCATGGCTTTGCGGGTTGCCTCGTCCAGAAAAGATGAGGGGGCTTCTTCGATAACTTTTTGATTGCGGCGCTGGATCGAACATTCGCGTTCGCCCAAATAGATGATGTTGCCGTGTTTATCGCCCAACACCTGAATTTCGATATGCCGTGGTTGGGTAACGAACTTTTCGATGAAAATACGATCATCACCAAAGGACTTTGCCGCTTCGTTTTTGGAACTTTGAAACCCTTCGCGGGCTTCATCATCATTCCAGGCAATGCGCATGCCCTTGCCGCCGCCGCCGGCAGAGGCCTTGATCATTACCGGGTAGCCAATTTCGTTTGAAATTTTTACGGCCTCATTGGCATCTTCGATCAGCTCCATATGGCCGGGGACGGTGGAAACCCCGGCTTTTATTGCAAGTTTTTTAGAAGTGATCTTGTCGCCCATAGCCTCAATTGCACCAACCGGGGGGCCGATAAAGGCAACGCCAATTTTCTCCAGAGCTGCCGGAAAAAGCGGGTTTTCTGATAAAAATCCGTAGCCTGGATGGACTGCATCGGCGCCTGATTGTTTTACCGCATCAAGAATTTTATCCATGACAATATAGGATTCATTGGCCGGTGGCGGGCCGATATGAATGGCCTCATCTGCCATTTTTACATGCAGTGCGTCTTTATCTGCATCAGAATAAACGGCAACAGTTGCAATGCCCATTTTGCGAGCTGTTTTGATGACCCGACAGGCTATCTCGCCACGATTTGCTATGAGAATTTTCTTAAACATATGAGCGAGCTAATCCTGTCTATCTTGTACTTGAGAGCGGATGGTGATGCCCACACCCATGGCGACCATGCCAAAAGTTGAAGCAAAGCCTGCGACCAGCAAAATGGTGAAGCCAACGCGGTTGGCGGAGCGGGCCAAAAGGCTGCCAAAGCCGTTTAAATCTGAATTGATGATCCACAATGAGATCAATGCGCCGAACGTAATTCCTGCAAGCGCACAAAGGGCGATAAATTTCAGCCAATCCCAATGTTGCTTGTGTAGCCGTTGGCGTTCTTTTTCTGATATTGATTTCTGGATCATGATGATGGTGCCTCGACAAGGGTGGTTTCAAAATCTGCCGGTGAAATTATTTCAATCAGCTCCATATCATCGCTATGGCGAACTTCGCAGTGCCGAATGCCCGGCGGCTGCAATGCGCAGGAACCTTCTCGCATGGTGATTTCACCCTGGCCTTCATATTCAAAGATCACCCAGCCTTTGGTGATATAGATCAATTGAAAATCAAGTTCATGCACATGCCAAAGGGCTTCAGATTTTTCACCCGCAACGGCACGAATGACGTGAGCACCAAACTTGCCTTTGGTGGCCTGGTTAATGCCCAGATCACGATAGGCAAAAAAGGCGCGCAGCCCATCGGTTTTGAAGTCAGCATCTTCCGCGTGGCTGACGATAAAAGCCTGTCCTTTCCATAGTTCGTTCGAAAGGGTCATTTAAACACCTCCGGGTAGGACTTTTGAACGACTTTTACATCGACCTTGAGCAGGGCTGTATAGGATTGATTGTCGAAATGTTCATCCACCGGCACGACTTCGCGGCCGAGTAGCCAAGAAAGGCGGGTGGCATCGAGGTTGCCGCGCTGAAAGGGTTCTTCGCCAAAACAATTCCAGATTGCCGCCATGAAATAAAGATCGGCCTGGCAGTCGGCAGGTTTGCGGTCGCGGTATCTCTCTCGTGAAACTAAAGGCGTTACCTTTTTGCCCGCACGGCGCAGGGTGAAGTGATAATCGGTGCCGGAAAGGCGTGATGGAAAACCGCGATGTTTATGCATTTTTACTCCTCACAACGGAATGTTGTCGTGTTTTTTCCACGGGTTTTCCAGCTTCTTGCCGCGCAGCATTGCGAAGGCCCGGCAGATGCGTTTGCGGGTGGCGTGCGGCATGATTACGTCGTCGATGAAGCCTTTTTCGGCCGCCACAAACGGGTTGGCGAAGCGGTCTTCATAATCTTTGGTGCGTTTGGCGATTTTTTCCGCATCGCCTAGCTCTGAACGATAGATGATCTCGGTCGCGCCCTTTGCGCCCATGACGGCAATTTCTGCCGTTGGCCAGGCGTAATTGACATCACCGCGCAGATGCTTGGAGGCCATCACATCGTAAGCGCCGCCATAGGCCTTGCGGGTGATCAGCGTGACCTTGGGCACCGTTGCCTCGCCATAGGCAAACAGCAGTTTTGCGCCATGTTTGATGACGCCGCCAAATTCCTGCGCCGTTCCGGGCAGAAATCCAGGTACATCAACAAGGGTTAAAACGGGAATGGAAAAAGCATCGCAAAAGCGCACAAAACGCGCAGCCTTGCGGCTTGATTCAATATCAAGACAACCGGCCAGCACCATCGGCTGATTGGCAACAACGCCAACGGTTTGCCCCTCAAGGCGAATAAAGCCGGTTAGGATGTTTTTAGCAAAATCCTTTTGAATTTCGAAAAAATCACCCTCATCAGCAAGTTTGATAATTAATTCGGTCATATCATAGGGCTTGTTGGGATTTTCCGGCACCAATGTGTCGAGGCTCATTTCCATACGGTTCGGGTCGTCAAAGAACGGACGAACCGGTGGTTTGTCACGGTTGTTAAGCGGTAGAAAATCAAACAGTTTTCTGATTTGGCGTAACGCATCAATGTCGTTGTCAAAGGCACCGTCAGCTACGGAGGATTTCGATGTATGGGTTTTGGCACCACCGAGTTCCTCGGCGGTGACGATTTCATTGGTGACAGTTTTCACCACATCAGGGCCGGTGACAAACATATAAGATGTGTCACGCACCATGAAAATAAAGTCTGTCATGGCGGGCGAATAGACCGCGCCACCGGCACAGGGGCCCATGATGACTGAGATTTGTGGCACAACGCCGGAGGCCAAAACATTCTTCTGGAACACGTCGGCATAGCCGCCGAGTGATGCCACGCCCTCCTGAATGCGAGCACCGCCAGAATCATTCAAACCAATGACCGGGGCACCATTTTTCATGGCCATATCCATGATTTTGCAGATTTTTGCCGCATGGGTTTCGGAAAGTGATCCGCCAAGAACGGTAAAATCCTGTGAATAAACATAGGTCAAACGGCCATTAATAGTGCCCCAGCCGATAACCACGCCATCACCGGCGATCTTGTTCTTTTCCATATCGAAGTCGGTGCAACGATGGGTGACGAACATGTCGTATTCTTCAAAGCTGCCCTCATCAAGTAGTACATCAATGCGCTCTCTGGCTGTTAGTTTGCCTTTGGCGTGCTGCGCCTGAATGCGTCGTTCGCCGCCGCCCATTCGTGCCTGACAACGTTTTTCCTCGAGCTGTTGTAGAATGCTAAGCAAATTTGCCCCCAAATAATAATCAGATTGGTTTATTGCTACTATAATGGGCGAATATTTAACATTTCCGCAAGTGGGGTAAAGCAAGACTTTATGGCTAATAGTTTGAGTTTCGGGAAAGAGTTGTCTCCGGTTCCGATTTTTGATGACAATGGGAGCTGACTTAGATTAAATCGCTTGGGCTGGTGATGTAGCGAATTGCAACACCATTGGCTTAAGGCAATTTGGTAAGGAGGCTTAGATTTTGACGAGAATTATATCAGTGAAACCGCTCACTCGAGAAGCGTTTGCGCCCTTTGGAGATGTTGTTGAAGCCAAAGATGCCGATAGCTTTCCTATTAATAATGGCACCACCGAGCGGTTCCATGATCTTGCAAAAATAGACACCTCTATGGAAGACGGGCAAACCATTGTCTCTATTGCCCGAAGCCAGCCGTTTTCCCTGCCATTGCCGATTAAAATGATGGAACGTCATCCGCTGGGGAGCCAGATATTCATGCCGATGAGCGGGAAACCTTTTCTGGTTATTGTGGCCCAGGCAAATAGTGATGGTTTGCCGGGTGAGCCGGTGGGCTTTCTTGCAGGCGGGCAGCAGGGGATAAATTACGCCAGAAACACCTGGCATCACCCAATGATTGCACTTGAGGCTGTAAGTGATTTTCTCGTCATTGATCGTGGGGGAGAAGGTAACAATCTGGAAGAGTATTTTTTTGAAGGTAAAGAATATATTGTTAATGATGCGGCTTGAGCTAAAGCCTGTGACAGATCACCTCTGACAATTGAATAGTATTGATTGAATGCCTATCTTGCTGCAATAAGGCTTTTCTTCGTAACCGGTATAAGTTGGTCACGTCAGGCCAATGCAGGGAATAGAACAATTATGGCAAATGCAGTCGCTCCAACCGAAATCAGACTTTCAAAAGACAAACGGGTTTTGTCGGTAACATTTGATGACGTGACCTATGATTTGACCGCTGAATTATTGCGGGTTGAGGCACCATCTGCCGATGTGCAAGGCCATACAGCGAGCCAGAAAAAAACCATTACCGGCAAAGAAAATGTTGAAATCATGAAGATCGAGCAGGTCGGTAATTACGCTGTCCAAATTACATTTGACGATATGCATAATAGTGGCATTTATACCTGGTCTACCTTGCAGGAATATGGCCAGAACCACGATGCGATGTTGGCCGCCTATAAGGAAGCTGTCGCCGCACTTTAAGTTTCAAGAAATTATTTATTAAAAGCCTGTGGAGAGTATAATTGCTCTCTTGTCCGCAAGTGGTTGTGCTCGCTAAAATCGGATGAATGCAATCGTGGGCGCTCAAGATGGCAAAACTCTATTTTAGTTATTCGGCGATGAATGCCGGCAAATCAACCGTGCTGTTGCAGGCTTCCTATAACTATCATGAGCGCGGTATGCGCACCTTGTTGCTAACTGCGGCGGTTGACGACCGTAAGGGGCAGGGTGTCATTGCATCGCGTATTGGTCTTGAGCAGCCAGCGGAAATTTTTCAGCCGGAAGATAACCTTTATGAGCAGATTGAGACGGCGCAATCTCAAGCGCCGGTAAACTGTGTTCTGGTTGATGAGGCTCAATTTTTAACCGATGCGCAGGTTTGGCAATTGGCCCGTGTTGCTGATGATCTTTCTATTCCGGTGATGTGCTACGGGCTTCGCACCGATTTTCAAGGCAAACTGTTTCCCGGCAGTGCCGAGCTGTTGGCGATTGCTGATAGTTTGCGCGAAATCAGAACCATTTGCTGGTGTGGCAGCAAGGCAACTATGGTTGTGCGAATGGATGGCAGCGGAAGGGTAATCGAAGATGGTGAGCAGGTGGTGATAGGCGGCGAAGAGGCTTATATTTCGCTATGTCGACGGCACTGGTTGGCGCGAAAACTATCGTAGATATTTCGTTGAATTTGCTTAACCTTGGCATAATTGCCATTTGATCCCAAAAATGAATGGATATTGCAGACATTTAATTGGGTAAGTTGAGCCTTTCTGCATTAAACTGGCAAATCAAATGCTGCGAGAATTAAAATTAGTTGCAAATGATACTAAATTTGTGCTTGTTTAGCCGTTGGATCACTAAAATCGCATTGTCTTTTGAATGAAAGATTAGCGGAAAATTTAACCGGGAGAGAAACATGATTAGAAAATTACTCACAGCGTGCCTGTTTGCTGGCGCTGCATTTGGTGGAGCTGCCACTGCACAAGCGCAGGAAGTGACGCTGAAAATACACCACTTTTTGCCGGCTCCGGCAACCATTCCAAAATTGTTTATTACGCCCTGGGCTGAAAAAGTTGAAAAAGAATCCGGTGGCCGGATCAAATTCAATATTTTTCCGTCCATGCAATTGGGTGGCAAACCACCTGCGTTGTTCGATCAGGCAAAGGATGGTGTTGCTGATATTGTTTGGACGCTCCCAGGCTATACGCCGGGCCGTTTCCCCTGTGCGGAAGTCTTTGAATTGCCATTCATGATGACCAATGCAGAAGCAACATCAAAGGCCTACAATGATTATGCTGCAAAATACTGCAAGGAAGACTTCAAGGATGTGAAAGTTATTGCTGTGCATGTTCACGGCCCGGGAATGTTTCACGTCAAGGGCGATGGCATTCAAAAGCTTGAGGACATGAAGGGCAAAAAACTGCGTGGTCCAACACGTATTATTAATGGCCTGATTGAAAGCCTTGGCGCTGTTCCAATTGGCATGCCGTTGCCGGCTGTTCCAGCTGCGCTTTCTAAAGGTGTGATTGAAGGTACGGTTATTCCATGGGAAGTAACGCGGGCATTTAAAATTGCCGAATTGACAAAAACCCATACGGAATTCGGTGGCGACTATGCGCTTTATACCGCTGCATTCGTTTTTGCCATGAACAAGGCAAAATACGATTCCCTTCCAGATGACCTGAAGAAAGTTATTGACGATAATTCAGGTGCTGAAACTGGTGGCTGGGCTGGCCGTGTGATGCAGGAGCAGGATGCGCCGGCACGAAAAGTGGCTGAAGACCGTGGAAACACCATTGTGCGGATTGAAGGCGACGAATTGCAGCGCTGGAAAGATGCGGCCAAACCTGTTGTGGCTGCATGGATTGCTGAAATGGATGCAAAAGGCCGTCCGGGTCAGGCAATGGTTGATGATGCGCGCGCATTGATCGAAAAATACACAAAAATGTAAATGAAAAACAGAAGCGGGACATTGTTTTTGGTGCCCCGCTTTTTTTTAATAATGGAATGATATGACTATTCTGATTGCCGGTGCCGGAATTTGTGGGCTTACATTGGCTTTAACGTGTCAGCAGGTCGGGCTGCCTTTCAGAATATTTGAACAAAGCACAAAAATTGAGCCACTTGGTGTTGGAATTAACCTCCAGCCCCACGCTGTGCGCGAGCTGATTGAGCTTGGTTTGCAGGATAGTTTGGACGCGTTTGGGGTCAGAACAACAAATGTCGCTTATTTCTCCAAACTCGGCGGTAAAATCTGGAATGAGCCTCGTGGCACCGATGCGGGGTATAACTGGCCACAATATTCAGTTCATCGCGGAAAATTGCAGTTGATGCTGTATGACGCTTTGATTGAGCGAACGCATAAGGATATTGTTGAAGCGGGGTGCGCTCTGACCGGGTTTCTGCAATTGGCTGACGGTGTTGAAGTGATCCTTCATTCGCGCAATGAAAATATGGATTTTAAGGTCAGCGGCGAAATATTGATTGGCTGCGATGGTATTCATTCAGCCGTTAGAAAACAGCTTTTCCCGCAGGAAGGACCACCGATCTGGGGTGGTGCAGTTTTGTGGCGTGGCACGACGACTGCAAAACCATTTCTTGATGGCGCGACTATGGCAATGGTTGGGCACGAGTTTCAAAAATTTGTGACCTATCCGATTTCAAAAATTGACCGACAAACGGGCGAGATGTTGATTAACTGGATCGCTGAATTGAAGTTTGATCCCGATAAGATTTGGAACAAGGAAGACTGGAACAGGCCCGGTAAGTTAGAGGATTTTTTGTCCGAGTTTGAAAGCTGGAAATTTGACTGGCTCGATGTTCCGCAATTAATTCGCGACCATAACGGGGTTTATGAGTTTCCGATGGTTGATCGAAATCCGCTGGATCAGTGGACTTTTGGCAATGTCAGCCTTGTGGGGGATGCTGCGCACGCAATGTATCCAATCGGCTCTAACGGTGCGACGCAAGGTATTGTAGATGCACGGGTTTTAGTGCGGGAATTGCTTGATAAAGGGGTCAACAATCGCGCGCTTGATGCCTATGAGATGGAGCGCCGGCCGTTCACTTCCAAAATTGTGCTGGCAAACAGGGGCAATGGACCTGACCAAATTATGCAAATTGTTGAAGAAAAATGCGATGGTGAATTTGATGATATTCACGATGTTATGTCGCAACAGGAGCTGGAAGAACGGGCCAGCAAATATAAGCACTTAACCGGGTTTGATGTGGAAACTTTGAATGCTCAAGCACCAATTGTTCACTAAAAATGGTTTGTTCACAGGGGGTATGAAAATTGATTGCTGAGGAACGGTCGGGTATTGCACCCGAGCTTGAAGTGCGGATTGGACAAAAGATTGAGGTGCTTGCCCGTTGGCTTGCCATATTGGGTGGCGTGGTCTTGGCAGCACTCATAGTTCTTACCGTTACCAGTATAACCGGCCGGTATTTTATATTCGCAGGTTTGGGGCCGGTGCCAGGAGATTTTGAGTTGGTAGAAGTGTGCACTGCGTTCGCTGTTTTCTCTTTTCTCCCCTGGTGTCAGTTTAAGCGAGGGCACGTAACCGTTGATATATTCGTAAGCTGGCTGTCGCCACAAAAAATGGCCGCGCTTGCATTTTTGGGTAATTTTTTGCTGACAATCGTTTCTGGTTTGATTTTCTGGCGTTTGGTTTTAGGCACCATTGATAAGCAAGCCTATCACGAGACCACCTTTATCTTGCAATTCCCGCTTTGGTGGGGATATGCAGCCTGCTTGCTAGGTGGAGGGGTATTCATTGTCGTGTCCGCCTATACGACCTGGCGCAGTTTTAATGAAATGGCCGGTAATGGTGAGCCTCAAATGATGGATGTGCATTGATGGTATTTGGCCTTAGTAATCTTGAGCTGGCAGGCTGGGTTTTCGTTGTGTTGATGTTTTTGATTTTCATCCGGATTCCAATTGGCTTGGCTATGTTGCTGTGTGGAATGACGGGGAATTATCTGATTAACGGAACATGGATACCAATTCTTTCGCAATTGAAATCAATGCCGTTTGAGACATTTTCCAATTATTCACTATCCATTGTGCCGTTGTTTTTGTTGATGGGCCAGTTTGCCACGCGAGGAGGAATGTCCAAGGCCCTGTTTAAGGCGGCGGAAGCCTGGCTTGGGCATCTTAAAGGAGGCGTTGCTATGGCCGCGATTGGAGCTTGCGGTGGTTTTGGCGCCATTTGCGGATCGTCCCTGGCAACTGCTGCAACAATGGGGCAGGTGGCATTGCCTGAAATGAAACGGTTCGGGTATTCAGACGCTTTGTCCACTGGTGCTTTAGCTGCGGGTGGAACGCTTGGGATATTAATACCACCCTCTGTGGTTTTAGTAATCTACGCGGTGTTGGCGGAACAAAATATCGCAAAATTATTTGTAGCCGCATTTATTCCGGGATTTTTAGCTGCCATCGGGTACATAATCGTAATTGCGATTTATGTGCGCCTCAAACCGGGTGCTGCTGGTGATCGAGAAAAAGCTGATATTTCGGTTCGGATAAGCTCATTACTCGATGTGTGGCCGGTTATGATGGTTTTTACAATCGTCATCGGAGGGATTTATGCGGGAATTTTTACCCCGACAGAGGCGGCAGCCATTGGTGCTGCTGGAACCGGGCTTATTGCCATATTCAATGGCGGGCTAACCCTTTCTTCCTTTTTCGATGCGTTGCTGGAAACCGCTGTGTCAACTGGAATGATTTTCTTTATTGTTCTTGGTGCCAGTGTGTTCAATACATTTTTAGGGTTTTCGCAATTGCCGCAAGAGGCGGCTAACTGGGTTAATTCAATGGGTTATAGCCCATGGGTCGTGTTGTTTTTTGTTCTGCTTTGTTATCTGATCTTTGGATGCATTATGGATTCGCTGTCAATGATATTGCTGACAATCCCTGTGTTTTTTCCGATGATGGCTGCTATGGACTTTGGCCTGCCACCGGAAGAGTTTGCGCTATGGTTTGGAATACTGGTTTTGATTGTTGTTGAAGTTGGCCTTATTACACCACCGGTTGGCATGAATTTATTCGTCATCAATTCTATGGCGGCAGGTGTGCCAATGTCGCATACTTATCGCGGTGTAATTCCATTTGTGGTCAGTGATCTGGTGCGGGTTGGTATTTTGGTGTTGTTTCCTGCATTGTCTTTGGTATTGGTGAGGTCGCTTTTTTAGCGGATGATTGGATGGAAGCCGAAATGGATGATCATTATGTTATCATTGGGGGAGGGCATGGGGGTGCGCAATTGTGCGCATCACTCCGACAAAATGGTTATCTCGGCAGAATTTCCATGGTTTCGAATGAGAATTGCCTGCCTTACCATCGCCCGCCGCTTTCCAAGGCTTTTTTAAAACACCCCGACACAGAAAAACAGATTATTAAACCTCAAGCATTTTATGAGGATAATAATATTGAGTTGCTTCTTGGCCATGAAGTGTCAGCTATTGAGCGCAACTCTAACAATATTGCTTTAAAAAACGGGATGCAACTTGCCTATACGAAGCTAATTCTGGCGACGGGGGCTCGGGCAAGAATATTGGACATTCCAGGTTCTGATGCAAATGGTGTGCACTATTTAAAAATTGCGAATGATGCTGTTCGGTTGCGAAAAGAGCTCAAGAAAGCCAACAATATTAGTGTAATTGGTGGTGGATTTATTGGGCTGGAAGCCGCCGCAACCTTTGCTGGTCTTGGTAAAAATGTGACCGTATTTGAGGCCGGACCGAGGCTGTTGGGGCGAGCCGTTTCGCCGGAGATTTCTGAGTATTTTTTAAACCAACATCGCGCAGGGGGGATGACCATACACCTCAATGCAGCTGTTGAGGAGATTGCCCAATTGGATGGTCTTGTTAAGGGTGTGAAATGTGACGGCAGTGTAACAAATGCGGATCTGGTTTTGATAGGCATAGGGGTTATTGCAAATTGTGAAATAGCAGAAACCGCAGGATTGCAGTGTGAAAACGGAATTGAAGTTGACCCACATATGCAGACCTCAGACCCGAGCATATTGGCAATCGGTGACTGTGTTTCATTTGAGCACTGGCAAACTGGTACACACGTGCGATTGGAATCAATCCAAAATGCAAATGATCAGGCCAGAAATGCAGCCCTGACCCTGACAGGGAATCTGCAGCCCTATTCTGAGGTTCCCTGGTTTTGGTCCGATCAAGGTGATGACAAACTGCAGATTGTTGGAATGTCAAATAATTCAGAGCGGCGGATTGTAAAGCAACAGCCGGGATCAAATAAAATTTCTGTATTTCATTTTGATCGAATGTCTTTGTTAGCAATTGATACCGTGAACAATCAAGCAGAACATATGATAGGTCGCAGAATCCTTGCAGGTCATATTCTTCCTGATTTTTCTGATGTATCTGCCGATGACTTCGATTTTAGAGCATTTTTTAAATCAATTAGTTAATTCATTCAAATTGGCATAGCTCCCTATTCTGTTTTCCAAATTTGCCGCTCGATAAAATTACCGAACCCGATTTAATTCGTAGTTTCGGGCGTTTAGGGAAATATCCTCAAGTTATTAATTTTGTTAAGGAATATTAAAAAGAGGTAAATTTGTTCTAAACGATTCATATGATTCATAAATTATTGATTTTGATAAGTGATTGTCGCGTTAACTTTTTGAAATATTAACCAAATACTAACCGTAAATAGCCGATTATCGCCAACAAACCTATTGGGTGGAATCCGTCTTTTGAATCGGTTGCTCCCTTGCTCTTAATAATTGGCGACGACATGGCAAATATATTCAGATCCGTTTTTCGAAAATCCCGTATTGGGCCAATCGAGATGCCGGTTGAAGAAAAACCGTTAATGCGAGCATTAGAACCTCGCATTCTTCTGGATGCTGCTGCGGTTGAAACCGCAAGAGATGCAATTGAAACTGCCGCGATGGTTGAGCTTGCTGATAAATATGTCGGCAAACCCTCATCTGATATTGATAATGATTCAAACCAGAATACTGAAGCCGACTCCAGCGAATATAATTTTGACGTGTCAGTTGCCCCCGATCTGCAAACCGAGAGCCGAAAAGAGATTGTGTTTATTGATGCGGCAGTTGAGGACATCGGGTCCCTGTTGAGCAGTATTGATCCCAATGTAGAAGTCTATGTTCTTGATCAGGATAGTGACGGTGTCGAGCAGATTGCGAAAATTGTATCCGAGATGGAAGGGCTGGATGCCATTCACATTATTTCGCACGGGGGTTCCGGTTTTTTAAACTTGGGATCTACGCAATTGAATGGCGATACGATTACTAATGAGCACGTTCAGGCGTTGAATAATATTGGTGCCGCGCTGAATGAAGATGGCGATATTTTGATTTATGGCTGCGATTTTGGTGCTGGCGATGTCGGGCAACAGGTAGCGGAACAATTAGCAAAAATTACAGGTGCAGACATCGCTGCATCTGACGATCTAACAGGGAGCGAATCTCTTGGTGGCGATTGGGATCTGGAAATTACCGCTGGTACTGTAGAAGCTGCGGCCGTTGATGGCGGTGAATGGCAAGGCGTTCTTGCTGCTCTTACGATTACCAATACTACTGATGCTAATGTGCTCGCAAATGCCATATTTGGAAGTGGCGTTACAATTCTCGACTCAACAACAAGTGGTGTGACAGATCCAACCTATACTGGAGACCCGACATCAGTTGGCACTTTTACTGATGGCCTTGTGCCAGCAAACCCCGTCGTTACTTTTAATGATGGTGTGATTTTTAGCACCGGCACCACCGCAAGTATTAATGCTGCCGGGTCTGCTGGGAATGCATCGCAGAATACATCTGGTGCAAACAATGATGTGGATTTTAATTCGATCAATAATGGTGTCGCAACATTTGATGCATCGTTTCTTGAAGCAACAATTATTCCTGATAATGACAAACTTACAATTCAATTTGCCTTCGGTTCTGAAGAGTATAATGAATATGTGTATGCGGGATTTAACGATTCTATTGGCATCTGGGTAAACGGAATTTATTACGCTGCCACCCCAGATGGACAGGAGATGAGTATTGGTTCGATTAATCATGCTGGTACAGTTAATCCCGCATTTGGTTCTGATGCTAATGATTTTAACGCTAATCATGATCCAACTGACGGAGTACTGGAATCTGCGAATCCTTCATTATACAGGGATAATTCCGGTTCAAACTGGGCAACCGCAATGGATGGATTTACTCATACCATTTCGGTTACTGTCGATGTTGTTTCTGGCCAGCAGAATGACATAAAAATTGGCGTCGCAGATACGGGTGATTCTTCTTATAATACCTGGTTGATGGTTCGGGCGGATAGCTTTGAATCAGAACTGATTGCTATTAAAGATCAGGTGATTACCAATGATACAACCCCTGTCACTGTTGATGTGCTTGCGAATGATACCGATGCCAATTCACATTCATTCTCGATTACTCAAATATTAGGGCAAGCCGTCAGTGCCGGCGACCTAGTATACCTGTCGACTGGATTATTGGTGACAAATGCGGGTGAGATTGCTGATCCTGCAGCAAATCTAGGGGAGCCTGCTGTTTTACTTAATGCCGATGGGACAATCACTGTTTATCCAAATGGCTCTAGTCAACCATATGATTCATTTACATATCTTATTGACGACGGGAATGGGAATACTTCCACAGGAATGGTAAATTTGATCGTATCAAATGCACCTATTCTGAATTTGGATCCAAATAATTCTGGTGGCGGTCTAGATAATAGAGGCTTTGATGTAAATTTTGATACAACTTCTGGTAACCCGGTAAATATTGCGGATAGTGACATATCTATTATCGATCTTAATGATACGGCGATGGATTCGTTGATCATCAATGTTACCGGTATTCAAGATGGCAATTCAGAAGAAATTGATATTGGAGGTGCCGTATTCAGTTTGAATACGAATTCAACTCAAGTTGTAACGATTGGCGGGACCTCATTTAATATTGATTATAATCGATCTGGTACACCTGATGTTTTTACCATTACTCGAGATGGCGGTGGCACTATTCCAATTGTTGATTTGGAGACTTTAATTGCTTCGGTGACCTATGACAATACAGCTGGTGGTGCTACTTTTGGAGAACGCCAATTTGACTTTTTGGTCAATGATGGGACTTCAAACAGCAATGTTGGTGAAAGCACTGTTACCATTGTAACCAATACCCCACCTGTTGCGGTTGGCGACACATTTACCGTACTTGAAGATCAGACGGTCATAATTTCTGTACTGGCAAATGATACAGACGCTGATGGTGATGTTCTTTCTGTTAATCAGATCGATGGTACGGCAGTTATTGCTGGCGATAGTGTTGCTGTTACGAATGGTATGGCAACACTAAATGCTAATGGAACAATATCTTTTACCCCAAACGCAAATTACAATGGCCCTATTAGTTTTACTTATGGCCTTTTCGATGGATCAGCTACTGTAAGCGGTACGGTCAGCGGCACGGTCACGCCGGTCAATGATGGTCCTGTTGCGATTGGTGATAGTGGTAGTGCAACGGAAGATGTGACACTGAGTGTTGTGGCGGCTTCCGGTCTTCTTGCCAATGACAGTGATATTGATGGTGATCCGCTTTCAGTTGCGACGTTCACCATTGCTGGCGATGTGACGACCTATG
>JAJRQF010000014.1 GCA_024280375.1 Alphaproteobacteria bacterium | reverse complement strand
GTTATATATGTCTGGCGGGCAAATGGGCGCGCCGATTGTATTTCGTGGGCCGAACGGTGCCGCAAGCCGGGTTGGTGCGCAGCATTCGCAGTGTTATGCCGCCTGGTATGGGCATATTCCGGGCCTCAAGGTTGTCGCGCCGTATGGGGCGGCAGATGCCAAAGGCCTGGTGAAAGCCGCCATTCGCGATCCCAATCCGGTCGTCTTTCTGGAAAATGAAATCATGTATGGCCAGGAATTTGATGTGCCTGATATGGATGATTTTGTGCTGCCGATTGGTAAGGCCAGAATCCATCAGCCGGGAAGTGATGTGACGCTTGTCAGCTTCGGAATTGGCATTCGCTATGCGGATGAGGCTGCGAGCGAACTTGCCACTATGGGCATTGATGCGGAGATTATTGATTTGCGCACCATCCGCCCGATGGACGTGGAAACAGTTGTGCGCTCTATTCAAAAAACCAACCGCTGCGTGACCATTGAAGAAGGTTTTCCGCAATCTGGAATTGGTGCCGAAATTGCCGCGCAGATCATGCAACATGCGTTTGATTATCTAGATGCGCCGGTTTTGCGGGTGACTGGCAAAGATGTGCCGATGCCCTATGCGGCCAATCTGGAAAAGCTGGCACTGCCAAGTGTTGCCGATGTGATTGAAGCGGTTAAAGCCGTGACCTACCGGGATTAGAGCATTGATCAAAGTTGACATTGAAAGTGCGGAATATGACCGGATGCGGCAATCGGTGGTGATGGTTGCCGGAAGAGGCCACGTGATTATTTCACTTGAGGCTTTGGAAAGCTATTTCAATCGCGAACTAAATGCAGAAGATGCGGTTGTAGGGGCCATTGAGGCTGGAAGCATTATCCGCCTTGCCGCTAACGCAACGCCCGCTGATGATGGCGTGATCAATATTACCTCAAAAATTCTCAACGGCAGGGCTTGGGAGTTGAATGAGCGGGAGAGTGAAGATGCCGATTAATATTACGATGCCGGCCCTTTCGCCGACCATGGAAGAGGGCAATCTGGCCAAATGGCTGGTGAAAGAAGGCGATAGCGTTGCATCCGGCGATGTGATTGCCGAGATTGAGACCGACAAGGCAACCATGGAAGTGGAAGCGGTTGATGAAGGCATCATTGCAAAAATTCTGGTGGCCGAGGGTAGCGAAGGCGTACCGATCAATACGGTAATCGCTGTTTTGGCCGAAGAGGGAGAAGATGTGAGTGCTGCTGCAAGTGGTGCTATTTCTGTTAACTCAGCGGCTAATTCAATACCCCCTCATCCTGAGCATGTCGAAGGGCGAGGGGCTGGTAATACGGATTCTGTCGCCGTGGTTCGACAGGCTCACCATGAGGGTGTTGTGGATGTAAGTGCAAAAGCCACTCCACTTGCCAAGCGTGTCGCCGAGCAAAAAGGTATCGACCTTACAAGCGTTTCGGGCACGGGGGCAAAAGGCAAGATTGTCGTTGCTGATGTGCAAAGCGGTGCAGTTTCACCAGCCGCCCCAACAAGAACTGGTGATCGTATATTTGCATCCCCTCTGGCACGTAAAATGGCCCGCGATGCCGGGCTTGATCTGGCGCTTATTGCCGGTTCTGGTCCCAATGGTCGCGTGGTTCAAAGTGACATAGAAAATGCACTTGCCAACGGCACCGGAAAAGCCGCATCGGCCAGCGCGTCCAATTCAGGGGCTACATTGTCCACAGGCATGGAAGATGATGCGGTGCTTAAACTTTATAAGCCAGAGCATTACGAGCTTAAAAAGCACGATTCCATGCGTAAGATTATAGCCGAGCGTTTGACTGAAAGCACCCAGTCTATTCCGTCCTATTTTCTGACGGTGGATTGCCAGTTGGATGCTTTGCTGGCGCTTCGTTCGCAAATGAACGGAGCCGCCCCGATTGGCGAAAATGATAAGCCAGTTTATAAAATTTCGGTCAATGATTTCATCGTCAAAGCCATGGCGCTTGCCTTGCAACGCGTACCATTGGCCAATGCCGCATGGACCAGTAGCGCGCGGATATTGCACAAACATTCAGATGTGGGCGTGGCGGTTGCCATTCCTGATGGATTGCTCACGCCAATTGTTCGGCAGGCCGAATTGAAGTCGCTTTCAACAATTTCTGCCGAGGTTAAAGACATGGCGGGCCGGGCGCGCAACAAAAAACTGATGCCGGATGAATATCAGGGTGGATCGACCGCCGTATCTAATCTTGGCATGTTTGGGGTGAAAGAATTTACCTCCATCATTAATCCACCGCACGCTTCAATTGTTTCTATTGGCGCGGGAGAGAAGCGTCCCGTGGTAAAAAATGGTGAGTTGGCGGTGGCAACCATAATGAGCGCCACATTCGCCTTTGATCACCGGGTCATTGATGGGGCGCTCGGTGCGCAGCTGGCTGGCGAATTTAAGAAATATATCGAGCAACCGGCGGGAATGTTGGCCTAATTGTCTTTTTTCTGCTCAGTTTGCTCGGTTGCGCGTTTTTCTTTAACTGCCTTGAGCATGGCTTTATTGAAACCGGAAAAATAGTTGATGGAAAAAACAAACGCTGCTGCAAATACCGCAATAAATATGGCGCGCGGCACATGTTTGCTCAAAATGCCGCGAAAGCTGCGATATATGACGACCATTATAACCAGAAAAACCAGCGCAATGTTTACGGACGAGTATCCAAGTTGCTGCAGGGAATCTAAAAATTGCATGGTTGTGCATCCTAAACTTTATGGAACGAGATCTGTTCACTACATGCTCAATGCGTAAAATCATAGGCACTAAAGGCGTGAGAAATTGGCACACTCTTTAGCGACAAAATATAGAAGGTAAAATCATGTCGGATAAATATGACGTAATCATTATTGGTGGCGGTCCCGGTGGCTATGTCGCGGCAATCCGTTCGGCTCAGCTGGGCTTGAAAACTGCCGTGATTGAGCGCGAACATCTTGGTGGTATTTGCCTAAACTGGGGATGCATTCCAACCAAGGCGCTGCTGCGTTCTGCCGAGATTTACGGGCATATGGGATATGCGGAAAGTTTTGGCCTGAGCGCCGAAAAGTTTGATTTTGATATTGGTAAGATTGTCACCCGCTCGCGCAATGTTTCGGGCCAGCTTGCAACCGGTGTTGGATTTCTGCTGAAGAAAAACAAGGTTGATGTGATCTGGGGGGAAGCTAAAATTTCCAAGCCCGGCGAAGTGGTGGTTACCCAATCACAAAAACCAATTGAACAGCCGCAAAACAAACCACCCAAAACCAGCCTGGGTGAGGGCACCTATCAGGCCTCCAATATTATTGTGGCAACTGGCGCGCGACCAAGGGTGTTGCCGGGTATTGAGCCGGATGGGAAACTGATCTGGACCTATTTTGACGCGATGAAGCCAAAGACCATGCCAAAATCGCTGGTGGTGATGGGATCTGGTGCTATCGGTATTGAGTTTGCCTCGTTCTATTGCTCTATGGGAGCTGAGGTAACCGTGGTTGAATTAATGCCGCAGGTTATGCCGGTTGAAGATAAAGAGATTTCCAAACTTGCACAAAAACAGCTTGAAAAGGCCGGGATCAAGTTTCTGCTTGAGGCCAAAGTCACCAAAGTAGAAAAAAGCGCCAAGAGTGTTTCAACCCATATTGAACTCAAAGATGGAAGCGTTGAGATCATTAAGTCAGATCGGCTGATTTCTGCCGTTGGCGTGGTTGGTAACAGCGAAAACCTCGGGCTTGAGGCTCTCGGCGTTGTGATGGATCGCGGAATTATAAAAATTGATGATTTTGGCCGCACCAATATTAGCGGTATTTGTGCCATTGGTGATGTGGCCGGCGCGCCGATGCTTGCCCATAAGGCGGAGCATGAGGGCGTTATTTGTGTTGAGAAAATTGCCGGCGGGTCGCCGCACCCGATGGACAAGAAAATGATACCCGGCTGCACCTATTGCAATCCGCAAGTGGCGAGCGTTGGCCTAACCGAAGATGCGGCAAAAGATGCGGGCTACAAAGTTAAAGTTGGTCGCTTTTCATTCATTGGTAATGGCAAGGCAATTGCGCTCGGCGAACCCGATGGCATGGTGAAAACCGTGTTTGATGAAAAAACCGGGCAATTGCTCGGTGCGCATATGGTGGGTGCGGAAGTGACCGAGCTTATTCAGGGCTATGTTGTGGCAATGAACCTTGAAACGACAGAAGAGGAATTGATTCATACGGTATTCGCGCACCCAACCCTGTCGGAAATGATGCATGAAAGTGTGCTGGACGCCTATGGGCGCGTCATTCACAAGTGACGAATTGTACATACGCCGGATATTTAAGCGCTATTAATGCTCGGGAATTTAAATTGGAGGAATTATCATGAAAATACCATTCAACAGTATGTTGAAGGCCGGAATGGCTGCTCTTGCTTTAAGCGCCGGATCCGTCACGATTTCCACTTCTGCAAATGCCGATTCTTGCTGGGACCATAATGGTTCTGTCATGCGGCTTGTGGCGCGCGGCAATCAGCGCTGGTTTTATTATGAAGACCCAAAACCTGTATTGCGCCAAGCGGGAATTCGCCGTGGCACACTTTTGTTTAACGGACGCAAGAATGGCAATTTCTATTCTGGGACCGCGCGGCGATTTTCTAAATATTGCCCGGGTGATCCACTGGAGTATAATGTGGAAGGCCCGGTTCGTCGTGACCAGTTGAAGGTTACGGTTGAGGGTAGACGCGAAGTGCAAAGCCAATGCCGGGGGACAGGGCGAAGAGCTTGGGATCGTTTGGTATTTACCTATATGTATAAGTGCTAGAATACGCTATAAGGCATTAAATTCTTAACGATTATTGGGCCAATCATGACCACTGTAGTTGATACCATTAATACCGATAATACTGTTCGACCGCGCCACCCTGAAAAGGCAAACCGGCCGGACAACCCTATCCAGCGCAAGCCGGACTGGATACGTGTTCGCGCGCCCGGTTCGCCAGTTTTTAACGAAACCCAGAAAATTGTGCGCGAGCATGGATTGGTAACTGTTTGCGAAGAGGCTGGTTGCCCGAATATCGGCGAATGCTGGTCGAAAAAGCACGCAACCATGATGATCCTGGGCGATACCTGCACCAGAGCCTGCGCTTTTTGCAATGTGCGTACCGGTAGGCCTGAACCTGTGGTGGAAGCGGAGGCTGAAAACGTTGCTATTGCAGTGGAGAAGCTGGGGCTTAATCATGTGGTGATTACCTCGGTTGATCGTGATGATTTGGCCGATGGTGGTGCCCGGCATTTCGCTAACGTGATTGCGGCCATTCGTTCCGCATCACCGAAGACCACGATTGAAGTTTTGACCCCTGATTTTTTGCGTAAAGAGGGCGCTTTGGAAATTGTGGTCGAGGCCAAGCCTGATGTATTCAACCATAATCTGGAAACTGTGCCTTCAAAATATCTGACAGTGCGACCGGGTGCGCGTTATTTCCATTCGATCCGTATTTTGCAACGGGTGAAAGAGCTGGATCCGACAATGTTCACCAAGTCCGGTATTATGGTGGGCTTTGGTGAGGAGCGGAACGAGGTTTTGCAATTGATGGATGATTTGCGGGTAGCGGATGTGGATTTTTTGACCATCGGTCAATATTTGCAACCCACAAGCAAGCACCACAAGATTGAGCGCTTTGTACTACCAGAAGAGTTTAAGTCCTTTGAAACAAGCGCTTATTCCAAGGGTTTTCTGCTCGTCTCATCCAGCCCATTGACGCGTTCATCGCATCATGCGGGCGAAGATTTTGCCAAATTGCAGGCCGCACGAAAAAAGGCAGCCTGAATATCATGCCAGCATTTCAGACTTTGCATCCTGTGCATCACAAGCCGCACGATATGTTCGATATTGTCGCAGATATTCGCGCCTATCCGGAATTTGTTCCCATGTGTACGGCGCTGCTTGTGCGTTCAGAGCAGGAACGGCATGGAAAGACCGTGGTTATTGCTGATATGAGCATTGGCTATAAACAGATCAGTGAGACTTTTACCAGCCAGGTTATTCTGGATGAAAATGCGCTGGAAATTAATACCAAATATATCGATGGCCCATTCAAATACCTGCATAATCGATGGCGATTTTTGAAATCTGACATTACCCAGAATGAAGAATATTGTGATGTGGATTTTTCTATTGATTATGAGTTCAAGAACAAGGCGCTCGGCATGTTGATGGGCGTTATGTTTGAGCGGGCTTTTTCGCGGTTTACGACGGCATTCGAAGCGCGCGCCGATGAGAAATACCGAGTTTAATTTAGAGCGCCGCTGACAACAACATTTCAAGCGCTGATTGAACTGTTTTTGAGCGTATTTCTGCCCGCCCGATGTCGCCAAATTTGCATTCTCGAATGGAAGCATCCCGGCCCGACCTTTTAACCGCAATATAAACCAGCCCAACCGGTTTATCCGCAGTTCCGCCGCCGGGGCCGGCAATACCGGTGACCGAGACGGCGATCTTAGCGCCTGATTTTTGCAATGCGCCTTCGACCATTTTTTCAGCAACCAGTTTTGATACGGCACCGGGCGGGCCGTTGGTGATTTCCAGAGGAACGCCCAGCATTTCAAATTTGGCCTGATTGGAATAGGTGACATAGCCACGATCAAAAACATCGGAAGATCCGGCAATTTCAGTCAGTGCGCCAGCGATCAATCCACCGGTGCATGATTCAGCCGTTGCAATGGTTAGTTTTGCATCCCGGCAGGTTTGGAGCACATTTGCAGCCAATTGTTCAATTTCAGCGATCGCCATTTGGGCTCCCAAAAACCACGGTTGCGGTGGCAATTGCCGCAATGCCTTCCTCACGCCCGACAAAACCCAAACGCTCATTGGTCGTGGCTTTTACTGATATGCGGTCTATTGAAATTTTGGCCATACGGGCGATTTCGCTCCGCATTTTATCCCGGTGTGGGCCGATCTTTGGCATTTCGCAAATCAACGTTGTATCAAGATGAGTAATTGTACCACCGCGCCTTTTGACCAAATCTATAGCGTGGCGAAAGAACACTTCTGAGTTCGCGTCTTTCCATTTCGGGTCAGAGGGCGGGAAGTGAGAGCCAATATCACCATCGGCCATTGTGCCCAATAGTGCATCGGTCAGTGCGTGCAGGCCGACATCCGCATCTGAATGGCCCATCAGTTTTGCCGTGTGCGGAATATCTACACCACACAGGCGCACATGGTCGCCCGTTTCAAATGCATGAACATCATAGCCATTGCCGGTGCGCACATCTGGTATTATGTGGGCAGGTGATTTTTCAGCCATTGCGAAATCCTCCGGCACGGTGAGTTTGATATTGTTGGCATCGCCTTCGACCAGATGAACCGGAACATCGGCCCATTCAGCAATCGAGGCATCGTCAGTGAATTCTATATTTTGTGCGTGCGCGGCTTTTTCGTGTGCATCATGAATTGCCGAATGGAAAAACCCTTGCGGTGTTTGAGCGGCGTATAGATCATGTCGTGAAACGGTTTCGAGCACCATATTATCACTGCCGCGTTTGATTGTGTCGGTTAGTGGCAGCACGGGTAAAGCACCGTGATTTGGGGCGGTATTATCCAGCACGCGAGAAATTAAATCTGCTGACACAAATGGGCGTGCCGCATCATGGATCAAAATCTTGCTAATTGTTTTGCCGTCAAAAGCTTTTAACCCGCACAATACAGAGGCCTGTCTGCTCGCCCCACCAATGCAAGGATTGTTGAGTTTTTCATGTCCGGCAACATGACTAGCGTAAAGTTCCATATCGTCTGGATGAATGACCACTTGCACGAGGTCTATGTCTTTGTGTGCGGTGAATGCAGATATTGTTTGTTGCAAAACCGACTTTCCATTTAACTGGCGATATTGTTTTGGCCCATTGCTTTGGCCCGCCCGTTCGCCACGTCCGGCGGCCACAATAATGACGGCATTTATATCTGCTGGTTCGGTATTCAACGCATTGCTCGATTTTATGGTGACAAAGTGCTGTAAACCACGTCGACAGTTTAGGTTCAACAGACTTGTGTATCGTCGCAAGCCTGTCTAAATAACGTGCAGAGTGCAAATTTGCGCATCATTTAGGCAATCTGTAGAGATTATGACCCCAACCAGCCCGTTCAATATTGGTGATATCGAGATCAGGAACCCGGTTTTTCTGGCGCCTATGTCAGGCATTACCGACGTGCCGTTTCGAAACCTCGCATGGAAATTTGGCGCAGGCATGGTGATTTCTGAAATGGTGGCGAGCGAAGCGCTTGTGGGTGGTCATCTGGAAATGGAGCGTAAATCCCAATCAAGTGATTGTCCGACCCATGTGGTCCAACTTTCCGGCCGTCAGGAATATTGGATGGGTGAGGGGGTTCGGGTTGCCGAAGAAGCGGGCGCTGATATTATCGATATTAACATGGGGTGCCCTTCAAAGCGGGTTACCACCGGCTATTCCGGTTCTGCCCTGATGCGAGATCTTGGTCTGGCGCTTCGATTAATTGATGCAACCATAAAAGCTGCTAACGTACCAGTGACGCTGAAAATGCGGCTTGGTTGGGATCATGACAGCATCAATGCACCAGAGCTTGCCAAAAGAGCGCAAGATGCAGGCGTGCAGATGATAACTGTGCATGGGCGAACCCGTTGCCAGTTTTATAAGGGAACTGCCGACTGGGATCTGGTGAGGCGGGTGCGTGATGCAATTGATCTGCCGCTGGTGGTCAATGGCGATATTCAGAATGTTGAAGATGGCAAAACCGCGCTAAGAAAATCTGGTGCCGATGCGATTATGGTAGGACGCGCCTCCTACGGGGCACCCTGGCTGCCGGGGATGATCGCCAACCAACTCGCCGGTTCGTCATCATTCATTGAACCCGAAGGCGCGACCCTCTTGGCCATTGTGCTTGAGCATTATCATGCAATTCTGGAATTTTACGGTGAAGAGACCGGTATTCGTCAGGCCCGCAAACACCTTGGCTGGTATTTTGAGCGGCTCGACTGGTCTGAAATTGATGCGAGCTTGCGAAAACAGGCTTTGATTTCAAATGACCCTAATGAGGTTGTTCAGATAATCCAGTCCACATTCGGCCACCCGCCTGCAAGGAAAGTGGCATGAGCAATTCTGCAAATAGTTCCCCAAATAATTCCCCAAGTAATTCCCCAAGTAATTCTATGGGCACAAGACCAGATAAAGCTGCACCTCCCGCTTCGGTTATGGTGCTCGATGCGCTGCCGCATCCGGTGATTATGGTTAGTGAGGATAATAATCAAATCATCTATAACAATGTGGCGGCTGAAGCGTTTTTTCGCGCCGGTTCTGCCTCGTTGCAACAAAAGACCATTCAGTATTATTTACCCTTTAGTAGCCCGCTACTGGCTTTGGTTGAACAGGTGAGGCGGTCAGGGTCCCCGGTCAATGAATATCGGGTGGATGTATCTTCTCCGCGCCTTGGGCAGGAGCAGATCGTCGATTTGCATGTGGCACCGGTGGTCGAATTGCCCGCTGCCGTGGTCATATTATTTCAAAAACGCACCATCGCTGATAAGATGGATCGTCAACTGACACACCGAAGTGCGGCCAGAACCGTTAGCGGGCTTGCGGCCATGCTGGCGCATGAAATCAAAAACCCGCTGGCGGGCATTCGCGGCGCTGCGCAATTGCTGGAAATGTCGGTGAGTGATGATGATCGGGAGTTTACCAATCTGATCAAGGATGAAACCGACCGGATTGTAAAACTGGTTGACCGGATGGAAGTTTTTTCTGACGAGCGGCCAATTGAGCGCGATCCGGTAAATATTCATTCGGTGTTTGAACGGGTGATTACCAGTGCAAGAAGCGGCTTTGCCCGCGATGTGGAAATCATCGAAAAGTATGACCCGTCATTGCCGCCGGTTTTTGCCAATCGGGATCAGTTGATCCAGATTTTCCTCAATCTGGCGAAAAACTCTTGCGAGGCGATGGTGGGTGTAGAAAACCCTAAACTAACCTTTACGACGGCGTTTAAATCCGGCGTGCATCTGTCCGTGCCCGGCACCAATCAGCGGGTTTCGCTGCCTTTGGAATTTTGCGTGAAAGACAATGGCGGCGGTGTGTCTAATGATATGATGGAACATATTTTCGACCCGTTCATGACCACCAAAACCAATGGCTCCGGCCTTGGTCTGGCGCTGGTGGCCAAAATTATTGGCGATCATGGCGGCGTTGTGGAATGCGAAAGCAAAAAGGGCAGCACCACGTTTCGGGTGCTGCTGCCTGCTTATTATGACAAATCCAATGCAGAATTAAGCGAGAATTGATATGAGCGATAATAATCAGCAATATCAGATTTTGGTGGCGGATGATGATGCAGCAATTCGCACGGTATTAAGTCAGGCGCTATCGCGTGCTGGCTATGAGGTTCGGGTGACCTCGAATGCGGCAACACTTTGGCGATGGATTTCCGTTGGTGACGGTGATCTGGTTATCACCGATGTGATCATGCCGGATGAAAATGCATTTGATATGTTGCCGCGGGTCAAGCGCATTCGACCTGAGCTTCCAGTTCTGGTGATCAGCGCCCAAAATACATTCATGACGGCGATCAAGGCTTCCGAATGTGGGGCCTATGATTATCTGCCCAAGCCGTTTGATTTGTCTGAACTGCTGGCAACTGTAAAACGGGCCTTGTCTGAGATAAATTCAACCGGCCTGGCCGATACGAATGATGAAAACATGGATGGCATGCCGCTGGTTGGTCGATCGCCCGCCATGCAGGATATTTACCGACTGCTTGCGCGTATGATGCAGACTGATTTGACCGTGTTGGTGAACGGTGAATCGGGCACCGGCAAAGAGCTTGTAGCGCGTGCATTGCATGATTACGGCAAACGCTCCAAGGGGCCGTTTGTGGCGATCAATATGGCGGCAATTCCACGTGAATTGATTGAGTCTGAATTGTTTGGTCACGAGAAGGGTGCCTTTACCGGGGCGCTGGCCCGTTCTGCCGGTCGTTTTGAGCAGGCCAATCGCGGCACGCTTTTTCTCGATGAGATTGGCGATATGCCAATGGAAGCTCAAACAAGGTTGTTGCGCGTGTCGCAGCAGGGCGAATACATGACGGTTGGTGGCAGAACGCCCATCCGTACCGATGTCCGCATTGTGGCAGCAACCAATAAAGACCTAAAAGAATTGATTGAAAAAGGGCTGTTTCGCGAAGATCTTTATTACCGTTTGAATGTGGTGCCGCTTCGCCTGCCACCCTTGCGGGAACGGCCTGAAGATGTTCCCGATCTTGTTCGTCATTTCTTTGCTGTTGGTGCATCAGAAGGATTACCGGCAAAAACCATGGATAATGCGGCACTTGCGCTGATGGCTCAATATAGCTGGCCCGGCAATGTGCGTGAATTGGAAAATATGGTGCGTCGGTTTTCGGCACTCTATTCGCAAGAGGTCATCAATGAAGAGTTGGTCAGGCAGGAATTGGCAGATCAAAATTCCACCGGCGGTTCCATCCAGTCGGCTACGCTGCAAAATGTGGATTTGAAACTGGCGGTTGAAACCTATCTGCGTGAGCATTTTGCCAAGTTTGGTGATGAATTACCACCGCCGGGGCTTTATCAGCGAATACTCCCTCAGTTTGAAGAGCCTTTGGTGTTGGCGGCTCTTACCGCAACGCGGGGAAATCAGATTAAAGCGGCTGAATTACTTGGATTAAATCGCAATACATTGCGCAAAAAAATCCGTGAACTTGACATTGAAGTGACAAAATCTGCCAGTTCTGGCGGGTAACCTTATATGCCTGTTGTATTTATGCCACAATTGTGTTGCAACTGGGCAACAAAGCAAAAATAGAATCATTTGGTTTTTCGGGAACGGCCAATAAATGACAACTCCATCGCCAAAGTATACCGCTTTGTCTTCCGATCCGGAAATTGAAAGCAGCAGCCGCAAAATATTGTTGCAAAGAACCGGATTTTGGTTGGTGTTTGTGGCGCTGGCCTTCGTCTGCATCTCATTTGTCATATTGATGGGGTTCACTCCCATTGTTCCCACAAATACCGTTGTTATTCAGGTGATGGCAATCAACGGGATATTGGTCGCCTCTCTGTTAGGCTTTCTCATCAAAGAAATCAGGTATCTCTACAATGCCCGGCGCAAGGGGAAAGCAGCAGCGCGACTGCATATTCGTATCGTTGGCCTATTTGCTATTGTTGCAGCATTGCCAGCTATATTTGTGGCAATCGCTGCCGGTATCACGCTCGATCTTGGCTTGGACAGGTGGTTTGAAGAACGAACCCGGTCTATCGTGGACTCATCAATTAGTGTGGCGCAGGCCTATGTGACGGAAAGCGGGCGCGGGCTGCAAAATACCACACTTACCATGGCCGCTCTTTTGGATCGCGGTCGCCGCCTATACAGTTTGGACCGAACCGGTTTTAGAAACCTGATGACCCGCCAGGCGCAGGGGCGAGGGTTAACTCTTGCGCAGCTATTGCGGCGTGACGGATCGTTGATATTGCAGGCAAGTGTTTCAATTGATCGACCATTGCCTGAAATTCCTGATGATATTTTGGCAGCAGCTGAAGATGGAACGCCGGTTTATATTCCTCCTGGAAAAACCAATTTGGTTGGCAGTGTCGTTCGACTAAAGGAAATTCCTGCGGCCTACCTCTACACAATCCGAATTATTGACCCGACGGTGATGGGCTCGATTAAGAAAATGCAGGAATTGACGGCAGACTACAAGAAGCTTGAGAATAACCGATTTTCACTACAGTTGACCTTTGGGCTGTTGTATATTGGTCTGTCTTTGATTGTATTATTGTCGGCTATCTGGATGGGAATAAGTGTGGCGGACCGACTGGTTTCTCCGATCCGGCGATTGATATCGGCGGCCGACGAGGTTAGGGCCGGCAATCTTGAAGTCCAGGTTGAGACTTATCAGTCTGAAGGTGATTTGCGTTCGCTTGGTAATACTTTCAATAATATGACCGCCGAACTCCGCAGCCAACGTGATGAACTACTGGAAACCCACGAACAAATTGATCAACGGCGGCGCTTTATTGAGGCGGTGCTTTCTGGTGTATCATCTGGCGTTATCGGCGTGGATTCTGCAGGGATAATTACAGTTGCCAACCGTTCCGCATCGTTCATCGTTGGTGAAGATGAGAACGTTGTGGGTAAGCCGCTTGTTGATATTTTGCCCGAGATTTGTGAAATTTTCCGAACCGCTGAAAAAACCGGTAAGCGTGAATATCGTGAGCAGATTTCTTTGATCAATGATGGGCGTGAACGTACTTTGAATATTCAGGTGACGTTGGAAGAATCTGAGGTGAGAGAAAACTCATTCGTAATTTCCATTGACGATATTACCAATTTGGTGCTGGCCCAGCGCAGTTCCGCATGGGCAGACGTTGCTCGGCGAATTGCCCATGAAATTAAAAACCCGCTCACCCCAATTCAACTTTCTGCTGAACGTTTGAAACGCAGATTTGGTAAAGTGATTGAAGTTGATCGGGATATTTTTGATCAATGCACTGATACGATTGTGCGTCAGGTTTCCGATATTGGGCGAATGGTCGACGAGTTCTCGTCATTTGCCAGAATGCCGAAACCAACCATGCATCTGGGCGATTTGAAAGAGAACATCAAGGAAGCGGTGTTTTTGCAGGAAGTGGCCAACCCGGATATTAAGTTTGAAATGAATTTGGGTGAAGAGCCGCTTTCCGGATTGTTTGACAAGCGCTTGATGTCTCAGGTCTTCACTAACATTGTCAAGAATGCCACAGAAGCTGTTGAAGCTGTAACTGATGAGCGGGACAAAGGTATTATCCGGGTAGTTGGCGAGATAATACAGGGGCAAATAATTGTTGATGTCATCGATAATGGCAAAGGCTTGCCTATTGAACAGCGGCAACGTTTGCTGGAACCCTACATGACCACAAGAGATAAAGGCACGGGATTGGGATTGGCGATCGTATCAAAAATTCTCGAAGACCATGATGGACGTATCGAATTGCTCGATGCGCCCGATGTGGCAACAGGGGGGCATGGCGCGATGATACGATTGATATTACCGGCAGCAACCCCCTCTAGTGAAGACGATGCCGGGCAGGGCAAAGGTTCAAAACCGAGTAAAAATCAGATAAATAAACCGGTTGAAAAGGCTTAAAACTGTATGGCGTCCGAAATTCTGATTATTGATGATGAGGCGGATATTCGTGATCTGGTATCGGGTATTCTTGAGGATGAGGGATATGCCACCCGTACCGCTGGAAATAGTGATGAGGCGCTTGAGGCAATTGCATTCAGGCGGCCATCAATGATCTTTTTGGATATCTGGATGCAGGGCAGTCGACTGGATGGATTGGGTTTGCTTGATGTGATTAAGGAAACGCACGAGGATTTGCCTGTTGTTGTAATTTCAGGTCACGGTAATATTGAAACGGCCGTTTCCGCTATCAAACGCGGTGCGTATGAATATATAGAAAAGCCGTTTAAATCTGATCGTTTGATATTGGTTGCTGAGCGAGCATTGGAAGCATCATCGCTTCGCCGTCAAATTGAAGATTTGAAAAAACGCAGTTCCGATATGCCCGATTTAATTGGCAGTTCTTTGCCAATGAACCAGTTGCGGCAGAATATTGAGCGGGTCGCACCCACCAATAGCCGTATTTTGATCAGCGGCCCTTCAGGCTCCGGCAAGGAAATGGTAGCGCGCGCCATTCATAGTAATTCGCTTCGTTCCTCTGGCCCGTTTGTGGTGATAAATGCCGCGACCATAACGCCCGAAAGCATGGAGACCGAGTTATTCGGGGTCGAAAAGCTGGATGGTCAAAAAGGTAAAGTGGGCGCGTTTGAAGAGGCCCATAGTGGCACATTGTTCTTAGATGAAATTGCCGACATGCCGCGCGATACGCAGGGCAAGATATTGCGTGTATTGGTCGAACAATCGTTCGTGCGGGTTGGAGGCTCAAACAAGGTTAGCGTGGATGTTCGAATATTGTCATCAACTGCCAACGACCTTGAAGCGCTGATTGAACAGGGCGAGTTTCGCGAAGATTTGTTTCATCGGCTGGCGGTTGTGCCAATCCGGGTTCCAAGTCTTGCGGAACGTCGTGAGGATATTGTTGAATTGGTTGATGCCTTTATGCAGCAGATTGGAACCCAGGCCGGTATCAAACCAGGTAAGCTGGGTGAAGATTCTCTCGCCGTATTGCAAGCTCATGATTGGCCGGGCAATATCCGGCAGTTGCGCAATAATATTGAGCGATTGATGATTTTGGCGCGTGATAATGAGAGTGATATAATCACGGCTGATATGCTGCCTGGAGAAATTGGTGAAATGCTGCCCAAAACACCGGGTGAG
>JAJRQF010000013.1 GCA_024280375.1 Alphaproteobacteria bacterium | reverse complement strand
CGGTATCCCAAAAGCTCAATTCGGGTTATATTTGAAGGAGTGTGAGTGGAGATTTAACAACAGTGACCCTTCAGATCAGTTATTACAGCTAAGACAATGGGTTAGACATCATCTAAGGTAGTTATCTGGGTCAGCCCCAAGAAGAATTAAGGATAAATTTGTAATCTGGAAGTGATATGAGCAACAGCATTAAAATTAGGCAAATTGAGATTAAGGGCTTTAGAGGTCTTGAGAATCTCAAGTGGAATCCTGGCCAAGGCATGAATATAATCCTTGGTGGAGGGGATTGTGGAAAGACGACTATACTTGAGAGTATCGGGTTACTTTTCAGCCCATCAAACTCAATGACAATTTCAGATGCTGATTTCTGGCAACGCAAGAGTGATGAAGGATTCAGTATTGTTGCCACTATTAGTGTTTCTGAGGGATTTGATTTTACTTCTGGAAACAAGACTTACTGGCCATGGGAGTGGGATGGCGAAAATGCGGTTCTCCCTCTAGAGGAAGCTGATGAGCCACCAGATACACAAGACCCTGTTTTTAAGGTTTCAATTTCCGCGAGTGACGAATTTGAGCTCTTGTGGGAAATAATTCAACCGAATGATGAGAGAGATCATTTTCCTATTGGGCTTCGTCGGAAAATTGGTGTCGTTAAACTTAGTGGTGATGACAAAAATGACAGGGACTTGCGGTTAGTTTATGGGTCCGCACTGGACAGGCTGTTGTCTGATAATAGTCTCCGTTCAAAAATGGGGCATGCAATTTCTCAGTACCCGTTGGCTGATGAACTGTCGGACGATGCTAAAACTGCGCTTGAAGAGCTGGACACAAAATTGAAGGAAAATGCACTTCCGACAGGACTAGACTTAGGCATTGCAGGCAGTCAAGGAATTTCTGTTGGAGCCCTAATATCGCTGTTCGCGACAAAAGATGGAGTTAAGCTTCCATTGACCAATTGGGGAGCAGGCACGCGACGCATGGCAGCGTTACAGATTGCATCCGCTGATAACGAAAATGACGAAATCACTCTCATTGACGAAATTGAACGAGGACTTGAGCCTTATCGGCTGAGACAATTTGCGAAGTCTCTATTGGGCGATACCAGGCAGTCATTTGTTACGACACATAGCCCGATTGCGATCGCATGCACAGAAGCAGCTCAGCTTTGGTTTTTAGATTCGAAAGGATGTATAGGAATCCTCGATAAAGAAGCAATTAAAGCTCAGCAAGTGCGAGACCCAGAAACTTTCCTCACAAAAGTGCCTGTGATCGTCGAAGGTGAGACAGAGCAAGGATTTGTATCAAATATTTTGGAAAAATTATTGGACACAGACCCAGAGAATTTCGGAGTGCGCGTAAGTCTTGGTCAAGGCGATGACCAGATGCTCCCAGTTTTGGAAGCACTCTCAAATGCAGGAATCGCATTTGCTGGATTCGCAGACAATGATGGAAATAGTGCTGGGAGATGGAATGCCGTTTCTGCAAAAATGGGGCCGAATCTATTTCGATGGGAGGATGGGTGTATTGAGACAAACATTATCTCAATTCTTCCAGATGAATATTTGCCCGAACTTTTCAAAGATGGTGACGGGGATTGGGACGGTTACCGGCTCCGCACGGTGGCGGACAGGCTTGGGCTTGAGTCAAAAGATTTTGAAGATATCCAGAATGCTGTAGCTGCACAAGAGACGCGCCTGAAAACTGTGATCATCGCGGCTTCTAAGGGTGATTCCACTGGAATAGAAGATCGATCAACAAAAAAGAGTTGGAAAAAACACGCGCAGAATTGGTTCAAAAAAGCGGATGGAAGTGGAGGGAGAGAACTTGTTGATCACCTCGTCAGATCGGAACAGTGGAGCGAAATCGAGCCAAGAGTTCGACCGTTCTTCAATTCAATCCTGACGCTTGCAAACGCGAATGCCGTAGAAGAAATTGTTTTATGACGGATGCTGAAATTGAAACGCTACTTCGATCAAATGCCCAGTTAGTTGTAATTGAAGCTCCTGCTGGCTGCGGAAAAACCTATCAAGCAGCAAGTTATGCTGCTGATGTCGCAACTGTCCTTGAGAAAGGTAAAGTTTTGGTTCTAACCCATACGCATGCTGCATGTTCAGTTGTTGCAGAGCGTACAAAGGGTATCAGGGTCAAAGTACAGATTCAGACACTCGATAGCTTAATTAATCAAGTTGCTACTGCGTATCGTCTGCCTCTCAGATTGCCTGAAGATGTTGCAGGTTGGGCCCGGTCAAACGGATACGATGAACTAGCAGAAAAGGTCTCCCGTTTTCTATTCGCAAATCCAATGGTTTGCTTGCATCTAACCAAAATGTATCCAGTGATAATTTGTGACGAGCATCAAGATTCCAGCCTATACCAAAATAAAATTGTACGATTGATAGGAGAAAAAGGTTCTTTTTTGCGAATCTTTGGTGACCCGATGCAGATCATACCTGGTGGGAGAGGGCAAAACCAAGTTGCAGCGGAATCGTTGGTGAGATGGGAGGAAATATGTGCGGCCGGGCTTTTTGGAAATCTGGAGACTCCACACCGGTGGGCAGACACTAATCCAGATTTAGGGGCTTGGATACAAAGAGCTAGAGGGTCTCTACAGCGAGATGGTTTTGTTGATCTAACTAATGGCCTGCCTGAGGCGGTCAGAGTTCAATCGGCAGAAAACGGATCAATGACTCACAGAAATTATCTCCTTCGACCAGCAAGAAGTCGCGAACTGAGTGCCATACTTTCAGAAGATTTTACTTCGTTATTTCTATCCGCTAATCGGGTAAATGTTGAAGGTGTTCACAGCTATTTTGGGCGGCAATTCCCAATATGGGAGGGACACACCAGAAAATCCCTGGAGACTTTTCTTGAGGTTTTGTGTTTAGAGACTCCGACTGAAGAAAAGGTTATTGCGTTTATTACATTTCTTCAGAGCGTTACGACCGGTTTCACAGCGGGACCATATGGAACTAGGCTCATCGCTGAGGTTCAAAATCCTACCGTAAATCCTAGGGGTAACATTCCTCCGCAGCTTAAAGATATGGCACTGAAAATTATCGATAAACCAAATCATATAGGCTTCGGCGAAGCAGCACAGCATCTAAGGACTTTAGTACGCGACAGAGCCGAGGGATTCGATGGGATAAAGATCGACTATCCAGCCGAATTATCTGATTTAATTAAGCTCCGATTGCACCCTGAAGCTCTTGTAGGTTTTGCAGAAATATCACAAAGGCGATCTCGTTCTTACCCTAAGCCCCCACGAAAAGCACTCAGTACAATTCATAAATCTAAAGGTCTTGAAGCTGAGAATGTTGTTATTTTTGCCTGTGATCAAACGTGTTTTAGCAACACCCAAACTAAGAAAAATCTATTATACGTTGCGTTGAGTAGAGCTACCCGTAACGTGACTATTGTTGTTTCCCAAAATGAACCAACTCCACTTTTACGCCAAAATTAGCATGCTGGACTGAATGATCAATCTGAAGTGGTCCTGCAAAATCGGGCAGTCTGTTAAGGTGTATTCCAACACGACGAAGGAATACAGAAATGACGAAGAGACGGAAGTTTTCAGACCAGTTTAAGGCCAAGGTTGCGCTTGAGGCGTTGCGCGGCGACCGG
>JAJRQF010000012.1 GCA_024280375.1 Alphaproteobacteria bacterium | reverse complement strand
CAGTAATAATAGTGATTGAAATCAAAGCAGCAATCAGGCCATATTCAATAGCAGTTGCGCCAGATTCGTCTTTCATAAAACGTACGATTACATTTTTCATAATAGTGTTCCTTATCCATTTGTTTACAGCAAATCCGTCAAATTGTTTTTCATCGATCGGATGAGCCCAATCTATGGGACAGGCGTTGAGAACGACTTAACGAACAAGATTAACAAATGCTAACCGTAGGCTCGCCTTGCAATACAGTTAATTATCGTTGAAACAATTCGCCCGCATTCTATCAATGGAAATCCAATGTATATTGCACTTTAAGCAGGTGGCCGGAACTTTGAATTTCGTTCCTCAATGTTTGTTGAGCGCTTAACCTGGTTCTTCACCTTAGATGAGCCCCCATTTGATAAATCAAAGCCGCAGCATCGGCCTGCAAACCAGCCTTACATTATATATAGCACATTCAGGGCGTTAAATTCTGGCAATGGCGCTCGACTATTTAAGACTTCATTCACCAATTTATAACAGTGTGCAATGCAATCACGATAATCTGGAGATGGTAATGAACGCGCCAAGTAATTTCGCATGCAAGTTAATTGCATTCACCTTTTCAATATTGGTGGGTTCCAGTGTTGCTTCTGTCGTCTCAGTTGATGAAGCAAATGCTGAAGCAGTGATCGTTACGATTGATCGGGCAAAGGTTCTTCGAATTTCCAGACCTGCGGATACGATTATCATTGGTAATCCATCAATTGCCGATGCTGCCATTCAAGATGCGCAAACTTTGATTTTAACCGGCAGAAGCTTTGGGGTGACCAATATTGTTATTCTTGATGCGGACGGTGAACCAATTGTTGACGAAACAATTGTTGTGCAGGGCCATGAAACCAATACCGTGAGGATTTACCGCAGGGCTGTGAGAGAAACATTGGCCTGCTCGCCAATTTGCGAACCAACATTGACCATCGGCGATAACAAATCGACATTCCAGGCCGCGGCAACGCAAATTAAAGAACGAAATGCGCTTTCAGACGCAGTCGCCAAACGTAAGTAGTGAATTTTTGAACTTACCAAAATCTGCTCTTCTGTAGTAATGATGCCTAGGACCTGTTGATAAACTGGTCCTATAGAACCATCCAAGTCGGTGCGTCTTTGTAAGACTGTATAATCTCGAAGCCAGAAGACCCACAATCGAATTATATTCGCTAATTCTGGCTTATGGTTACCTGATTGTTAACTGATCCGCTAAGATTGCTAACCCTGCCTCAACGGTAATTACATGAGTTGCCGTTAAAAACACCTCATGAATTATAAATGTGCCTGCGACCTTGATTTCTAACAATCTGGATCATTTGATCTGATTAAGCAGGATTGGCGCAGTATATTAAATACAGTTGGTGAGGTAATAACGATGCAAAATCAGCATCAAGTACAATCGAATACCAAGCGAAGAGTATTTGGCATTCAAACCATCCGGAGGTTTAAAGACTCCGAGGACGGCGTTGCTGCAATTGAATTTGGCATGCTTGCGCTGCCATTTCTCATGCTGATATTTGCAATTCTGGAAACCGCTATTGGGTTTTTTGCAGCGCAGGTATTTGAATCTGGCGTCGATACAGTTGGCCGTGAAATCAGAACCGGGCAGGTGCAATCGGACACGACCACAGCTACTCAGGTACGCAACAAAATTTGCGAAAAAACCTGGGGCCTTTTTGAATGTGGATCAATTCAGCTCGATGTCAAAACCTATGTTAACTTTCCTGATGCACCACTGACAACGCCGCGTGATGCCGATGGTAATTTCGACAGTTCCGGGCTTTCTTTTGATACCGGGTCGGCGGGCTCAACCGTGATCGTTCGGGCTTTCTATGAGTGGCCGGTATTCCTGGATATTTTATGGCAAAATGTAACCGGTCTTTCAAATGGAAAGCGCCTGCTTGTTGCGACGACCGCATTTCAGAACGAACCGTTTGACTAGGAAGCCACTGCCCCTCCCCCAAATCACCCGATAACAAAATTCAGGTAATCAAGATGAATATTCGCGAGAAAATAAAATACGCACAATTTGCAACCTCTCATGCCCTGCAAACATTTAAGACTGATATTAAAGGCCTTAGTGGTGTAGAATTTGCGCTTATCGCACCAATGCTCATCGGCATATATCTTGGCGTCGCAGAAACCGCGCTTGGTGTTACCAATAGCCGGAAAGTCTCACGAGTTGCGGCAACACTTTCCGATCTGGTGGCCCAGTCTGAAACCATGACAGGCGCCACGGTAGACAACATCATGAATGCATCCAGCGCTGTTATGGCTCCCTATACTGCTACCCCGCTAAAAATACATGTGATCGGTGTGCAGATAGATGGCGACGGCGCTGCAACGGTCGTATGGTCCCGTAAAAAAGGCAACACCTCTGCACCGGAACCGGGTTCAAGTTACCCGATCCCGGACGATATCAGGCTGCCAAATACATTTCTTGTTGTATCAAAAGTTACCTATGAATACGCCCCGTCGCTTGGTGCAAACCTTATTGATACATTTTATTTCAATGAGACCAATTACAACGTACCGCGCACAAGCAGCACGGTTGGCTTCACAGAATAATCAAGTTTAGAATTGAAGTATGCTCGGCCCGGATGCGATTAATATCGTTTTCGGGCCGAATGCTATTTAGTCTGGGCAGCGTCAGCTATTTTGTCCCTCGCATCAATAATATCTATCAGCGGCTGATAATCAGATAATTCAACCTCGGCAAAACCACCGCCGCGATAATTTTCAACAGAGTCATAGGCCCGCGGCTGGCTGTCATAAAGATTGAGTAAGAAATTACCAATCTTGTTTTCAAAAACTTTTGGAACCGAGACCGCAATTGCATGTGGCCCGGTGAATATGGGTTTTGATTTCCAAATAATCTTTAATTCACTGGCATCCATTTGATTTATATTGGTCAGATTAAAAAATGTCCCGGCTGAGGCTCCCTCGCCTGCAACGCTATCCGCTGCCACCATATCCAATGTAGCCCATCCAAACAGCCCATCAACCAGACCTCCTTGAAACAATTTACGGCTGCTGGACGTTGTGCCCGCACCTACAATTACCGTATCATCCGGTTTACCGGGCAGATCAACAAAACGAAGGTCTTTACCGTCCAGCTCTTTTTTGGGCACGATATAGCCTGAAAGGGAATTTTTGCCCGAAATTGCAATTCGCTTTCCTTTTAATTCACTTAATTTGGAAATCCGGTCTTTTCTTACAATCAAAATCGAATGGTATTTAAGCGCACCACCCGTCAGCTTAGCCGCAGCGACAGGTTTAATGCACTTGCATTTTGCCCATGCCGTGGCAAATGATGAAGCGGTATAGACGCCATATTGGATCTTTTTATTGGATTGCGCATTGATCAAGCCGCGAAATTTTCTATAAACAAAGACACTTACCGGCATGTCTATTGCCTGGCTAAGGGCCGCTCGAAAGGGTTCAATCTGCCGAATTGCAACGGACCTTTCCCGGTCGCTGACAATACCAATTTTGAATACCTGAACATCTTCTCTCCATCCGGCCTGTGACGATGTTGTGGAAAAAAACATCATGGACACAGTGAACAATATGCCACCGATAAACCCGAGTAAATTTTGTTGTAAAATCATTTTACCTCCCATACCGCTCCCGTCCTTTATCAGGCTAAACCACTAAAATAACGTGCTATAGCGTGTCCATCTTTGGATGGAACCACTCCAGATTACTTTCGCTCACGGCAAATCGGGCTTGCGCCCGGCCTCCGCGAGGGCGGTGCATAAGCACCGGGCCACTATTCGCGTCCTGACTGCTTCCATGTAAACGTGAAAGAGTCTAAAAACCTTAACACCACACGGCCATTCCTGTGCCCACAATCAAAGTCCGGCCAATTCCAGTAGTTTAAAATAGGCAATGATCTCAAATACCGAAAGCACGAAAACATAAATTATTGCTGATCTTACGGGTATTTCCAAAGCCAAACGCAGCACATTGAACATCGCCAGCGTAAAGACAATCATCAATGCAAGTACCATGAATGGTAAAATTGCGCTGGCTTGACCAATTGCTCCCATTAAAACCAAAACCGGAAATGACAAAATAGTCATCGACAGGCTGCTCCAGTTGAGCGAGATAACAGCAATTGGAAATCGATGTTTGAAGCCTGATGTTCGACAAATTGAATAAAGAACCAACAGGGAAAGAAAATAGGCCAGCAGAGAGGCCATTTCCTGAATGAGCAAATACGGGAAAACCGAAATCGTCTGATTGGTTTCACCAGAACTTACGGCTGATCCATATTCCGAATACTTATTGCTAAGTGTAAACGGTAGCGCAAATAACAGTGCCCAGAATGACCGCAGAAACCCGGATGCAGAATGATCCAATTCACCAATACCTTGCGCACCACCAAACATTATTTTAATGCTGGCAGCCATATTCAACAAAATATAATTTGCATTGAAATTCATTAGTATCGGAGCCAATATTGTTAGGGTCTGAACCCAATTTAAGAATTCTTGCTGAAATATCCGTCCAGAAACTCGCTGTATATGCTGGTTAAAGTATCGAGATCTTTCAGGCCAACACGTTCATCAACCTGATGCATTGTTTGACCGATCAGACCAAACTCAACCACAGCACAATAGTCCTTGATAAAGCGCGCATCCGAGGTTCCGCCGCCGGTTGAAAGATTTGGCAGGCTACCGGTTATAGACCGGATTGCCGCCATAAGTGTCTTTATCAACCGCTCGTCCATGGTCAGGAATACCGGGCTTACCCGGCCAATCCACTCAATTGAATATTTTACCGGCTGCGGCCTGCCCTTGCGAATTTTTGCTTTGGCCGCACCTTGTTCAAACCGTTCTTTAATCTCTTCAACCATGGAGCTTCCGGTCCAGGTATCGTTAAAGCGCACATTGAAAATTGCCGAGGCCGAAGCAGGAATTACGTTCGCGGCGGGATTTCCCACATCAACGGAGGTTACCTCCAGGTTGGTTGGTTGAAACTCATCCGTGCCCTGATCAAATGGCGTTGCCAACAAACTGTCGAGCAAATCCATCAGGCCACGAACCGGATTATCGGCCAAATGCGGATAGGCGGCATGGCCCTGAACCCCATGGACAATTAGTTTCCCCGACAAGGACCCGCGCCTGCCATTTTTAATGGTGTCGCCAATCTTGGTTGAATTTGAAGGTTCACCAACAATGCAGGCATCGAATTTCTCACCGCGCTCAGTTGCCCATTTAAGTAATTTATCAGTTCCATTGATTGATGGGCCTTCCTCATCTCCGGTAATCAGGAATGAAATTGAACCTTCAGGCTTACCGTACTTTGAGATATGGGCTTCGACTGCGGCCATGAAGCACGCAATGCCACCTTTCATATCGACGGCACCGCGCCCGATCATTTCGCCTTCGACAATATCTGCATCAAAGGGTGGTTTCGACCAGTCTTTCTCATTGCCAACCGGCACCACATCTGTGTGCCCTGCAAAGCAAATGTGGGGCGCAGCAGAACCTAATCTTGCATATAAATTGTCCACATCGGGGGTATTTTCATCACTGAATACCATTCGATGCACTTCAAATCCGAGCTTTTCCAACTCGACTTGCAGATAATCAAGCGCCCCACCTTCATTTGGAGTAACCGACGGACAGCGGATTAAATTTTGCAGATATTCAGACGGTCTGGAAAGAGTGTCAGTCATGGGAACCTTATTGATCAGGCATTACAGGAGAGCTACCATATTGATTTTTTCCCGGATTGCCCGGAACCAGACAGAGCGCAAAAAAGAATAAAAATGACACCATTGGAATGAACATAACCACAGTCATTACACCGGGAAACCCAAGGTCGTGCAGCCGTTTAACAGAAAGCGCTATTGTCGCCCACAAAGATACCGCCATTAAACCAAGGAACGCCAAACCGAGCCAACCCAACAGCGCACTAGATTTGGGTGTTTGAAAAATTGCAGCGGTAATATAGGTGTAGAGCAACACAAAAAATACACCGGACAGAAAATAGGTCATCCGCCTTATTCTGCCGTCAAACTCGAAAAACAACCATTTCAGCGTATATTTTGATTGAGTACTCATTTTATAGATCAATCCCTAAGCAGCTCATTAATTGATGTTTTGGAACGAGTCCGCTCGTCGACTGTTTTTACGATAACCGCGCAATAGAGATTGGGGCCAGGTTTGCCGTTTGGCATTGGTTTACCGGGCATGGTGCCGGCCACTACCACCGAATAAGCAGGAACTTCGCCATAGGAAATTTCACCGGTTGCGCGATTGACGATCTTGGTGGACTGGCCAATAAACACGCCCATGCCCAATACCGCGCCTTCACGCACAATGCAGCCTTCAACAACTTCTGAACGCGCACCGATAAAACAATTGTCTTCGATAATCACCGGACCGGCCTGCAAGGGTTCCAGCACCCCGCCAATGCCAACGCCGCCGGAAAGATGTACATTCTTGCCGATTTGCGCGCATGAGCCAACGGTCACCCATGTATCGACCATAGCGCCCTCATCGACATAAGCACCCAGATTGACGAAAGACGGCATCAACACGACGCTTGGGGCGATATAGGCCGAACGGCGCACAATGCAATTTGGTACGGCGCGAAACCCGGCTTTGCGGAAATTTTCAGCGTCCCATCCCTCAAACTTTGACGGCACCTTGTCCCACCAACTGGATTGGCCGGAACCGCCTTGAATAATTTGCATATCATTTAATTTGAAAGATAAAAGCACGGCTTTTTTCAGCCATTGATTGACCTGCCAATCGCCATTGGAACCGGCTCTTTCAGCAACCCGGACTTCGCCCTTGTCCAACAGAATTAATGCTTCATCCACCGCCTCGCGAATTTCGCCGCTGGTGGTTAGATTAACATTATCTCGGTCATCAAATGCCTTGTCGATTGTCGCTTGCAATTGAACTAAATCTGAATTGCCCATAGATATTCCTTTCGCTAGCGGGAAAATAAGTTCTGACCGCCCATTTCAATTTTTTGCGAAACTATGCCAAGCGTTACAAAGCGTCAATCAATCAGGTCCATGATCCCACGTTCTATTACAAAACAGGAATTAATTTATGAGTTCAACTCCAATCGAAAAACACCATAACCCCCTCAAACATTCCGGTGAGGACCGGGAGCGGGTGCGCAAGGTTCCAGATACCCCGCAAACCAGAGCTCCGGCCTATAAGCTGGCATTTGATGATCAGGACTTTCTTTGCAAAGAAGAAACCAGACCTATACGCCTGCAACTGGAATTGCTGAAACCCGAAATGGTGTTGACTGAAGCAGGCATTGAATCCACCGTCGTTTTATTTGGCGGTGCTCGAATTCCAGAACCCGGCGGCGAGGCATGGGCTGCCAAAACCCCGATTGCCAGAAAGAACCTTGAAGAGAATTCAAAATATTACGAGGAAGCTCGACAGTTCGCGCAAATGGCATCGCTTGAATCTTTGAAGAAAGACGGCAAGGAATATGTGGTGGTTACCGGCGGCGGGCCGGGTGTAATGGAGGCCGGAAACCGCGGGGCGCAGGATGTAAATGCACATTCTATTGGCCTTAACATTGTTTTACCGCATGAACAGGCGCCGAACAAATATGTGACGCCTGAACTTTGTTTGAACTTCCATTACTTCGCGATCCGCAAAATGCATTTTCTCATGCGGGCGCGGGCGGTTGCCGTGTTTCCAGGTGGATTTGGCACACTGGACGAGTTTTTTGAAACATTGACCCTCATTCAAACCGGCCGGATGGAGCGTATTCCCGTATTATTGTTCGGCCAGAAATTCTGGGAACGGGTCATCAATATTGAAGCATTGGTGGAAGAGGGAACCGTCTCTCCGGAAGATATTGATCTGTTTAAGATAGTTGATTCGGCCAAGGAAGGCTGGAAGATCATTGCGGATCATTACGGACTGTAAAACAAGCATAAGCCCCCGATGCATTTTTTACATCGGGGGTTTTGTAAATTTAAAATGCAAAATTACTATCGTGCTGATTTTATTGGGCCCAGGTGCAATTATCGAACGGCTCGTAGGCAACCAAACGCTCGGCCTGCCCCGCTTTTGCCAACCGCGAGCACCCTTCCAGCGCATCCTCATTCAAAAACACCCCAACCGTACCACCTGCATCAGCCATTTTCTGTGGTGTGCACAGGTTTTCGGCCGCATTAAGTGTTTTAACCACCCGCTCACCGCCCTTGGCCTCAACCACAAATAGAAGTGTTTTCCCAGACTGGTTTTCGACACAGATATGCGTTGCTGCAACCGCCATGGCGGGTTTTGCCATGGCCGGTGTGGCTTCAGTTTTCATATCATCCTTTTTCATGGCGCCTTTTTTCATTTCTACTGAAAAAGTTTTCAAATAGGCGATCACATTATCCCTGTCAGCTTGTTTTTTGAGTTTGAATTTCATCTTGGCTTTTGCCTTGCGGGTATCCAGAATTTTCCGCAGGAATTTTTTAGGATTGGTTAGCCAGCCATCGAGATTTTCCTCGCTCCAAACAAGCCCGGTTTCTCGAACCTTGCGCATGCTTTTTCCATATGAATAATCTGGAAACGTTGCTGCTTTTCGCCCCACAACCCCGGTCAATACGGGCCCAATGGCATTTTTGGCGCCTTCTCCGATTTTGTGACATGCCTTGCATTTTTTGAAAACCTTTTCCCCTTTTTCAATGTCACCGGCAGCATGTGCAGCACCCATACCCAGTGCAATTATGCAAATGGAAAGCGACACTTTGATATTTTGCGAGATAATACTCATAACTTTACCGTTCCTCCCTGTTGAACTTTGGTTATTGGGGCAAGGAGATGGCATGTTGTCCAATCACGGGAGCGTGATCAATAGCGAAACATCATGATTTCATTGAGTTTTTGAGGATAAACAAAAATTTGTGATTTCGCTCAAGCGAACGTGAATATGGCGTGATTGCGACATTCAGTAGCATAACTTATTGCATCACAAATAGTGGGAGAATACTTATGAAAAAACTAAAAATTGGCGGGTTTGTTTTAGCCGCTGCCATCGCTCTTTCGTCAACTGCCGTACAAAGCCAAATGGCTCCGTTTGGTAGTAAAGACGATGCAGCCTATGCGAAAGCACTGTGGGCCGCATTGGAAAAAGATCGTCTGGTCGGCAGCGACACAATTAACACCTTCCCTTATGAAGGCACAGAACCGCATGGATTTGTTCTTGAAACATTTTACAGCAAAACCTCGGTAAATGGGCATTCCGGCGAAGTAATTGTTAAACGCAACTACGGTCCAAAGGATGTGGAAGTTGAAACTGTTCAGGCCAATCGGGGCAAACATTTAGGTGCAGTCACCGTTATGTTTAAGCGGGAAGCCGGATATGACGCGGACAATAAAGACTGGTTCTGGGCGAAATTTCTTCCAGATGGCTCGCTTGATAAAAACCCCAAGGGCATGATGCTTGCGGGCAAGATTGCCAAGGGCAAGAAAAAAGGTTGCATTGCATGTCACACCGGCGCACCGGGCGGCGACATGGTTTTCACCAAATAATTTAATTTCTCCAGTTTTATAAATCAAATTCGAGCGGCGCATTTTTAGAGATGCGCCGTTCTTTGTTTTTTCATCAATGTGAATTTGATTGTTTTTGCACACGCAGAACACACAATGCGCCGCTTAACTGAGAAACAGTCTATTCAAAATCGCTTTAATTGGCCCGTGCAATACGGTCATTGGCTTGCAGCCGTGGCGGTTCGGACTTCCAGGGAGAAGAAGATGTGGCAATCCGATAGCCGACATCATACAGCTTTCTCATTCTTTTCGGATCAAAGTCCAATGCCTCTTTCGAAGGTGTTACATTGTCGGGAATTGCAATCAGATTAAAGCGTGTATTGGAGTTTCTGGCCCGAACATAGCCTTGATAAACTTTGGTCGAAAGCAGGCTTCGAGTAAGCTCGGTGATCGATTTACGCGCAATATCCGCCAATTCCGGTTTGACCGCGCTTTCCAGTTCAAACTGATTGAGGCGGCCATTGACGATCAAAAATATCTGCTTCTTTTTGGCTTTTGAAGCAAAGAGAAAACTTGAAACCAAAATCGGTTCTTTCAGCCCGCCATCAACATGGGCCTGACGCAGCTGAACGCCCTTGACCGGCTTTATGTAAACCGGCTTGAAATATCCAGGAATGGCCGCAGATGCACGTAATACCTTTTGAAACATCAATACGGCATTGTGGCGATTGCCATTTGCAATTTCACCCATATTCCAGATTACCTGCGTTCCGGCATCCAGATTGGTGGTGGCAATATAAAGCCGCCTGCCCTTTGCGTGCTCGGCGGCAACCTTGTCGAGGAAAGAACGGTTAACAATCGACTGAATCTGCTTTTTTAATGGCGTATAATCATAAAGACTATCGGAAAAATATCCGGCGAAACCTTTGTTTCGGAAAATCTTGTCGTTGGTTTGCGTGGTGTAAAGTTCGCGAATCGCATTGTCATATTGCGGCCCAAGAAATGCCATTGCGGCCATAAGCGCACCGGTTGAAACGCCCGTTACAATATCAAATTTTGGTCTGGTGCCTTTTTTGGTCCAGCCATTTAAAATGCCTGCGCCAAACGCGCCATCAGCACCGCCCCCGGAAAGAGCTAAAATAGAGGTGTACGAACTATTAGTGACAGTTTTGGTCGAGACTGATGTGTCGGCGGCATAAATGTCTACCGCTTCAGTTGGTGTCAAACTTCTTATCTGAATGCTTTCCTTCGGTCGGATATTACAAGCCGCGACCGAAATACAAATCACAAATAAGAGCAATGCCCTAGAAATTTGTTCCCTCATAAACCCAATAAAACCGTTCTCAACCATCCGCCATTTCAAACCGGTTAATAAACTCAAACCGATCAAACCTGATACCGAAACTACTTAAAATGATAATGATCAGGTAACACTTTCATTAACCAATCACAATCGAGGGGCCAATAGCAATAGTAAATATATGGTTAACGCAGGTGGGATGTGTCAAATTGCATAGCAGATTGTATTAAACCAACAATTTGGACGCACAAGTTGAATTGGCGCTTTTGCTTGCGGGGTTTTTCAGATTAACGCAGCGAAGTGACGGATTTCAGCCAACGGTTAAATGCGCCCGTACTGCCATTGAAAGCGTTAATGTCAATATTACCTTTTACGCCGTTCATTCGCCCGGTTCCGGTATATTGCCAAAACAACCAGTTTCGCCGCCTATATTTTACTTTAGGATGTGCAGTAACCGAGCGCAGCCAGAATTTGTATCCCTTAAAGCTGCCCTTAAAATTATCTTCATAAAAGTCTGGTGCGGTATATATTATCGGCTTTTTACCGTAATGGCGTTCGAGTGCTTTTAAGAATATTCTAAATTCGCTGCGAACCCGGTGAGCCGGTGGACGCTTCTTGCAGGTCTTTGATTGGTGGTTCCATTCCGCATCCAATACGGGTGGCATTGCGGTTGAATCTTTTGGCACATTCTTGATGAACCATTTTGCCTGTTTTATTGCCGATGTGCAAAAATAGTAAAAATGATAAGCCCCACGTGGGACACCGGCTCGTTTTGCACCATTCCAGTATTTTTTGAATGATTCGTCGTAATGATCGCCGCCTTCTGTTGCTTTGATAAAAGCAAAAGATACACCTTTGGATTTCAATACCGACCAATTAATTTCGCCCTGATATTTGGAAACGTCAACGCCGTGCACAGGATAATCCTTGGGCGAGCCACCCTCAAAGCTGACGCGATCCGAATCACCGAATTTTGGTGGCCGTAAATCAAAGGCGCTGGCATCAAACCCGGACGTGGTGCATCCGGAAAACAGAAATGCGAATATAATCAGGGAATAATTTCTCATATATATCCGCAAGGCCCAATCCGAGTTGTAAAACAATCTGACAATCGCTGTTTACCAACCGCGATACTCAAAACACTTGCTCATGGTATGCTTAATAAATAGTTCCAATTAAGCTAACATTTGCGTGTATATCAGAAGTCAAAGCCCGGATTTCAAGGCTTGGGACATAACAATCACGTCAAAACGCGATCTACAATACGCTGGCGCCCTCATTTGCCGGACCAACAAGGCTGCGAAAGTTTGCGAATAATTCACGGCCAAATCCTTGCATATTGTTCAAGTGATCGCCCGATAGTGGCGTTCTGGCATCCCATTCACCATCGTTGACCAAAACATCAATCGACCCTTTGATGGCATCAATTCGAACCACATCACCATCTCTCAAGCGGGCAATCGGTCCGCCATCCAATGCTTCGGGCGTAAGGTGAATGGCCGCGGGCACTTTGCCCGATGCACCCGACATGCGCCCATCGGTCAAAAGCGCAACCTTGAAACCGCGATCCTGCAACACACCCAAGGCGGGTGTCAGTTTATGAAGTTCCGGCATGCCATTGGCCCTTGGCCCTTGAAACAGGATAACGGCAATAAAATCCATCTCCAATTCGCCTGCTTTAAATGCCTCGCTCATGGCATTTTGACTTTCAAAAACCTTCACAGGAGCTTCAATCACATGGCGCTCTTCTTTCACGGCGGAAATTTTAATCACCGCTTCACCAAGGTTCCCGGCTAGCATTTTTAACCCGCCAGTGGCGGAAAATGGTTCTTGTGCCGTTGCAAGTATGTTCTTGTTTCCGCTGGATTGGGGAATATCGACCCATTCGACATTTTCGTTTTTGCCAAGTTTTGGTTCTTTGAGATAATGTTTCATGCCTTTGCCGACAATCGTTCCCACATCCTCATGCAGCAATCCGGCGCCCAGCAATTCCTTGATGAGGTAACCCATGCCACCGGCCGCATGGAAATGGTTTACATCGGCCAATCCATTTGGATAAACCCGGGCGATTAGCGGAATACAGTCTGACAATCCGGCAATATCATCCCACTTTAACACAATGCCTGCGGCGCGGGCGATTGCCAGCAAATGCAGCGTATGATTGGTCGAGCCACCGGTTGCCAATAGGCCAATAACGCCATTGACGATGGATTTCTCATCTATCATTTCGCCAATGGGGGTAAATTCGTTGCCAAGTGCAGTAATCGCCAAGGCCCGTTTTGCGGCCTCTGCGGTTAGAGCATCGCGCATTTTCGTGCCGGGATTTACAAAACTCGACCCCGGCAGATGCAGACCTAAAATTTCCATCAACATCTGGTTTGAATTGGCCGTGCCGTAAAATGTGCAGGTGCCGGGACCATGATAGCTTTTTGATTCTGCCTTGAGCAGTTCATCGCGGTCAATTTTTCCTTCGGCGTATAATTGCCGGATGCGAACTTTCTCGTCATTGGGCAAGCCGCTGGTCATCGGGCCGGCCGGCACAAATACGGCCGGCAAATGCCCGAATGTCAGCGCTCCGATCATCAGGCCCGGTACAATTTTATCGCAAACCCCCAAATATAGTGCCGCATCAAACATATTGTGTGACAAGCCGATTGCCGTGGACATGGCGATAATATCGCGAGAAAAAAGCGATAATTCCATGCCCGGCTGGCCCTGCGTCACCCCATCACACATGGCGGGCACACCGGCCGCAACCTGCGCCACGCCACCCGCATCACGGGCAGCCTGTTTGATAATATCTGGAAACTTTCCAAATGGCTGATGGGCCGACAGCATGTCGTTGAAGGACGTCACAATCGCCAGATTGCCCACTTTATCAGCTGATAGCCGCGATTTATCGTCCGCATCATTTGCCGCAAATGCATGGGCCAGATTTCCGCATGCCAAGGCCACCCGGTGCGGGCCATCGGCAACGGCTGCCCGAATTTTTGTTAGATATGCTCCACGGCTATCGGCACTTCTTTCGATGATTTGCCGGGTGATTTTCGCAATGCGCTTATCGACTTGCATGTTTAAACCTCATGGTTTGGAAATCTGGAATTTGGGCAGTCAACTGGGGCAGTTTTCTGAATACTCAGATAATTCAAGGCGCCCAGAATATATTGGTCTGCACGTCCTGTCGTTCAAGCACCCGACTGATTGGCAATTCAGCGCCATTTTCCAGCGCCATTTCCAATACTTTTCGCTTTTCTTCACCCTCGATATGAATCGCCAGAAACCGACTGGTAATCAGCATGGGCATAGTGAGGGTGGCGCGGGGCTCTCCGGCACTGGGTGCCTTGATCGCAATTACCGGCAGACCAGCCGCCGGATTAACTGCCTCATCAAAGTTGTCGCCGTCTGCAAAGAAGGATGCCGTATGCCCATCGAGACCCATGCCCAAAATCACAACGTCAAACGGCAGGGGCAGCTTGACTATTTCATGGCAAATTCGAAATGCGGCTTCTTCGGGCTCAACTCCGCTGGTATAAAACGGCACAAAATTGGCAAATCCGGCTCGTCCGACAAGCAGGTTTTGTTTAACCAACCGCTCATTTGATCGCTCATCATCCGGGCCAACCCAGCGTTCATCAACCAGCGTAACAGTAATTCTTGTCCAATCCAGCTCGGCCTGCGACAACAGCTTAAACAGCTTCAGCGGCGTATTTCCGCCCGATACGGCTATTGTTGCGGCTCCCCTGATTTGAATTGCCCGACCAAGCTGGTGCTCAATTTCGCTCGATAGCACTTCGGCCAATGCACCGCGGTCTTCAAATTCGTGCAGGGTTAAGTGTTTGGGTAAGTTCAATTCGCTCATCATTCCTCGCCATCATGCCAAGTATGGCCATCGCGTTCAATAAGCGCAATAGACGTCGATGGCCCCCAGGTGCCAGCGGTATAGCTTTTGACCGGCTGGCCGGTAACCTCCCAGGCCTGCAAAATCGGGTCGATCCAGTTCCACGCGGCCACCACCTCATCACGGCGCATGAAAAGGGTCTGATTGCCGCGCACCACATCCAGCAACAAACGTTCATAGGCATCGGGGCTGCGCACATTAAACGCCTCGGCAAAGCTCATATCCAAAGGCACATTGCGCAACCGCATGCCGCCGGGACCGGGATCTTTAATCATGATCCATTGTTTGACACCTTCATCGGGTTGCAGGCGAATAACCAGTTTATTACTAACCGGCGTGCCCGCAATTGATTCAAATATGGAATGGGGAACGGGTTTGAAATTAATGACAATTTCCGACATGCGCTGGGCAAGCCTTTTGCCGGTTCGAAGATAAAACGGCACACCTGCCCATCGCCAGTTTTCAATTTCGACCTTGATTGCAACAAACGTCTCGGTATTGCTTTCGCCGTCCTCAAGTTCTTCCAGATAACCCTTGACCGCGCCGCCGGATGAGGCACCCGCCTTATATTGGCCACGCACGGTGAACTTGTCGGCATTTTTTTCAGTAATTGGCGAAAGCGCGCGCAGAACTTTGAGTTTTTCATCGCGAAGTGAATCCGCATCGGCAGAGGCCGGCGGTTCCATTGCCACCAGACAAAGCAATTGCAGTAGGTGATTTTGCACCATGTCGCGCAGCGCACCGGCGCGGTCGTAATAGCCAGCGCGGCTTTCCAGCCCCACGGTTTCGGCAACGGTGATCTGAATATGATCGATATGGGCAGAATTCCACAGGGGCTCATAAAGCGCATTGGCAAATCGCAAGGCCAAAAGGTTCTGCACCGTTTCTTTGCCAAGATAGTGGTCGATACGGTAAATCTGGTCTTCCCGGAAATATTTACCGACCGTATCATTTAGATCGCAGGCCGTCGCCAGATCGCGACCAATGGGTTTTTCCATGACCAGACGGGCATTTGCAGTTATCAGATCAAACTGATTGAGCCGCTGGGCGATGTCGCCAAAAAGTGACGGCCCCACTGCCAAATAGAAATAACGGATGACTTCTTCGTCGCCATTTCCCAGAATTGATTTGAGTTTCTTCCAGCCTTTGTCGGATTTTGCATCAATTGGCACATAGAGAAGGCGCGACAAAAACTTCTCAACCACCTCTGGTTCAAGCTCGCTCTCATCCACATGCTCTTTAAGTGCTTTTTTGGCAAAGGCGCGATACTCCTGCGTACTTAATTCTGCACGTGATGCGCCGATAAACCGGGTCGGGTCGCTGATCTGGCCATCGCGCTCGCGGTGAAACAATGCGGGGATCAATTTTCGCTCGGCCAAATCACCTGTGCCACCAAAAAGTACTGCGTCAAATGACTGGACGGGTATAATCTGGCTGGTCATTAATTCTCTCCAAAGAGGCTTAAATAAATCATCAAATCAGCTTTAATCTAATAGATTTAAAAAGACCAGTTTTATGCAACATTTCCATGACATGATGAAAACAAATCAAAAATATTCTCGAAGCCGGGTTTTTAAAATCTTACCATAATTATTCTTCGGCAGCTCAGGTAAAATAATATATTCTTTTGGCCTTTTAAAGCGCGCAATATTATCAAGGCATAGCTGATCCAGTTCAGCAATTTCAGGCTGTTCTCCCGGTTTTTTGGCAATGAAGGCAACCACCTCCTCGCCCCATTTTTCGCTTGGCCTGCCGACAACGGCCACCTCGTGAACTTGCGGGTGATTAAGCAACACCTCTTCAACCTCACGCGGATAAATATTGGAGCCGCCGGAAATAATCACATCTTTTGAGCGATCTTTGAGGGTTAAGAATCCATCCTCGTCAAAGCTGCCCAGGTCGCCTGTCCACAACCAGCCATCGCGCAAGGAATTTGCCGTTTCCTCATCATTGCGCCAATAGCCTTTCATGACGGCCGCGCCGCGGACCAGAATCTCGCCGGTTTCGCCCCCATTGAGAGGTTTGCCTTGCGCATCCGCCACCCGTACCTCAACACAGGATTGGCCGGTGCCGGTGGAGGCCAGCCGCTCTTTCCAGCGCGGATGCTTTCTATCCGCCACCAAATGGCGCGGCAGGGCGGTGATTGCCATTGGCGCCTCACCCTGTCCATAAATCTGGCAAAACCTTGGACCCATCACATCAACCGCATCAACAATATCGGCCAGGTACATCGGGCCACCGCCATAGATGATGGTTTTTATGCCCTCGCCGTTTAAACCGCTGCTCTTTGCGTAATCCACCAGCCTGCGCACCATTGTGGGGGCGGCAAACAGGTGCACATTATTCAATTTGGGCGCTAATCCAAGAATTTCAGCCGGGGAAAAGCCCGCAGATTCAGGCACCACATGGCGTGCCGCCTTAATGACATGTTGAAAATTATAAAGCCCTGCCCCGTGCGAAATCGGTGCGGCGTAAAGCACTGCGTCGCGTGAATAGACCTCATCAATATCGGCGAGATATGAGAAAACCATCGCGTGGATATTGCCATTGGTGATCATCACCCCCTTAGGCCGCCCCGTGGTGCCGGAGGTATAAAACAGCCATGCCGTATCATTCATGGCTCGCGCAACAGGCTCGCCTAGTCCGTCATTCTCTCTCAGTTTGGCAAAATCATCACCATCAATTTCAATGCATTTATCGACACAGGCAGGAAGCAGGGAGGCGATCTCTAAACTCAGTTTACGGCTTGCAAACAGCAAGCGACTATCTGAGTTTTCAACAATCCATGCGGCTTCGCGCACATGCAGTTTGGCGTTGATGGGGACGGCCACAGCACCGGCAAACCAAATTGCATAGAGCAATTCCAGATAGCGGGTATCATTGCTGGAAAGAATAGAAATTCGCTCACCCGGCTGAATGCCAAGATCATTTTGCAGGGAACAGGCAATCGCTGCTGCTCTTCTGGAAAACTCGCGATAATCGGCAACCAGATCCGTGCCGCGCAGCAATGCGGGGTTTTCAGGTGAGGTTTTTGCCGCGCGTACCAGCCAGATTGCCAGATTCATTTGGTGATTTCCCTTTGATTTGGTCCTAATGTGAACCATTCCTTAACTGCTTCGTATTCTTTTGGCTTTATTATAGTGAAAACAGTCTGGCTGAAAACACGGAAGTTCAATGAGTATACTTGTAACCGGAGGTGCTGGATATATCGGCTCGCACATGGTGTGGGAACTGGTCGATCGTCGCGAAGAAGTCGTCGTGCTTGATAATCTGGTCACCGGGTTTGACTGGGCCGTGGCACCTGATGCAAAACTAATTATTGGCGATATTGCCGACCGGGCTTTGGTGGAAAAAATCATCAAAGAGCACGATGTCGAGGCGATAATTCACTTTGCCGGATCTGTTGTGGTGCCAGAATCTGTCAAACATCCATTAAAATATTATCACAATAACACCAGCAATACCCGCACCTTGCTGGAAACAGCTGTGCGCTGCGGTATCGACAAATTCATATTCTCTTCCACCGCTGCGGTTTATGCCGCTCCCAATGACTTAAAACCCATTCGCGAAGATGCATTGCTGGCGCCAATGTCGCCCTATGGGGCATCCAAGCTGATGAGCGAAGTTATGCTGCGTGATACCGCCAAGGCGCATGATATGCGCTATGTGATGCTGCGCTATTTCAATGTGGCGGGTGCTGATCCGCAAGCACGCACAGGCCTTTCCACGCGCGGGGCGACCCATTTGATCAAAATCGCCTGTGAGGCGGCCGTTGGTAAGCGCGAAGGTATGGATATTTACGGCTTTAATTATGACACCCCGGATGGCACCGGCATTCGCGATTTCATCCATGTGTCAGATCTTGCAAGCGCGCATTATTCAGCGCTCGAATTTCTGCGCGAAGGCGGGCAAAAATTCACCGGGAATTGTGGGTACAGCAAGGGCTATTCGGTGCTTGAGGTGGTCAATGCGGTCAAGCGTATTTCCGGCAGTGATTTTACCGCGCGCATGGCACCGCGCCGTGAGGGCGATATTCCGGCAATTGTTGCCGATGCAAGCCGCATGATGACCAGGCTCGGCTGGCAACCAAAATATGCTGATCTTGACCAGATTATTACCCACGCGCTTGCCTGGGAGAAAAAACTTGCAAGGCGCGGGGTCGTGGCACCACCGCTGCAATATGATCCGATGATTAAAGCGCTAAGCGAAAGAAACTGAGCATGTCGTCATTTGCTCTTCTGGCCCGATTGCATTACCTGTAGCCGGTTCAACCACCGGGCCGATAATCACGAAAACCAAATCCCATGAGCATTCTCCTTGGCATTGATACGGGCGGTACATTTACCGATGCCGTAATAATCAGCCGTAATGACGATACGGCCAGTTCTTCTGACTTTATCGACGGGAAAGTGATCGCGAAAGCAAAATCGCTGACCACAAAATCCGATCTGGTTGTTGGCATTGCCGCATCCGTTGAAAAAGTGCTGCAAAGTGCCGGTATCGGATCAAGCGAAATCACACTGGTTTCGCTTTCCACCACGCTTGCAACCAATGCACTGGTTGAGGGTCATGGAGGACGGGCGGCAATGGTACTTGCCGGGTTCAGCGAAAAAGATATTGCCAACAGCCCGCTTAAAAAAGCCATCGGCAATGACCCATGCATCTATCTTTCAGGCGCGCATGATGCCAATGGCCACCAGATACAGCCGCTTGATCTTGGCCCACTTGAAAGTGCAATTGATGCCATTTCCGGTGCGGTTGAAGGTTTCGCTGTTGCCGGATATTTTGCCGTGCGCAACCCGGCCCATGAACGCGAAATCCGCGATTTGATTCTAGCAAAAACCGGCATGCCGGTAACGTGCTCCTATGAGCTTTCCGACCAGTTAAACGGACCGAAGCGTGCCCTGACCACCTTGCTGAATGCGCGGCTGATTTCCATGACCGCCCGGCTCATTCAAGCAACCACGGGCCTGTTGAAACAAAAGAACATCGGCTGCCCGTTGATGGTCGTGCGCGGTGATGGGTCGCTGGTTTCAGCAGAATTTGCCATGCGGCGACCGATTGAGACCATATTATCCGGCCCGGCTGCCAGCCTGATTGGGGCGCGGTGGCTGACCCGCAAAGATAATGCATTCGTATCAGATATTGGCGGCACCACCACGGATGTGGCGGTGCTTGAAAACGGGCGCCCGAAGATTGACGGCAGTGGAGCAAAGGTTGGCGAGTTTCAAACAATGGTCGAAGCTGTTGCCATGAACACATTTGGGCTTGGCGGCGATTCTGAAATTAAGCTGGAAGAAACAGGGCTAGAGCCTGAAATCATTGCAGGACCGGGCCGGGTAATCCCGCTCAGTCTTTTGGCCATAGAACATAAATCAATTGTACTTTCAGCGCTCGAACGGCAATTGCGCTCACCCATTCGCGGGCGATTTGAAGGCAAATTTGCCATGGCGTCGGGCTTGAATATTTCAGCCATGCCTGAGGGTGCATCAGAACAGAAATTGCTTGAACAAATCACGCCTGCCCCAACCCCTTTAGACCGGTTACTTTCGAGCCAGTCGCAATATGCAACATTGCAAAAACTTGTTCGAAGCGGCCATGCCCTGATATCCGCGGTTACCCCAAGCGATGCCATGCATGTATTAGGCAAATATGACGCCTGGAACGGGGAAGCCGCATTTTTGGGCCTGTCGCTGTTTGCCCGGCAAAAAAATGGCCGCGGCCAGCCAATCGCCAAAGATGCCAATGCAATGGCAGAACGTATTCGAACAAAAATTATCAACCGCTCGGCTGATATGGTTTTGTTGACCGGGTTTCGCCAGGACGGGATGGATGGTGATAACCTGATCAACCATCCGTTGGTCAAGAAAGCACTGGCTGGAGAAAATGGCCGGGTCAAAGTGGATGTATCACTTGATCGACCGTTGATCGGGCTTGGCGCATCTGCTCACCAATATCTACCACCCGCTGCCAGCCGGCTTGGTATTGCCTCTATTATTCCTGAGCATGCGGAAGTGGCCAATGCCATCGGCGCTGTGGTTGGGCAAATTGAACTGACGTTTTCGGTCATGATTTTGCAGCCAAGTGAAGGAATTTATGAGGTTGCGGGTGAGAAACGCCGCGCGTTCAACGATCTTGAAAGCGCAAAGACATTTGCCAAACAACAGGCCCGCATTGGTATTGAAAAGCGGGCGCTTGAGGCGGGTGCTGCTGAATTTACCGTCATATTTGAACAGGATTTGAAAATGGCGACGATTGAGGGCCAGGAAAAATTTATTGAAGGCACGATTATTGCGCGCATCACCGCACGCCCTTTACAGTTAATGATTAAACCAAAGAAGGGTTTGACGTAAACGTAAACCCTGTTAAATCACATCAAAAGCAATGTTCGACCACCCCCTATTCAGGAATTTTGCATGCGTGATACACACCGTACTCAATCTGGCAGCCTCCAGGTTGCCACCATCCTTTACGAATTCATCAATGACAGGGTTTTGCCCGGAACCGGCATTGCCGAGGATCACTTCTGGCCGGGCTTTGAAGCAATCATCAATGATTTTGCCCCGCGCGACAGGAAACTGCTGGCCAGGCGTGATGACTTACAAAATCAGATCGACCAATGGCACCGGGACAACCCGGATGGTTTGAGCGATCTCGATGCCTATAAGGCCTTCCTGCGCGATATTGGCTATCTGGTTCCTGAGGGCGAAGCATTTTCAATCGAAACCAAGAATGTTGACCCGGAAATTGCAAAAACCGCCGGGCCACAGCTCGTCGTTCCGGTGATGAATGCGCGTTATGCGCTCAACGCCGCCAATGCGCGGTGGGGCTCGCTTTACGATGCGCTTTACGGCACCAATGCAATCTCCGATGAAAACGGTGCGGAAAAGGCTGGTAGCTATAATCCGGTTCGCGGTGAAAAAGTCGTTTCATGGGCGCGAGATTTTCTCGATCGCTCCGCCCCATTGAATGGCGCCAGCTGGAAAGACATTGATGCAATCTCGATTGAAGGTGGCAGCTTAAACCTTTCAATTACCGGCAAAAATCATGCGCTTGTAGCCCCTTCACAATTTGCTGGCTTTAAAGGTGATGCGGAAACCCCTTCATCCATCCTGCTGGTTAAAAATGGCATGCATCTGGAAGTTATTCTGGATCGTTCAAGTATTATCGGCAGCACAGACAAGGCGGGTATCGCCGATATAATTCTGGAATCCGCGCTTTCGACCATCATGGATTGTGAGGATTCTGTTGCAGCCGTTGATGCGGAAGACAAGGTGCTAATTTACAGCAACTGGCTTGGGCTGATGAGGGGCGATTTGAGCGAGCCGCTTGAGAAAAACGGCAAAACCATCACCCGCACACTCAACCCGGATAGAGAATATTCCTCACCTAACGGCGAAGAAATATCACTCCCCGGCCGCGCTATCATGCTGGTGCGCAATGTGGGTTTACTCATGACCAATGGGGCCATTCTTGATGGTGATGGCAATGAGGTGCCGGAAACTCTGCTTGATGGGGTGATCAACCCAACCATTGCAATGCATGATGTGGGGCCAAATGGTCGCCATGCCAACAGCCGAGCGGGCTCGATCTATATTGTGAACCCCAAAATGCACGGGCCAGAGGAAGTTGCATTTATCAACGATCTGTTTGGTCGGGTGGAAAGCCTTTTATCGCTTGCTCCCAACACCATTAAAATGGGCATTATGGATGAGGAACGACGCACGACAATCAATCTGAAAGAGTGCATCAGGGTGGCAAAAAACCGGGTATTCTTTATCAATACCGGCTTTCTGGATCGTACCGGCGATGAAATACACACTTCAATGCTGGCAGGCCCGATGATGCGCAAGGGCGATATGAAAACCGCCAGCTGGATTACCGCTTATGAAAACTGGAATGTCGATATTGGGCTTGAATGCGGGTTGAGCGGCAAAGCGCAGATCGGCAAAGGCATGTGGGCCATGCCGGACCTGATGGCGGAAATGCTGGAACAAAAGATCGGCCATCTTGAGGCCGGTGCCAATACCGCATGGGTTCCCTCGCCCACCGCTGCGACATTGCACGCGACCCACTATCATTTAAAAAGTGTGGCCGCGCGGCAAAAAGAACTGGCAAACCGGGGCCGTGCCAATATCGACGATATTTTGTCGGTTCCGATAACCACCCGCCCCAATTGGTCTCCCGAAGATATTCAGGCAGAGCTTGATAATAATGCACAAGGTATTCTTGGCTATGTGGTCCGCTGGATTGATGATGGTATTGGCTGCTCAAAAGTGCCGGACATTAACAATGTCGGGTTGATGGAAGACCGCGCCACATTGCGAATATCTTCGCAACACATGGCGAACTGGCTGCATCACAACATTGTTGATGAGGCGCAAATCGTTGCAGCCATGAAGAAAATGGCCGCCGTGGTCGACAAGCAAAATGCAAGCGATCCAACCTATACGCCGATGGCTGACGATTTTGAAGGGTCTGTTGCCTTCCAGGCGGCTGTTGAACTAGTTTTGAATGGCCTTGAACAGCCATCGGGTTATACTGAGCCAATTCTTCATCGAAAGCGCTTGGAAGCAAAGGCAAAATAGAATCATGGCCCGGACAAAAACAATCATTACCACCGCTGGAATTGCAATCGCCCTTATCGGCGGTATCTGGGCCACACAATTACGATCTGAACTTAAACCCGGCGCTCTTTTCAAGGCAGACGATAGCCAAGTGGTTAGCAGTGGAATGCAAATCTACACCAAGAATTGCGCCTCCTGCCATGGTGCAGACCTTAAGGGCGAAGCCAAATGGCGCAGCCCCAACAGTGAAGGGCTGATGCCCGCACCTCCGCATGATAAGTCCGGCCATACATGGCACCACACGGATGATTTATTGTTTGAGATCACCAAATACGGGCTGGCCAAAATTACCGGTCAGAAGGATTATAAAACCAATATGCCGATCTATGACGGTGTTTTGAGCGATGATGAGATCATTGCGGCCCTTAGCTATATCAAGTCGACCTGGCCTGAAAACATTCAGCAAAGGCACGACCAGATGAACGAACAAAAGGCTAAAACCAAAAACTAATTTTTCCGCTTGTCGTCAGCCTTCAACCCACGATAGTTTGTGGTCAGTTCCAGCGGAACATCATTTTCATCATAAACGCCGATCACCACGCCGCGCCCACGAGATTTCGTGCGCATTTCAACAAGTTGCGCCTCTGACCGGGTTGTTCGTTGCGAATTGCGCCGCGCCCAACGAAACAGCTTGTCATACATTTTACGGATAATATCTTCATGCGCATGGCTCTCACCCAGATCGCATAACTCATCCGGGTCATTTTCAAGATCAAACAATATCGGTTGCTCAAAGCCCTCGCAATGGATGAGCTTCCATTGTTTATCTGCCACCATGAACATCACCGCATCGCGCGGACCTTGCCCAAGTTTATCAGCCATCGGTGATGCCGAATAATCATATTCGCAAATCACATAATCACGGCTGGTTTCAACCGCCTTGCCATGCAAAATGGGTAAAAGGGTCTCGCCTTCCAGAATGTGGCCGAGACTATGAGTTGCTTCTTCACCACCGGCGACATCAACAAATGTTGGGGCCAGATCAATACATTCCACCAGCGCATCGCTCACCATGCCACGGGTGCAATCGGCCTCCGGTGAAGGGTCATAGATGATCATTGGAACTTTCACCGAAGCATCGTGAAAAAACATCTTTTCACCCATCCAGTGATCGCCCAGAAAATCCCCATGATCGGAAGTTATGACGATCATCGTATCATCCATGCGGCCCTGTTCTTCCAGCCAGTTGAACAGCACGCCCATTTGATCATCGCATTGTTTTATCAGCCCCATATAGGCTGGAATAACCGCCTGGCGCACATGCTCCTGACTGAACGCCTTCCCCACCGGGCCATCCATAAAGGCACGCAAAACCAGATGTGCATTTTCATATTCGGCCTTTGAGCGGTTTGGCGGCAATATCTGGTTTGCCCCATACATATCGTGATAGGGATGCGGCACAATATAGGGCCAATGGGGCTTGATATAGGAAAGATGACAGCACCATGGCTCTTTAGCTTGCGCAATAAACTCCATACCGCGCCTTGTCATATACGGCGTTTCGCTGTCTTCTTCGGCAATATTTGCGGCTTCCCGCGAGTTCTTTAAAAACCAGCCGGAAAGCACATTGCCCGCATCATCAAGACCGGAATTGGCAAAATCGTGCCAGGGGTTTCCCCCCTCATAGCCCTTGGCTTTAAGATAGGCGTTATAGTTTTTTGCACCATCAGGATCGTAAGGCCCGTCATAGCCAATGGGATTCAAACCATCGTCGCGCTCGAAAAGATCAAAACCGCATTCGGCCACCCGCGCACCGATCAGACTGTCCGGCTCCAGCCCCAGACGGGCCATGCCTTCCACATCTGCGCGCATATGGGTTTTGCCCACCAGCCAGCAATCCATGCCAAGTTTGCGCAAATGGTCGCCCATCGTCTGCTCGCCAACTTTCAGCGGAATACCGTTCCATGACGCGCCATGCGAATGAACGTAACGACCGGTATAGGTCGACATGCGCGACGAGCCGCATATGGGAGATTGGATGGTCGCCCGGTTAAACCGAACGCCCTTTTGCGCCAGCCGGTCAATATTGGGCGTGTGCAAATGCGGATGGCCATAGCAGGAAAGGTAGTCCCAGCGCAGCTGGTCAAACATGATGAAAAGAATATTCTTCGCTTTGGCCAAACCTGATTTTCCTAAAGCTGGCAATCAATCACGTTCTGAATCCGCACCTGCCATGCGCTCTGCCGTATAGCGCTCACCTATAATTGTGTTTTCATTAATCAGATCATTCAATTGGGCAATTGTTTCATCATCCAGCATGATTTCAGAAGCGGCGGCATTTTCTTCCATATATTCAATATGCTTGGTGCCCGGAATTGAAACCATTGTCCTATCCTGACCATGCAAGAGCCAGGCCAATGCCAGTTGAGTCATCGTGCAATCATGCGCCTTGGCAATCTCGCCAAACGGTTCCAACAGTTTGATATTTTTGGCAAATGCTTCCGGTTCAAAGCGTGGCCTGGCAATAGTGCAGCGCAAATCATCCTCATCCAGATGGGTCACATCCTGCGCCTTGCCGGTGAGAAAAGCCCGCCCGAGCGGCGAAAACGGCACCATTGTCACGCCCAGTTCAGCGCAGGCATCCAGCACACCACGCTCCGGGGTTCTGGACCAAAGCGAATATTCAGATTGTAGCGCGGCAATCGGATATTCTTTGCAGGCGCGTTTGAGCGTATCTGAACAAACTTCCGAAAGGCCGATCTCGCGCACTTTTCCCGCATCGACCAGCCTTGCCATGGCCCCTACACTTTCCTCGACCGGAATTTCAGGGTCAACACGGTGCAAATAGTAAAGATCAATAACATCGGTGCCCAACCGCTCAAGGCTTGCATCGCAACTTTCAGCGATCACTTCAGGGCGACCGTCAATACCTTCGCGCGAAAGGCCGCATTTGGTTGCCAGCACATATTCATTGCGTCTGGAACCAAGCGCCTTGCCAATCAGGCTTTCATTGTGGCCACTGCCATAAACCATCGCCGTATCGAGAAACCGATAGCCCGTATCGAGCGCCTGATTGAGCAATTGGGTCGAGACCTCATCATCCACCGGCCCATAGCCAAATGACATATTCATGCAGCCAAGGCCGATGGCCGATACGCTCAATGAACCAATTTTTCTATCGTGCATGCTGTCCCCAACTTAAAAATAAATAACTCGAGCCAATTGTTTAGAGCGCGTCCGTCTTTGACGGAATTGCTCCAAAAACTTTCGCTCACGGCCATTTGGTGCTACGCACCAGCCTTCGCGGGAGCGATGCATCCGCATCGGGCTGCTCTTCGCAGCCTGTCCGCTTCCATGTAAACATGACGCAGTCTAGCAGCGTGGAAACATAGGGGCAATTTATTTTGGAAAAGGCAGATTAAAAATCAACTTCGATGGCGATGCCTTTGGCAACCGCAATATCAACAATGCTGGAAGCAACTGCCAAATCCTGCAAACCGACGCCGGTGCCATCAAAAAGGGTTAGTTCATCATCAGATGTGCGGCCCTTGTGATCGCCATTGATCACCGCACCAAGTTCAATAATAGCGCTTTCCGTGAGCAGGCCGTCGGCAACTGCGTGCTGGCATTCGCCAATGGTAATTGACTGGGCAATCTCGTCGGTGAAGACCGTGGCGCGCGCCACCAGCGAGGCCTCAACCTCCTGCTTGCCTTTGGTATCGGTTCCCATGCAGGCGATATGCGTGCCGCCTGATACATGGGCATCCATCAAGATAGGGTCGAAACTGGAAGTGATGGAAATAATCACATCAGCATCGCTGCCCAATTGCTCCAGCGATACGGATTCAAACGGCAGATTAAGCTCGGCGGCGACCTCTTCCAGCCGCGAAAGCATTTCCGGGTGATAATTCCAGCCGATTACTTTTTCAAAATTGCATTGGTCTGCGGCCGCCCGCATTTGAAAGGCGGATTGATGCCCGGCCCCGATCATGCCGAGTATCTTTGCACCTTTTGGAGCAAGGTGTTTAATTGAAACGGAAGAGGCGGCAGCGGTGCGAAGTGCGGTCAAAAGATTGCCGCCGACAAGCGCCTTTACCTTGCCGGTATCGGCATCAAAAAGGATCACCGTCGATTGGTGGTTGGTCAGGCCTTTGGCCTCATTGCCCGGCCAGTAACCACCTGATTTCAACCCCAGCGCCAGACTGGTGCGGTCAAAACCGGATTTGAAACCGTAAAGCGCATCCGCATGGCCGATTGCCTCGCGGATGACCGGGAAATTATAGGCATCCTTACGGGCCATTGCCGCAAATACGTTTTCAATCGCATCGAAGCATTCGGCGCGACCAATCAGTGAGGAAATTTCTTTTTCAGGAACGATGAACATATTTGATGCGCCAATTTGCTAAGAGAAAAGGGCGGAACAGGCCCGCCCCAAATGGTGTTGGATTAATAGGCTTTGCCGCGCGCTGATACCGGCCACAGGGTTTCAACCTTGCCGCCACGAACGCCCACATACCAGTCGTGAACATTGCAGGTCGGGTCGCAGTGGCCCGGCACCAGCTTGAGCTTGTCGTTTACTTTCAGCACCCCGTCCGGGTCGCCAACAACGCCGTGTTCATCGGAACATTTTAGATATTCAACCTTGTCATCGCGACCAAATACGGTTGGCAGGCCAGAATCCACCGACTGGGCTTTTAGCCCCGCATCAACAATGGCTTTATCGGCCTTCGAATGGCTCATCACAGAGGTTAAAATGAACAGCGAATTTTCCCATTCGCCCTGATCAATCCGCTTGCCTTCTTTGTCGAGGATACGGCCATAATCGGCGTCCATGAAGGCATAAGAGCCGCATTGAAGCTCGTTATAAACACCTGAATTGCCTTCAAAATAATAGGAGCCAGTGCCGCCGCCGCCAACAATGTCGCATTCCAGCCCTTGCGAGTTGAGCGCGTTGACCGCATTTTCCACCATCTCGACCGCAATGTCGATTTTCTCCTTGCGGTCATTGTAAAGGTCCATGTGTTGCATGGCGCCCTGATAGGCCTGAATACCGGCAAATTTCAGCCCGTCGGCCGCATCAATCAGCTTGGCGATATTGACGACTTCCTGCGAGGTGGTGACACCGCAGCGGCCCGCACCGCAATCAATTTCAACAAGGCATTCAAGTTCGGTTCCATGCTTTTGTGCAGCCACAGCAAGGTCAGCCACATTTTCAGGATCATCCACACAAACCAGAATACGCGCGCCCAGTTTTGGCATACGGGCAAGACGGTCGATTTTTACCGGGTCCCTCACCTGATTGGAAATCATCACGTCCTTAATGCCACCGCGCACAAAGACCTCGGCCTCCGAAACCTTCTGGCAACACACACCAACCGAATGGCCAAGACGTTCTTGCAGTTTTGCCACATCGACCGATTTGTGCATTTTGCCGTGGGCACGATGACGAACCCCCATTTCGCTCGCCAAATCGCCCATTTTTTTCACATTGCGTTCAAGCGCATCAAGATCAACCACCAGACACGGTGTTTGAATATCAGCCTCGTTCATGCCGGGAACGGCTGGCACATCATAGCCAACTTCAAGCTCGTCATAGTTAATTGGTGCGTTCATTTCAATTCTCCTGATTTGGGTTTAAACCCTAAGTGTTCAGCCAGGGCAAAAGATCGAGATCGACATTTCCACCGGTAATGATGATGCCAACCCGTTTGCCGGCAAATACTTCCTTGTTCTTGATGATGGTCGCCAGCGGCACGGCGCTTGATGGTTCCATCACAATCTTCATGCGCTTCCAGATCAGCTTCATCGCATCAATGATTTCCTGCTCCGACACGGTTAGAATATCGGTCACGTGATTGGAAACGAAATGCCAGGTTAAATCTTTTAAAGGTACTTTTAGCCCATCGGCAATCGTATCCGGGGCATCATCGGCAATGATATGACCGGCCTTGAAACTGCGTGCGGCATCATCGGCCTGCTCGGGTTCTGCTGCATAGATTTCTATATTGGGAGCAATGTTTGAAAGGGTGAGGCAGGTGCCGGAAACCATGCCGCCGCCGCCAATCGGAGCAACCACCGCATCAAGATTTTCAACCTGTTCAACCAATTCGCGCGCGCACGTTCCCTGACCGGCAATGACGCGATGATCGTTATAGGGATGAACAAATTCAGCGCCGGTTTCGGCAACAACTTCTGCAAATGTGGCTTCGCGCGAACTGGTTGATGGCTCGCATTCTATAATTTTGCCGCCATAGCCTTTAACCGCATCTTTTTTGGCCTGCGGTGCGGTGCGCGGCATAACAACTGTGCAAGGGATATTGCGGCGGCCTGCCGCGTAGGAAAGACTGAGCGCATGGTTGCCGGATGAATGGGTGGCAACGCCTTTTTCCAGCATATCATCGCCAAGCGAGAATACTGCATTGGAAGCGCCGCGCGCCTTGAACACCCCAGCTTTTTGAAAGTTCTCGCACTTGAAAAACAGTTCTGCACCGGTGAGCGCATTGAAAAAACTCGACGTCAAAATCGGGGTTTTGTGAATATGGGGCTTTATGCGCTCGTGGGCAGCGATCATATCGTCGAATGTTGGAATAATCATATTTTGCTCACGCCGCCGCTTGAATGGAGAGAGAATTATCGGATCGGTAATATTCCTGTGCTGCGGCAACACCGCTGCCCAGCTTAATATCAAGCCCAAGGTCAACCATGCACATTTCAGCCGTGGCGATGCCTGAAAGCGCCATCACATCGGTAAGGCTTCCCAGATGGCCAATGCGGAAAACCTTGCCCGCAACCTCACCAAGCCCACCACCAAATGCCAGCCCGTATTTATTTGCCGCATGGGAAACAAGCGCATTTGCATCAAAGCCTTCTGGGGTCAAAATCGCACTGACCGAGTTTGAATATAGCTCTGGAGAGGCGGCACAAAGTTCCATTCCCCATGCGGCAATTGCCTCGCGAACCCCTTGGGCAATGCGGGCATGACGGGCAAAAACATTATCCAACCCCTCACCCAGAAGCATTGCGCAGGAGGTTTTTAGCCCGTTCAGCAGGCCGACCGGTGGCGTATAGGGATAGCCGTTTATCTTATAACCCGCCCGCATATCGCGAATATCGAAATACCAGCGCGGCAGTTTAGCGCTTTCAACTGCCGCAATTGCCTTGGGGCTGAAAGCGGTAATTGCCAGACCAACCGGCAGCATGAAACCTTTTTGCGAGCCGGTTACCGCCACATCGACGCCCCAGTCATCCATGCGAAAGTCCATTGAACCAATGGAACTTACCCCGTCGACAAACAACATCGCCGGGTGGTTTGAGGCATCCATTGCAGCGCGAATGGCCGCAATATTGGAGGTCACACCGGTTGCGGTTTCATTATGGGTGGCCAGCACCACCTGGATTTGATGGTCTTTATCAGCGGCTAAAATCTCTGCATATCTATCCGCCGGAATGCCCTTGCCCCAGGGAACGGAAACGACCTCCACATCCAGCCCGTGGCGCTCGCACATATCAATCCATTTTTGGCTGAACATGCCATTTTGGCAGGCAAGCACCTTATCGCCTGCACTTAGGGTATTGGTGAGCGCGGTTTCCCATCCACCGGAACCGGTTGCTGGAAACAGAAAAATCTCGGCAATTTTGGTTTTCAGAACTTTTTTGACACCGCTGAGCGCAGGCTGCAAAATATCTTCAAAATGGGCCGAGCGATGGTCCATCGTGGGCATGTCGCAGGCGCGGCGTAGCTCTTCTGGAATATTTGTCGGACCGGGAATGAATACTGGGTTTTGAAAACTCACTTGATCAGGCTCCATAGAAATTTTCCCCATTATAGGGGAGCCGCCTGCTCTGCTCAATTTTTTTGAAAAAGTTTTTCAAAATTTGTATTTGGGCGATTATTACTTTAGAAATAAAGCCTTAGAGTTTTTCATTTTGAGCCGGTGAAGTTGCTGGAATGGGTAAGCAGAATGGTGAGGACTAGTAAGTCATCGAAAGGAAGCGGAACAATGAGTGACAAAAAACGGCTACGCGGCAGGCCCAAAAGCTTCCATGACAAGAGCGCGCAAAACCGCATTCAGTCGCTTGATCGGGCGCTGGATGTTCTGGATTGCTTGGCCCATAAAACCGGCATGACGCTGAGTGAAATAGCGGAATATCTCGATCAGGCCCCTGCAACAATCTATCGAATTTTGTCAACATTTGAGGCCCGCCGGGTGGTGGAGATGGACCCGGTGCGTCAGGAATGGTTTATCGGGGCGGAGAGTTTTCGCATTGGTTCGGCCTTTTTGCGGCGAACTGGCATTGTTGAACGCGCCCGGCCCTATATGCGCGAATTGATGGAAGAAACGGGCGAAACGGCTAATCTTGGTGTGGAGGTTTCAGGCAATGTGATGTTTATCTCACAAGTGGAAACGCATGCCAATATCAGGGCATTTTTTCCGCCCGGTGCCAATTCGCCCATGCACGCATCAGGCATTGGCAAAGCATTGCTTGCGCACGCAGAACCGGCCAGAATTGAAAAATATATAGCGCAGAAGGAATTGGAAAATTTCACCCCGAAAACAATTTCCACCCGTGATGAATTGCGCGATGAACTCGCTAAAATCAAAGCACAGGGATTTGCTTTTGATGATGAGGAAAAAAGCACCGGCATGCGGTGTATTGCGGCCCCGGTTTTCAATGTTTACGGGGAGGTTGTCGCCGGGATTTCAATATCCGGGCCCTCAATACGCTTACCGCTGGAAAGGATTGATCAGGTCAGCAAAATAGTAATGGGAAAAGCTGCATTGCTTTCAGTATAAGCATGCACCCTCACACAAATGCCGTCTGCCACCTATGAAGATCAATTTAGCGACGGCAGGTTGGCTGGGGATCCAGGAATATATCTCACGGTCACGTAAGTAATTATATTCATTAGAAACATTGACTTAATGGGAGTAGCTGCTAATGAATTATGCTAATTAATTTATTAGATTTAGAATGGTTTGATGCGATGAAGGATGGGTTAGTTTTGCGCGGAAGCAGATATTCCGTAGTCGTCAATGTACCGAAAGATCTTTTAACACGAATCGGTAAAAAGCAAGTTTGGAAATCGCTTGGAACAGGTGACAAAGTCGAGGCACGACGTAGGTCACTAAAGATTCGAACGGAAATATTTGGTAATTTCGAGCGCGAGCGCTTAGCGCTTAGTGGAGCGCACAACGACCGCAAATTCAGTGACGAACAGTTGGAAAGACTTGCCAAGGAACTTTATGAGTATGAAATGTCCAAGTTTGAGGCGGAACAACTTGGCGCGAGGCAAGGTGAATTGCGTGTAGCTGCCCGATGGCGTAATACCATGCTGGAGGCAAAGCCAGCCTATCTCAATGCTATGCAGAATGACATCTCGATTGGAGAGTTTCATCACGCCAGTTGGTGGGTAGATCATGTCATACAGCGGGATGGCCTTACGATCATTAGAGATGGACCAGACTACAGGCATCTTGCTTACATTTGTCAGCGCGTGCTGATCGATGCAATAAAGGTTCAATTGGCCCGCTATCGTGGTGATTATTCTGTGATGCCGGGCGACCCAATCGTAGTCAACGAGACTATTGCCGGTAGCGATGAGCGAATTTGCGACCTATTTGCGCGATACGTTTTGGTGAACCCAGGCGCAGTGAAGCCTGACAAGTTAAATACTGACAAATATTCGGTCGACCTCTTTGTTGAATATATTGGAGATATTTCACCGTCGAATGTAGAGCGTAGTGATGTTAGAAACTGGCGAAACTTATTAAGCGATTATCCTGCTCGCGCGGCACAGATGACCTGTTTCGCTGGTATGAAGATTGAAGAAGTGATCGAAGCCAACAAGGCAATCAATAAGCCGATAATCTCACGGCGCACAGTGAACAAGCACCTCTCGGCCATATCTGCATTTTTTAATTGGTGTATTTCAGAGGGCTATCGCGATGAAGCCAATCCCTGCGATAAATTATCGTTTGCAAAGGAAAAAACTGCAACAGTCAGAAGCTTTACTGCGGCTGAACTTGAAGTTGTTTTTGCTGACAAATGGTTTGCTGGTGATAGGGATCATCGATTCTGGCTTCCTGTAATTGCTCTTTATAGCGGTGCCCGCCTTGGTGAGATCGCACAGATGAATAAAGAAGACGTGCGAATGTTCCATAATAGAATTTGCTTCCATTTCACAGATGTTGGTGATGGTGAAAAATCAATCAAACACCCAAACTCTGCTCGAGTAGTCCCAGTCCATAATGTACTTCTTGAATTAGGATTTAGTGAATACACAGAGACTATCGCTGGCGGCAAGATTTTTCCTAATGTAACCAAAAATAGCCGTGGCCAGTGGGCCTCAAATATTTCTCGCGATTTTGGTCGATTGCTAAAGCGGCTCGGATTAAAAAATCAAAGCAACAGACCAAAATTAGACTTTCACTCATTTCGCCATACCTTCGCAGATAGAATGAGGAGTGCCGGTTTCGCTGATGACGAATTTGATATTCTTCTTGGACACAAGGGAAGCATTACGGGGCGATATGGGAACGATAAGGCGCATGTCATTGAGCGAAAATGCCTTATGATTGATGCGCTAGAATACCAGGCTGACTTACCCGGCATTTTGGCAAAAAGCAGTAATTGAGCTTAATATAAATCGGTATCAAAAATAGTCTTTTGCGGTTTTTGAATGGAGTCAATTTACAATACCAAAAAATATGTCGGCATTGTATTTTACCCCCCCCAAAAAAATTCCAGGAACCACATCCAAACTGAATAAAGCCCTGTTGGAACAAAAAATTCTGATTTCCCGAATACTGACTGCTTGAATGATCTTTTACTGCCGTAAGCCATGGCAGATTTTGAGAAAGGGTCACTCCGAATATATCAAAGAAATCCAATAATCCATCATTTGAACAAATCATGATTAAGCCACCGAAATTTGTACAGGATCGAATTGCCTCTGCATTGAGTGTTAAAGGTGGAGATGTTGATGAACTTGTTTCTGAAAGGCTGATGATTGCCTTTAGCTTGGAGGACATCGCCGAAACCCTCCTTGCCGATGATGAGATGTTTTATACGTTTGCTCTCTTTGCGCAGCGGTATCGGCAAATATTGAAGATTACAGAGCTTGACAGTTTCAATCCTGTTGCGCGGGGATTAGCCGCTGAAACATTCAATTATTTTACTCAACATCGTGCACGCCTGATAGCGGGCGATGAGCCTGATCACATGTCAATTTCAAAAGAGGAAATTCGGGCTGCTGACTTCATGGAGCAGGATTTTGCCGTTGATGTGCTGCAAGGCGTTATGCACAGAAATGAGTTGTCAGGTGAATTGAAAGGCCAATATGAACAGGTGATTGAGCAACTTGAGGGGGAAGAGGAAATGCCAGCTTGTGACGTTCATCATCTTGTATATGGGTTGGTTATTAAGGCCTGCTTTGAGTTGCAGGGCAGGTAAAATTAAGCGCGTCATGACACGCCAACGATAAAGTAAAAGTTCAATTTCACTGGAATTTGTGGACTCTTCATCGATGCTATCAATTAAGAATGCCCTAAAGAAAATTTATGCATTATTCTGGTTTATTCCGCAATTATTGCGGGTGAAATTCATTAGCATCGCAGAATAAGCGATTCAAGTTAGATGTGCCAAATTAGATTATCGAAATAATTATCGAAAAATTCTCATATATTTATCGATATCGAAAATACAACAACGAGAAACTCTTGCACAATTGCCACCACAGCCCGTGTAAATTGGAGGATCTTATGAGTAAAATATCAATTCATGCACAAAAAAGAATGAGGCAAAGAGGCAAAAAAACAACATTTGTTGAAAACATTTTGGCCTATGCAGACATGGACATCCCGGCAGGAGATAACTGCCGCCTGTTGAGAATCAGTAAGAAACTTGCAACTTTTCTTAACTTCGATGACAGATTATCCCGCTATGGTTTGCTCTGGAGTGATGACAATAACCAGGTAGTGAGCATATTGCCGATAAGGGAATCAGGCTCTGGCGCCCGCTATCGGCGGGTTGGGTCGTAATATGGCAAAGGTGATAGATATGAATGGTGTGCAATGGAAGCCAGAAGGTAGACCGGAGCACCCGAGGGAAAATAAAATCCGGATTTCCGAACCTTATAAACGAAAACTTGCTGAATTGGAGCGCCAAGCATATGGAAAACCACGGCCGCTTTTTAATAAACCTATTGATAAACTGAGAGCAGCCCGTGAGCTTCGCCGCTTGTATTATAAAGCGCGAAGGGACCTTAATATTGATAGAGGCGAACTAGAAAATGGAATCTCAAAATTACAACAAAACAAAACCGGCAGCAGAAATTCTTTAGGAGAACCCGTTGAATATAAGCTGGGCCGCTGGATTCTGACCGATAAACTGGCAAAACTTAAGACTGATGAAAAAGTTCTCGAGCACAAAAGATTTAAAGAATTGCAGATAGGTGTATTTGGGTACCTTTTTGCAATTGAATATCTTTCGACAATCCTAGACGATGAAGACCCAATTGAAAATAAAATCAAAATAATTTCAAACACCAGACTATGGTCAGGAAAGCTGCCTCACTCTGATGGGCTAGATGACCTGGATTCAGCAACAGAATTGGCATTCAAGTTTAACGAATTGGCGCGTGTGTTTGCAAACAGAAACAAGTTGGCAAGCCTGCTAACAAGGGTCTCGAAAGTTCCTGGTTCTTGGAACCCAACAAAACAAGAGTTCGAGTTTTCGGGAAGGGCCATGTCTCTGACCACCAGTCCTCTCAATCATATTGTAGATCAAGAAGAATGGCCACCGTTCCCATCAACAAGGCTCATTAATTTTCCATATATGGTGGTTGACAGAACAATTCACGTTGAAAAAAGCGAATACCAACAGCTCTCAAATGTAGCAGACCCGCAACCTGCAGAGATATTCGGTGAGTTTCAAACCATAGATAACGCAAAAATTGAATTATCCCGTGATATCCATCTTGTGGTAGCGCCGGTAAATGACACCGAGTTCGAGATGCTGTTGGAATCGCGCGCACGTTGGGAGTTGAGCTTCAAAGATAATCGTGACGAACACCTTGAATTTGAATTACCTGATCTTCGTCGCGTTATGGAATCTTCGGAATGCTTTTCCGCAATCGAAATCGCAGGT
>JAJRQF010000011.1 GCA_024280375.1 Alphaproteobacteria bacterium | reverse complement strand
CCGGTGTCGCTTTATCATGACAGTCCCTATTCGATCTCAAAAATCATTGGCGAGTTTTACGGCAATTTCTATTTCCGCCAATATGGCCTGCCGTTCGTCAAGGCGCGCTTTCAAAATGTTTATGGGCCGCGCGAGATGCTGGGGGCAGGGCGCTGGCGGGGTACGGTTCATACGGTCTGGCGTAATGTTACGCCGACGTTCATTTTTAAATCCATTATGGGCGAGTCCCTGCCGCTTGATAATGCGGGTAATTCAACCCGCGATTTTATCTTTGTTGAAGATATGGCGCGCGGCCTGATGGCCTGTGCGCTTAAGGGCGAGGTTGGCGAGATTTATAATCTGGCCTCGGGGCGCGAAACCTCAATCCGCGAACTGGCGGAATTGATCAACAGGATCAGCGGCAATGAAACCCCGGTTGAATTAAAGCCGGCCCGTGACTGGGATACCTCCGGCACCCGCTACGGCGACCCCGGCAAGGCGGCTGAAAAGCTGGACTTTAGGGCCGAGGTGACGATTGAAGAGGGGCTTGAAAAAACCATTGGCTGGACCAAAGAGAACATGGGCGAGATTCAACGCTGCATGAGACAGCATGTGTCGATGATGCCTGATATAAAGAAATACCTGTGAGCGGGGCCGCCTAATGACCAGAAAAATTCTCTCGGTGGTGGGAGCAAGGCCGCAATTTGTCAAGGCGGGTGCGGTCAGCCGGGCTTTTGCGCAAGAGGACAGTCTGCAGGAAATTCTCGTTCATACCGGCCAGCATTTTGATGACAATATGTCGGAAGTGTTTTTCCGCGAACTGGATATTCCGGCCCCGGCCCACAATCTGGGCATTGGCGGCGGCCCGCAGGGGCAGATGACGGGCCGTATGCTGGAGGGGCTTGAAGCCATTATGCTGGCCGAGAAACCTGATATGGTGCTGGTTTATGGCGATACAAATTCGACGCTTGCCGGGGCACTGGCCGCGGTTAAACTGCATATTCCGGTGGTGCATGTGGAAGCCGGATTGCGCTCGTTTAATCGCAAAATGCCCGAAGAAATCAACCGGGTGATGGCTGATCACATCAGCGCGATGTTGTTTTGTCCAACCAGTATCTCGATCAAAAACCTTGCCGATGAGGGGGTTAGCGAAAATGTCCACCATGTGGGCGATGTGATGTATGACGCGACGCTGTTTGCCAAACAGCGGGCCATGCAGCAATCGACCATTCTTGATACTCTTGGAGTTGAGAACAAGGGCTATAATCTGTGCACCATTCACCGTGCTGAAAGTACCGATAATGAGGTGCTGTTTCGCAAGATGATTGCTTATCTGGAAGCGTTCGGCAAAGAGATGCCAATTGTCTTTCCGGTTCACCCGCGCACCAGAAACACACTTGCCGCCTATGGCATTGAGCCCAAAAACATGAAGCTGATTGAGCCGGTTGGGTATTTCGATATTCACCGCCTGCTGGCCGGGGCCAATAACGTCTTTACCGATTCGGGCGGATTGCAGAAAGAGGCCTATTTCCACAGCGTTCCCTGTATCACCATGCGCACCGAGACCGAATGGGTGGAGACAGTTGAAGCGGGCTGGAACAGGCTGTGGAGTGATGATGAATTTGTGCAACCGCGCCAGAAAATTAATGAATATGGCAACGGTGATGCAGCCAATAAAATCGTTGCCCTGATCAAAGACCATATCGGTTGATGGCAAAAGACAGCCAAATCAAAACCCTGATAGTGACCCTGCAATATGAGCATCGGGCCTCCTATTATGATGACTGGGCGCACGCCTATCAAAGCTCCGAGCTGTTTGATTGCCAGATTTTTAATCTCATGAAGGAAGGGCCGGATGAGCTGGCCGCTCTTATGGGCGAGTTCGATTTGTTTATTCTGCTGCACAGTGCCACCGGCGATACGTTGGACTATCTGGCCCCGTTGGCCAATATTCTGGCCGATCGTCGCCATGGTATTGTGTTGAGCTTCATTGGCAACGAGTTTAATTCTCCTTATGTGCCACTGATGGCCAAGGTTGATCTGTTAAAATCCTGCCGGGTCGACATTATCGCCACGCAATTGCTTGAGGAAGCTGGAGCCCATATTTATCAAAGCTCAAACGCGAAAATTGTCTCCATTCCCCATGCTCTTAATCCGGATTTATTCCAATCCGGCAAGGTCTATGAACAGCGCTCCATTGATATTGGCATGCGCAGCTATCGCTATCCTCCCTATCTGGGGGATAATGATCGTAATGCGATAATTGATTATTTTGCCGAACATGGTGAGGGATTGGGACTTGGCTGCGATATCAGCACGACTAAGCGTTTCACACCGGAAAAATGGGCAAAATTTCTGGGAGACTGCAAGGCGGTTCTGTCGACGGAAACCGGTAGTTGGTATCTGCAACCCGATGATGATCTGGTAAAACAGGTGCATGAATATGCACAGCAACAGCGCTCGGGCATTGTTATTGGTGAAGACAGTCCCTTGCGAAGCCTAGTGCGCCACCTGCCGGCAGCGGTCAAATCTCCGCTCATGAGCCTATTGAAAAAAGGCCCGATTAAATATGGGGTTTTCGAGGATGAAAAGCTGGATTTTGATGCGGTTTATGAGCGGTTTTTCAAGACTGCCCCGCGTTGCCCGGCCTATTCAAAAGCTATTTCATCGCGCAATTTTGATGCCATCGGCACTCGAACCTGCCAGATAATGTTTCCGGGCCGTTTCAACGATATTCTGGTTGCTGACAAGCACTATATTCCGCTTGAACCCGATTTTTCAAACATCAACGAGGTTGTGGAAAAACTGCGCGATAAAAACTTGTGGCAGGCTATTGTCGAAGAAGCCCATGACATGGTAATGGAAAACCACACTTACAAACACAGAGTCAGCCAGACTTTTGAGCTCGTCGAAGCTATGGCAATTTCGTGAGAATTAGAGAATATTTGAGTTCGGGTGTTCGGACGCAGTATGGTAAAATATAACAGGTTGGAAATAACATGGAATTGGCAAACAAGAAGATAGTGGTTGTTGGTGGAGCAGGCTTGATCGGCTCACACATTGTCGATCAGCTCATCAGGACGGATGTTGGAGAAATTCTGATCTATGACAATTTTGTCAGGGGGAGCTATAAAAATATAGCAGGAGCCTTGAAAGATCCACGCGTATCAATTTTTGAAGCGGGGGGCGACATCCTGCAGGTGGACATATTGGAAAGTGCGTTTGAGGGGGCCGATGGTGTTTTTCATCTGGCCGCACTTTGGTTGCTACAATGTCACGATTTTCCACGTTCGGCATTTGATGTTAATGTCAGAGGGACGTTTAATGTCCTTGAGGCTTGTGTCTCCAAGGGGGTGAAGCGTCTGGTCTATTCTTCTTCCGCTTCTGTTTATGGAGATGCTGTCACCGAGCCCATGACTGAAGACCACCCCTTCAACAATAAAAACTTTTACGGAGCGACAAAGATCGCCAGTGAAGCCATGGCTCGCTCCTTTTTCCATCGTTACGGACTTGATATGGTGGGGCTTCGATATATGAACGTTTATGGTCCTCGCCAGGATTATAAAGGTGCTTATATTGCCGTTATCATGAAAATGCTCGATGCCATTGAGCGTGGTGAGGGGCCGACTATTCTTGGAGATGGTTCAGAAGCTTTTGATTTTGTCGCGGTAGAAGACTGTGCTAAAGCCAATATTTGCGCCATGCAGGCTGAGACAGTAGACCGTTTTTACAATGTGGGAACTGGCAAGCGCACATCTCTGAAGGAGCTTGCTGAAATTATTTGCAAACTAACCGATTGCAAGCACGACATTCAATATGCGCCGCGCAGTTCGGCCACATTGGTGCGTAATCGTGTGGGGTGCCCGGAACTTGCGACAAAGGAGATTGGCTTTATGGCCAAAATTCCACTGGACGATGGATTGAATCGATTGATTGAATGGCGCGCGAAAGACAAGGTGTGAAAGTTCTCCAGCGGGATGTGTCTGACTTATCCTTTCTCAGTTTTTGTAGATTGCCATAAGCAGGTGCCTATATGGATTTTAGTAAATTTAATTTGTTGCAAAAGTTCTTTGATTGGAAGCAGTACACAAATCAACAGATTGATTTGCTCGATCAAAAAATGCGCGAGCTTGAACAAGCCAATGAGCGATTGAAACAGGAATTGGAAATCAATCGTATTCATGTTGCCGACATGCTGTCTTGTTACAATCTATGGCAGCATTTGTTCCCCGTATCGAAGAAATTTGTATTTGCCCGGCGTAATCATGTCTTGCTGGCGTTGGGGGTCGATGTTGAAAGACACGGTTCGGATTTATTTTGTGGGATGACCAAAGAAGAGGTCTGTGATGATATTGTTCATGCGCGGTTCGATCAGGTTATTGTGCGTTACTTGGATGAAAACAACCATCTTGGAAAAAAGCAAAAACTGCCGCAATTTCGGGACTATATTTCCCAACGCCCTGAAGGAGTGAAGCAGTTTATTGCTTCAATTGCCATTAAATCCCGGCCAGAATCTGGAGATCTTTCAACTGATGAGCTGGCGAAATTGTTTTTTTCTAAAAGTATGGATCTTTTAAAGCAAGAGCCAGACCTGATTGACTTTCTGGCACTAGGGCAGTCCTCATTGTTGCCAAATCTTGCTGGAACAAACAACAGCGTGCCGTTGCCTTTTAAGGAGCCTGCAAACTTATTGACGAGCGTCCCGGCCAGGCCGAAAAAGCGTTCTGTTGTGTTCCTTCACAATAATTATTATCACTTTAATACGCTGGCCAAAGCTTTGAATGATCGTGATTGGGATGCTATTACGGTATCTGTAGAAAATCCAGGTAGCGCGCAAAGGCAATACTATTTTGGCGAAGATATTAATCTTTATCACGACGACCCTGAGATAAGGCAAAAGCAGACAAGTGAGTTTCTTGCAACAGTTCCGGAGCGGTTTGGTGCATTGCATTTTTGTGGCCAGGGGCAAGCCAGTTTCTTTCCTGAAAATTATGATAATACTGCAGACCGAACGAAAATCGCCTGGGATTTTCTAGAGTTGCGCCGCCACCAAACCATCATTGGTTTTTCCCCTTCAGGCTGTATGGATGGAGCGTCACAGTCGGCCATCAGGGATGTTTCGGACAATGTTTGCGGGCGCTGTGTGTGGGAACTTAGGCCAGATATCTGCAGTGACCAAAAGAGTAAGGCCTGGGCAGATACCCTCGACACAGTTTGCGATTGGATCGGTATTGAAGGGGATTGGGTGGTAGCAGATCGAGCTGGACCCAAATTTGTCCATGGTCCCGTTATAAGTACCCTTGACCCTAATTACTGGACTCCAGAGCTGGACGTTCCTGATGAGATGAAAATCGATCGTCGTCCGGACGAGCTGCTGATTTATCATGCTGTGGGTAATCTCAAGGAACGGCGTGTGGATGGACGGGATATCAAGGGCAGTACTGCCGTCGAAGCTGCTGTTAAGAAACTTCAATCTGAAGGTCTGCCAGTCAAGCTTCTTTTTTTGTCTCAAAAGCCGATCACCGAAATACGCTACTACAAGGTTCAGGCGGATATTGTTGTTGATCAGTTGAATTATGGAAGGTTAGGGGCAAATGCCCGCGAAAGCTTTATGCTGGGAAGGCCAGTGATAACAAGGTTGAAAGCGAAGCAATTTGCTCCTTTTAAACCGCTTGGGTCAATTGAAATGGCACCGGCGCTGGATGCCAACGAAGAAACCGTGGAAGACGTCCTGAGACAGCTTGTGTTAGACCCGGAAAAACGCAAGAAAATGTCAGCGCAGTCGCGGGAGTATGCGCTAAAATGGTTTGCATCTGATGTTTGTGCGCGACGCTTCGAGACGATTATAGATCGTGTTGGCAAGGGGTTGCCGCTTGATACAGAAGACCTTTATCCCCCAGTTATATAGGCCTTGTTTTCTGATGTTGCTTGTGCAGCTTCTGGCTTGCCTTTATAAGATTTATTCCAATTCAAATTTAGGGTGACAATATCTTATGACCATATCTCTCCCGTTCCTGCCCATAGCCAAGCCGCTGCTTGGAGACGAAGAAGTGGAGGCTGTTCGCTCGGTTCTGGAGTCCGGTTGGTTGACGCAGGGACCTTGGGTCAACAGGTTTGAAGAAGCTTTTGCCAAACAACATGAGTGCGCAAAGGCACTGGCGACAACATCATGTACAACGGCTTTGCATCTGGCTCTTGTTGCCGCTGGTGTTGGCGAGGGAGATGAGGTTATCGTTCCCGCCTTTACCTGGGTTGCGACGGCAAATGTGGTCGTGCAATGCGGGGCGACGCCGATATTTGTTGATATTCTTGTCGATAGCTACAATCTGGATCCGCAGGCGGTTGAGCAGGCAGTTACATCCCGTACCAAAGCGATAATCCCTGTGCATCTGTTTGGACTGACAGCCGACATGGACGCAATTTCGGCGGTTTTGCCAGACGAAGTCATTGTCATAGAAGATGCAGCTTGCGCTGCGGGGGCTCATTACAAGGGCCGACCGGCCGGTTCGCTTGGTCATCTGGGATGTTTTTCCCTGCACCCGCGCAAGTCAATTACTTGTGGGGAAGGCGGTGTTGTGACCAGCAATGATGAAAAACTGGCAGCGACGGTTGATATGTACCGCAATCATGGGGCCAGCGTGTCTGAAGAAGTGCGTCACCGCGGTCCCAAACCTTATGAATTGCCTGACTTTACAGTGTTTGGCTTTAACTATCGCATGACAGACATTCAAGCAGCTGTCGCCACAATTCAATTGCAAAAGCTGGAGCGTTTTGTTGCAGAGCGTCAGCTATTGGCGGATCGCTATGATGAGGCATTCAAATCGTTTGACTGGGTACAGCCGCCGATGCGCCCGGATGATTATGGCCATGCCTTGCAGGCTTATGTGGTGATGGTCGATGAGAGCTGCGCGCCTGCCAGTCGCAACGATATTCTCGAACATTTACAAGATTGCGGTATTGGCGCGAGGCCGGGCACGCATTCAGTGGTTGGTTTATCGGCCTATCGGGAAAAATTTGCTACAGATCCTGCCGACTATCCAGTTGCAACTCTAGTGGAAGCGCAAAGCATGGCTTTACCGCTTCACAATCATATGGGGTCGGATGATGTGGACCGTGTGGTGAGCGTGCTTAGGGACATGGTATGAGTGCGATCATTGAACGATATCTGTCCAGTCGGTTTGTAGGCAGTTAAATAATTGTGACCGGAACCAGATCTTCGCTATTTTGCGATGGACGCAATTTTTGGGCGGCGAGCAGAAATCTGGCTTTTGAATATTCTTTCATTTCAATATGAACGAGGCGGCAAAAATGTTGTTGATTGCGCCAATACATGGCGGGGAGATGTTTGCCGATTTCGAGTGTCTAATGGGTCCTGCCCTCTCAACTGGTCGTAATTTCCCCACCTGATGGCCAGTATGGTGGTCGGTCCGACATAAACATTCCCAGATATGATTTTGGTCAGATTTACCACCAGAAATGGAACGGTTATGTCGTGCAGTGAGTAGATGCTGGCGCTGATATGCAATTTGCATATTTGTTTCAAGTAAATCGTCTTGTAGGAGCGCAAGTAGATCTCCTTGAAGAGGACGGGGGCGGTGGCGCTATGACCTTGCCAGCCAAATCTTGATATATATAGGATAGCTACTTTAAGGGTTGGCTCGCGTTGTTTCAGCTCTTGGGCAATGGTCAGGCCGACAATGCCGGTGCGAACGATAACTATATCAAATTTTTGCAGTGACATGACTTTAATAATCCTTCAAGAAGCTCATTCAGGAACTAGTTGGGCGACAAGATTCTTAAATGTATATGACACTGTTTGTTCCTGCGTGAATTCCAAAGGTTGTTTTAGGTTGTACGAACTGGTCTAGCGACCAGGCGCATGAAACGAAAAGGCATATTGAATGTGTGGTATTGTTGGAATTCTCAACCATGATGGCCGCCCGGTTGAAGAGAAGTTGCTGACCGGTATGCGTGATGCGCTTGCCCATCGCGGCCCCGATGATCGCGGGGTTTATATCAATGGTCCGTTGGGGCTTGGGCATCAAAGACTTTCCGTGATTGATCTGTCAGAGGCTGGCCATCAGCCGATGATTTCTCCAGACGGGCGGGTGGTGATTGTTTATAATGGTGAGATCTATAATTTCCGCGAATTGCGGCTTGAGTTGGAAAAGCAAGGCTGGATATTCAAAAGCAACTCGGACACAGAGGTGCTGATTGCCGGCTATGTGATCTGGGGCATTGGTAATCTGGTCAGGCGTCTGGATGGCATGGTGGCTTTTGCTTTGTGGGATGCCGATGAGAAGCGCCTTTTTCTGGTCCGTGATCGCTATGGAATTAAACCGTTATACATTTGGCGTACCCGTAATCGTTTGGCTTTTGCATCGGAAATCAAAGCCTTTTTGAAGCATCCTGATTTTAAGGTTAAAGTGAACGAGTCAGCGCTGCGCGAGTATTTTACATTCCAGAATCTGTTTCGCAACCACACCTTGTTTTCAGATGTTGAGCAACTTCCTCCTGCCTCCATTCTGGTTGTTGACCAGGAGGGTGAAAAACTAGAGACCTATTGGGACTTTGATTTTTCAAATCCAGAGCCGATCGAAGCCGGTGAAGCCGTAACTCAGCTTGAAACGCTCATGGGGCAGGCCGTTGAGCGACAAATGGTTTCGGATGTACCTGTGGGCGCATATCTGTCTGGCGGTATGGATTCAGGTTCTATTGTTGCTCTCGCGGCACCTCATGTCGATCGCTTGCAAACTTTCACCGCCGGGTTTGAACTGTCGAGGGTGCAGGGGATTGAAGCCAGCTTTGACGAGCGCCGCGCCGCCGAACTGATGGCCTATACCTACAAAACCGAGCATTATGAGCAGGTTATTAATGCGGGCGATATTCGCTGGTCGCTGCCAAGGGTGATCTGGCAGCTTGAGGATTTGCGCCTTGGTATGAGTTATCCCAACTATTACATTGCTCGTCTGGCCTCCAAATTTGTCAAGGTATGCATGTCCGGGGCAGGGGGGGATGAGTTGTTTGGCGGCTATCCGTGGCGCTATTATCGAGTTTTCCGGTCGCTAGACAAGCAGCATTTTCTCAAGAACTATTATGGCTTCTGGCAACGATTGACCACAGCCGAGCAGCGCAAGCGGTTGTTCAAGAATGGCGCGGAAAATGAAACGGAGATGTTTGATGTTTTTTCCAATGTTTTCTCAAAGACCAGCAATATCGGCTTTGAGACCCCAGAAGAACAAATCTCCGCTTCCCTTTATTTTGAGTGTCGAACTTTCTTGTCAGGGCTGCTGATTGTTGGCGATAAATTATCTATGGCCAGCGGGCTGGAAGAGCGGTTTCCATTTTTAGATAATAAGCTGGTTGATTTTGCTATACGCCTACCCGTTCATCACAAGCTTGCAGATCTCAAACAGATGTTGGATATTGACGAAGATACAGTCAGAAAAAAACTGGTTGCTCAAGATGCCTTTTCAGGTGGAAAGAGCTGTCTGCGCGAGGCTATGGCACATATTATCCCCGACGAAATTATGCAGAGACGCAAACAGGGGTTTTCATCGCCCGAGGCCTCGTGGTACCGTGATGAAAATGCGGACTATGTTCGCGAGATGTTATTGTCGGGGGATTTGGCCTCGGCTGAATTTCTGGATCCGGACTTTATCCACAATATTGTTGAGGAGCATATGTCAGCAAAGCAAAATCATCGCCTGCTGATCTGGTCCTTGCTAAGTTTCGAACAATGGTGCCGGATTTTTTTGGGTGGGGCGAAGTCTCAGTTTGAAAGTGGAACTGCATGATCATCCATTCTCGTCCATGGCTCGCTGATCTCGAAACTAAAACGGTTACGAATGTTTTATATTCAAACATGTTGATTGGTGGAGAGACAAGAAATCAATTTCGCGATTCTCTCCATCAATATATTGACGGTGCCAAGAGGGTCACTCTATTCGCTAGCGGGCGTCTGGCCATTAAATCGGCTCTTGAAGCGCTTAATCTTCCATTGAGTTCAGGTATTGTTGTACAAAGTTATGTTTGCTCAGCGGTGTTATGGGCAATTCGTGCTGCTGGCCACCAGCCTGTGCTTTGTGATATTGCAGATGGATGGGTTGCAAAGTCCGAGCAGATTGAAGCTGTGTTTACTCCCGACTGCAAAGCAATTATTCTTGCGCCACCATTTGGTTTCAGACAGGATGCGTGTGAATTTCGTCAATTTGACGTACCAATTATTCATGATCTATGTCAGTCGTCACCCAAAATGATTGCTGCGGGACCATCGGATGCGATCGGTGACATCGCCTGTCTTTCTTTTCATCCAACCAAATATTTGTGTGCCGGAGGCGGGGGAGCTGCAATTGATATGACAGGGCGGTATTGTGAGCAATTGCGTTTGCAGGAAGAGACTTGTGACGAGTTTGCCCCTTTTAGCGATATTCAGGCAGCGCTTGGGGTCGCGCAACTGGAACGAATTGATCAATTGGACGCTAGCCGGTCAAAGCTGTTTGATCTGTATATCTCGAAAGCACCAAAAACATCGACCCAGAGATTGCTGGGTCAAATTGACGTGAAGACGGGAGCAATGTTTCGCTTTCCTTTAGAAATTGTAGATGGAGAGGTGAGAAACCTGATTGATATTTTTTCCAAGGCCGGTATAGCTGCACGGCATGGTGTTGATCTGCTGCTTCATCATATTCTGGAGCTTGATGATGATGATTTTCCAAATACAATGCGTGCTTTTCAAAGAACCATATCGTTGCCATTTTATCCATCACTTTGCGACGATGATGCATGGCTTGTTGCCAGTCAGATGAAGATTTTGAAATGACGATCTCGATAAAATTATTTAGGAGCGCTGATAATCAGGACTATCGTGATTTTATTTCCGATTGTAATATGGGGTTACTGTATCACACGCCGGAATATTTGGGTATCTTGACAGATATTTTGCCTCGCAGTCAGTGTTTTATCATTGCGGCTTATGATGATGTGCGAATGGTTGGCGCATTGGTTGTATTCTTACACAGTACAGAGCATGGGACCGTTCTCAATTCCTTACCTTATTTCGGCAGCCATGGAGACGTTTTGCTCGCAAATGACGTATCGGATGGGCAACCAATTTTTGCTGCATTGGCGAATGCAGTGAATGATATTCGCCGAGAATATTCAGTTGGTGCGATGAATATTGTTTCACATTTGTTGACACCCCAAATTAGTGATTTTGCGAGTCAACTCGGCTTGTCTTCATGGGATAGCCGTATTGGCCAGATTTCCCATTTGCCTGTTGCATCGAATCAAGATGATGCGCTCGAGTGTGTTTTGGCTAATTGTCTTCAAAAAACCCGTAATCTGGTGCGCAAAGGAATTCGCCAAAGTTTTGAGATAGAAGTTTCAACCGCTGATGATGATTGGCAACAAATGATGCTACATCACCGTCTCGGAATGGAGAGAATTGGCGGGACACCCAAAAGCGAAAGGGAATTTCTTGCTATTCGTAAAAACCTGGAACCACTTAAAATGTGTCGTCTTTATATAGCGAGGCAAGATGGAGAGTTTGCTGGCGCGCTTTTAAATCTTTATTATCGCGATTGGGTAGAATATTTTACACCGGTCACTGAAATATCATTTCGCAACAAGCAGGTTATGTCAGCATTGATCGCAGCGGCCATGAGTGACGCAATTGTCGAAGGTCGAGCTTATTGGAATTGGGGCGGAACATGGTCAACGCAAGCAGGTGTCCATCGCTTCAAAAAAGGCTGGGGCGCTGTCGATCAAGTTTATAACTACTATGGCGCAGTATGGGATGAGAAATTAGCGCATGCTGAGCCTCGAAAGTTACTTGAACAGTTTCCACTTTTTTATGTGAGGCCGTTCGGCAAATGAAAATCAAGGATAAATAATGAGTCTCGACTTGTTCTATTTTACGGGTGGACCGCGCGAACGTGTGCTCAAGGCTATTGTGGAGGCGGGGCATCGAGTAAAACACGTATTCGTCAACACCCCACATAAATGGCCGAAAGTCGTTCCCAGTATCAACTTTGCCGAAAGCCAGGGGGTGCCCGTCACCGTCGTTGAACGCAAATCGGACATTGACAAGATATTGAATCATGTGTCGGGAGGTCTTTGTTTATCTGCCGGATTCAACTATATATTCCCAAAAATTTTTCTCGATCGCGTAGATTGCTGTCTTAACGTGCATGGTTCTCTTTTACCGAAATATGCCGGTTCGCGTACACTGTCATGGGCGATTGAGAATGGAGAGACGGAAAGTGGTGTAACGGTTCATCTTGTCGATGAGGGAATGGATACTGGAAATATTCTGTTGCAACGAGAATTCCCTCTATCTCCTTTTGAGACCACGGCCAGCCTGGCTCGCAAAACAGGTGATTTTGAGCCGCAAGTCGTTGTCGATGCATTGGAAAAATTTGAGATTGAGGGCGTAAATGGTTGTGTACCTCAATCAGGCCCCCCACTTCCTGTCCTTGCCAATAGGATTCCAGAGCACTCCCTGACAGATCCTGAACGTCCACTGATTGAGTTGATCGATAAGATTCGGGCCGCAAATTCAGAGCTTTATCCTGCGCATTTCTATCTGCATGGGGAGAAAGTTTGTATAAAACTTTGGCGTCAAGAAAAACCGGAAGGTGAAGAGGACCTCATTTAGTCGCCATGCCCCAAGCCGTTGCCGTTACATGTCAGGGAGTATCCAAGAGCTTTGTCCTTATTGATGGGGGGAGTTCCTGGCGGCTTTTGTTTGCTTCGCGCAAGGATCTGCCTGTGTTTGATGCCTTGCAGAACATTAGTTTTGATGTGCCAAAGGGGCAGTTTGTCGGCATTCTCGGACGCAATGGGGCTGGTAAGTCGACCCTGCTACGGGTGGTTGGCGGGGTTTATTCCAGTGATCAGGGGGTGGTTAAAGTAAGCGGGGCTCTTTCCGGGCTCTATGAACTTGGTTTGGTTGGCCATCCTGAGTTGACCGGCAGGCAATATGCAGAACGTTTGTTGACCGTGCATGGATTTTCCGCAGCCGAGCGCGAAATTATGATCGCCGATATTCATGATTTTTCCGAACTGGATGACCGTTTTGACGATCCGGTTTTGACCTATTCAGCCGGGATGGGCGCGCGTCTGTTCTTTTCAACCGCAACCGCTGGTCATTATGATGTTTATCTTCTGGATGAAATCCTGTCGGTTGGAGATACTCATTTTCAGTCAAAATGCTGGCGGCGATTGCGGGATCGTGTCGCAAACGGGGCTTCCGGCATACTCGTTACCCATGACTGGGCGGCCATCACCAAACTGTGTGAATCTGCATATGTTTTGGAAAAAGGAACGGTCATTTATTCTGGGCCGGCCGAAAAAGCTGCTCGTCATTATTTATATGGCGAAAATGCCATGGAAGAATATCATGAGGGCGTTGCGCATTTCATTGATACGCCTGATTTTCCGGCGCAGATTGTTCCAGGGGACGATTTTTTGCTGAAAGGAAAAGTCGAAATAACATCTTGTTCAGATGTTGGAGTGGTCATGGTACTTGAGCGCCTGCAACCTGGATTTGGCTGGGAAACCGCCTTGATGTCGCGTGGTGTTACGCCGGTGGGAACGCAACCGGGGCGATATGAGGTCGAAGTCGTTATTCCCAAACTGCCGGTTGAGCCGGGACAATATCAAATCAGTCTGCATCTGGTGATGCCTGACCCTGAAATTGCCAGCAGGCGCATAGCTCTTGATGGCTATAGCTGGCTGAATGGCAATGGACTTCCTCTGGAGGTAACGGGTGAGCCGGGACAAGGGCTGTCGCTTGTCACGAGCTGGAATGTGGAGCGGGCATGAGTTCTTCAATAAAAGTATGTAATCTGGACAAAACCTTTGTCCTTTCTGAACCTGGCAAGTCGGTTTCTCTATTTGATGCTCTGCGCAACGGTAATGTTGAGGAACATGTCCGCAAGATTGAAGCTCTGTCTGGTATTAACCTTGAGATAGAAGAGGGGGAGCGTGTCGGTATTATTGGTCCCAATGGAGCTGGGAAAACCACACTTCTGTCTATTCTGGCGGGACTGTCCGCCCCCTCATCTGGCAGTGTTGAAGTAAAGGGCGATGTCCATGCCATGCTCACTATTGGTGCTGTTTTGAAAGAAGAGCTGACAGGGCGCGAAAATATTTATCTGGATGCCACAGTGCATGGTGCAAGCCGCGAACAGGTTGATGCAACGGTTGAAGACATTATCGCATTTTCCGAGCTCGAAGAATTTATAGAGCGCCCTGTGCGCACCTATTCGTCTGGTATGAAGGCGCGTCTGGCTTTTTCTATGGGTGTTTTTATCGACCCTGATATTTTGATTTTGGATGAAACTTTATCTGTAGGGGATGTTTTCTTTTCGCAAAAGGCCACCATTAGGATGAAGGAAATTGCCCGCAAGGGACGGATTGTCATTCTGGTGACACATTCAAGCGGCGCGATCGTCGATATGTGTACGCGTTGTTTATGGATTGATGCTGGAAAACTCATCATGGATGGAGATCCCAATGAAGTGACATCGGCCTATGAAGCTTCGGTGCGAAATGCTGACGAGAAGGCATTGGCACGAAAGTTTGGGGCGGCATCAAAGATTGAAAAGAGACCGAATATCGGTGTAATCGGGCAAGTGGATATTCTGCAAAAAGGGGAAAGTTGCAAAGCCAGTGTTGCTGCGTTTGAGCCTCTGACAATGCAGGTAACTGGGGAGCTTAAGCAACATAGTGCTAGCTGTGATCTGGAGTTCGAGATACGGCGGGTTGACAATCGTCGGATATGGCACTCAAGCCTTCGAAAAAATGTGCGCCGCATGCCCGAAACCGGGGAATTTGTTGTGTGCGTTGTAATGGACCCCTTTATATTTTGTGCGGATTTATATTGCCTGGAAGTTCGTCTTGTTGATGAGCATGGTGTATGCGATGTGGCAACACGTGTGTTTGAGGTCATTGACGAAGAGGGCCAGTTTGGTGGCCAGCCATTATTGCTGTACGCCCCAACCATAAAAACGCGACGTCTTAAGGAGACAGGCTCATGACATTTGCTGGATTTGACAGGCGAGATCTGGCGATGCTGAAAAATCTGTTCAAGATGGCGCTGGGGGACCGCTTCCTGGGGTCGCGGCTGGGTCTGATATGGGCTGTGCTGTCTCCTCTTATGTTGATGGGGATATTCGTCTTTGTATTTTCATTTGTCTTTCCAGGCCGGTTACAGGGACGAGAGGGAACCCTTCCTTTTGTGATCTGGTTGATCAGCGGTTATGGTCCGTGGCTGGCGCTGAGTGAAGGGCTGAATTCTGCAACCTCTTCTGTTGTGGGAAGTGCAGGTGTGGTCAAGAATGTTGCCTTCAAGTCAGAATTGCTGCCTATAGTCGGGGCGATGCTGGGCGTCGTTCCGCTGCTTGTATCTTTTGCCATTTTGATTCCCATGCAGGTGCTGGAGGGAAACTTTCATGGCTGGGCTATTCTCTCTTTACCATTTTCAGTCATGCTGTTGCTGGTCTTTGTATCCGGGGTAGGTTTGTTTCTTAGTGCCCTGAATGTATTTGTACGTGATACCGCTTTGGTGCTTCCCAATATTTTGATGCTTTTTTTGTTTGCGTCACCCATATTTTACCCTCTTTCGGTCTATCCGGCAGCTATAAGGCCAATCTTGCAGTTAAATCCATTTTACATATTGGCTGAGTGTTTTCGTGCGCCGATCCTCAATGGCCAGCTTCCGCCGTTATGGATGATTGTTTACATGGTCATATTGTCGGGTCTGCTTTTTTGGGGAGGCTTGGTGTGGTTTCGTCGTCTCAAAACATTTTTTGATACCAGATTGTAGAGGACTTAGCGTAATTCATGAGCTGTCTTGTTGCCATTCATCAACCAAATTTTTTTCCCTGGCCGGGCTATTTCGACAAAATCAGGCAGGCTGATGTGTTTGTGTTTCTTGATGCTGTAGATTATCCGCGCTCTGGTTCCGGGGGGATGGGGTCGTGGATCAATCGCGTTAAACTTGGCATTCAGGGACAGGCTCGATGGATTACCTGTCCGCTCAGGCGGATGCCTCTTGGTAGTCCGATCAATGCTGCTGTGATTGATGACAGCCAGCCGTGGCGAAAGAAAATGCTCAAGACACTTGATGCCAACTATCGTAAAGCCCCTAATTACGAGCGGGCCATCGCCGTCCTCAAGCCTTTGATTGAAGAAAGGGAAAGCTATATCTCCCCCTTTAATATAAATGCGATAAAGACCATTGCCGCCGGTTTGGGACTTGAAACCAGGTTTGTGCTGCAGTCGGAACTAACCTATGAAGGGCGGGCGACCGAATTGTTGATTTCACTGGTAAAATCTGTCGGGGGAGACCAGTATCTGGCCGGAGGCGGCGCCGGCGGATATCAACAAGATGACCTGTTTTTTGAGAATGGTGTCGAGCTTGTCTATCAAAATTATGCACAACCATCCTATGGCCCAACAGATAAATTTATCCCCGGCCTGTCGATTATCGATTATTTGATGCACGATGGTGGTGGATGGAATGAATAAAACGATTGTCCTGTTAACTCCACTGACTGGGGCGCAGCTTGAACGCCTTGTGGCAATTTTTTCAGACGATGCCCGCGTTGTTGTTGCGCAGAGCACTGCTGATCTGATGGCGATTGATTTCGATTCAGAAACGACACTTTTAAGTTTTGGAAGTGGCGTTATTGTTTGCGATACAATTCTTACTGGATTGTCGAAACCTGCTTATAATTTACATGCCGCTTCGCCGCAGTTTCCCGGTCGCGATCCGCACCACCACGCAATCTATCGAGGGGCGGAAAATTATGGTGTGACGCTTCATATCATGACAGATAAAGTCGATGCAGGTTCTATCGTTGCCGTTAAAACATTTCCGATTGGAAGGGGGGATACTCCTGCCAGTATTCTTGCTCGCGCCAATGAAGCGGGAATGGCGCTACTGGAGCGTCTGGGAACGCGTCTACTTGAGGCAGAGCAATTGCCACAGCTAGAAGGAGTAAGCTGGGGGACGAGAAAGACATCGCGCACTGATCTACTTCATCTTTGCAATATTACTCCCTTGATCGGGGAGGATGATTTTACAAGACGCTGTCAGGCATTTGATAATCCTGATTACGATAATCTGGCTTTGCGCCTTCACGGCCAGACATTCAGAATTGACAAGGCAACTCCTTTTGTTGAGATTGACAATGCGGCATTTTCTGAGTTTACCGAATCTGCTTACCGCAAATTGCTCCAGCAACTAAAATCTGAAAAATACCGGTTTGCGTTTTATGGAGATAAGGGCGATGACCGGCATGTGATCTGGCGTCATGACATAGATATTTCAGTACATCGTGCAGCACGGCTTGCGCAGATTGAAGCGGATGAAGGAGTTGTTGCGACCTATTTTGTCAATCCTCATTGTGAGTTTTATAATGTGATGGAGCCAAAAATTGGCGAATTTCTGCACACCATCCGCGAACTTGGGCATGACATTGGCTTGCACCTCGATGCAGATGCCTATCCGACAGCCCATTGGACCAGACAGGCGCTGGAGCAGGCTATTGAACGTGAAAAAATACTGCTGAAGACCATATTGGGGTATGAGATATATGCCATGAGCTGGCATAATCCAGATCTGTCGAACCTGCTTGATTTTGACGAGGATGAGATTTGTGGATTGGTGAATGCCTATTCTGCACGACTTAAGCGTGATTATGTTTATTGTTCGGATTCCAACGGTTATTGGCGCTATCAGCCTATGGACGAGGTCATCAGGCAGGGCCACAAGAGGTTGCATCTTTTGACGCATCCCGCCTGGTGGACACCAGAGCCGCTTGCTCCGTCCGACCGGATTGACCGAGCTTTGATGGGGCGGGCACGTAAAATACGACATGCTTATGATGAATTATTGAAAAAGGGAAATCGTAAGAATGTTTCAAAATAGTATTTATCGACACTTTCAATAGATGAAGAAATATCCATAGATCAATGATGAAAAAACAAAAAAATATTTTGCTACTCTGTGCAGAAGAGGCCCGTCACACGGGAACCGTGGATCTTCATATCAGGGCTTTCAAAGACTATAGCGATTATAATGTCGTGACACTTGATTCCAATATTGTCAGCCGGATCAATGTTGATATCGACATGTTTGATGTCATCGTTTTTCATTATTCGATAGTGATTTCTCTTCCGCAATATATATCTGATGAACTTGGGCGCAAGATAAGCGCTTTCACCGGCCCGAAAATACTGTTTATCCAGGATGAGTTTCGTTGGGTAAATCGTACGATGAAAGCAGCTGAAGAGCTAGGTGTTTCTGTTGTTTTTACGGTGGTCAACAAGGATGTGATCCGCAAAATATATCGCAATGATTATTTCGATAATGTCCGCTTTGAGCAGACCCTGACCGGGTTTGTTCCTGAAAACCTGCTGGATCATCCAGTGCCCGATTACATGGAACGTCCGCTCGATATTGGCTACCGGGCGAGAAAGCTTCCTGCCTGGTGTGGTTCGTTTTCGCTGCAAAAATGGTTGATAGGTGAAAAAACCCTTGTAGACGCCAAAAAATATGATTTGCAATGCGATATTGCCATGTCGGAAGCCAGCCGCATTTATGGCGATGACTGGATCAGCTTCATGAGCTCGTGTCGGGCAACGCTGGGTACTGAAAGTGGTGCCAGCTTTGTCGATTATACTGGTTTGGTGCACCAGGAAATTGATAAATATGAAGCAGCACATCCTAACGCTTCCTTTGAAGAGGTTCGCGACATCTACCTTGAAGGGCGAGATGGCGAGGTCGTTATTCATGTGATATCCCCGCGAGTATTTGAGGCGGCGGCATTAAGGGTGTTGATGATTTTATATCCCGGCACGTATTCGGGTGCCCTTGAAGCCGGACGTCATTTTGTGGAATTGCAGCCTGATCATTCAAATATGGATGAGGTCGTGGCGATTCTGCGTGATCCAAACGAGGCTGGGGCGATCATTCAAAGAGCCTATGATGAGGTTGCCTGTTCGACAAGATGGACCTTCCGGACATTTATCAAGCATTTCGACGATGTGGTGTGTGAGGAATTGCTGAAACACACGAGCGATGGCGGAGCAAAGAGCGGGAATATTGCAAAAATGATTATTGAGAGAACAGCGGAGCTGGAGGCTGCTCAGATGGCTGAGTTCAAGCGATTGGAAGTTGCTAACCAGGCGGGGGCTCAAAGGGCTCAGAAACGAATGCAATTTATTTTACTTCTTCAACGATCCAGAGTCGCCGCTTTTGAGTTTGTGGATAAAAAACTACCAAATGTGTTTTCTGTTCCCTTGTTGTTATTTGCCCGGGCAGTTTCACGAAGGGTCAAGCCTATCCTGAGGAAAATATTACAATAAATTTTTTCAACTGTTGTCTGTTGCTGAATTACAGTTTATCAATTTGACGCAAATTCAATGGATAAATATGAACTAATATTGGTTCGAAGAAGTTGCCGTTGAAACAACGGATGGTTTGTTTCAAAGGGTAACTTTGTTATGCTTGGCTAAGGTTCAAGAGGTTTTATATGTGCGGTATTGCAGGAATGGTTAGTCTATCGGGGCAACCGATTGACCATCTGGAACACAATCTTGAAGTCATGGGGAAGTTGATTGCTCACCGAGGCCCGGATGATCACGGCATCTGGTGTTCTGCAAATGGAAATGCGGGGCTTGCCCATCGCAGATTGAGCATATTAGATTTGTCCCCCAGCGGTGCCCAGCCGATGAAGGGTCCCAATCAAACCGCCATTGTTCACAATGGAGAGGTCTACAATTATATCGAGTTGAGTGACCGGCTGAAAGATAAATGGCAATTCAAAGGCAGCAGTGACACCGAGGTGGTGCTGGCAGCCTACGCCATTCATGAGGAGGATTTTGTCTCCGAGCTGCGCGGCATGTTCGCCACTGCCATATTTGATGAAAAGGAACAGAAATTCATCGCAGTAAGAGACCGTTTTGGCATTAAGCCGTTTTACTATGCGGTGGTGGGCGATATATTTTATTTTGCTTCGGAAGCCAAGGCAATTTTGCCTTTTCTCGACAATATTGAAACCGATCCCGACGCTCTTGCCCAGTACCTGACCTTTCAATACGTAATTGACGACCTGACCCTGTTTCGCGGTATCCGGCAATTGATGCCGGGGCATATGCTTGTTTTGAAAAACGGCTCGGTGAAGGTTCGGCGATACTGGGATGTTGATTATAAAATAGACTGGGATCATTCGCCTGCCTATTTTTACCGTCAATTGCGCGAATTGCTTGATGACAGTATAAATGTTCACCTAAGAAGCGATGTGCCGATTGGCGGCTATATGTCCGGCGGTATTGATTCCAGCCTGATGTCCATCCTTGCTGCACAGTCCAACCCGCAAAACAGGCAGTGTTTCCACGGAAAATTTACTGATTATCCCGGTTATGATGAAAGTGGTTTTGCCGAGATAGCTGCCAAGAGTGCCGCCGCAGATCTTCACCAGATTGAAATCACTTCGGATGATTTTCGTGATAATATCAGCAAGATCATTTATCATCTCGACTTTCCTGTTGCTGGTCCGGGGTCCTTTCCCCAATATATGGTGTCGCAACTGGCCGCGGAAAAGGTGAAAGTCGTGCTGGGGGGGCAGGGCGGAGACGAGATTTTTGGCGGCTATGCGCGTTATCTGGTTGCCTATCTGGAACAATGCATCAAGGCTTCGCTCGATGGCACGTCAAAAGATGGCACTTATGTTGTGACTCTGGAATCGATTTTGCCCAATATGGGAATGTTGCGCGAGTACAAGCCGATGATCCGGCAATTGTGGAGCGATGGCCTGTTTGGTGAACTTGACCAGCGTTATTTCAGGCTGATCGACCGATCTGCGGATATGACCGATGAAGTGGACTGGTCGGAGCTCGATAAGGAGGGCGTATACCAGCGGTTTGAATCGATATTCAACAATCAGCAGAATGTGCGCCAAGGTGCCTATTTTGACAAAATGACTCATTTTGATTTCAAGTGCCTGTTACCAGCATTGCTGCATGTGGAGGATCGAATGAGCATGGCCCACGGGCTTGAATCGCGTGTGCCTCTGCTCGATCACAAACTTGTGGAGTTTGCAGCTACGGTTCCAGCCGATATCAAGTTTGAATCCGGGAACATGAAACACATGCTCAAAGTTGCCTTCAAGGATGTTTTGCCACAGGAATTGCTGGACCGTCGCGACAAGATGGGTTTTCCTGTGCCGCTGAAAGAATGGTTCAGTGATGATCTAAAGGATTTTGTCGGAGATATATTTTCCAGCGAACAGGCGAGTTCCCGACCCTTTATGCGCAGTGACAAGGTGCTGAAGAGCTTTGGCCATGAGGCCAGGTTCTCAAGAAAAACATGGGGTCTGCTCAGTCTCGAATTGTGGCATCAGCAGTTCCATGACAAGGCAGCAGAATGGAAGGCGATGGCCCGATGACTCAAAATGACAAGCCTTTGCAGGAAACTGTAGACAAAAAGAATTCCGAATTCTGGGATACATTGTGCGGTAGCCAGTTGGCTGAACAACTTGGTATCAAGGATGATTCCGAGCAAAGCCTGAAGAAGTTCGATGATTGGTATTTCGAGTTCTATCCTTACCTTTACACCCATATCCCCTTTGCTGAAATGGTGGGCAAACGCGTTCTGGAGATAGGGCTGGGCTATGGCACGGTTTCGCAAAAAATCGCAGAAGCGGGTGCTGAATATCACGGGCTTGATATTGCAGCCGGACCGGTGGATATGGTCAATTTGCGAATGCAGCGTGGCAAGCTGAACGGCAAGGCAGTGCAGGGGAGTATATTGGAGCCACCTTTTGATGCCGGGTCATTCGACTGGGTCGTGGCCATTGGTTGCTTGCATCATACGGGTGATCTTGCGGGCGCAATCGATCAGGTTCACCGGCTGCTCAAGACGGGTGGTGAAGCAATGATCATGGTTTACAATGCCTGCTCCTACAGGCAGTTTCAATCTAGCCCGATTCAAACTTTAAAGCGTTTATATTCCCGTCCGAAAGGGATTGAGGAAATCAGGAATACCGATGGGGCGGAGAAATCCCGTGGAGCCTATGACACAAATACCGATGGTGATGCTGCGCCACAAACGGAATTTGTGACCAAGTCTGAATTGAGCGTGATGTTCGAGAAATATTCAATTTCTTCACTGGTGACCGAGAATATTGGCGAGGATGGTGTTTTCAGGGCTTTTGAACGCAGCCGTGCTTTAAAATTCGGGAAATATGTTGGACTGGACGTATATTGCCACGTGGTAAAAACTCAATCTGAAGCTGATTGAGCTTTATCGTTGAATGTGAACGGTTACGCAATTTGAAGCCTGAGAATCTAGATTGCGAGAGACCCGCGATCATGCTGGCAGAAGATGAAATATTTCAGTTCCAGTCGGTGGAAAGTTGAATGCCAGAGCTTTCGTGCATCGAGAATTTCGTCCGTTTGCTGCACAAAATATTCAATGACTAAAGCTTGTCTCCTAAAAGTGGGCACCGGTTTTAGGAATAAAGACATGCGACAGCAAATGGATAAAGCATATTGAGTGAATACCAATGAACGCGATATGCTTTAATGATTATGTCTAATTTTTCGCGGGCAGTTTCAGGTGGCTGTGAATAGCCGATATGCCATGTTCGTCATACCATTGCAGCATGCGCCGGATTGTTTCATCAAAACTGATCTTTGATGTCCAGCCAAAATCAGCTTCGGTTTTTGACGGGTCCAGCACGACGGCTGGAACGTCATCATCTCCCGGCGGCACGATAGGCACTTCACCCGGGTCAATATCAAGATATTTGGCCACGGCATCGAATACATCCTTGATGCTCTTACCTTCGCCGGTCGAGATATTGTAAATGCCGGTCGGCGCATCCTCAGCCATCATCACGCCCATGACATCGATGAAATCTTCCATATCAAGAAAATCGCGTTGCGTGTCTGAGCAAAAACAGCCTTTGCCCTCTTTGATGCGGGTATAAAAGGTCGGGATCGGTCCAATCGAAAGCCTTGGGCCAGTAATATTGGCCAGACGCAGGGAAACAGTTGGCGTTGCCCCCATCATCATGAACTGCTCACCGGCTGTTTTTGATATGCCATAGCTGGTAAAGGGCCGGGTTGGCGCATCGGCAGGAATGGGCACCACATCAGGGCGACCATAGCAAAGCGCCGTCTGGAAATTGATCAGCCGTTTGACATTGGCTTTTTCAGCCGCGCGCGCCACAATAATACTGCCAATGACATTGCTATTGGCGTCTTCCTGCCAGTCATCAGGATCTTTGTAGGCTGCCGCACTATGAATGACGTGACTTGGCTTGAAATCTGAGAAACACTTTTCCACCAGTGCGTTGTCTGTTACGCAGCCTTCAACAACGGTCAGCCCCTTGATGCCGTCGGGAACGACTTCGCGTCGCCCCGTGGCAAAATTATCAAGCACAAGAATTTCATGGCCCTGTGGCAGAAATTGTTCAACCAGATTGGAGCCAAGGCAACCAGCCCCACCCGTTATCAAAATGCGCATACAAACAAGCCCCTCTACTTGGTATCGTCTTTGGCTTCTTCATGCTTGAGATGAGTATAGCCGCCATGAACACCAAATTCGTCGAAATAGGCCACAGCCTCGGCAACAATGGTCTCGAGTGGAGTGAACTCGATATTGCCAAAATCCTCAAAGGTCTTAGAGGGATCGATCAGGATGGAGGCCACATCGTCGTCTCCCAGGGGACGAACATCTGGTTCAGGATAGACATTGATTCGCATTGCTTTGACCATGGCATCATACAGCTCGATAATTGGCACATCGGTGCCTGACGAGAAGTTATATTCTCCCTTGCCAGCTCCATCGGCTGCCTTGATGACATTGTTCGCCAGATCTTTGACAAAAACGAAATCGCGGCGTGCTTCAGTGACGAAGCATTTTTTACCGGCCTTCAATCGCTCATAGAAAATCGGTACAGGGCCAGAAACATTGCGCGGCCCAACGACGTTGGCCAGCCGGAAGGAGACGTAATCAAGACCTGACAATTTCAGATATTGCTCAGTCGGCGTCTTGGAGATTGAGTAGCTCGAATTATCCGGCAAAATCGGGTGATTGAGGGTGATGGGGCTTTCAATCGGGTCGATGCCATAGCAAAGTGCGGTTTGGAAATAGATAAAGCGTTTGACATTATTGTCCATCGACGCGCGAATGAGTGCAGCACCCCCCGCAGCATTGGTCAAACAATCACTATACCAGTCTTCCGGGTCCTTGTAGGAAACGGCGGTATGAACAACAATGTCAGGCTTAAATTCAGCAAATAATCTGTCTACCAGTGGCTTGTCAGATATCGATCCTTCGACAAAGGTCAGATTATTGTCTTCATCGGGAAGATGGAGTCTGCGACCGGTTTCGAAATTGTCCACGGCCAGCACCTTATCGCCCCGTGCGATAAACATTTCAGCGACATGTGAACCCACCTGGCCGCAACCACCAGAAATAAAAACCTTCATAATGTTTTCCTGTAAACTAATACGTTTGCTTGTCTGAAAATGAACAATCGCAGCGGTGCGATGACAGATTGTATCCCCAGTTTGTATCCTATGACACGGCTTGGCAATATTGACCCATCCAACTGAGCTGCAAGGGTAATTCTGACTTCTGGCGTTACGCTGTGTGCAAATCCATTTTCTTCGCAGGTATTTCGACTTTTTTGTTCGAGCTGTCAACCACCGATTGGCAACTTCCGCCATTGGTACATGAATTGATTTGGGCCATTGCCGACACAATTTCCTTTGGAAATTACTCGTTTTATCTTCCTTCGTTGATCTTCGCTAGTTGATTGTTTTGGTCCGGCATAGGGCTTCAAATTTCTGTTGCAGTTTGGTCCTGATGTTATGCATTTTGGTTGTTGTCGTGCCGCATTTACAGGGGGTCATCATCATGTTAGTGCGAGGCCAATTGCGCGCCAATTGCTTTGTCTTATTTCAGAT
>JAJRQF010000133.1 GCA_024280375.1 Alphaproteobacteria bacterium | reverse complement strand
TCAGGAAATCAAAGGCTTTAATCCGCAGGCAGATGGATCTGTAATTGTTGAAGGGACATTGCCCATTCGAGATTTAAACCGCGCGCTTGATTGGGATTTACCGGACGAGGAAGCCACCACCGTTGCCGGTCTGGTTATCCACGAGGCGCAAATTATCCCGGAAGAAAAACAGACATTTACTTTTTACGGCAAACGATTTGTGGTGTTGAAACGTGATCGCAACCGAATTGCCCAGTTACGCATCAGAAATGTGATGAAGGGTTAATTCAAATCTTGCGCATCACCGATCAGTTCTGTTGGTGCGTATCGACAAACTCCCTCCGTGGCAGCACAAGCGCGACAGCGTGCCAGTGCGCGAACGGACGGTGGCCCGGAGGGTCCAGCGTAAAACAAAAAACGAAACGCAATTTATTGCGCCACAACTTCGCTGGGTGCTTTCGCATCAATTGCCAAAGCGTGCAGACCGCGATCAATTTCTTCCTTCAGCAGCTCATTTATTTTTCGGTGCCGCATCACCCGGTTCATCCCTTCAAAGGCTGATGCGACAATGCGAATCCTCATATGGCTTTCGCCCGTTCCATCAAATCCGGGCTGATGACCGGCATGTAAATGGCTCTCATTGATGACTTCGAGGTGTTCTGGTGCTAATTTAGCTAATATTTTTTCCTCTATTTGCGTTTGAAGTGACATCAAAGGTTCCCTTTCGTTGAAGAACGCTATAAAAGCAGTAGTCCGATTTGATCATCTTGATTAAGCCGAGACGGCCCAATTTGCAATTCAAACATTAACGAAAAAGCGTCATGGCCTCAAATTCTGATATTTTTGACAAGATTCGCATCAAGCCCAAAAAGGTTTTGAAAGCTGAAGAAGAAGCTCGCCTTGCGGGCCAGTGCAATTGGGAGGGCTGCGACGAACCCGGCGCGCACAAGGCGCCGATGGGGCGCAACCGCGAAGGCACTTATCTCAATTTTTGCCTCAACCATGTCCGCATGTATAACAAAAACTACAATTATTTTTCCGGCCTGAATGACGATGAAATCGCAAGTTTTCAAAAAGAGAACATTACCGGTCATCGCCCGACCTGGCCGACCGGCAGCAAACGTGCGCGCACGGCACCGGTTGATGAGGCCGTCTTGCGCGAGACACCAACCTGGCACAAGCAGGTTCGAAACAAATATGGCCCGGACGGCAAACGCAAAACCGACAATATGGGCCGAAAGCTACGACGGCTTGAAGCCAAGGCATTGCATGATCTCGGCCTCGACGACATGGCATCATCCGCCCAGATTAAAACCCAGTACAAATTGCTGGTAAAGCAAAACCACCCGGATGCCAATGGCGGCGACAGAAGTTCGGAAGACCGCTTGCGCCAAATTATTCAAGCCTATAAACATTTAAGACAAGCAGGTTTTTGCTAACAGATTTTCTCAAATTAGCCTGTACTCGCAGGCGCTTACCAAACATCACCAATTTTCCATGATCCCGATGGATGCCGGAGGCCCTATGAACGACGAAACAAAATTGCCCGATACAGAGATTTCAGTGCGCGATGCTTTCGGCATCAATTCAGATTGGACCGTTCCTGCATATAGCGAGAAAACCGAGCATGTGCCGGAAATTGATCCAAACTATTTGTTTGATGAGCAAACCACCATGGCAATTCTTGCCGGTTACGCCTTCAATCGTCGCGTTATGGTTTCCGGCTACCACGGTACTGGTAAGTCCACCCACATCGAGCAGGTTGGCGCGCGGCTGAACTGGCCAACCGTGCGCATCAATCTAGATAGCCACATTTCACGTATTGATCTGCTTGGCAAAGATGCAATCGTTGTCCGTGATGGCCAGCAAATTACCGAATTTCACGATGGCATTCTGCCTTGGGCGCTGCAAAACAATATCGCGCTGGTATTTGACGAATATGATGCCGGCCGCCCCGATGTGATGTTTGTTATTCAGCGCGTGCTCGAAGTTGATGGTCGCCTGACCCTACTCGATCAAAACCGGGTAATCAGGCCGCACGCCTCGTTTCGCCTGTTCTCCACCACCAACACCATTGGTCTTGGCGATACATCCGGCCTTTACCACGGCACCCAACAAATCAATCAGGGTCAGATGGACCGCTGGTCGATTGTCACAACATTGAACTATTTGCCCCATGACAATGAAGTTGAGATCGTTTTGGCGAAAACCAAAGCCTGGCAAAATGCTGAAGGTCGGGAGAAAATCTCTAAAATGGTGCGCGTGGCAGATTTAACCCGCGCAGCCTTTATCAATGGCGATCTCTCCACTGTGATGAGCCCGCGCACGGTGATTACCTGGGCTGAAAACACAGTGATTTTCGATGATCTGGCACTGGCATTCCGCCTGACATTCCTAAACAAATGCGATGAGTTGGAGCGCAATCTGGTGGCTGAATTTTACCAGCGGGCCTTTGGTCAGGATATTCCTGAATCAAGCGCCAATGTTGCACTTGGCTAAATATTGCTTGCATTAATTGTTTCGTTGCTAACGGATCTTGATTGAGATTATGGCTAGAATAGGTGATAATTCTAAAGCAAAAGGTTCTGCCCTGAACCTTGAACCGTTCAAACAATCGGTGAGCGGTTGCATGCGCGCTATTGCACAGGACAGCGAGCTGGAAGTAACTTTTTCAGGCGACAAGCCGGGCATGACACCGGGGCAGGCACGGCTGCCCGATCCGGGTAAAAGCACATCAAAACAAAACGTTGCGATTACCCGTGGCCTGAGTGATTCAATGGCCATGCGGGCCGCCATGCATGATAATTCCATACATTCAAACCTGTTGCCGGAAGGCCAAAACGCCCGCGCAATTTTTGATGCGGTCGAGCAGGCACGGGTTGAATCGCTCGGCTCTCTGGCGATGCAGGGAGCCGGCGACAACATTGCTCAAATGCTTGAGGATAAATATTTCAAGGCCAATTACCACGAGGTTACAACGCGCGAAGATGCACCGCTTGAAGATGCCGTTGCCCTGATAGTACGCGAAAAGCTGACCGGCCGCGCACCGCCCAAAAGTGCAGCACCCATGGTTGACCAATGGCGTGAATGGATTGAGGAGAAAGCCGCCGGCGATCTTGATAACCTGAGCACTTGCCTTGCTGATCAAAAACAATTTGCCAAATCCATTCGCCAAATGATCGCATCATTGGATATGTCTGATGAATTGGGCCAGGACCCGGATGCGGAAGACGAGGAAAGCGAAGAGGACGACCAGCAACAGGACGATCAGGAAAATCAGGACGAAAATTCCGAACAAACGCAAGGCGAAGAAGATGCCGCCGGAGACGATCAGGAAGCATCTGGCGAAGACCATCAGGTTGGTGAGCTTGAATCCTCAGAAGCTGGAAATGATGAATTTTTAGAAGAACAGGCCGATGCGGATACGCCCGCCGAAGGGCAACGCAGTGATCAGCCGCTTTCAAACCTGCCACAAAAAAGCGATTACCGGGTCTATTCATCCGCCCATGATGAAATTATCAAGGCGGAAGAATTGTGCGATGAAGCAGAACTTGACCGGCTGCGCGCATTTTTAGACAAGCAACTTGCCTCATTGCAAAGCGTGGTAGGGCGTCTGGCCAACCGCCTGCAACGCCGCCTAATGGCCCAACAGGACCGTGGTTGGGATTTTGATCTCGAGGAAGGCTATCTGGACCCCTCAAGATTAACCCGTATTATTACCGACCCAACTGCGCCGCTATCGTTTAAACGCGAGCGCGATACAGAGTTTCGCGATACGGTTGTCACCCTGCTGCTGGATAATTCAGGCTCCATGCGCGGTCGTCCGATTACGGTTGCCGCCACCTGCGCCGATATTCTCGCCAGAACTCTTGAACGCTGCGGTGTAAAGGTCGAAATTCTGGGCTTTACCACACGCGCCTGGAAAGGCGGACAGGCGCGAGAATCCTGGGCCAAGGCCGGAAAATCCGCAAACCCCGGACGTCTGAACGACCTTCGCCATATTATCTACAAGGCGGCTGATGCACCATGGAGACGCTCGCGGCGTAATCTCGGCCTTATGATGCGCGAAGGATTGTTGAAGGAAAATATCGACGGCGAGGCGCTTGAATGGGCCTATAATCGCCTGCTTGCACGGCCAGAGCAACGCCGCATTCTGATGATGATTTCAGATGGTGCGCCGGTGGATGATTCCACCCTTTCAGTAAATCCCGGCAATTATCTCGAACGCCATTTACGCCATGTTATCGAGGAAATAGAAACCCGCTCTCCGGTGGAATTACTGGCGATCGGCATTGGCCATGACGTGACACGCTATTACGCCCGCGCCGTCACCATTGTTGATGCAGAAGAACTTGCAGGTGCGATGACAGATCAATTGGCCAGCCTGTTTGCCGAGACCCCCAAATCCAGAAAAAGCCGACCGGCCAAACGCGCCAGGGCATCCAGCATGGTGGGTTCATGAGGCCCCTAAGCGCATTTCTGAAGTTCAGTCTTGCCAATGCATTGATAATATTTGCAACCCTGGTTTCAAGTGCCGCTCCTTTTGATGTGGAAATTACCGCAAAACCAATCACCAATTTCCTGCCCGGCAGTGAGCAAAAAATATTTGGCAAGCTGGAATTTATCGGCGGGCTTGAATTCACCTCTGACAACGCGCATGTGGGCGCCCTATCGGGCCTGGCACTGATCGAAAACAGAAGCAAGATTGTTGCAGTAACCGATACAGGCTTTTGGTTTACCGCAAAAATCAAACGCGGACCCAACGGGAAACCTCTTGGGTTTGATAACGCCAAAATGGCCCCCTTGCTGGACAAGAACGGCAAGCCTTACAAACATAAATGGAATGCGGATGCTGAATCCATCATCATTGATGGCGATTACGCGCTGATTTCATTTGAGCGCGATAATAGGGTTTCAAAATACAAACTCGATTTGGAGAATTTTTCATCCACTCCTGAAAATGTTAAACTCAATCTCGATGTAAGCCTGCTGCGCCCCAACAAGGGATTGGAAACCATTTTAAAATCGCCGCTCTCAAGCAGGCAACAGGGCGCAATAATTATCATCAGCGAGCGATCCTTTGCCGCCAAGAAACGTATAAAGGCGGCCATTTTGAGCGGCCCGGACAAGGGACAATTTACCGTCAAACGTAAAGGAAAGTTCGATATTACCGATGGTGATTTTCTGCCAAATGGCGATCTTGTTTTGCTGGAACGCCGCTTCAATCTTGCCGACGGGCTTGGCATAAGGCTGCGACGGATCAAGGCAGGAAAGATCAAGCCAGGCGCAACATTGAAAGGCAAATCACTGCTAAAAGTAGATGTTTCCCACCAGGTTGATAATATGGAAGGCTTGTCAATCACCACCAATGACAGGGGTGAGATATTTTTCTCCCTCATCTCCGATGATAATCATTCGTTATTGCAGCGAAACCTCTATCTGGAATTTAAGTTGATTGAAGAGAAGTGAAAGTCAAAGTCGCAATCTGTCAAACGGCAGTGGCATTTTTCTTTGGCTGTAAGTGCCCTATCAATACCCGATACGGAATGAGCATCGAAAGCGCGATCAGAAGTTTTACACCGTAATCGCCGACGGCAAGTGAGACCCACAACGGAACCTCCACACCAAAACCAAAAAACGGAACCAAAAATGCCAGTGAGCCATCCTCCGCCCCAAACATTGTATCAATTGCGGCAAAACGCCCGGCAAAGGCCAGCGAGAAAAACAGCAAAGTATCAACCGCCGAACCAATAATCGAAGATAATAACGGCGCAGACCACCATTGACCATTGCGCAACCGATTGAATATCGAAATATCGAGCATCTGCGCTACCAAGAACGCTGAACCTGATGCAATTGCAATGCGTGGTGTGGCCAACCAGATAGACAATAGAACGGCCAGAACAAACCCAAAAAACACAATTTTACGCGCTTTTTCAGCCCCAAATCGGCGGTTGGCAAGATCGGTTATCAAAAACGCAACGGGATAGGTAAATGCGCCCCAGGTGAGAATTTCACCCATGCCGAAATGTTTAAACGGAAATTGCACAAGGTAGTTGGAAAGTGCCACCACAATACACATAGCGGCAATAAATATCGGCAGCCTTACGGGCGCATTCTTTTCAGAAGTAATCATTTTTTTAATCCTGGGTAATGGAACCAGCCAACGGGCTACACTATACAGCACAGCCCAGATTTTCGATGCATTTGAAAAAGCTAAGCAGTAGCTTCTGCAAGTTTCTTTTGAACCTGACGGCGCAAAATCTGAACTTTTGGGGAAAGATCGCGCTCTTTTGATTTCATCAAAAATGCATCAAGCCCACCGCGATGTTCAACAGTGCGCAGCGCATTTGCACTAACACGCAACCGAACACCCTGATTAAGCGCATCGCTCATCAACGTGACATTACACAGGTTAGGAAGAAAACGGCGACGCGATTTGTTATTTGCGTGGCTCACATTATTTCCAAATAGAACCGCTTTACCGGTTAACTCACAACGCCGTGACATAATCAAAACCTTTATTTATTATCGTTAATCCGCGGGAGGGTGCTTGCAACAATTGCGACACAAATAACACATAGAATTCGATCAAGCGAAGCCAAGCATATTCATATTTTCAACCGAGGCGGAAAAGTTGCCCGTCTATAGGCACCATAGCCACAACAGTCAAGTAATTCTTCGAGCAAACACCCGATTCTGATATTTGAATAATTCGCCAACCCATGGTTACCTGTACTAAATTCAAAATGGCAGACGCTGATTTTATTTCCAAAGGCAGTACACCCTTGATATAGCAAGCTGAACAGACCGTTCATCATCCATTCAGATGCAATCACCTATCACAATTTTAGCAAACAGACGCCCCATGCGGCAAACCCAATTTCTGCCTTTATTCCGGTTTCTTACCTACGAGATACGGGCGCAATATTTTAATGGAGATTAAAAGTGAATTTTCTAAAAAAACCAATTATATTTTCCCTATTGGCCTTTTCAGCATTAAACGGAAACATACAGGCTCAAGCGGCAGAATCCATACGCCACGAAATGAAACTTATATTATCGATGGCAGGCATCCCGATCGGTAAACTCGCTATGGATATCAATGTTGGCAACGGCAAATACAGTATTTCCGGCTTTGCAAAAACCTACGGGGCCTCAAAACTGTTTTCAAAAGCAAAAGGTTCTGCAAATAGTGGTGGGCGTTACGAAAATTATCGCCTGACCAACTTTACCCATAGTCTTAACTACAAAACCAAGAAGAAGAAGGGTAATGTTGTGCTTAAATTCGGGAAAAATGGTCTCGAGTTTGCCAAGGTTACTCCAAAAAAAGCCATTAAACCCGGCACGGTTATGGTCAAACCATCTCACTTGAAATCTGTCCAGGATCCGATCAGCACCACACTTATTGCGGTTGACCCAGGCATGGTTGGCAACGGTGCAGCCATTTGCAACAGAACCCTGCCCGTTTATGACGGAAAAAACCGTTTCGATTTGAAAATGCGATACAAGGGCAAGCGAAAAGTCGTCACCCGAGGGTTTAATGGCACATCATATGTTTGTGGCGTGCGTTATGTGCCTATCGCCGGGCATCGGCCGCACAAAAAAGAGATCAAACGCCTGATCGCCAATAAAAACATGGAGATTTCACTGGCAAGAATTGGCAATTCATCTCTCTACGGCCTGATCCAGTTCAAAGTGAAAACCAAATACGGAACTGTGGTCGGAAAACCCTCCTATTACGTATCTACAATCAAATAACTCCTGGCCATATGTGCCAATATACAACAATTAGGTTAAGGCCCGTAAACACTTTGCCGGGCCTTCAGCTTTTCAGGTAATTACACGTCTATATCTTGAGGGTTACGTCCACATTTTCCACCATATAGAGCAAGAACAAACCAAATACGCTGGCCAAAAGCTGATTCGTGCCCGCTATGTTCCTGATTTGATTACTTTTGGCCAACTCATGACTTTAGCAACACCAGCAACTGTCATAGTTTATTAATATATTCAGACAGCCAGGAATCGACTTCAAACCAAACACAACTGCACTCATTTGAACCAATTTGTTAACGCGCTGAAGAGAATTTACAAAACCGGCAAAAATGAATGCCTGAATATTGTGATTTGTTCAATTCTCATTACCACATCTTGTGAGAACAAATAGAAAACTGAGACAGGTCAGCGATTCGGACCGGTTTTGTTCTTGCGACGTTCCAATTATTAACATAAAGGCGCAAAACTGTGATATTACATACAATTGGCACTGCCACTCCCGTGTGCTAAGTCACACCGATAAAGATGCGCCCTGCGAAAAACGGACCCATACAAAATACCCATGCCAAGTAACAATTCCTCCAACCTGTCGCCAATGTCCGGGCGTGGTGTAACCGCTGTGCTTGGGCCAACCAACACCGGCAAAACCCATCTGGCCATCGAAAGAATGATTGCCCACAAAAACGGCATCATTGGCCTGCCTCTTCGCCTTTTAGCCCGCGAGGTATACCAGCGTATTGTTGAGCGACTGGGTGCCAGTGAAGTTGCATTAATAACCGGCGAAGAAAAAATCATTCCCCCATCAGCCCGATTTCGGGTTTGCACAGTGGAGGCCATGCCTCACAAGGTGGATGTTTCATTTGTCGCAATTGATGAAGTGCAACTGGCCATTGATCTCGAACGGGGCCATATTTTTACTGACCGTATTTTAAATCTCCGCGGCAGGGATGAAACCATGTTGCTGGGTGCCGCCACCGTTCGCCCGGTTCTGGAAAGTCTGCTACCAGGGATCAATGTAATCACCCGGCCGCGCATGTCGCAACTAAACTGGGCCGGACAGAAAAAAATTACCCGCCTCCCCCCAAGAACAGCGATTGTCGCTTTTTCTGCCGATGAAGTTTATGCAATTGCCGAGCTTATTCGCCGCCAGCGCGGTGGAGCTGCCGTGGTTTTAGGCTCACTTTCACCCCGCACCCGCAATGCGCAGGTTGAACTCTACCAGTCGGGTGATGTGGATTTTCTGGTTGCAACAGATGCAATCGGCATGGGGTTAAACCTGGATGTGAACCACGTGGCCTTTGCCCAGGACAAGAAATTCGACGGCCATCAATACCGCCAGCTAACCCCGGCAGAATATTCCCAAATCGCCGGACGGGCCGGACGTCACACCAATGATGGCACGTTTGGCGTAACCGGCCAGGTTGACCCCTTTGATGAACAAATGATCGAAGCGCTTGAAACCCATTCGTTTGCACCTGCAAAAACCCTACAATGGCGCAACAGAAGGCTTGATACATCGAGCCTGAAAAGCCTTCAACAATCGCTTGACGTTTCAAGCAATAACCCGCTTCTTGTCAAGGCTCCACCGGCAACAGACCAGCGCACACTTGAATATTTGGCCCGCGACAAGGCAATTACCGAGCGCTTGAGTGAGACGGCCAAAGTCGAACTTTTGTGGGAAACATGCCAGATACCAGATTATCGCCGCATTGCCCCTGCAAATCATGGTGATATGGCAGCAAGTATTTTCAAGGATATTGCAGATACCGGCTCCATTGACGAAACATGGTTTGCCGAGCAAGTTGCGCAAACAGATGATACCAGAGGCGAAATTGATACACTTTCCAACCGGATAGCCCATATTAGAACCTGGACTTTTATTTCAAACCGGGTCGGGTGGTTACCTGATCCAGAACATTGGCAAGAAAAAACCCGTGATATTGAGGACAGATTGTCTGATGCACTGCATGAAAGGTTGACGAAACGCTTCGTGGACCGCAGGACAAGCGTGTTAATGAAAAGACTTAGAGAAAATGCAATGCTAGACGTTGAAATCAGTAATACCGGTGATGTTAAAGTTGAAGGTCACCACGTTGGCCGATTGAGTGGATTCCGGTTCACTGCTGATAAATCCGCCGAGGGACAAGATGCAAAAGCTGCACGTAATGCGGCGCAAAAAGCGCTGGGCACAGAAATTGAATCCCGTGCCGATAAATTGACTGCAGGGGCAAATGCCGATTTTGCACTGGAATCCAACGGTATCATCCGTTGGCTGGGTGACCCGGTTGCTAAAGCCACAACCGGCGATGAACTCTTAAAACCTAAAGTAATTTTGCTGGCCGATGAACAGCTAACCGGGCCGGCCAGAGACAAGGTCGCAAGCCGGCTTGAGCGTTGGCTCAGCTTTCACATCGAAACATTGTTAAAACCACTGGTTGATCTTGCGAGCGCTAAAGACTTTGATGGTCTTGTGCGCGGCGTTGCCTTTCGTCTGGTCGAAAATCTCGGTGTCATTGACCGCCGCGATATCGCCGATGATATTCGCGCGCTCGACCAGGAAGCACGTGGCCTGCTGCGCCGGCATGGAGTTCGCTTTGGTGCCTATCACATTTTTATGCCAGCTCTTTTAAAGCCATCTCCAGCAGCGCTCGCAACCATATTATGGGCAATGAAACACGAAAAAATCGAAGCCAGCGGTTTGACAGAAATTCCGCAAATTTCCGCAGCTGGCCGAACCTCTGTAGCGATTGATCCTGATTTTCTGCCCGAATTTTACCGCCTGTCCGGTTTCCGCATTCTTGGCAAAAAGGCCGTTAGGGTTGATATTCTAGAACGCCTCGCCGATCTGATAAGACCAGCCATCATGTGGCGTGAAGGCAAGGATGTTGTGCGGCCGGATGGCGGATTTGAAGGCAACGGGTTTATGGTGACACCGGCCATGATGTCGATATTGGGCGCAACCCACGAGGACATGAACGAAATCCTTTCTACCCTTGGCTACCAGGCCGACATCAAAAGCGAAGAGTTTGTCAAAAACCGCCTGGCGCTGATCGACCCATCAACAATTGAAGCAGAGCCTGAACAAGCCAAACCGACAACAGGTGATGTCGAAATACAAACCAACAAAAAAGACGAGCCATCTGGTGAAATTGCCGAAGATGCATCACCCAATTCTGAGAAGGATGCGGAGAAGGTAGAGGCGGAAGCTGCGACGCCCGACCCCGCAAAAGCTGAAGAAGAAGAAAAAACAATTTCAATCTGGCGACCCGCCAGACAAAACCGGGGCAATTCAAATGCCCGTTCCCACAAAAAATCACCGGGCCAACATCAGGCCAAAGGCAAATCCAGGCAAAACGACAACCAAAATCGAAATGACCGTAAAAACCCAAGAAATTCGGCAAAACCAGGCGCGCACCGACACAAGAAAAAACCTGAAAAAGTAATGGATCCGGACTCGCCATTTGCCAAACTTGCAGCCCTGAAAGCCAGCCTCGAATCAAATAAATGACCTCTGTAGCAGAACCAAATCAGAAAATTCGACTGGACAAGTGGATTTGGTTTGCTAGAATCGCCAAAACCAGAACCATTGCAAAAAAACTGGTACTCGCGGGCAAAATCCGCATCGACGGGGTAAAAACCAGTTCGCCAAGCATTACGGTAAGGCCGGAAAACACGCTGACAATTACCCAACCGCGTAGAATTCTCGTCTATCGCATAATTTCCATCGGCACCCGCCGGGGACCCGCAAGCGAAGCGCAAATTTTGTATGAAGATTTAAGCCCACCCGTTATACGCCAGACACCTGTGAACAGGCCGGCCAAACAGGCTGTAAGGGATGAGGGCGCCGGGCGACCGACCAAGCGAGAACGGCGAAAAATGGCTGAATTTCGCCTGAAAGCCGGAGAAGAATTCTAGATTCAATTCACAACCCTCAGGCTCTTGTATTTACCCATTGAAAGAGTTACAGCATCCTTCGAAATTTTCCGTATTCCTTGGAGAAAAACATGACCTACCTTGTCATCGACAATTGCATAAAGTGCAAATATATGGACTGCATCGAAGTATGTCCGGTCGATTGTTTTTATGAAGGCGAAAACATGCTCGTCATTCATCCAGAAGAGTGCATTGATTGCGGCGTTTGCGAACCGGAATGCCCTGCAGAAGCCATCAAACCTGACACTGAACCGGGCTTGGAGAAATGGCTGGAAATCAACACTGAGTATGCTGAAAAATGGCCAAATATCATTGCCAAGGGCGAACCGCCGGCCGATGGCGAAAAGTTTGATGGCGTCGAAAACAAACTGGAGAAATTTTTCTCCAAGGAACCCGGTGAAGGAAATTGATCGCTCTTTTGAGCATTTTAAATTGAACTGGGACAGTCACCAAATTTACCAACTTTTGCTTCATTCGCGTTGAATTTACCCGCCCCGGCCTCAAACCGTTGATTTTTTCGCTTTTTTAGTGTATACTATTGAAATCGTCGGCTAATCTGGTTCGGCAATTGGAAAAGAAAGTAAAATCAATCATCCCTTTGATTCCGTCCCTAATGATTTTGGACCAAGAGACCACAACACCGACTTCCCTGAAGTAAGGATTCACATTTAATTCAGCCACTAAAAACAATACGCATCTGCGTATTGCGTGGTTTTTTGACACCGCGCAAAGGCTGGAAAATAGTTCATCATGAACGCTTTCAATCTGTTGGAACGCATACCGCGCCCATTACATATTTTAGGCGGCCGTCGAAGCAAGGCAACTTAATTAACAAACAGCTGCCCGCTAACGACAAATCAGTCTGCAACCAGCAGAATTGATCTTTCACATCGGATCACCGATGAAAAATAGGAGTGCACAAAATAATGGCAACCGCAAAAAAAGCAACACAACGTCAGGGCTTCAAGACAGGCGAACACGTAGTTTATCCCGCTCACGGTGTTGGGCAGATCATTGATATTGAAGAACAGGAAGTTGCCGGATTTGCTCTGGAATTGTTTGTCATTAACTTCGAAAAGGACAAAATGACCTTGCGGGTTCCGGTTCCCAAAATTATATCGGTTGGAATGCGTAAGCTATCAAGCACGTCTCTGGTTGAAAAAGCACTTAAAACGGTACAAGGCCGCGCCCGGGTAAAACGGACCATGTGGAGCCGCCGTGCACAGGAATATGATGCCAAGATCAATTCGGGCAGCCTGATTCAGGTGTCAGAGGTTGTGCGCGATTTGTTTCGTTCAGAAAATCAACCAGAACAGTCCTATTCCGAGCGCCAACTATATGAAGCCGCCCTTGAACGCATGGCGCGCGAGCTTGCTGTTGTAAACAAGCTCTCGGATACGGAAGCCGTAAACCTGATTGAAGCAAACCTTGCGCTTGGACCAAAACGCGGGCCAAAAACTGACGAACAACCTGACGATACGGCCAATGACAAAACCAGTGAAACTACCAGCAAACCCGCCAGTAGTTCGACCAATGAGCCAGAGGCCGCTGAAAAAGTAGCTGCCGCTTAGTTTAGCTCAAATATTCTGATTATTTTAAACGCGCTGGCATTTTGCCGGCGCGTTTTTCTTTGTGTAGCGCGTTTGCATCACGCTTACCCGCTCACCACAATTTTTACCCGGCTACCGGGTTTCAATCTTACGCCCCGCTTCAATCTGTTGAGAAGCCGAAACAGGTCCAACTTTCGACGAACGCCCTGCATACGGCTTACAATTTGCGTAATTGATCCACTGGCTCCAACACGTACAACCTTTATTCTCAAAGGTTTCAAATTAAGTTTTTCCACGCGGTCAAGTTTGCGAAAAGTCTCCGATACCTGCCTTGCAATCCGAGCTGGGTTTTTAGCATTTTTAGGAGCGGCCAGAATAAACCGATATATCTGTGAATTGACCCGTATCAGCGTAATATTAAAAGTCCAGCCATCGGCCTCGGCCTCGCCATAAGCGGTCTCCAAACCATTAACGATGGTGGTAATTGTTTGCTTCTGCTTTAAACCGTTAACCCAGCCACTGGTGAGATATTCTTCCAGGCTAACACTGGATGGCTGGCTGATTCCATCAAACCGAATGGCAATTTGATTAGGGCCACTAATCACCACAGCCTTGGCGTTATTATCAATATCATAGCCCTTTGGAACATTGAATGTAATGCCAAGTCCGGCATGGGAAAACTGATGTCCGCGCACATAGCCCTCCTGCGCACTGTCACCATACAACATCCCGTCAATCGCATTTAAATACATATCACGATTAGAAATACCGGCTCCCGGGCGCCCAAATGCCCGCGCATGGCGCTTCGCCAATTCTATTCTTTTGGGGGTTGATGGATGGGATGAAAGAAAATCAGCATCTGCGTTTTTGCTGGAAAGCGAAGTCTGGTATTTTGCATAAGAGTTCATTGCACCCAAAAAACGCGCCGCTGCATAGGGGTCATAACCGGCCCCGCCTAACATACGAATGCCAAGCAAATCAGACTGCAATTCCTGATTTTGAGAAAACTTTGCCAGATTTATCTTGTTGGCGGCCAAAGCAACTCTTCCCGCCCTGTCATTGGACAAAACATCCAACACAACGCGGTCGGCCAGTTTTGCATCCTCAAGCCGCTTAATCCTCTTTATTCCGTGATTGGCCGTCACATGGGCGATCTCGTGTGCCAAAACAGCAGCGATTTCTGCCTTGTCATTGGCCAAAGCCAACAATCCCCGGGTCACATAAAGATACCCACCGGGCAACGCAAAAGCATTGACGGATGGTGAATTTAAAATTGTAATCCTAAAATTCTTGATTTTGCTGCTGGAATGCGCGGTCAATGTCAGTGCGATTTCTGACAACATACCTGCAAGTTTTGGATCGGTATAAACACCGCCATTTGCAGCAACTATTTTCGGGTGTTCCTTAGCGCCAATACGCTCTTCCGGATTTGCCGAACTATTGGCCAACGGCAATGGTTTCAGCACCTGTTCCAGCTTGGAATTTTTATCACCGGAAAATAGCGTGCAAGAAGAAACCATAAAGGCGAGCGATATAAACACAGCCAAACGCACACCAGAACCGCGCTTTCGGTTGCCCGTTTGTGCCGCTTCAATTTCTAAACCGAATCTCGGAATATCTGCGCCTGGATAATAATTGCTACTGGATATCAATTTCAATCTGCCCGGGATGGAATACCTCAATCATTGGTCCGCGATCCTGGATCAGCCACCCCCGAACCCTGATCTTCTTGCCAGCAAGCCGCTTTAAATCTTCATACTTCATCTTAAACCGCTTAATATTACGTTTTGCAACAATAACAGTAAAATCCTCACTCCAGTTATTACCAAAATTCAGATAATATCTGGAACTGGTTTTACCAACTGATAGCAATGTCCCCTCCACCAGTTGAAAACTCTGTACTCTTTTTTGCCAATCAGCATCATTAGAATGCATTATCAGTTCGGGTATTTGCCAATCCCCCACTTGGTTTTTGCGAGCAATATTTTCAGCCTCAAACAATTGTTCAATACACTTTGGCTCGCCATCCTCCGGGTTAACCAGCGCCAAACCTGCTTCAACCAAATCCAACTGCATCCAACGCTGATTTGCCTCCCCAAACAAATATACTTTTTTTCGACCATAGCGATCCGGATTTACAGCAATATAACCAACACTAAGATCTGCAAATCCACTATAAACATTTAAGGTACTGGCGACTCCCTCAACTATTTGCTTGCGAATTGTGGCAGAAAAATACTCATTCCCGGCAATTACAATATTTCCGCCAACATAGCGCCCTTGCCGGGCATCACGAAAAGCCAGAGACAGCGGTTCAAAATCTACTGTGGATATCCCTGTCACTTCCGCCGAGCAAGCGTATTTTTCTGCGGCAACAGGCCTGTCCATACCTGATGCGAGCAGCAAAACAACAATGCAGCAAACCGGAATGAAGAAAATATTATTGAGCTTTGATTTCGAATACATAAACCAATTCCAGGGCAACGGGAATTGCACTAATAACAGAATTGACGTTAAAAGGCGCCAATACTGCAATCGGTCACCTTGACAGGACCGCATTCAATCTAACATGTTAGTCAATTCATGAATATTGTCATTCAGATGCAAAAAAACAACCAAAACACACGCAATTTGCTGCCCCTTACAAATTTTGAAGGCTCACTCGCCAACAAAGTCTATCTTGTATTGAGAACTGCAATTCTATCGCTTGTTTATCATCCCGGTGAAATTCTTCGAAAACGCGAAATTTGCGGAAAACTTGGCGTGTCACGCTCCCCCGTTTCAGAGGCAATCGCCATATTGGCCAGCGAAGGCCTGGTGAACGTCGTTCCCAAAGCGGGAACCTATGTTTCGTTGTTTTCGATGGATGAGATCAAAGAAGGTGCCTTTTTACGCGAGGCGCTGGAGCTCGCTGCCGTCGAATATCTTGTCGACAAAATCACCGACGACCAGCTTGCGCAACTTTATCAAAACCTGGGTGAACAGGAAGCCTTAATCAGCGGCGGCGATTTTGATGCATTTTATGTCAAAGATTCTAAGATGCACGAATTAATTATGTCATTCACCGGGTTTAAAAGATTGCGGACACTGGCAGAATCATCCTGGGTTCAGGTCAATAGAGCCCGCCATCTCAACTTGCCCTCACCGGGCAGAATCCAGGAAACGGTCAACGAGCACCGGAATATTATTAAGGCAATTGAAGCTGGAAATCACCAGCAGGCCAGAACGGCAACCCGCAATCACTTACGCCAATTGATCAAATATCTGGAGCCGTTAGAGATCGAAAGACCAGAACTGTTCGAGCCGTCATAAAGGTTGTAAAAAACGGCCTGTCAAAGCCGGTAAAAACGTGCAGCCGTTCTACCAAAGATACCCGCTTTTTCCTGATCGCTTAGCTGCTCACATAGCTCTGTGGCCAATGCTCGCCATTGATCATAACTCGCCTGCAATTGACATACCGGCCAATCTGAACCCCACATTACCCGATCCGCACCAAAACTTTTGAGAATATGCATAGCAAAGGGCCGAATATCTTCCATTGTCCAACCGTCTGAGGCCTCGGTTACCAGACCAGAAAATTTGCAGCAGGCATTGGTTCGTTTGGCCAATTTGCTAATCCCATCGGCCCAGAATTGAAACATCTGCGGATCAGATGCATGATCCCTGATCTGCGGCTTCATGCAATGGTCAACCACCACCCGCATTGTCGGATAGCGTTCAAGCAGAATGAGAAAATTTTCCAGATGAATAGGAAAGCCCAGCGCATCCAGCGTTAAATCAAGATCGACGATTGCCTGAAATCCCCATTGCACATCGTCGCGCAACATCCAGTTCACATCTGCAATATCTTGTATCATCGGGCGCACACCCAAGAATTTGGGGTGTGCGGCAAGCCGTTTTAAATGTTCATAATGATCAGGTTTTTCAAAATCCACCCAACCAACCACACCGGCAACACTTGGCGTTGCATCAGCGATACCAAGCATATATTCACTTTCATAAATCGTTGCCGCCGCCTGCACCAAAACGGTTTTATCAATACCGTGAGCGGCAAGATGTGGAGCCAGGTCTTGCGGCCCATAGGCCCGCGCCAACACCGCATTATCCATCGGCATCCAGTCGTAATCACCACGCTTTGGCTGCCAGTAATGTTGGTGGGCATCTATTTGAACCATGATCTTATTGCCTCAACCTCCGACATTCACCGGTGCATCCTGGCGCATTAAGCCCTCAGACTTCAATTGCGCCCAAAGGGCTGGTGGAATTTCAGCCTTGGCAGCGGCAATATTCGACACCATTTCATCAACCCCCTGCCCACCGGGAATGACAGAAACCACACTTGGATGGGCAAGCGGAAACTGAAAAGCCGCATCCACCATGCGCACATTATGTGCCCCGCATACGGCCTGAATTTCCCCCACCCGCTCCAGAATTTCGCCCGGCGCAATATCATAATCAAACCAGGCGCCTTCAACCGGCCCGGTCGCCAATATGCCGGAATTATAGGCACCGCCAATGACAATCCCGATGCCGCGCTCTTCACAAAGCGGCAAAAAGCTGTCCAGCGCCTCCTGCTCAAGCAATGTATAACGACCGGCCAGCAAAAACAGATCAAAGTCCCCCCGTTCGGCCAGATATTGGCACGGCTGCCATTCATTTACACCGGCCCCAAAGGCCTTGATCACCCCCTGATCGCGCAATTCAACCAGCGCCTTATAGCCACCACCCATCAGCTCGTCATACTTCTCATTCAGCACTTCTTGCGAACCATGATTGGCCAGATCAATATCGTGGGCATAAAGAATATCAATCCGCTCAACCCCCAGCCGCTCCAGCGAAAATTCAACTGAGCGCATGACCCCATCATAGCCATAATCGTAAACTTCTTTACGATTGGGAACATCGAACCATTTGCCGATGCCGTCGCGGGTTTCATTTGTGGCGGCTTTTAGCAATCGTCCCACTTTGGTCGACAAAATATATTCATCGCGAGGCTTATCGCGCAAAAAGCGATTGACCCGGGTTTCCGAGAGCCCAAATCCATAAAGTGGTGCTGTATCAAAATAACGAATGCCCGCATCCCATGCCAAGGTAAGCACATTGTGGGCTTCCTCATCGCTGATAGCTCGATAAAGGTTTCCAAGCGGGGCGGTGCCCATGCCAAGTTCGGTGAAAATGACACCACCATTTCCTAGCCTGTCCCAATGCCGTGTTTTCAGCGCCATAAGCTGCTCCTGATTTTATATTCTGGCCAATAATTCTTCAATCTCTGCCAAGGCTGGCATCGAAGGAGCTGTTCCAGCACGGGTGACAGAAATTCCAGCTGTTGCGCAGCCAAATTTCACCGCTTCAATCGGCGAAAAACCACGGGAAAGTGCGGTTGCAAAGCCACCATTGAAGGCATCACCCGCACCTGTTGTTTCCACCACCGGCCCGGCATTTATAGCAGGCACATGAACCACCTGTTCACGGTCACAGTAAAGCACACCATTTTCGCCAAGCGTAATGACGGCCGCCCCCACCCCTTTATCGAGCAGGGCAAGTGCCGCTTTTTTAGCGTCCTCTACTGAGTGAACCGCAATGCCGGTAATACCTTCGGTCTCGGTCTCATTGGGTGTCACATAATCGCAAAGTGCCAACATTCCCTCCGGCAAATCAGTTGCCGGTGCCGGGTTAAGAATGGTTTTTGCGCCACCGTTTTTGGCAATTTGCAAGGCGTGTAGCGCCGCATCAAGTGGCTGTTCAAGCTGGGTTACAAATATCGCCGAATTGGCAATCAGATCAGCACATTTATCAATATCTGTTGGCGAAATAGTTCCCGCCACTCCCGGGCAAACAATAATTGCGTTGTTTCCGGTGGCCTCTTCAATAAAAATATAGGCAGCCCCCGTATAGCTGTCAGAATGCTGGCTGACCTGCGGCGTAACCCCGGCTTTTTTCCAGATATCAAGCGCCATATCGGCAAACGGGTCTTTGCCAAGTTTCGACAGGAAATGAACATCACCACCGGCCATGGCGGCAGCCACCGCCTGATTGGAACCTTTGCCCCCCGGCCCAAGCGCGAATGAATTGCCCATTATGGTTTCGCCCATTTGAGGCGGTCGATCCGCCCGATAGCTGGTATCGGCTACAAAAACCCCAAGAATTACAATTTCACCGGACATATATCTAACTCACATCTTCAGGAGGAATGACCCCTTTGCGCAACATAAAACAGCCGTAAAACCGCCGCTCTCCGGTCTGGATTACCGCATAGGCTTCGCGCGCCATATCATAAAATGCAAACCGCTCAATGGGGATCATCTTGCGCTCAGCACCTTCAGCCTTATTGATCGCTCCCTGCACTTCCTGCTGCACTTGTGGCACCTCATCGGGCGCATCGACAACTTCCATTCGCCCGGCAAAATCATCGACAAAAGTATCGAGCGGTAAAACAGATAATACGGCCTCAATCGCCTCTGCCGAGGTCAAATTCTCCATGCGCAGCAATTCGCCAAATATGGTTTCACTGGCAACCGAGTGCGAGGGGAAATTAGTATCTGCAATAATCAGCACATCCCCATGCCCCATTGAACGCAGCGCATAAAGCACATCCGCATTCAATCTTGGATCAATTCCTTTTAACATTTAAGTCTCCCATTCTGCGCCGGGTAATTATTTGGTGGTAACCGATTACGACAGGCGATTGCCACTTTCTCCATCGAAAATATGAACAAATTCAGGTTTTACCGATAGGAAAATCTCCTGACCCGGCTTAAAATTATGACGCTCTTTAAACACCGCAACAATATCCTGATCGCCGAATTTCATGATCACATGGGTTTCGGCCCCGGTGGGTTCCACCAGCGAAACAGTTGCACCAATACCGCTATCAGATATTTCCAGATGTTCAGGCCGCACTCCAAGGGTCACATTTTGTCCTTCATCAAGTCCATCAATATCGCGGCAGGCAATTCGTACCCCGTTTACCTCAACCTCAAACCCGTCTCCCCTGCGAACAACACCGTCCAAAAGGTTCATCGACGGCGAGCCGATAAAACTTGCAACAAACCTGTTGACCGGGAAGTCATAAAGTTCCAGCGGCGAGCCGATTTGCTCGATATATCCATCCTGCATCACCACGATTTTATCGGCCATGGTCATCGCTTCAACCTGGTCATGGGTCACATAAACCATCGTTGTGCGAAGCCGCTGATGCAGGGCGCGAATTTCACTGCGCATTTGAACACGTAATTTGGCATCGAGATTTGACAACGGTTCATCAAACAAAAAAACCTGCGGATCGCGTACAATCGCCCGACCCATCGCAACCCTTTGCCTTTGCCCGCCGGAAAGTGCGCGCGGATAACGGTCAAGATAAGGTTCAAGCCCCAATATACCGGCGGCATTATCCACCCGAGACTTAATCTCTTTCTTGTCCATTCCACGCATACGCAAGGAAAAAGCCATATTGGCGGCGACCGTTTTATGGGGGTAAAGCGCATAGTTTTGGAACACCATGGCAATATCCCGCTCAGCCGGCGGCAGGTTATTGACCACCCGGCCGCCGAGCTGAATTGTCCCGGAAGTTATCGCTTCAAGCCCGGCTATCATGCGCAATAATGTCGATTTCCCGCATCCCGATGGCCCAACAAGCACGACAAACTCACCATCAGCAATATCGACGTCAAAACCGTGAAGAACCTCAAGTGCACCATAGTTTTTTCGAATTTCGCGTATGGTTACTTCGGCCATATTGCCCCCGTTTTATTATAGTTCTGGTGCTGGATATCAAATATTTTCTAATCCATCACCGGCGGTCGAGCCATCGACCTTACTAACATGTTAGACGCTTGACAAGCTGGAGCAACACTGAAACTATTAATATATTAGTCTGGCATCTCTCGCCTAAATTTTGAGTGATGCACTTCGCATTTCACACCCATATTGGCTAATTTTGCACCAGTCATTTGCACACAAGCGAAGCCTCAGATTGTAACAATTGTAATTGGGAGGAATTTCTATGAAGGTTAAACTATATAATCAAATCGTGCAGGCGCAAATGAGCCGCCGAAACATGCTCAAGGGTGCCGCAAGTGCTGGCGCAATTGCCGCCGCCGGTGGGTTTTCTGTCGGAATGGGCACAAGTCCCGCATGGTCCGCTGCACATGAGGGTGCTGCCCTTCGGGCCGCCATTTTAAAAATCCCGGGCGTAGGCAAAGGGTCTCCATCTGATGCCGATTGGCAAAAAGTTGGGGAAATGACCCTCGGGCCGACAAAGGAAGTCGTCAAAGAGGGCGAATTTGCTGGTGTTGAGCTTACTTTTATGGGCCTCAACAACCAGAACCTGCACAACTTTTTATTCCGTGGATTTCTGAAACCTTGGGAGAAATATACCGGAGCCAAAATCAACTGGGTTGACCTGGCTCAGGCAGATTATAACGCCCGTCTGCAACAATCGATTGCCACCCAAACCGTTGATTTCGACATCATCGAAATGGGCGCGCCATTTGAAGGCGATGTAACAGGCCGCGGCCTTGCCTCTGAAATGCCAGACTGGGTGAAAAAAGTCATCGATATGGATGACTATGTTGATTACCTGAAAGATCCTGTTGGCACCTGGGGTGGCAAAACCTACCGGGTATCAATTGATGGCGATTGCCACAATTTCAACTATCGTACCGACTATTTCTCCAATGCTGATTTTGCCGCCGCCTGGAAGGCGGAAGGTCACAAGGGCGAATGGGAAGTGCCTGCCACATGGCAAAAAGTGCAGGAAGTTACCAAATTCCTGAAAGGCAAAAAAGACCCGCTTTCAGGTCTTGCAGCCCACGGTTATCTTGACCCGCTCAAAGGTTGGGGTGGCTTCGGCTTCTACTTCCTGGCATCCCGCGCAACAGCTTATGCCAAACATCCAGATGATCCAGCATGGTTGTTTAACCCGGAAGATATGTCACCACGCGTTAACAATGCCGCATGGGTTCGCGCCATTCAGGATGTGTTGGATGTGTTGGATACACAACCAACCGACCAGATAAATGCCGACCCCGGCACAACCGGCTTCCAGCAGTTCCTTGCCGGCACCGGCTCCATGTTAAGCTGGTGGGGCGACATCGGCTCCAACGCCAAAACATCAGATACTTCTGTTGTGGGTGATGTGACAGGTTTCTCAATTCTGCCCGGTTCCGATGATGTTTGGAACCACAAGGAAAGCAAGTGGGAAACACTATCTTCCGGCCCGAACTATGCACCAAATATGGCCTATATCGGCTGGGGTGTTTATGTGATGGCACGCGTTGATTCTGATGCCAAGAAGCACAAGGCCGCCTGGTCTGCGGCCGCTCATCTTGGCGGTAAAGATCTGTCGCTTTGGGCATCTGCCTATCCATCCGGCTTCCAGCCATACCGGAAATCACATTTCAATATTTCCGAATGGGTTGGTGCAGGCTATGATGAGACCTTCATCAAGGACTACCTCTCATCTGAGGCAGACAGCTACAATCACCCGAATGCAGCAATTGAACCACGCATTCCGGGCATCTTCCAATATTATTCAGTAGCGGAAGATGAATTGGCCAAAATCTATGCGGGCCAATACAAATCAGCTCAGGAAGGTGCGGATGCGATTGCAGCCGCTTGGGATAAAATCACCGACCAGATTGGCCGGGAAAGCCAGACGAAACTCTATAAATCTTCGCTTGGTATGTAATCAATATCCAAACAATTCAGGACCGGCGAGCAGTCGCCGGTTCTTTTTCATCATTTTAGAAAATTACACTGTAAATGAACAGCCAGGCCGATCTTCTCCATGTGGTCACATCTGACCATATTACCCCCCGTCGCGCAGCCTTCGGGCGCTTTTTGGTTTGGAGTTCAGCCGGATTATTTTTAAGCATTGTGCTTGTACAAACCCTATTTGAATATGAGAAAACCTCATTTGGTTTCAACAATTGGCGACCAGTTCTCTACGCCTATATTCTTTGGGCCATTTGCCTTTGCGCATCGCAGGTCATCATTCGCGGCGAGCAGGGCAAGCGCGCACTATTTGTGCTGCCGGCCGTATTATTCGTGGTCTCAATGGTGGTTTTTCCGCTGCTATTTGGCCTCTCCATTTCATTTTCAGACTGGAACCTTGCCTCGCTTGACGGGCGAAAATTCAACGGACTGGACAATCTTCGTCAGATGTGGGCCGACCCGTTCTACTGGAACGCGCTCAAAAACATGGTCTATTATACGCTGGCAATCATTGTCGAATATGCCATCGCGTTTGGGCTGGCATTGATGCTCAATTCAGAAATCCGCGCACAAAAATTCTTTCGTGTCGCATTCTTAATGCCGCTAATGCTTTCACCTGTTGCCGTCTCGTGGATGGTTGGTAAATCCATGCTGGAGGTTCGTTTCGGCCCGTTGGCCCGCCTTGCCCGTTGGCTCGGCTGGGAAAACCCGTCCTTTTTTGGCTCGGCAGAAATTGCCCGTTCCACCATTATGATCATGGATGCATGGACCTTTATTCCCTTCATGATGATCATGATTTTGGCCGGCCTTCAGGCCATTCCAAAGGAAGTAAAAGAAGCCGCCATTGTTGATGGCGCATCACCCTGGCAGACCTTTTGGCAGGTTACATTCCCGCTGATGCTGCCAATTTCAATTACCGCAATTTTAATCCGTATCATCTTCAAACTGAAACTTGCCGACATCATCATCAATGTAACATCCGGGGGGCCGGGAGGCGCCACCGATTCCGTTACCAGCTTTATATTCCGCGAATACCGCGACCGCTCCAATGTCGGTTATGGCACGCTGTTGGCCATGGTTTATCTGGTGCTGATTGTCATAGCGATTACCATTTTCATGAAACTGGTCGATCGCTGGATGAACCCGAGATACTAAAAGGAAAATAAACTAAATGGCGGAAACGCAAATATTTCACGATAGTCAGAGCGACCTCAGCCACAAAACAAAGTGGTTGAGCAAGCGCATTGTGATCTATGGAATTTTGATATTCTGGACGATTATTTGCCTTTTTCCAATTTACTGGACGATCACCACATCGTTTAAAATCGCCCCGGATGTAATGCGCGGCAATATGGTGCCCTGGTGGGATTATACGCCCAAATGGCTGGGGTGGAAATCGCTTGGCATGTCGCCCGCAACAATCGGGCTGGAATCCACCATTCGCGATGAATTTGTCAAGCGCATCGTCAACTCTGCCTATGCGGCGTTAGGTTCGTCCTCTCTGGCGCTGGTGCTGGGCTCTCTCGCTGCTTACGGCCTTTCACGTTTTAATTATAAATTCGGTTTCATGCGCAATCCGGATATTTCATTCTTTTTCTTAAGCCAGCTCATCCTCCCGCCGGTGGTGCTGGCCCTGCCCTTTCTGGTTTTGTATAAGGAACTCGATTTACTCGATACCCGCATTGGCCTGATCCTGCTTTATGCGCTCACCGTTTTGCCAATTGTAATCTGGATCATGCGCGATCAATTCGCCGCAATTCCAGTGGAAATGGAAGAGGCCGCATTGGTGGATGGACTTTCGGTCTGGGGCTCGTTCTTTACGATCGTTTTGCCTATCGCTTTGCCGGGGCTGGTCGCGGCCTTTATCCTGTCGCTGGTGCTGACCTGGAATGAATATTTTTTCGCCGCCCTGCTAACCAGTACGGATGCAAAAACCTTGCCCGTGATGGTCGCCAGTCAAACAGGTTCTCAAGGCATAAACTGGTGGTCAATGGCCGCCCTTTCCGGTGCGGCTATTTTCCCGCTGGTTATTATCGGAATTGTGCTTGAGCGCTATATCATCAAGGGCATGGCATCGGGTTCCGGGAAGTAAGGATATTTGAAAACTTCCACGTCTAATTGGAAACAGTTAGGCCTCGAAGAGAGGTCCGGCACTTATGTGCCGCACCCGCGTAGGCCGAGGCATTGCTCAAGTTGCACGTTGAGCAACGCGAAGCGCAAAACTTGAGCCATTAGAAAAGCCTCGAGCAGCCGTGAGCGAAAGCATTCAGAGCGATTCAATCAAACAATAATGCGCTCTAATTTCCCAATTCGGCTGAAATATCCTTGGTCTGCTCATAAAGCCTGCGGAACAGTTCATATTGCTTTTCGTAAGTAGGATTTGCCTTAGCCGTTATGGTGGATGCAACCGGGTTCCACTGGTCTATGTCTTCCGGTTTTGCCGCTCCAATGGCGCATGCGGCCAAAAATGCATTACCAAATGACGCCCCAAAAGTATTTTCGCAGATAATCTGGTCCAACCCACCAATATCAGAGGTCGCCTGTAGCCAAAGCCGGTTTTTCGTTCCACCGCCAACGGCTAAAAGCCGCAAAGGGGTTTCGCCAACCTGCTTGTAGGTTCGAAGCACATGGCTGGTGCCGTAAGCTATACCTTCCAGCAGGGCGCGATACATATCTCCGCGCGTATGGGTGAGGTTAAGCCCGAAAAATGTACCCGATGCGTTTGTGTCGTGAATGGGCGTGCGCTCGCCGGAAAAATACGGCAAAAGCAACAGGCCTTTGGCACCGGGCGGCGAGGTCTCCGCCTCCTGTGCAAGCACCGGAAAAGCCTCCTCTTTGGTTAGTTCGCGGGCAAATTGATCGCGGAACCAATGGGTAAGCGTGCCGCTGGTCGCTAGCCCCGCCATCGAGGCATGGCCGCCGGGAAAAAGCCAGGGCGCATACCACAAGCGCCCGTCGCGCACCCGGTTTTCGGTGAGCGTAATGATGAAAATGGTCGACCCATACATCATCATCATATCGCCCTTGGCGCGCAATCCAACACTGATCGCCTCAGAAGCCGCATCAATCGTACCGGTTGTCACCGGCGTACCAATGGCAAGCCCGGTTTCAATAGATGCAGCATCAGTAATATGGCCGGCAATTTCCGTCGTCCACATCAGTTTCGGCAGTTTGTCGAGCGGAATAATATCGTCTGAAAGTTCATCGGTCCACGCCTGTTTATCCGCATCGTAAAGCGGGCTGAAGCCTGCGGCCGTGTGATGATCAATCACCATTTCACCGGTTAGTTTGAACACCAGATAGGATGATGAGGTGATAATTTTTGCGGTTTTTTGATAAAGCTCTGGCCGATTGCGTTTCAGCCATAAAATCTTCGGGCCAACCGATTGCGAGGTCAGTGCATTGCCGCATTTTTCCAAAATACGCGCTTCGCCAATTTGGCTGGTCAATTCCTCAATCTCAAGCGCCGCACGGCCATCAACCCCATAAAGCACCGCATTCATTAATGGTTTGCCATCACCATCAACCGGCAACATGCAGGGGCCAATAGCACTACAGGATACGCATTTTATATCAGCAGGATCAACGGCGGATTGCACCAGCAGGCTTTTCGAGATAGCGCAGAAATCATGCCACCAGTCCTCATCGGGGCGGTGTTCCGCCCACCCCGGCTGCGGCACCAGCATTTTATGCGGTTCAGATGCCGAGGCAATAATTTTGCCATTTGCATCAACCAGCACACCCTTGGATTCAAAAGTGCCAATATCAATTCCAAGCGTATAATTCATTGATCAAAACCGTCCGATTAGAGTCTCTCATGTTTACATGGAAGCACTTAAGTCGCGAAAAGCGACCGGTGCTAGCACCGCACCCGCGTAGGCCGAGGCGCAGCTCAAGTTGCACGTTGAGCCCGGACCTGATCTAGGCGAAGCGCAATACTTGAGCCATTAGAAAAGCCTCGAGCAGCCGTGAGCGAATACAAATTTGAACGCTTCAATCAACCAATGAAGCGTTCTAGTATTGAATTCTATACCCTACCCGGATTTTGAAAGATGTCCAAAGCCTGAAAAATTAACTGGCCAATTCCTCAATCATGGCATCCTGCATAATGAACTTTTGCGGCTTGCCGGTCACGGTCATTGGCAGTTCTGACTTGAAACGCACATAGTGCGGCACTTTGTAATGGGCAATTTTACCCTTACAGAACTCACGAATTTCCGCCTCATCAGCACTGGTATCGGGTTTAAGCACAATCCACGCGCAAACCTCCTCGCCATATTTCTCATCCGGTACACCAAACACCTGTACTTCGGCAACCTTTGGGTGGGTAAACAAAAATTCTTCCACCTCACGAGGATAAATATTTTCACCACCGCGAATGAGCATATCCTTTACCCGGCCAACAATGGCGCAATAGCCATCCTCATCAATGGTCGCCAGATCACCCGTATGCATCCAGCCGGATTGATCAATGCTTTCGCCGGTGCGCTCGTCATCATCCCAATAACCGCGCATAACGCTATAGCCACGGGTGCACAATTCGCCCGGTTCGCCCACCGGTACGATCTTGCCATTTTCATCAATGGCCTTCACCTCCACATGCGGGTGAACACGGCCAACGGTGGAAACCCGTTTGTCCAGTGGATCATCTGCATGGCATTGGAATGAGACAGGGCTGGTTTCGGTCATTCCATAGGCGATGGTCACCTCTTTCATGTTCATTTCGCCAACCACCCGTTTCATAATTTCGATCGGGCAAGGTGCGCCTGCCATACAGCCGGTGCGCAGCGAGGAGAAATCGCTTTGTGCAGCTTGCGGCGATTCCAACATGGCAACAAACATTGTTGGCACCCCGTAAAGCGCCGTGCATCGTTCGCTACTGATGGCCTTTAACGTGGAAATCGGATCAAACGCCTCTGCTGGAAACACCATCGCAGCCCCGGTGGTAGCGCAACCAAGCGTGCCCATAACCATGCCAAAACAATGATATAGCGGCACCGGAATGCACAATTTATCATTTTCTGAAAAGCCCATTGTGCCAACCACAAACCGTGCATTATTGACGATGTTATAATGGGTCAGTGTCGCCCCTTTGGGCGAGCCGGTGGTGCCGGATGTGAACTGAATATTGATCGGATCATCCGGATCAAGACCGGCCGACATTTCATCAAGTCGCATCCGGTGTGCCGGGCCGGCCATTTTCATGACATCATCAAAGGCAAAAAATCCAGCTGGCGCATTATCGCCGGTGACGATGGCTGATTGAAGCGCAGGCAGTTTTGCCGAATTAAGCGTGCTCGGCTCGCAATTATCTATTTCCGGCGCAAGCTCGCGCAACATCGCCACATAATCGCTGGTTTTGAAATTCTCCGCTAAAACCAAAGCCTTGCAGCCGGATTTATTCAACGCATATTCAAGCTCATAAGTGCGGTAGGCCGGGTTAATATTGACCAGAATAATACCCACCCGCGCGGTGGCAAATTGCATCAACAGCCATTCCGGCCGATTGGGCGACCAGATGCCCACCCGGTCGCCAGGCTTAAGCCCCAGCGCCAAAAGGCCGGATGCCAAATCATCGCATTTGCTTAAAAGTTCGTTCCATGTCCAGCGCACATCATGCTGGCAAAAAATCGCCGCATCGCGGTGGCCAAATTCAGATGCCGTATCTTTCAACACCTGATAAATAGTCTTGCGCCATAGGGGGCTAGCGGTATCACCCCGCACATAGGAACCATCTTGCGGCTTTAAGTCGGCCATATCGCCACTCGCTTTATTTGCCGAACCATCCAGCGATGTTATCGGTTTGGATAAATCATCAATGGTTGAATAGGACATTACATATCTTTCCAATCACCGGATTGCTCGAATGCATGGGCCGCCCGGTAAATCGTGCTCTCGTTGAAATGCTTGCCAATCAGCATCATACCAACGGGTAGACCCTGGCTCATACCGCAGGGAATGCTCATCGCCGGATGGCCAGTTGCATCAAACGGAGCCGTATTGCCAACCATTTCAAATGCCCGTTGCACCGTCAAGGAAATAGAAGCATCGGCCGGGGGAATGGGGGTCGCCTTCATCGGTAGGGTCGGCATCAACAGTAGATCATAGCGTGACAATAAATCATCATAAGCAGCCCGCAGCCGACGGCTTAGATTTTGCGCCTTGGCATAATAATGGCCACGATAATGCTTTTGCATATATTCGCCAACAAACATGGAAATTTTCAGCGATTTTGATAATTCATCCGCCCGGTTGCGCCAATTGGAATGGGCATCCAGCAGGCTGGTCACATAAAGCCCTTTCCAGCCGGTGGCAAAACCATTGCCGTGCATCATGGTGTCGGTCAAACCCTCAAGCGCAATCGGGGTCCAGATCGCCGCCCCTTGCAGATGCATCGGGATGGATACATCTTCCACCACCGCACCCAATTTGGCAAAGAGTGCGGCCGCATCGCGCACTTTCTGGTCCACATCCGCTTCGCTGTTTTCAAGACCGAAACCTTCGCGCACAACACCAATGCGCATCGAACCAACACCCCGCCCAAGCGCTTCAGTGTAGCGGTCTGTTCTGGGTGCATATTGGCGCGGGTCAAGCCCGTCATCACCGGCAAGCACTTCCAGAAACAGGGCGTTATCCGACACATTTTGCGTAATCGGTCCCGTATGATCAATCGTTGGTTCAATCGGCATAATGCCGGTATAAGGCACCAGCCCGTGGGTTGGCTTCATACCATAACACCCGCAAAACGATGCCGGAATACGGATAGACCCGCCCTGATCGCCACCGATTGCCATATCAACTTCACCAGCCCCCACCAGCGCGCCGGAACCAGATGAAGATCCGCCGGCCGAATAGCCCACCTTATAGGGGTTATGCACCGGGCCGGTTGAATTGGTGTGGCTGCCACCGGAAAGGCAAAAATGCTCGCAATGGGCCTTGCCGACAATCGTACCGCCGGCATCGAGAATACGTGTGACAATCGTCGCATCAATATCCGGCGTATAGCCTTCAAGCGTCGACGAGCCATTCATCATTGGCACACCGGCAAGGCAGACATTATCCTTTAATACAATCGTGCGCCCTTCCAGCGGGCCAGATACCGCACCGCGTATTTCTGATTTCACATACCAGGCGTTCATTGGGTTTTCGGCCGTTGATGGGCGATGGCCCGGCGTGCGCGGATATTTAACCTTGGGCAATTCATCCGGCATGGAATCAATCAGATCATAGGATTGAAAATTGGCCTCCATCAATTCCATATATTCGCCGAGTTCGGCATCTGACATGGTCATGCCAAGGCCCGATGATACGTCGCGCATCTGCTGCAGCGTTGGGCGTCTTACCGTCATGTAAGCCTCCTTACCGGCAGTCGTAGCCGGGATTTCGGTTGAAATTTGCGGACGCTCTTGCGCCGATAAATGTTTGCTTTGAGCAGTTGGGCCAGTGCTGGTTGGAGACTGCGCGCCCTTGGTCATACGACCGGCACCAAGGCCGACAAATTCATCAATCAGGCTGGCTGAATCGGTTTCATTGGTCGCAAGGTCAACCTTCACTTCGCCACGCTCAAAAATCACCAATCGGTCGCAAAGGTCGGTCAGAAAATCCAGATTTTGCTCAACCACCACAACTGTTAGCCCGCGATTATCCCGCAGGGATTTCAATGTCTCGGCAATCTCGTCGATTATCGAGGGTTGAATTCCCTCGGTCGGCTCATCCAGCAAAAGCAAATAGGGTTCTGCAATCAAACAACGGGCAATGGCCAGAATTTGTTGCTCTCCGCCACTCAACGCGCCAGCCGACCGGGTAAGCAGCGGTTTTAGCCGCGGAAACTCAATCAGCGTCTGCTCAATTGCTTCATCGAGAGGATATTCTGAAGCATCCTCACTCCAGGCAAACCGCAGATTATCAATAGCGCTCAACTGGGTAAAAATTCCCCGATCCTGCGGCACATAACCAATGCCAAGCCGCGCGCGCTCATGCACCGGCAGCGAGGTAATGTTTTCACCATCAAATTTCACTTGCCCGCTGGTCACCGGCAAATAGCCCATAATAGTTTTTAACAGCGTGGATTTCCCCATGCCATTATGGCCAAGTATGCCAATGATTGAGCCTTCAGTGATAGAAAGTTCAGCCCCGTGAAGCACCGGAATTGCCCCATAGCCACTGCGCAATGATGATACTTCCAAAATCATTTGTTCGCTATTCTCATTCATCGGCGTTTACCCAGATAAACATCGCGTACAATCGGGTCGCTTAGAACCGTGTCCACATCTTCCTCGATCAGCACCCGGCCCTGATGAAATACGGTGACCATTTTGGCAATTTGCCGAATAAAATGCATATCGTGTTCAACCACAATCAGCGTTGCATAATCGTTGATTTCTTTAATCACATTGACCATGCGCTCCACCTCATCGCCGGTCAAACCCGCCGCCGGTTCGTCCAGCAAAACCAGCCAGGGATCGCCCGCAAGCACAATACCAAGTTCGACAATCTGGCGCTGGCCATGGGCAAGGGTAGAGACATCCAGCCGGGAAAGGTCGCCCAATTTCAGCCGTTCCAGAATATCATCAACAATTCCGTTGGCCTTGCGCGTGCTCTGGGTACGCCGTGCCGCAAGCCAGATATTTTCATGAACCGTAAGCCCATCCATCACACTAGGCACTTGCGTCTTGATGCCAATGCCAAGCCGCGCAATCCGAAAAGGATCATAGCCGGTTGTAACTTCAGCCTCGACAATCATCTCGCCGCTGGTTGGCACCTGCATTCCAGCAAGACATTTAAAGAAGGTGCTTTTGCCAGCCCCGTTCGGCCCGATCAGGCAGCGTAATTCGTTGCGCTGCAATTTCAAGTTTACATTGTCCAGCGCCACAACACCATCAAACCGCACGGTCAGATCACGGGCTTCAACCACAATATCATTTAGCATCGGAACCCTCCCTTCTGCGGCGGCCTCTTCGAGACGACTTGCGATTGGCTTTTTTGCCGCGCCCGACCCGACGGGTGAATAAATCGGTAATAACCGGGAATATTCCGCGTGGCAAAAGCAGCACCGCCAGCACCAACACAGCCCCCATCACCAGCGTGTTATCAATCAGGCTCTGCTGGCCCAAAAGGAACTTCAAATAGCCCATAATCGCCGCCCCCAAAATGGGGCCAAACAGGGTTCCGGCACCGCCGACAATCACCCAGATAATCACCTCGGCAGATTGGCCAAGTGAGAAAAGATTGGGGGTGACAATCTCGGCCCAGTTTGCATAAAGACAGCCAGAAAGACCGGCCACACCGCCACCAATAGCGAACACGGCAGTTTTGACCATACGAACATCATAGCCCATCAATTCGGCCCGAAGCTCGTTTTCACGCACCCCAATCATCACCCGGCCAAACGGGCTTTTGAGCAACCAGCGCAGCCCCAGAAAAACCAGCAGAAGCAAGGTGAGCGAGAAATAAAACAGGCTGTCGCCATAAATATATTCAGATGGATCCCATGGTAGCGACAGGGTTTCAAAACCGGGGATACCATTATACCCGCCAAGCCGGGCCTTGCCGATTACATAGTTTTCACCCGCTGTCACATTCATAAATTTGTACAGGATCAATGTAAAAACCAGCGTCAAAACAGCCAGATAAACATCGTTTAGCCGACCGAAAAACAACATGCCGCCAAACACCGCTGCAATCAGCGCAGGCACAATGATGGCGATAAAAAATGGCGCCCAGGGCGTGCCGAAATTAATCGCCGCAATCGCATAGGCATAGGCTCCAAGCCCGAAGAATGCCGCCTGCCCAAAGCACAATATGCCGCCAAACCCCCAGATGAATCCGAGGCTCAGCCCAAGCAGTGCATAGATACAAAGCACAGTCAGGGTGAACGTATCGACGCCCAATGGCAGCAACACCATCAACAACAGGCCCACGATTATGGTGAGCGCAATTTCTTTCAAACCGCCCACGCTACACCCGATCTTTCAAAAAACGACCGGTTATGCCGGTTGGCAGTAGTCGAAGCAAAATGACCGCTGCAATCAGCAGGGCGATTTCTCCGACGACCGATGTGGAAATAAAGGTGACGATTTGCGAGACCGAACCAAACAGGGTGGCGCTGGATAAAAGACCAGAAACCACAGAGGTGCCGCCGGAAATCACCGTAATAAAAGCCTTGGCGATATAATTGGCCCCCGATGCTGGATTAAGCCCGACAAGCGGAGCCATAACACCGCCAGCCAGACCCGAAAGCGCCGCTCCGGCGGTGAAGGTCAGCATATATATACGTGAGGTATTATAGCCAAATGCATTGGCCATTTCGGGGTTCTGCATGGCACCGCGCGCGATAAGCCCGGCGCGCGTGGTTTTCAAAACCCCGTAAATTATCATAACCGTGACAATGGCCATGAAAATGACAAACAGATTATAGCCGCTCATCTGATAACGCCCGAGCGTGAAACCTGAAATAGGAGTTGGAATACCGGTGGTGGTATTGCCAAAAATCATGGTCATTCCACCTATCATCAACAGGCTCAACCCCCATGTGGCGAGCATGGTATTGATCAACCGCCCATAGAGAAAACGCACAATCAGCCGTTCAACCACCAGCCCGAATATCGCCACCACAATGGGAGCAACAATTAAAGTCGAGATAAATATTGGCACACCCAGCGAGTGGGCGGTGATCGCTGCATAGCCACCCAATGTTATAAATTCACCATGCGCAAGATTAATCACCCGCATCATGCCGAATACGACGGCCAGCCCCGCACTGATCAAAACCAGCACAGAGATACCATATAAAATCTCCACGATCACAACCGCGGCATAATCCATATTTTAATCCCGGAGATATTGGGGCCGATTCCTCACGGATCCGGCCCTCATTCAAGGTTTAACTCAATGATGAGCGAACTAAATCTTGATTTCATATTGAGTTGTATCACCCGGATTGGCGCTTAAATCGCACACTGCCTGGGTATCAACCGGTTGGCGTTGATCATAGCTTTTGACCACATTCATTTTTTGATCGCCAACTTCAACAATATGCACATCAGTCACCACATGGTGGGTTTTAGGGTCAATGGTGATCTTGCCACTGGGGCCGGTAATGCTAACGCCGGATTCAAGCGCTTCCACCACTTTGTCACGTTCCACTGATCCAGCTTTGTTAGCGCCAGCACCCCACAAATGCATACCCTGATAGGTCGCAACCGCAAGCTCGTGAATGTCGTCGGTCGAACCAAAGCGTTTTTGCCACTTGTCCAGAAACGCCTTGTTTTCAGGCCGATCAAGTTCCTTGGAAAAGGAATAGGCAAGCAGAATGCCATCACCCTCTTCCTTGGTCAAAACAACCTGCTCATTACCCGCACCAAGCGTGGTGGAGGCCATTGGAATTTTCTTGTTCATTCCGGCAGCCGCCCACTGGCGATAGAACGAAAGATGCGCGCCACCAACAAGCGCTGACATGATCATATCCGGTGCAGCTTCTTGAATTTTGGCAATAGTTGATCCAAAATCAGCCACATCAAGCGGGAAGAAATCTGTTTTTACAACGGAACCACCGGCTTTACCCGCATAGTGCTCAATCCACTTGGCTGTGATTTGGCCATAATTGTAATCAGCGGCCAGAATGTAGATTTTCTTGCCCCATTTCTCCATCGCATAGGGCACCAGAACTTCGGCCTGCTGGGCAGGTGTTACACCGGTGCAGAAAATATTGCGGTCGCAAACGCCACCCTCATATTGAACATTGTAAAAATACAAGGTTTTCGACTTACGCAATGTTGGGCGAATGGCCTCACGCGATGCTGAAAGAATGCCCCCATGCACCACATCCACCTTGTCCTGACGGGTAAGCTTTTGGGCAAACTGGGTATAGAGTGCCATATTGGACTGGGTGTCATAGGCGACTTTTTCAAGCATTTTCCCAGCAATACCACCAGCTGCATTTAATTCTTCAATGGCAAGCGTTACGGCCTTGTCCATTGGCTTGCCGTAAAGGTCGAAAATACCGGACGTATCAAGGATAGAGCCAACCTTGATGGTCTCGCCCGCCATGGCCATTTTGGGCAGGAATGCCAAAGTACCGGCGGCGGCTGTTCCTGCCACAAATTTTCTGCGATCAATTTTCATTTTCTTCTCCCTTGGTGTATTATTTTTTGGATTTTCCACTTGGTTTAGCTGGTCTTTTTTTCTTCTCCACTTTTTCGTCAAAATCAAAATTAACCCCGACAGACTTACCAATTTTTTTCATCGCCGGCATTTGCAGCGCAAGTTTTAACGCACCATCCACAACGCCATCAATTGGCCCGGCCTGCGCCTGCCCACTATCGCCTATGCCAAGACCAGAAATCTGATTGATGCGGATGGAGTCGATTTTTTCCAGCGGCTTCATCATTTTTTCAGCCAGCTCCGGCAATCTGTCCATCTTATGCATATCGAGCTTCATGGCAATGATTTCCGGGGCCAGTTGATTTTCTGCCTTTATCAACGCAGCCTTGCCTTCTGCTTCCGCAGCCAGCTCTGAGCGCTTGGCGGCGGCGCGTAAATCAGAAGCCTTTGCCTCGGCCTGCACCGTCTCAAGCAAAGTTTTAACCTCGGATTTGGTGCGTTCTTCGGTGGTTTGGCTTTGTTGGCGGGTTTTAATCAAAGCTGCATTCAACTCACGTTCAGCAACCAGACGTTCTTTTTCCGACTGAATTTTCTCCTGTGCGGCAATTACAGATTCCCGCGACAGTTCGGTTTCAGCAATAATGGCATTTTCTTCCGCCCGCTTTTTAGCCAGGGCAATCTGACTTTCAATTTTGGCAGATTCTGCTGCAAGCAATGCCTGCACCTCGTGTTGGCGTAAATCTTTGTCTCGCTCAATCTCGCGCCTACGGGTTTCAAGATCAGCTCCGATTTTTCCCTGATCCGCTTCCATCTGGGCATTTTGCCGGGAAAGTTCGGTCGCGGCCGCAGAATTTGCCTTTGCAGCCTCAATGGTTTGCACTTGCTGAATTTCCGCTTTTTTCTGTTCTTCTTCAATCAGCAGTGTACGTTTCAAACTGTCCAACTGAACCTGACGCACAGAAACATCGGCGTCCGCCTCAATTTCGGCGCGTTTTTTCCTGTTTGAAGAAACCACTTCCGCAAGGCGGCGCATACCGACCGCATTGAACGCATTATTTTCATCCAGCGAAGCAAATGACGCCTGATCAAGATGGGTAAGCGATACGGATTCCAGCCGCAATCCGTTTGATTTCATTCCCTCGGCCAGTTCCGCCCGCACGGCTTTAACAAAGCCACCCCGGTCCTCATGCAGCTGGTCCATAGTCTTGGTCGCCACAACAGATTGCATAGCATCCACGAACCGTCCATTGAATAAATTGCCCAATTCATCCGGGTTTAAAGCGCGCGCGCCGAGCGATTGAGCCGCCGTTGCCACCCCTTCCATTGATGGTTCAACGCGCAGATAAAACTCAACTTCCGCATCCAGCCGCAACCGGTCTTCGCTCATCAGGGATTTCTCGCCCATCCGACGGATTTGCAGGCGCATGGTTCGCATATTGATCTGCTCAACCCGGTGCAAGAACGGCAGCGCCAGAAAACCGCCATCAAGCACCACGCGTTCACCGCCTGCTCCGGTGCGGATTAAGGCCCGCTCCCGCGTAGCTTTGCGATAAAACCGCTGCATGAATGCAATGCCGATTGCCACAACAACGACAATCACAATGAGCGAAATAAAAATATCCATTACCAATCCCGTTATTGCTTCGCGTTCTTAATCAAATGACGATTTCCCATTTAACAGCCGAAAGGCAGGCGAAATTACGCACCCACCTGAAACTTGCCTCAAACGATTGATCAACAAGCCTTGGTCGAACGCAAGAATTGACCGAATAACCTTCGAAGTCAATTTTTATTTTCCTAGGAAAGTAAAAATGCCATGACCAAAATTAATCAGAGCAGGCGTCTAACGGCTGAGCGGATAATTCTCGACAACCTTCAAATTATGCCCATGAGCCTCGGCCAGAAATATGGTCGAGTTCATGCCATGACTTGCTGAAAACACGGCATCGCGGGTTCCATCATAGGCAATATTCTGGTCCGCCAGTCGCCAGTCAGTCGTCTCGCTTTCAACCGAAAGAGCTTTCAAAAAATGCATACCTTCATAGATCGACTGACCGATCGAATTAAGCTGCGGGCCGGGTGCACCATACCGCGTGTGATAGCGTTCCTTGAATGAATTGTTTTTCGCCGTATTGATGTCGCTGAAATAGCCCGAAACCGCAAACAGTCCATCGCTATAATCGGCCCCTATGCCCAAAAGAACATTTTCTTCAATCGCACAGGATAGTCGTAATATTTTCTGCGCGATTTTCGAGCGGCCAAATTGTTTATTGAATTGAATTGTATCGCTACCCACCAGCGACACCAAAACCGCATCAGCCTTGCTGGCAGTAATATCTTCCAAAAGCGCATCGAAATCAGTCGTACCAAAGGGCAGATATTTCTCACCACAAACCGTGCCGCCGGTGGTGGCGAGATTTTTGCGGAACACAGCATTGCTGGCGCGCGGCCAAATATAATCATTTCCAACCAGATACCAGCGCTTTAGTTTATAACGCTCAGAAAGCCCACTGGCCGCCGGTAACAATTGCATGGCAGGTGTTTCCCCAATGCAAAAAACCCCGGGCGTGCGCTCACCACCCTCATAAAGCGGCGTGTAAACGTAAGGCAGTTTACTGCCAATGGCACCCGCCAGCGCCTCACGAACATCGCTGGTATGCATGCCGACAATTGCATCAATTTCGCCATCAAAAAAACAATCCTCGGCCGTGCCCGCAACCATTGCTGGCGTATCACCTGCGTCAAATATTTTTAAAACCACTTCACGACCATTTATACCGCCGGCCTGATTAATTTCAGCCGAGGCAATTTCCGCGCAGGCCCGGCAAGACGGCCCCCATATTCCGGCAGCACCACTGGTTGGAATAAACAATCCAACGCTAAGCAGGTCTGAACGCTTTGATGAAATTGAGCTGGTTGATCGCCTCATATGTGCGCATATATCTCCCGTATTACAGTCGCCCGGCGGTTTTTGTTATGCTCAAGCCACATCAGTCTGCGATGAATTTCGCAATTACACAATGTATATTTTGGGAGTTTTTTTCGCGTTTATTGAGAGCAACTCAACGGAATCTGTTGACGATTACCAAATTCATGATTAATTGAACAGGAAAGTAAATTGCTGATTTGCAGGCTATTGGTGCAATATTTGCATTGGATTATCAGGAGGCAAACAAGTGCCCGACCGCAACAAAATGGCCCAATCCGATGACCTCGCCTTTGCCTTGGCAAGGGCGCATAAACATGTAAACAGCAGATTGCTCGACACCCTTAAATCCCGGAAATTACCGGTTGAGCAATGGCGAATCCTTTCCATGTTATCCGATGGTGAGGGCCATGCGGTCGGCTCGATGTGTGATCAGGTTTTGATGAGCTTTTCTGCCCTGTCGAAAACCATAGATCGCATGGTTTCCCGCGCACTTGTCCATCGCAAACAGGACGAAAACGACAATCGCCGGGTTCTGGTATTCATTACCGATTTTGGCATTGAACTATTTGATAAGTGCAAGCAGGACATGGAAAAATGCGAACCAAACTTTGATGGCGGGCTAAATAACACTGAGAAACTTGAATTAAAAAATCTGCTGGAACGCCTTTCCCAGCATTGAATGTGAAACAGTCTATTTTCCTGCATTGGGCCCTTATCTTCCAGCATTGGGAAAGAACAGTTGCTTTCCTTCAAGCTTATAGGCGGCGATTGCAGATTGACCTTCTTTGCCAGTCAGCCAGTCAATAAAAATTTGTCCCTCTTTTTCATTCACATGCGGGTGCTTTGAAGGATTAATCAGCATCACCCCATATTGATTAAACAGCAGCGGATCACCTTCACTCAAAATCTTTAAGCCAGCCTTGTTTTTAAAAGCCAGCCAGGTGGCCCGGTCACTCATTGTATAGGCGCTCATACCGGCTGCAATATTGAGCGTTGCCCCCATGCCTGAACCGCTTTCGCGATACCAGCTACCGCCCTTTTCAACGATATTGATCTTGGCTTTCTGCCAAAGTTGCAGTTCTTTTTTATTGGTTCCAGAATCATCGCCGCGCGAAATAAATGGCGATTTTGACTGAACAATTTTTGCCAGCGCCGCCAAAATGCCCACCGTTCCCCCAAGCTTAGCCGGGTCATTTTTGGGGCCAATAATAACGAAATCATTGTACATCACATCAAACCGCTTAACCCCAAAGCCTCGCTTGATAAACTGCTCCTCGGCAGATTTTGCATGAACCAGCAACACATCACCATCGCCATTGCGGCCATTTTTCAAGGCCTGACCGGTGCCAACCGCAACCACATTGACGGTAATTCCTGTTTGTGCGGTAAATTTTGGCAGGATAAAATCAAACAAACCTGAATTTTGCGTCGAGGTTGTCGATTGAACGATAATTGTAACTGGCTGCGCCAACGCAGCCGCAAGCATCACAACATTGGCAAAAACCACAAGGCTCATTGTCAAAGCCAGGCGATAAAACAATATCATTTTCATTGGCAAATCTCTTAAATTACAGCCTTGTCTGCCTTGTCAAAGGCCTCCAATTGTTCTGCCGTTGCCTTAGCCTGAAACTTATCCTTATAGACCCCGTAAGGCATCCCATAAATCGCCTCACGTGCCTGATCATAATCCATCTCGACACCCTCTTCGAGCGCGGCTTTTTTGTACCATTTGGCAAGGCAGTTTCGGCAAAAGCCCGACAGGATCATTAAATCAATATTTTGAACATCTGTGCGTTTTTGCAAATGGCCAACAAGCGAGCGAAAAGCCGCCGCCTCAAGTTCGGTCTGGGTTTGTTTATCCATCTATTTTCTCCAGTTTGATCATTCAATAACCCGGCCATCAAGATAGGCCTGCGCCTCTTCACTGCCGGGTTCTTTGAAAAATGCATCTTTCGGCTTATGGGCCAATATCCGCCCCTTATGCAAAAATAAAATATCATCACCCACCCGCTTTGCCTGTCTCACATCGTGGGTGATAAAAATTATTTTTGTGCCTGCACGCGATGCCACATCAACCATTTCCTCAACAATAAAGGTCGAGGCCGGGTCAAGATTTGCGGTTGCCTCATCCAGCAACAAAATGGAGGAACCCATCACCAGTGCGCGCGCCATTGCCAGGCGTTGCTGTTCACCACCCGAAAGCTGCCTTGCGGGCATTTGCGCCCTGTCTTCCAGCTTGGCCTGCACCAGTGCTTCGCTCACCAGCCGGGCGATTGTTTTCTTTGAATGTCCCTGTTGTTTCAACACATAGGCAATATTGGCAGATACTGAGCGGCGCAGCAGCACCGGATTTTGAAACACGATTGAAATATCGGCTGAACGCTGTTGCTCACTGTCATTTGGTGGAATGAAAATCTCACCGCTTTCAGGCTTTAGCAGACCTGCAATCATCCTAAGGAAAATGCTTTTCCCGGCCCCATTTGGCCCCATAATAACGGTCTTGCCAGCCTTGCCTATTTCGCAATTGAGTTTGTGCAGGAGCCGTTTTCCATCAATGGAAAACTCGACATTCCGAAAACTCACCGCAATGTCAGGTGCCTGCTGCATCGCGTCAGATTGAATTTGTGGCTCAACCCGATCAAGCATGAACCTGCACCTTACTCGAGCTTCGCAATGCCATAACGGCCGCATTTACCGCGATTGAAAATATAATCAAAATTATGCCCAGCGCCAATGCCAGCGCCAGCGTGCCTTTTGATGTTTCAAGCGCAATCGCGGTGGTCATAATTCGGGTTGCGTGGTTGATATTCCCGCCAACAATCATCACCGCCCCGACCTCTGAAATCGCCCGACCAAACCCCGCTAGCCCGACCGTTAAAAGGCCAAACCGCGCCTCCCATAATAGGGTTTTTATTTTTGCCAAAGAAGTCAGGCGCAGGGAACGAAAAAACTCGTCATATTCGCGGTTAAATTCTTCCAGCACCTGCAGGCATAAGGCGCTGACCAGCGGTGTAATCAGCAATATTTGCGCAATAATCATCGCGGTTGGAGTATAGAGCAGACCAAGCACCCCAAGCGGGCCGGAGCGTGATAAAAGCAAATATACAATCAGCCCGAGGACCACCGGCGGCAGGCCCATCAATGCATTGATGACAACCACAATCACCTTGCGTCCGGGAAATCTATATACGCTTAAAGCTGCACCGATAAAAAAACCGATAATGCAGGATATTGCAACAGCAATAATAGAGACCCAGAGCGACAATTGTACGATTTCCATCAGCGCCGCATCGCGTGAACGCAACAGGTCAAACGCAATCAAAAAAGCATTGCCGATTTCTTCCACTATTTTCTCCAGATTACGTCACGCTAAAATAACCCTAGCAACGCAAAGCAGCGAATCCAATGCCAGCGCCAAACAATATCCAAACGCGCATAGACCATTTCACATTTATTCAGAAACGGTCAGGCAGCGAACAGCTGTCCGGCACCCCTGTGCCGCGCCCGCGCAGGCCTGCGCAAAGCGCAGAATTGCCGTGAGCGAGATGTAGGCAGAGTGACCCCATTAAAAAGTGAAGCATCGATGACCTATCATTCGCGGCAGCTGACATACAAATAATTCACATCACCTGTTGAATGGTATCAAATAGTCCGGTATTTAGGCGCCAGTTGACGGCTGCAAAACAAGCAATCCATTATGGTTGTTGCAATACAAAACCGGCCCCATAGCTCAGCAGGATAGAGCGCAAGATTCCTAATCTTGAGGCCGTGCGTTCGAATCGCACTGGGGTCACCATCTTCCAACCAGCAAATTCACCCCTTAATCAGCTTTATTCTCACCAATTTTGTCTTGCGTGCGAGTATCAAAATCACCGGCATCATGGCGCTCATGCAATTGGGACGAGGGTTCGCCAAATGAACGGTTTACCATGCGCCCGCGTTTGACCGCAGGGCGCTCGGCAATCTGTAAATTCCAGCGGTTAACATGTGTGTATGTGTGAGCTTCGAGAAACTCCGCCGCCTCGTAAACAACATTGGCAACCAGCGATCCATACCAGGGCCAGATGGCCATATCAGCAATGGAATAATCATCGCCCGCCATATATTCATTTTCCGCCAGATGACGGTCAAGCACATCCAACTGACGTTTAACTTCCATTGCAAACCGGTCGATGCAATATTCAATTTTCACCGGTGCATAGGCATAAAAATGGCCAAAGCCACCGCCCAGATAGGGAGCGGCCCCCATCAGCCAGAACAGCCAGGAAAGACACTCTGTGCGCTTTGCATGATCTGTCGGTAGAAATTCTCCAAATTTTTCAGCCAGATAAAGCAGAATGGCGCCGGACTCAAAAATCCTTGTCGGCGGCGTGGTGCTGTGATCCATCATGGCAGGAATTTTGGAATTCGGATTAATACCGACAAACCCGCTGCCAAATTGATCACCATCGCCAATATTAATCAGCCATGCATCATATTCAGCCCCCTTATGGCCAAGCGCCAAAAGCTCTTCCAGCATTATGGTAACCTTCACCCCGTTGGGGGTGGCAAGCGAATAAAGCTGTAAGGGATGTTTGCCGACCGATAATTCTTTTTCATGGGTCGAACCGGCAATCGGCCGATTGATATTGGCGAACTTGCCGCCATTTTCCTTGTTCCACTGCCATACTTTGGGTGGCGTATATTCTGGTAAATCATTCATTGCGCAATCTCTCAAGCTAACTATAGGTTTTAAGGTCATGACCCTTGAGTAATTCACGGATTAGCATTTTTGGCAAGAGCGAAGATTTCAGCCACCCAACACCATTTCGTTATGAACAATCATCTGCCAGGCAAGCTCAGTTTCATACCTTCATGGCTCGCAACAAAACCCATCTTTTGATAAAAATGAATTGCCTTGGGCCGCTTCTTGTCGCTGGTTAACTGCACCAGCCCGCAGCCGCGTTTCCCGGCTTCAATAATCGCCCACTCAATCATCAATTGCCCCAGACCATGATCGCGAAAGCTAGCACCTATGCGAACACTTTCGATTTGCGCCCGCCACATGCCCAGCCGTGAAAGCCCCGGAATAAAACTTAATTGCAGGCAGCCAGCCACGAAGTGGTCGATTTCCACAACAGCCAATAGTTGATTTTCATCCCGCTCGATGGCAGCAAATGCATCCAGATATTTCTGGTTTGGCGGAACGGATATATCTTCACGCGATTTTCCAAGCAGATCATCGGCCAAAAGCGCAATAATTGCTGAAAGGTCATCACCTTTAGCGGCTCGAATTACAGGTTCTGGTCCCTCCAAGTAAACAATCTCCCAAAATGTGAAACTATAAAATCCAAATTACACACTTGCAAGATAAGGCAACAGCCCCTTATCGTTGAAACCCGCCGAATTAATCTTTCAAACTCGAATTTTGAGGCCCACCCCATGGATGAAAACCAGTTTCCATTAATATTCGATGGTCATAACGATGTTCTTCTGCGCATCCACCTGTCAAATGATGAAGACGCGCTGGATAAATTTATAAATGGCGAGCGCGGCGGCCACCTGGACCTTCCCCGGATGAAAAAGGGCGGCTTTGGCGGCGGGTTTTTTGCGATTTATATACCATCCATGCAAGACAATGCACTTCGTTATGAGGAAATGAATAACCCGCCCTACGACCTTGCAATGCCACCGGAAATTCCGATGGATAAGGCCTTGCCGCATTTCTTTTCAATGGCCGCAATTCTTGCCCGCATTGAGCGGCAATCGGATGGGGCGGCAAAGATTTGCCGTAGCGCACAGGATGTTCGCGACTGTATCCGCTATGGCTCGATTGCCATGATCATGCATATCGAAGGAGCTGAAGCAATTGATGAGGATTTCAACTCGCTGGAAGTTTTATACAATGCCGGCCTGCGCTCCATCGGTCCGGTCTGGAGCCGCACAACCCGCTTTGGTCACGGCGTACCTTTTCGCTACCCCGGCTCGCCGGATACCGGCCCCGGCCTGACCGACAGCGGCAAGGAACTCATTCGCCAGTGCAATTTCTTCAAAATGGTCATTGATCTGTCCCATTTGAACGAGGCTGGGTTTTGGGATGTTGCAAGTATCAGTGATGCACCATTGATTGCCACCCATTCAAATGCCCACGAGATTTGCCCACATACCAGAAATCTTACCAACAAGCAGTTAGCCGCAATTCGCGAAAGCGGTGGTATGGTTGGAGTTAATTTTGCCACCGCCTTTATCAGACCAGATGGCAAAATGCGCTCGGACACCAGCATTGACGAGATGTTGCGCCATATGGATCATCTGATCGAGCATGTGGGCATTGATTGTGTTGGTTTTGGCTCGGACTTTGATGGTGCCATGATTCCGGAAGAAATAAAGGACGTCGCGGGCTTAACGTCCCTTCGCCAAGCCATGCGCAAGCGCGGTTATGACAAGGAAACCATGACCAAGCTTTGCCATGGCAACTGGATCAGGGTGATGGAAAAAACCTTTGGAGAATAGCCAACATATACCCGTCAGGAACATTGAAGATAAAAACACTTGTCAAAGCTGACCGGACGGTTAAGCTGATAACACACAGATGTGACCCACCGTTGACAAAAGCAAACATGTTAACGACGGTGGGAGTTGTATATTGTATCAGGGAGAAAATAATGAATACATTCAAAAGCTTAATGCTCGGCGTCGCAGCCGTTGCCATCACCGCCACTGCACCTGCAGCATTTGCGGCAACACCCGATAATATTCTGGTTATCGCCAACCGTATCGACGACATTACCACACTTGACCCGGCCCAATCCTTTGAATTTGCTGGCGGTGATCTTTCCCGCAATATTTATGGCAAGCTGGTCAATTTTGACCCTACAGACCTGTCAAAAGGTTATCAGCCAGATCTGGCTGAAAGCTGGACCGTTTCTGAAGATGGAAAAACCATCACCTTTAAAATGCGTGCCGGTGTAAAATTTCATTCCGGTAACCCGGTTACCGCGGCAGATGCTGTATATTCGCTACAACGTGCGGTAAAGCTCAATAAAACACCGGCCTTTATTCTTACCCAGTTCGGTTTTTCAGCCGAGAATGCAGATCAAACCATCAAACAGATTGATGATATGACATTCTCAATTACAACTGATGCAAAATACGCCACATCATTTGTATTGAACTGCCTGACCGCCACCATCGGTGGCATTGTCGATTCTAAAACTGTGATGAGCCACGAAAAAGATGGCGACATGGGCAATAACTGGCTAAAAACCAATACTGCGGGATCCGGTGCATATAAGCTAGTCAACTGGAAACCAAACGAATCCTATTCACTGATTGTCAACAAAGACTTCTATCAGGGTGCCCCAAAAATTGAACGGGTTATTGTTCGCCATATTCAAGAATCAGCCACCCAGCGCCTGTTGTTGGAAAAAGGCGATATCGACATTGCCCGCAACCTCAATCCGCAAGATGTCGCCGGTGCAGGTAGTAAAGATGGCATTTCCATATTGAGCGATCTACGCGGTCGATTGATGTATATTTCCATGAACCAGAAAGATCCAAACCTTGCCAAGCCTAAGGTTGTTGAGGCACTTAAATACCTCATCGACTATAAGGGCATGCAGGATTCATTCCTCAAAGGTCAGTACACCATTCACCAGGCATTTTTGCCCCGCACTTATTTGGGTGAAATTGCTGACAAGCCTTACAGCCTCAATATTGAAAAAGCCAAAGCATTGCTAAAGGAAGCCGGTGTCGAAGCTGGGTTTGAGCTGAAAATCAATGTGCGTGAAGCGCAGGAACGTATTGAGATTGCCCAGTCGCTGCAAAATACATTTGCCAAGGCCAACATCAAGATCACTCTGCAAGTTGGAACCGGCAAGGCGACCCTTGGCGTTTACCGTGCGCGAGAACATCAAATTTATGTGGGTGCATGGGGACCGGATTATCCAGATCCAAACACCAATGCAGGTACATTTGCCTTCAACCCGGATAATTCCGATGAGGCAAAAGCAACCGGTCTGTTGGCCTGGCGTAATTCCTGGGCACTACCTGAAATGTCAAAAGCCACCAAGGCAGCCGTTCAGGAAAGCGACCGCGATGCGCGAGCAAAAATGTATGAGGCACTACAGCGCGAGCACCAAAAACGCGCTCCATTTGCTGTAATGTTTCAAAAAATTGAGCAAACAGGCATTCGCTCAAATGTGAAAGGCCTCAATACCGGTGGTGCGATCACACAGGTCTCTTACTGGCCAATTACGAAATAATTGGCAAGGCTGAAAAAAGTGGCACTAACCACTGATCAAGAACAACGAAAAAGGCGGCGAAAGTCGTCTTTTTCTCCATGGATAATGGGCTTTGGTCGCGTCGCGTTTACCGTGGCAATCACCATGATAGGCCTGTTATTCATTACTTTCATTATCGGCAGGGTTATGCCGATTGACCCGGTATTATCTATTGTTGGCGAAAGCGCCTCAAAATCCACCTATGACGAAGCCTACCGGCAACTGGGTCTGGACAAACCCATAATTGTTCAATTTTTTATATTTCTCTGGGACGTGGTTCGCGGAGATTTTGGTGAATCACTGCTTACCGCAAGACCCGTATTAGACGACCTTATTCGCGTATTCCCCGCCACGTTGGAACTGGCCACTGTCGGCACTATCATTGGTGTCGGCCTTGGCGTGCCACTGGGCGTTATCGCAGCCGTAAAGCAGGGTACATGGATCGACCATATTGCCCGTGTTGTCGCCCTCATCGGATATTCCATGCCAGTATTCTGGATTGGCCTGATCGGCCTTTTGGTATTTTACGGCAAACTCGGCTGGATAAGCGGCCCCGGGAGGCTGGATATATTCTATGTCGATATTATCCCAACCGTTACCGGCATGATACTGATCGACAGTCTTCTGGCTGGTGACACCAGCGTATTCTGGAATGCAGTTTCCCATATAATCTTGCCCGCAGGCCTGCTTGCCTATTATTCACTGGCCTACATTTCCCGCATGACACGGTCTTTCATGCTGGAACAGTTGGATCAGGAATATATCACCACAGCACGGGTTAAAGGCTTGTCAGAACATGCGGTTGTCTGGCGACACGCACTCGGCAATGTGAAAGTGCCGTTGATTACGGTGATCGCCCTTTCCTACGCCGGGTTGCTGGAAGGCTCGGTACTGACGGAAACCATTTTCTCCTGGCCGGGCATTGGCCTCTATATTACCACGGCATTATTATCGGCCGATATGAACGCCGTTTTGGGCGGCACCGTTGTGGTCGGACTGGTATTTGTCTGCCTCAATATATTCTCTGACCTTTTGTATAAATTCTTTGATCCGAGAGCCAAATGAGCGACATATCCGATCACAAAAAACCAAGCTTGCGGGAATGGCTAACGAGCGATGCGCCTACCTCGCGACGTCAGGCAAAATTTTCGGCCTATTACCGTTCTTGGCTGGCACTACGGTCCAATCCGATGGCGATGTTTGGCCTGTTGATCCTGCTGTTTTTGCTGGCAATCGCCGCATTCGCACCGATCATTTCCCCGCACGATCCTTTTGCCCAAGACCTTGCCCTGCGGCTTTCTGCTCCGGGGGAAAATAACTATATCCTTGGATCAGACTCGCTTGGCCGTGATATATTAAGCCGCCTGATCTATGGGTCACGCATTACGCTTTATATTGTCGCACTGGTTGCTTTAATGGCCCCCATAGTCGGGCTGTTTGTTGGAACAGCTGCCGGTTATCTTGGTGGCTGGGTTGATGTTGTTCTGATGCGCATAACCGATATTTTTCTGGCTTTCCCGCGTTTGGTTCTGGCGTTAGCATTTGTATCAGCCCTTGGTGCCGGCATCGAAAATGCGGTGCTCGCCATTGTTTTGACCGCCTGGCCACCCTACGCACGGATTGCCCGGGCTGAAACCCTGACCATTCGCAATGCAGATTATATTCATGCCATCAAATTACAGGGTGCAGGTGCCCTCAGGGTGATCACAAAGCATATTTGGCCGCTCTGCATATCCTCGCTGGTTATCCGGGTAACCCTGGATATGGCTGGCATTATTTTAACCGCAGCCGGTCTTGGCTTTTTGGGCCTTGGCGCACAACCACCCTCGCCCGAATGGGGCGCGATGATTTCAGCCGGGCGTCAGTTTATTCTCGATCATTGGTGGGTTGCCACCATGCCGGGATTGGCAATTTTCACTGTGTCACTGGCGTTCAATCTGCTGGGTGATGGGCTGCGTGATGTGCTCGATCCCAAGAAGAGTGGCAAATGACAAATCTGCTTGAAGTCGAAAACCTCACCGTAAAATTCCCCACCCGTAGCGGCATGTTTGAAGCCGTGCGCAACATTAGTTTTTCGCTGGGGCGTGAGCGTCTTGGTATTGTCGGCGAATCCGGTTCCGGCAAGTCTATTACCGGCCGATCCATTTTGCGGCTTATTCGCCACCCCGGTATTCTCGAAGCCAAACGTATCGCGCTTGAGGGTGAAGACCTGCTAACCAAATCAGAAAGAGAAATGCGCAAAATTCGCGGCCATAAAATCTCCATGGTGATGCAGGATCCGAAATTTTCTCTTAATCCGGTCATGCGCATTGGTGATCAGATTTGCGAGGCCTACCGGTTGCACGCCAAGGCTTCCAAAGCAGAAGCGCGAGAGAAAACGATAAAAATGCTGGAAGCTGTGTTGATCCGCGATCCGGAGCGGGTTTTCAATGCCTATCCGCATGAGATGTCTGGCGGCATGGGACAACGCATCATGATTGCCATGATGTTAATCCCCGATCCTCAAATCCTGATCGCTGATGAACCAACCTCTGCACTTGATGTGACAGTGCAAAAAGAAGTGCTTGAGATCATGGATAAGCTGGTGCGCGAACGCGGCATGGGGCTGATTTTCATCAGTCACGACCTCAATGTGGTGTCGGCCTTTTGCGACCGGGTTTTAATCATGTATGCCGGGCGGATTGTCGAGACCTGTCAGGCAGACAAGCTGCATGAGGCAAAACATCCCTATACACGAGGTTTACTGAACTCACTGCCTCAACTCGAGCACCCCGTCGACCGGCTGGCCGTATTGCAGCGCGATTAGGCCTGGCAAACGGCGCCTAGCGTTAGCGGAATTTTGAAGGCAGACCATTGACCAGCAGTGATAATTCAGGAATCCGAATAAAAAACCTCGATGTTTGGTTTGGCGACCATGAGGAACGGGTTGATGCGGTAATAGACGCAGAATTCAGCGTACCTTTGGGCGGTAGTTTTGGGTTGGTTGGTGAATCCGGCTCCGGAAAATCCACCATTTTGCGCGCCATTACCGGCCTTGCCCCCACATGGTCGGGCGAAATATTTGTACTTGGCAAAGAACTTGGCAAGACCCGCGACAAGGAATTTTTCAGCGCTGTTCAGATGGTTTTTCAAGACCCCTATGCATCATTGCATCCACGACAAACTGTTGATCATGTTCTTTCAGAAGCGCTTTATCTGCACGGCTTTGACCAACCGGATAATAGAATTGTCAAAGTGCTGGATGATGTTGGACTGGGCCAGATCTTTCGATTTCGCTATCCTCACCAACTTTCTGGCGGCCAGCGCCAGCGCGTTGCAATTGCCCGCGCACTTATCATCGAACCCTCTATATTGCTACTGGATGAGCCGACATCGGCCCTTGATGTTTCCGTTCAGGCTGAAATTTTGAACCTTTTGACCGACCTGCGAGCCGAGCGTAATCTCACCTATCTCATGGTTTCCCATGATTTAGCGGTTGTGGGCCATATGTGCAGCAAAATAGCAGTAATGAATTTAGGCCGCATTGTCGAAGTGCTGGACGTAAAAGACATGCGCAAAATGAAGGCAACCCAAGCCTATACAAAACAATTATTGGAAGCCAGCATCCAACGGCGGCGCGAGGCTTAAGTTGCACGTTAAGTGAAGCGAAGCGCAAAACTTAAGCCATCAAGAGATTTTAAGTTGCACGTTGAGTGAAACGAAGCGCAAAACTTAAGCCATCAAGAGATTTTAAGTTGCACGTTGAGTGAAACGAAGCGCAAAACTTAAGCCATCAAGAGATTTTAAGTTGCGCGTTGAGTGAAACGAAGCGCAAAACTTAAGCCATCAAGAGATTTTAAGTTGCACGTTGAGTGAAACGAAGCGCAAAACTTAAGCCATTGAGAGATTTTAAGTTGCACGTTGAATGAAACGAAGCGCAAAACTTAAGCCATCAAGAGATTTTAAGTTGCACGTTAAGTGAAACGAAGCGAAAAACTTAAGCCATTAAGAGATTTTAAGTTGCACGTTGAGTGAAGCGAAGCGCAAAACTTAAGCCATTAAAACATATCGCCTTCATTGGCATTCACTCAACAAGCTTTATTTACCTGTTTTCACATGTCTTCATTCCTAAAACCGGTGCCCACTTTTAGGAGACAAGCTTTACTTGCAGTCGCATGGCTTCATTCCTAAAACCGGTGCCCACTTTTAGGAGACAAGCTTTAATATTCACCGGATTACCAACATTGTATATGCACTCGATGCGGTTTTGTTAAATATTATTCAACTTATAAGTGTTAAATTGTAAATAACACTTACTACAAGGATTATACAATGGCCGCTATATTACAAATTCCTGTCGCCAACACTTTGCCAAACAGAACCGTCATCAGCCGTGAAGAAATTCGCGATAACCATCCTGTAGCCATTGCCTATGATTTATACATACGCTCAACTATTCGTAAAAACTGGGCGCCGTCAATTTCTGAACTACTCAATGCAAACGAACAGCAATTATCGGACTATGCCATGTTTCTTGCACCAATAATTTGCTTTGGAAAGCCCGATTGCAGAATCATGTTGCGTGGTGAAAAATTCCCAGGCCGTTTTGACCCGGACTCATCAAGCGGTCGGAGTTATACAGAATTCTTAAAGGCCGAAACCGATATCGATCCGGCCACAATATTTCAGGATATTTTTGGTAGCATCGCAACAAGACAGATATTATTGGCAGAAACCCGCTCCCCATTCAAAAACCAACTCAGTGTCACCATGTACCGGGGTATCTTTCCGATCTGGAATTCAAATAACGACCAGCTCTGGGCAGCGTTTGTCTGCGCTCCAAAATATGCAGAACTTCCCGCAAGCGAATAATTGGCGACGCTTCCATTGACGCACGATAGGAACTAAACGACCCAATTGAACGGCATTATGCGGCACTTAACTGGCGCAATTGCTTTTCGGTAAATGTATTTGATTGATGATGTACTGGCATCATACGTCCCTCAAATGTATCGACGCAAATATCAAACAGGTTTTCTACCCCGTCGTTAGTTTTTTGAACAAGTTCAAAATCAACAAAGCGATGATCGGGCATGCATTTGATTTTAATAAATCCATCAGGCGCGCACTCAATCATATCCAAATTATCATTCTGATCCAGCAAATTCACCTCATACAGGTAATCGACCTCATCACCGTTTTCACCATTTTGTATCTGCAGATATATGTGCCGTTCAGGTGCAAACATACAAACAGAGGGAACCACGGGAAAATCGTTTTCATCCTCCAGATTACTGCCAGTCAACGGCATTTCCTGAACGGCATAACCATCAGCCGTTCCATTCAGTTCACCAATAATGCCGGCTGCTAATATCTGCTCGCTTTCACGGTTCATCTTATAGAGGTTTTTAATTGCCTCAGATGAGGCCGGATTGCAAAGTAAGGATGTCAGATGTTCATTTTCAGCCACTTCAAGCAGAAACTGCATTGAAATTCCACCGCCAGCGTCATCAGGTTCGCTCGCCGTAACGATGATATTATAGGGCGCGTTTGCGGCCGCCCCTTTTTCTAGAAATCCGGTGATCAGCCCATCAGATTTGGCAACACTAAGCCCCTCAGGCAGGCCGCTCCCGGTAAATTCCAGATTGGTGACATTCAACCCAAAATCAACAAACATTCCGACCGTCGCAATGGATACCGCACTTCCCTCGCTAAAGCTGTAATCATGGAGATCCTCTCCCGCCGGAAGCCTGGGAGCCGCACATTCAACCGGTACAATTGCCTTGGCAGAATTGCCCTCAAAATCAACCGCATAAATAGCAAACGCCAGTTCAAGGCAATCCTCTTTGCAGGCGGGCACCGTGCCCATCAAATCACCATTTCTTTGATCCAGAAATATCCACTCAGGCAGGCTGGCCGATACAAAGGTTGCATCATGCCCAACCTTTTCGTCAAAAAGCGCAGAGGTATTAAGGATTATATCCTCGCCATGATATAGCTCAATTTTCTGGCTGATAATAACATCAATATAGGCAGAACCAGCGGATCTTCTTTCAGCCTCGGCATCGCCAATAACCGCACTATCGGTACGATTATCAGACCCGTTATTATCCGCATCATTGTCCTCTTCAGCATTTGCAGAAACTGACCCCTGTTCAGCAATTTCAATGATATCATGAACTTTGTCAGGCTGAATTCTGCCGCTACCGGTATACAGCGCGCCGCGCGGAGAGCTATTCCAGGTACTTGATTTCTCTTGAAAAATGCAATCCGCAATAATTGAGATTGAAGCCTTTTGATCAACCGAAAAGTCACCTTTGCAATTGAGCGATAGTGAAAGTGAATGGGATGGAATTTTAAGATAAAAGCCTGTTTTATTCGCATTCAAATCTGCAAGATCAAGCGGTTGGTTTTGTAAAAATTTGGTAGGTGATTTTTTCTCTACGTCCGGGGCGTCAATTAAGCAAATCTCAGCCTCACCATCTCCTCGCCAGCTTAGAGAAAGGCTCAACTCGGCCATATCCAATTCGCTGGTTTCAACCAGAATTTTCAAATATTCAACAGCGCAGCCCTCTTCTGGAATAATCGAATAGCGATATTCAAGTAATGGCTCTATGGGCGTTGATTGCGCATTATCATCAGGCGTGGGTTCAGCAAAGAAATTAGTCGCAACAATGCCATTTTCTCGCGCGGAAAACTCAACCTGATCAGTAAAACCACGTTCTTCCTGCCTGGTAAAAACACAGATACCTTTGCCAAATTCATCTGAAATCCCCCCCCGAAGTACGCGGCGCGGTGTATACCGGCCAGTACCAGACAGTGGTTCCAATATCGGTTTTTTTCCATCCGGACGAGGCAATTTTCTATCCTAAGCTAGTGAATTTATATAACACAACTTAAGCGAGATTAAATTAACAAACCTTTAGTATTTTCAGCGACAGGCCAAGAAATTGTTACAAATTTACAGGGTTCGTATATTTACGAGTTGGCCTTTTTGAAATCTGCTATAAACCGGTCAACATGGTTCATAATCGTGTTAAATTCCGGAGCTTTATTAAATTGCTGCAAATGCGCACCACCACTGCCCCAGGTTCCTGAAAGCAGCCGAACCTCCTTGTTTCGACCCAGCAAAATCGACTGGCGCACACTTATCCAAACGGCAAATGAACACCCGGTTTTCACATTGGCTTTTGAGAAATACACTTCCATTCGGGGTTGTCCGGGTATGTGCTTTAGCTCTTCCTTGGTAAGCACCTTGATACCGCCGGCCCTCAACCTTGCTTTTATCTCATCGCGGACCCGGCCACTGAATTTGCCTTTCAAGTGTACAGGCTCTGCCAGATAATCGGTAAAAACATAAATTCCGGCAAGCCCCTTTAGCGCTTCACTTGGATCTGAGTATTTCAATTGCGCCTGATTATCACGCCTCGGGTCTTGGCGAGTATCAATAACGCCTATTGCTCTGTTCTCGCTAACCGCAGACAGGATCGCAGGCTTGCATATTTTACCACCAATATTGGGCATTTGAGGCAAGGCATGAGACTGTTTCAATCCATCCCACATCGCCGGGCCAGATTGCGCCGCAACCAGCACTGGTCTGGGTTCTTTAAGTGGTTCAATTATTCCAACCCCTGAAGCAACCACGCTGCCGGCGACGCCCGATTGCACCTGAAGTTGCAACAATTGGCTTACGTCGAAATTGGCAAGATCAATACCAGGGTTCGGTGCAATTTGCTGGAAAAGCAAACGCGCATTATTCGTATCGACCGGCCACTTTGCATGTATACGATCACTTTCAGATGGCTCAGGTTCTGCCTTTACAAACTGTACCAGGGGAGAAAAAATCCCCCCATTGGCTTCCGCATTAAATATGCGCCCGCCATTGCCCGACGATCCCTCAGCTGCACCCTCACTGGCCGGCTTTGGAGTACTCTTATCAGTCAAATTATCCTGAGAACCCTCAGCTTCGTTTTCGGGTTGCCCCGCCCTGACCCATTTTAAATAGGCCTCGACAACATCGAACCCATCAAGCGAAACCTGTTCAACAAGCTTTCCGTCACGGGCTACCGCCAATTGCGAATAATCCGCCAGATAATCCGCCGTTACCATGCTCAAAGATAGGTTCAGCTTTTTCCAGTTATCATTGATATTCTCTGGCACAAACTCCCCATATCCCACATAAATATCGTCGCTCTCATAGCCCGGCTCAAGTGATAAACTTGCACGACCTTCGGCATCGACTGATAGCCGGATCATGCCTTTTTGGGCGACACAGGATGCTGCGCTGCCATCGCATTCAATCTCGATAACGCCCTTGCGCAGTCGCGGGTCACGGGAAAAAAGCGCGCCGCCATCCGGATCAATCCGGTAATGCATGTTCTCAACAAAGCCCTGCTGAAAACTGGGCAGTCCATAGGGCCCGCGCGCAGAAACAAAATGCTCGCGCGCGCCTGTAGAAAATTTAATCGAAGTATCGACAATAAAACCGCTGTCAAAAAGTGCTACCTCCTCGGCAGCAGATGGCGAAAACGCTGTACAACCAAGAATTAAGTTAACCGCAAGGACAGGCCCAATCCTCATTGCCACTCACCATTAATCGGCAATTGCACTGCGACAAGGCCATTTTTTACCGACGGTGGCATTGGCAAATTACGCTCTTTACGAATGGTACGATCCTTAAACGCCGTATACCAGATTTCAGCACTTTCCTGCGGTGCGGTCAAAATGCGCCCCTGAACCTTGAACAATAATGCGGCCAACAAAATACCGTTATTATTGGCGGTAAATATCTCTATTGGCCCCTGGCCCTTTCATACAAACCCTCATACATACCCTTTTTAGGATCATACAAGTTAATCACCGCATCAATTAGCTTGTCGGTATAGTCAGTTTTCCACAGCGCCCACATACCAAAGGCGGCCTTGGTTGCAACGGCAGAAAAATTGGGCGAATATTTCCCGCGCGGGGTAACGGTATTCCAGGCATAGCCACCGGAAAATATCGTATCATAGACGAAATAGGGTTTCCCTTTAACATTGTGTTCTGACCGAGCAGTTAAATAACCCTCACGCTTAAATCGACGCTCCTGAACAAGATAAATCCTGTCGGCAAACTCTGCCCGCCAACCATCTGAATGCACCAGATCAGATGTCGTATTATCTTGCGGAAGGTCCCAGTTCAGCTCCAAACCATCAAGGATATAGCCTTCGGTCACCACATAGTTCTGCGATTCAAAAATCCGCGGATCACGACCGTCATAGGGAACCTGGACACCATAAATTTCGGCCGTCAGATAAGGTGCTGCCTGATGCGCCTTACGCGGTATCAATCCCCAAAGAGCAAAGCCCTTGGCCGCATATTCCTCATAGCCCAGCCGGCCCTCTTGAATATAAATGGTTTTTCTGAATTTCTTTGTTTTATCCTTGCCTTTGTTCTTGGCCAGTATAGCGCCATACATGGTGCCTTCGTCGTCAATAACATTGGAAAAATCCCACCGCAGCAACATATTATCGATGGTATTGCCAAAATAGGGATAGCGGTTTTTTACAATTCGCATCCAGATCAGAAATCGGCCAATATCGAGCGCGGAATATCCGATCTCACCTTTTTTGTTACCATAATCGACCTTGGCAGCGGTTTTTGTATGATAAACTTTGTTTGGCAATTCCCGGCGAAACAGATCAATTTTACGAAAGGTCTGCAGCAATTTATACATGCGCCGATCAAACTCAAATTTGTCGATCAGACAAAGCTCATATGCGGCCACCATACCGCTCACATAAGACGCCGTATCCCACATGGTTGTAGAGGGATAGTTGCCGACAGAATTTGCCAGCCCGGTTGCTTCCTGGGTAAATCGCTCAAAATAGCTCCAGGCTATTTTTGCAGCTTTCAGCTCACGAACCGTTAAAGGCGAATGACGCGGACGATAAGGTCTTCGGTAACCAGCATTTTGTAAGTACCCGACATTCCCATCGACAATTTGGCTACGTTCCCGTTTTGCTAAAATAGCGGCAGATGGTGAAATACATTGGGCGGCGGCAATGCTGGTTTTTGTCTTTCCAACATTGGCGCTACCAACCCTAATTCTTGTTGACGGGGCCTTTTCAATGGCTTCACGCGCATTGGCCGCAACAATAAATTCACCCGGCCCAATATTGGTTTCACTCGATATCAAGTTCATGCCAACTGCAGTACCAACTGCCGCAAACAAACCGCAAATAACGCCAATGCACCAATAGCATTTAGGTTTTTTCTCAACTTTATTACCAATCGTACTCATGATCTGGTTTCCAATAACTAGAGGTGATTATTACATTGTGAGAGTAAGGTTACTCAAGCATCTTGCGGGGTCAGCACCTCGGCGGCTTGTTTTTGCCTTGGCTTGCCTGGACGAGCAAACGGCAGTTCACCAACACCGATTGACCATGCGAGCAGTTTGATTCTGGAGATAATAAAGACCACGGTGGCCGTGCCGGTTAGCGCCAGGGAAAACTTCACCAGGACAAGTACAGTCGGTGAAAAATTGTTTCCCGACAAAGCAATTTCAAGCAAATCGAGAATAGCCGGATGCAGCAAATAGAGGCCGAAACTGTATGGTGCTATTTTTGAAAAAACCGCTGGCCACTTGAGATGGCGAAAAGACATGATGGCAATGAACAGCACGACTGGCATTAGGAAATCCGCCCAATAGCCGGGGGCAAATCCGTATATCCACTTGCCTGCCATGATAACCTTGTATGACTGCACAAGCTTGATTACGAACAAAACAACACCGACAAATATTGCAACCATGCCAATCTGTTTGCCCAGTTCCTTATTGAAATCCCGCTTGAGAATTCCGTAGAAACTTGCAGCCACCATGCCATATCCGGCATAGGTCAGAATTTTTACAAACCGCAACAGATATTCAAAATAGGGTTCCTTGGCCAAATTGCCCCACAAGAACTGGTCTATCGAGAGTTTGGCACCCAGACAAAACAACACGGCCAGACCAACCTCAGGTCGATTTACTGCCAACCGGTAGAGAGGAAACATAATCGCCACGCCGAACAGGGTTGGCAGGAAATGCATATGATATTGAACGCTGCCAAGTGTAAAATAACTAAGCCATGTGGTAAGCGATTGCATGTCATTAATCAGATTATCGCTATAGCCAAAATAGCTTGCTTTTATCAGGCGCCAGAACGCATAAAACACAACCCAGAACACAAACGGCACCAACAAACGTCGCACTTGTGATTTTACCACGGTGAAATAATCACGCGGCTTACGGTCAAGCGACATGATGAGCAGAAATAAGGATATGATGATGAACAATTCCGATCGAGCAATATAAACAATCGAACGAAAGAGCACCGGAAAAATCCGCTCGTCGACTGCGTATTTTGAGAATGGCCCACCCATTGCGTCTGCAGATGAATGAACACCAATAATTGCAATACCGGCAAAAACCCTGATAGTATCCAGCCAAGCCATGCGGGATGTGGGATTTGATTTTTCTGCAGTCATGTTAATATCCAGAGTTGTTGTTGTTACAATCTGAATACACATATTTTCATAATAAAACTTTAAGTTGTATTTCTAAAATGTTCGCTGCACCCGTATAAGCCCCCCCAATGAGCCACCTTGAACAAAACTAAGTTCACTAATGATTTTAAATTTTTCGACTGGCCGCCAAACCAGATTGCCGGCAAATGAATATTTTTGATTGAATATGTCAGAGGTGCCAAATGTAAAGTTGGCTTTCAACTTTTTGGCAATAGGGAAACTAAGAGCGGCAATAAAATCCCAGCGGTCACCCTCAATATATTTTCCAATCTCGTCTATGCCCGACGTCGCTTGAAACTTGACCCTAAACCCTTCTTTGATTTTGTTTATTCGAAAAACTACTCCGGTCTTCATCACTCTTACCTGCAAATTTTTCTCCAAACTATATACTCCAGATGCAAACAGGCTGACACTTTTCCAGCGCTTGGAGAAATGGGCGATCACCGAAGGCAGCTGCAGCGTGGTATTTTCTGGATATTCAGCCGCCAGACGTAGTTTTACGCCCATGATTGTATCTTCGAAAGCCAGCATATCTGCCTTGTGATAGGCGAATGGGCCTGATTTAATGTTGAAGCCGCCCCACTCATAGCGAACCCAGTTCGAGGCACTAAATCCAATTTTGAACCTGTTAAGCCCAATGATCCCTTGCGAAAACTTCGGCGAAATTTTCTTCGCAGCCGGGTTTCCAGCCGCTTCAAATGAGAGCTTTCCAGTAAGTTTTCCAAAATCAGTTTGAGAACCAATCGCCAACGAAAGTACGGACTTGCTTTCCTCTTTGTAGATTTTAGTATCGATATTGTAATCAAGCTGACCACGAACAATTCCAGAGAATTTTATGCAGGTATCGGTGCCCGGCAACAGAAAAAACCCCCGGCCGATCACCTTGCAAACTGGCAGACCATATTCGTCTGCCTCAGCAACCAGCGTAGAAAATAGTAGCCCAATTAGTGCGATAATGGTCAGCAGGCCAGACAATTTCATAAGGGCATCACCTAAAGATCAACACCCTCTTATATGCAGATAAATACCAGCTGGCGGCGATCACACTTAAAAAGGGTTTAAGTTTCGTTATGCAATTTATATTAGAATTATGGTTAATTTCTATTTAACGTTGCAAGACATAAGCAGATCGATTTCAGGCCATTTCGATCTGCAGGTTTTCAAGCCATATGGAGTGCTTGCGCCGCCAGTTAGGATATTCATCGATGGTGCCGGGAATATTGATCGGCATCACCTCGCCAAGAAGGTCATCCAGCAAGGTAAAATAGAATTCTGGTTTGCGTTTTTTCAGTTTACGACCAAGCAACCGGAACGCCTGCCCCGCCTCGCATATCGGCAGCTCTTCACCAATCAGTCCGGCAATGACACATTTTTGGCGCTGAATAAGTCGCCCTATCTCCGGCATTTCATTCGCGGAAAATAATTTCAGTTTGTGCAGGATATTGGCATGCTGTTCACTCCAAATTGCGGCAAATAACGGCATATCATGGGTGCCAATAAATGCGGCTACCCTGGGGGAGTAATTGGACATCGCCTCCAGATCCGCCGGATCGGAAATTGAAAATGGCAAAACATCCATTAAATAAATTCCGGAGCCGGTCAATTTGGCCCGAAAACCCCGCGGCACGGTGCCAAGATCTTCGCCAATTATAATGCAGTGGCGTCGCCTGCTTTCGAGCCGCAAAATCGCCAATATTTCATCAACCGGAAACCTGACATAGCCACCCTCAAGCGCGGTACTTCCATCTGCCATCCAGTATTGCCGCGCAAGCCACATGACGTGATCAATCCTGATACCGCCACCAAAAGGCATATTGGCCCTCAGCAATTCAACCAAAGGTCGATAATGCTTTTCCCTTAACGTGATTGGATTAAACGGCGCGATATTCCAGCACTGCCCCAATTGATTAAACGCATCTGGCGGGGCACCAATCGACATTGAAGCCACATAATCTTGCGGACAGGCCCGCACTTCCAGACTGTCAGGCTTAACCCCAATCGCCAGATCGTAGATCGGTTTGGCAGCATTTTCTAAGGCAAAACATTGCTCAAGCTGCACCGCACAACAAAATTGGGTAAACAAATGAAAACGTAAATTCCTGTCGCGCGCATTTACCCCACCACCATGAGCATTAACCTGGCGCGCTATGGTTCTTTGATTTTCTGAAAGAAATTTCGAAAAAACCTGATAGTCAGGATTGCTTGCATCAGCCTGCTCAAAACCCTCCCAAAAGTGCTCTGACAATAAACTTAGTACCCAAAATTTTATCGCCGCAACCTTTTCGTAATCCACATGATCACAATCCCTTAGCCGGGCGAGCGTTGCAATAAACTCACCTTCAAACGGCCAATTATTGATCAGTTTTTCCCGGTCATATATCTCAAGTGCCGGAATATCGATATAAAGCCAATTGAGCAGCAATCGACTGACCGGGGAATAGGGACTGCATTCGCCCAATTGATCGAAATGGGTCATATGCATCGGGTTAAGTGCAATAAATTGATAACCCGCCTTACCAGCCTTTTCGGCCAGTTTTTTCAAATCGCCAAAATCACCGATCCCCCAATTGGAAGAGGAGCGCAGGGCATAAAGCTGAACAGCCAGTACATTACGGATATCGGAAAATTGTCCACCCCAAGCACGCAAGGGCGCGACAATGATCAACTGCGTGATCCGCTCTCTTTGCACACCATCGAATAAATCAAATTCCAGCGTGAAATAGCCAAAATCAATGCCGTGATCCAGTTCAATTTTGATGCAATTCTCCGCGTCATCGTAGAAAACGCTGGTTCTCAATTTCTGATTTTCACCAGATAAGGTCAACCCAATTATTACAAACTCGCCAATATCAATCAGAAATTTTGTGGTGATTAATTGTGCGCCAAATTCAACCAGTTGAACCGGTTCGCAATAAATTTTCCTCGCTTCACATTCATAATCAACAGCTTCAATTGCTGCACGAAACCTCTTGCCGACACGACGTCGTTTACCCGCATTATCGGTATAGGATTGCTGCAAACATTGTGCGAGATGCGGGCTCGAATTGATCATTATTCAATCCACCATCGAGCCTGCCAATGCTCATTTTCAAGCTGCAAAATAGGCCTGGTATCCCGCGAACTCTCCTTCGATGAGATCGCAAAAATTTCAAAACCCAATCTCACCCCGGAGGAAAATTGCCAGACAACCCGATGTCGCTTGTCATCATACTGATAATTTGAGGAAACCACTTCGCTTTTTTGCAACAAAGGGCTGATCCAGCGGCGGCGAAGGGTCAATAGCCTCGATATGGCCTGATAATTCTCCTCCAACCCCAGCAAATCATCATCCGGCCATTGCAACACAGCCGCTTCAAATGTTTGTCGCGAAAAAGGCGACCAGTAATCCGGCCGGTCGTTGGAAAACTCAAAGTCCTCAACCCTGCCTTCCAGCACGGCGGCCTCTTCCACATCTTTAAAGTGACAGAAAAATGGAAAAACCTGCTTGCAGGCAAATTCATCGCCCATAAAGAATGTAGGCGCCGATGGGGTCAGGCACATGATCGCAAGCGCCAGCTCTCGTCGTCTCTCGTCCAAGCCATCCCAAAGCCTTTGCGGATCTGCGCTGTTTCCAATTAGGTCGTGGTTCTGCAGGCCCAATGTTTGGCGGTCGCTATGCAAAAATTCGCTGGTCCGCATGCCGGCTGGAAATTCCCCATTAAACTCAAATCCAACGCCTCCCTTTATGCAGTTCAGCAGGTTCACAAGTTTTTCACTGGCAAGATCAAACTTATCGCTCTGAAACAGTTCGATCAGACATTCGCTGCCTTTAATATTGATTGATGCGCCAAACAATGGAACCTGTTGATTGATATCCATACGCCCGGCATAGTGATCATTTTCCAAAATCAAATGCACTTGACGATCATCTGAAAATTCATCCCGAACAACCTCGGCAAGCTCAATCAGAATATGTTTGTCGGACCTATCCTCAATCTCAATCGGTGCATCAATGCGCAACCCATCCAGATGATATTCACGCAACCAGAAGAGCGCATTAGCGATAACCATATCACGGGTAATATGATTGCCCGGACGGTCAAAATTGAGTTTCGCTCCCCATTGGTTTTCCTCATCCGGCAATAGCCATCGATCATCAAATTTAGAGAGGTAATTCCCTTCAATCCCAAGATGGTTATAGACAACATCCAAAATGACCTGAATACCTAACGCATGGGCTTTATCGACAAACTGCTTAAAATCATCCGGGTGGCCATAATCGGCATTGACTGAAAACAGATAATTGGCATCATAGCCCCAGCTTGGGCCGCCGGGCACTGTCCAGATAGGCATGATTTGCACAAGGGTAATGCCCATTTCTTTCAGGCTTTTCAATTTACTGATGGCCGCTAAAAATGTGCCTTGGGGCGTAAAACTTCCCACATGCAATTCATAAATTACCGCTTCACTCCATGCACGACCTTTCCAATCCTGATCATGCCAGATAAATTCTTGATCATTAACGAGTTCAGATGCCTCATGCGGGCCACCGGGCTGATAGCGCGACCAGGGGTCGGGAAATCCATCAACCCCATCAATCACATACCAATAGCGCGCACCCGGGCTAATTTCATTGCTCCGTAGCACAAAAAACCCATCGCTTTGGCGCGCCATTGTGCGGGTTACCCAATTCAGTCCGTCATTGGAAAATGTCAGCGATAAGGAGTGGGCATTGCCCGCGTGCAGCGCAAATTCCCAGTAACCATCATCGCAAATTCTAGGGCCAAAAGCCCGCTTCGGCAGCAGATCTGCCGGTAAATGCCGAACAAGCTCATTCATCTTAAATCAGCTTTGACCAACCGCATTCAGCAGCGGCGCAAAAGGAATATCTGGAACATGCTCTCTTGGCGTTTCGCATTCCTCAACCGGTTTTTGACATCCAATATCGGTATAAATATTTCGATATTCACTGGCAGCACGTTGCCACAAAAAAGATGAATTCATCGCATTTTTTTGAAGTTTCGCCCATTGATCCGGCTTCTCATAAAGCCTGATTGCGCGCTCAATTGAGCCAAGCAAGTCGGCTTCGCTGGCATCTTTAAAAACAACACCATTTGCAGTTCCATTTTCGATATTGCTCAAACTTGCATCGCAAACCGTATCGCATATGCCCCCGGTTGCCCGCACCACCGGCACGCTGCCATAGCACATAGCATAGAGCGGATTAAGCCCGCAGGGTTCAAACCTTGAAGGCGACAGGCAAATATCAGCACCCGCATGAATGCGGTGCTCCATAGGCTCACCAAATTTTTCCAGATAGGTAAATTGTCCGGGGTAAGCTTTTGCAGCCTTCCTGAATGCGTCGACATATTCATCCTGCCCCTCGCCCATAGAAACTATTTGTACGTTCTGGCGCATGAGAGCCGGGATTATATCGATAATAACATCGGCCATTTTCTGGTGGGTGAGCCGGTTGGTGAAAGACAGCATCGCGGTATTGGCACTTTGTTTAAGCCCCAGTTCCCGCTGCAACAGCATTTTAATTTTCAAACGCGCGCCCGCATCAAATTCATAGTTGGTTATCGCAAGGTATTTGTCTGTTTGAGGATGCCAAATATTATAGTCAACACCGTTTAATATGCCTTGTATTTCATCTGCGCGCGCAGCCAGCACCTCATGCAACCCGCAGCCAAGCTCTTCGCTCAATATCTCTTTGGCATAGGTTGGGCTGACAGTTGATACCCTGTCGGCATGTTTAATCCCAAGCTCCAGAAAACTGAATGAATTTTCACTTTGCACATGATCAGGCGTAAAATCCTTCAACCCCAATATAGCCAAATATTCCCGGCGACAATGCCCCTGAAAAGCCAGATTATGAATGGTCAATAATGTAGCAGGTGCGCGAGATAATCCTTTCGCTTGCACCTCGTTTTTGATAAAAAGCGGCACCAGTGCCGTATGCCAGTCGTGGCAATGAACGATATCTGCAGACCAGTTGGTGATATTCCCGCAAGCCAATTGCGATGCGGCCCATGACAACATGGCAAAGCGCAAGGTATTTAAATGCCCCTCGCGACCTTCAATTTCTTCGTATATGCCGCCAGGCTGATGAAAAAACTGATGACAATCCAACACCCAGACGAGAGAACTGTGATTGCGCAGGCGCACTTTTTTCAATCGCGCCTGAAGCACAACAGAAAATGGAATAGAAATCGCGTGGTCTTCAATTACCTCGACAATATTCTCGGTCAGCGCCTTATAGCCGGGCAATAAAATTGCCGCATTGTCTCCTGAAATCTGTACCGCCCGGTAAAGTGATGCAACCGCATCACCCAGCCCGCCGGTTTTGATAAATGGATAATATTCAGAACTGACAAACAGAATATTGAGCATTTCAACTATCCCCCCAAATTAAAAAATACATTCTTTCTTAAAAGCAGCCGATTGCAGCCGCCAGTTCTTTGATATTCAATTTCATCAATAATCGAATGCACGATGCCCCAGCCAAAACCACCCTCAGGAAGGCCAAACAGGTCATCACCATCGAAATCAATTTCCGTTTTTTTAAGCACAAGTTCTGGAAGTTCACTGCCCTGATCAACAATCAGCACCTCCAGAAACTGGCCCTGAAACCGGGCACGAATTTCAATTTTGTTCAGGCCATCTGAGCAATAGGCATGTTTGACAATATTGGTCAGTAATTCGCTTAAAACCAAATTCATATCCGGACCAAGCATGGGTACGGCAGAATCAGCATTGGATCGCGACAGGCAGAACTTCTCAAATATTTCGCTAACCGGCCCAATATTGGCGAGCCGGGCGCTTATCGTTTGTGAGAGATGCCATTTAACACCATCTTCCCCCAAAATGCTGGTTAGATTTTCAGGCTGACATAAGGCCACGTTCATCATCAACCACCTCCAATTGCATGTTGTGATCTGAGAAAATGCAGTCTGGGTGCTGGCGAATATCGCCCACTTGACCGGCAAGATCGCTCTCTTCAAGTTTTACCGATGGCAACCCATTTGAAATTAGCCAGCCATCGTAGATAACTTTATCGATTAGATGGGCATTTTCACGAATATGAGTGTAAGCGCTGGTAATGGATTTCTCCACATAACTTGATGCTTCAACCACCGAATTAGCGCCGATGATCGCAGGCCCCTTGATAACCGCCCCAGTCTTGATTGTTGCCCCGGCACCGATGAATACCGGCCCTTCAATCATCGGCAATGCCGCGTTGAGAGAAACATTACTGCCAACAAATACGCCGGGCTTTACTTCGGTTCCAGGCATATCCACCAAAGGAGACGAGCCATCCAGAACCGAGAAACTTGAGGTAATATAATCATCAATATTACCGACATCGATCCAGTCAAACTGGCTTTCCATGGCAAAGAACGGCACCTTGCGCTCAATCAGCATCGGAAACAGTTCGGAACCAATATCAAACTCTGTAAATGATGGAATGTGGTCAAAAATCTCCGGCTCAAATACATAAATACCGGTATTGGCCAGGGTAGATTGGGCCAAATGTGGAGCCGGCTTTTCCTGAAACGACGTAATCGCCCCATTGTCATCCGCAACAATTATTCCATATTTATCGACCTCTTCGCGCGGTACGTTAAGTGACGCTACCGTTGCCACAGCACCACGCTCCTTATGAAATTTTACCAATGCACGAATATCGAGATCGATGATTGCATCACCGCACAAAACGACAAAAGTATCATCAAAAAAATCAGACCGGTCCTGAATGCGTTTCATTCCACCGGCCGAGCCGACGGCGATGCCTTGCAGCGCGCCGTCAACCAGTTGTCCCTCAAATGAGTATGAAATTTTCATTCCATGGTCGGTGCCATCACCAAAGTAGGATTCAATATGATCCGATAGATAACTGGTATTGATAACAACCTCATCGACCCCTTCATTCTTGAGATGTTCGAGAATGAAACTCAAAATCGGTCGGTTGATAATATTGATCATCGGTTTCGGGGTAGAAAAGGTAATCGGTTGAACCCGTGTACCTTTCCCCGCACAAAGAACCATTGCTTTCATGGGGCTTACTCCTTGGGAGGATGTTTAAGGGGTTGATTTATCTGGCTGAAACGGCATCTTCCACGGTTGGGTAGATGCTAAACACCCGGTCCATGCGGGTCAGGCGGAATACCCGGTCGACAGTCTGCGACATGCCAACAATGGCGAGCGTACCCTTTTGGCCGAGATATTTAAGCACCCCGACAATGGCGCCAATGCCACTACTATCGATGAAATCGACCCGGCCAAGATCCAGCACCAATTGGTGATTACCGCTATCGATAATTCCTTTCATATGGTCCTTAAACTCAACGGCAGATGATGAATCAATCCTGTTGTTCATAACTTCAAGAACACTCAGGTCATCGCGATTAGTCGTATTAATGATCATTGTTTTAATCCTTCAGGTTGGTTGATCAATTTTCAATTTAGTTAAACTTGGCAGTCTGGTGCTGCCTAAATAAACTTCTCAAGTTTCCAGATGTCGGCTGCATACTCGCTAATGGTTCGGTCACTGGAAAACTTGCCCATATGGGAAATATTTTGCAGGACCTTGGAAATCCACAGATCCTTGTCGGTAAAATCTTTGCCGATAACTTCCTGGATTTCCAAGTAAGCGCGGAAATCGCCAAGCACGCGGAAATAGTCGCCCTCGACCATTAGCGAATTGGCAATCGGCTCAAATACGCCGGGTTCATCCGGGCATAAAACACCGGAAGAAAGCGCATCTATAACGGCTGCAAGATCCGGATCATTTTGATAAAACTCGCTGGCGAAATAACGGTCAGATGTTCGTGTATGTTCAACTTCTCCAGCCGTCATGCCGAATATGTAGATATTTTCAGAACCGACCTCTTCCTCGATTTCCACATTGGCAC